>NZ_CAKLBO010000002.1:0-798231 GCF_920984695.1 Pedobacter sp. Leaf132 | reverse complement strand
TAAGAAAGCTCTACTGCCATCTTCCTGAAGGATTCATCAAACATTCGTCTGCTCATATAATCAAATTTAAAAGTTTCTTTCTAAATCTGACGACTAAATTCCTCCAGTCAAATGTAGCAACTCCACTTAAGCCTACCTCAATTTATGCATTAAATGGATCTAAAAATCGGCGAGCTTGCAATATAGGTTCTGTAGTTAGCATCTTCACATTAATCAAAGCGAACATGTGTCCATTTTTTATCATGACATGATGCCTTCCTCTGTCAGGTATCTTTCTCAAGGAATCAAAACCATTGAGCGGGATTGACGTTGAATAAGATATTATTATTAATATGTTACATGAAGATTTTAGTCAGATACTTACTTCCCCATAGATGGTTAATTATATTATCGCTGTGCCTGGCTGCAATTTCGCAGCTGTTAAGCCTGCTTGACCCGGTTATTTTCGGGAAGATTATTGATGATTACTCAACCAACAAATTTGGACTCAATCAGTCTGAATTGGTTTCTAAAGTAATTTACTGGTTAATCATTGCGCTGGGAATCGCTCTGCTCGCCAGGTTATGCAAGTCAGTCCAGGAATTTCTTACCCGGAAAGCTGTTGCCAGCTTTGGCATGAATATATTTAATGACGGCTTGAAGCAGACACTGCGCCTGACTTTTCAGGAATTTGAGGAAAACAGGAGTGGCACGACGTTATCTGTACTCCAAAAGGTAAAGACTGATGCGGAGCGGTTCATTAATGCATTTATCAATATCCTATTCTCCTCCTTGGTTGGTGTCGCTTTTTTATTATGGTACAGTATAAATAAAAACTGGATGCTCATCCCTGTTTTTTTTATCGGTGTACTGGTGCTGGGGTCGCTAACTGGTCTGGTTTCAAAAAAAATAAAATTTATCCAGAGGTCCATCAACAGACAGGCCGACAAACAAGCTGGAATCATCACTGAAAGTCTTCGGAACATTGAGCTGGTAAAGAGCCTGGGACTGACCTTTGCAGAAATCAGGAGGCTAAACGATCAGACTAAAAGGATTTTTGACCTGGAAATGCTAAAGGCCAAAAAGGTTAGCAGCCTTTCGTTTTTGCAAGGTGGACTTTTGGTCCTATTGAAACAATCCGTATTGTTCATATTGCTGTGGTTAATATTTCGTAATATACTGACCACAGGTGAGCTTATTGCCATGCAGTTTATATCCACCGCGATATTTACGCCACTTCAGGATTTTGGTAACATGATAATTCTGTACAGAGAGGCGGATGCTTCCTTAAAGACCTTTGATTTGTTGATGGCGAAGCAAATTGAGGTACGTCCGGAAAATTCAGTCGAAGTTGGAGCCCTTGAACGGTTGGAATTTAAGAATGTCGTATTCCGGCATAAGACAGCTTCTTACAATGCTATTGATGACCTCTCATTTTCTATAAATCGTGGACAAACAGTGGCTTTCGTCGGGCCATCCGGTTCTGGTAAATCAACCCTGGTCAAACTGCTGGTTGGCCTTTACCTTCCAAATGACGGCGAGATAAACTTCAACGGGATATCTTCAAATTTGGTGAGATACAATCCGCTTCGTCGTCAGATTGGCTTTGTTACCCAGGAAACTCAGCTCTATGCCGGATCGATTAAGGATAATATGTTTTTTGTAAATCCTGCTGCAAGTGATAAGGATATTATGGATGCGCTCGGGAAAGCTTCGGCTTTAGGTTTAATAGCCAAGACCGCCAATGGCATTGAAACGGTATTGGGAGAAAATGGAATGAAACTCTCGGGTGGGGAAAAGCAGCGCATTTCTATTGCCAGGGCATTACTACGAAAACCAAGGCTATTGATCTTTGATGAGGCTACCTCTGCATTGGATTCCATCACCGAAGAGGAAATTTCAACCACAATCCGCAATATTTCCGGCAGGCGGGAACAGATGACGATACTGATTGCCCACAGGCTTTCTACGATAATGCATGCTGATACCATTTTTGTGTTGGAAAAAGGCAGAATTTCAGAAGTAGGATCGCACAACGAGCTCCTGGAAGCCAAAGGATTGTATTATTCCATGTGGCGCCAGCAAATTGGGGAGAGAAGATAATACTTCTTTCTACCGATGACTTGAGAGATTTTTATCAATCCGCCTATTGGCATTTACTTCTTTAAATGAAACAAGTATATCATCAGTGAAAAAGAGGGGTATCATTTTTAAAAAAAGATGATTACCGTCTTTTTTATGTTCTTGGTGGCCTCATACGCTGACTGGATAACCTGAGTACGCTGACCCCCTCTCACCGGAAATAAATTTGCTATAAAGTTTTGCTTGTCTGCATTTTGGAGAATTGGCGATAAGGGGTCAAGGAAATTGGTTTATGCAGGCTATAAAATTAAATGCCCAGTCTTAAAGCATCCTATTAAAATTTTAGCTCGAAATCCCTCTAATAATTATAATATTTAGGCTGCAAGATGGCTGATAATTTCTAATCACAAAGCGTTCAATTTCAAATTTCTATGTTTGCGAAATTAATATCAACTCCAGTTCAGGAGTTCTATTATATTCCCGTCCGGGTCTGCGATGTAAATAAACCTAAGTACACCGATATTATCAAAATGATGTTCGCTTAGCTCTCCAATTTTCGATGCTCCATTGTTTAATGCTATTGCTAAAACCCCAGCAATATCTTCTACCTTAAATGCGATATGTCCAAATCCCTTTTGATTAGCTAAGTGTCTTTCAGCATTAATTATTTCTGAATACTGATAGATTTCTAATATCGGTCCATTATCCCCATAGCCAGGTAGCCGTAATTGTACCCCTTGTAAATTCGCATTAATGACACCAGTGCCTTTTTCAAGCCACTCCCCTTGATAGTTTCGTAAAGGCGGAACCGCTATGCAATTAAACACGGTTTCATAAAAACGTGCAAGTTCCTTCCAATCCTTTGTTATGATGTTGGTATGTGCATACTTTATGTTCATGATATAAATATTGACTTGATTGTACGTATCAGTATTAAAGTTATAATTTTTTGCAATTCGTCTTTTCCTAGGGTAATAATTTTTTTTGTTCTTTAAGCCATTTAAAAGTATTGTTTTTCCTTCAAATATTCTGCAGTAAAACAACAAGAAACGTCAGGTTTATTGCTTCTTTTGTTCTCTTATATTTGCCATTTACAATAGACTATATTACCATTAGAAGATGCTGAATGTAGATTTCTTTTTTTCCTAACTATAATATTCATTTTTCGAGACAATAACCTAAAGTAATTCTTTAGCTCTATCAATAATCTTCCTTTAATTATAAAGGCATAACGCACCAAAAATCTCTGTCTATTCTTTATATAAGATAATACTAATTTTCTTCCTTTATTTAAGAAGACGCAAAGCGGATTACTGGAAATCTAAATTCGCATTGAAAATTGAATAGGCTGCGCCGTTTATGACTCACAATATTTTTCATTTTTTCGTGGACACTTAAAGTCCGTTTTGTCTGGTAATTCCATACGGTATCCCCATAACTGATTTGCATTCCTGTGATTCTGGCTTCCTAATATAGGTGGGCAACCGTTATTCTGTGGAAATACTCGTTAATGCTTTTTAGCTTTGACCGCGAAGAATCAAAAATAAATATTTTAACGAACGTTTGGTAATTTAAATCTTTTTTATATATTTGCAGCATGAGACCACAGAAAATTTTAGATGCAGATATGATCTCCGGACTTACAAAAGTTTTTAGGGCTAAAGGTTATGAAGGAGCGAGTTTAAATGATCTAGCAGAAGTTACCGGATTAAAAAAAGCAAGTCTTTATCACCGATTTCCAAATGGAAAACAGGAGATGGCGGAATGTGTCTTGAACAATATAGATCACTGGGTGGATGAAAATATTTATTTTCCTCTGCTGGACGACAACAAATCAACAAACTCAAGGTTGAGGTTTGCTCTGAAAAACATTGAGGTTCTCTATGATGGCGGAAAAGAAACGTGTGTTTTCAGCGCTTTTTCTATGCAAAGCGGATTGTCATTATTTGAGCAACAGATAAAATCCGGTATGGATAAATGGATTTTCGCTTTCAATGCGTTGGGTTTAGCCTTAAAGTTTACTGCCAAACAATCTCAGCAATACGCTATTCAGACCTTGATAGAATTACAAGGCAGCCTAATTGTATCAAAAGGATTAACTGATATCAGTATTTTTAAAAGTACGTTGAAAAATATTGAAGAGCGATATTTAAAAGATTAAAAAAATTTAAATAAATTAATTAACAAACGTTCGGTAAATTATGAAACAGACACCAATGCATCCACTACCACCTTTTAACGAGGAAACAGCACTGCAAAAAGTTCAGAAGGCAGAAGATGCCTGGAACAGCAAGGACCCTATCCGGATTTCAAAAGCATATACACTGGATACGCAATGGCGTAACCGAAACCAATTCATTAACGGAAGAAATGAAGTACAGAATTTTCTTGCTGACAAATGGAAAAATGAACTGGATTATAAGCTTAAAAAACAGCTTTGGGCATTTACTGATAATCGTATTGCAGTTAGATTTGAGTACGAATACCGGGATACAGAAGGTCAATGGTATAGAGCTTACGGGAACGAAAATTGGGAATTTGATGAAAATGGACTAATGCAAAAAAGGTTCGCAAGCATCAATGACTTAAAAATTGAAGAGGCAGAAAGAAGATTATTATAATTGGACCATGAGAAAAATAATCCTTTCAAAGCTTATTTAATATTCGCAGTTTTTGGATGTCAGAGCCAAACAATGAGTAAAACTAACAATAAATCAAAAAGTATGATACCCAACCATCCCACATTATTTAAAACCATCGAAGTAGAGGGTGTTGATATTGCCTACAGAGAGGCTGGAAACCCTGAAAAACCAACGATGGTGCTATTACATGGCTTCCCTTCGTCTTCACACCAGTACCGTAAAGTGTTGGCGCAGCTATCTGATGATTTTCATCTGATTGCACCAGATTACCCTTCATTCGGGAATAGCGACTTTCCTTCAGAAAATGAATATGAATACACTTTTGATAATATTGCAAAAACAATGGACGCCTTTCTTGAAAAGAAGAAAATTGTCTCCTATGCATTAATGATACAAGACTACGGTGCACCGATTGGTTTCAGAATTGCAGCAGCTCACCCGGAAAGGGTTACGGCAATAATAAATCAAAACGGAAACGCCTATTTGGAAGGTTTGGGAGATGCATGGGCTGGAATCAGAGCTCTCTGGAAAGACCGAAACCCTGAGACTGAAAAAGCAATCCTGCCGGCCTTTTCTTTGGACGGTTTGAAATGGCAATATACACATGGAACAAGAAATATTGAAACCATAAATCCGGATACCTGGCATTTAGACTATTTAAGACTTTCAAGACCAAATGCACATAAAGTAAATTTGGATTTATTTTACGATTATCAGAACAACCTGAAATTATATCCCAAATGGCAACAGTATTTAAAAGACAATCAACCACCTTTACTAATGGTTTGGGGAAAAAATGACGAGTTTTTTCCTGAAAGTGGAGCAGCTGCTTTCAAAAAAGATGTAATGGATATCGACTATAATATTTATAATACCGGGCATTTCGCATTGGAAGAAGACGGAGATGATATAATTGCAAAAATTAGAGTATTTATGACCAAAGTTAGCAAATAGGTGTCATTTGCCTATAAGATAAGGGATTTGCAAGGCAGGGAATGAAATTAGATCATCACGGTATTCTCTATAAGGTTGCTCACCATAGGTGATAATGCTAACCGAATGTCTAAAATTTGGCCAATTATTGAATGAACATATATAAATTTCTGCAGTTCGGCTATAGAATGTTTTGCGAGATTTGGCCGACAATGCAATAATCTTGACAAGTTGATGTTGGTCGATTCGGAGAAATTTGATGGTCTGAGCCAAATACGCTAAACTAATACCTTTCACAGGCATCGTGAAAGGTATTTTTATTTTTTCTGATTTTAAAATTCTTATCCTGTATATACGGATGAATTTTTTTGCTTTGGTCAAGTTTCCCCATTCGTGCTTGCTAGGCATTTAAAACATAAAACTTGTTTCATTAACCACCGCCCAGTTATTCAGATTAAGTTTTTGTTAATAAAAACTGATGAATTCATTAGTACCCTGTTCTGTATAATCCGAATTTATACCCAATATTGGCGATTATCCTGAGTTGCTGCAATCCCGAGACATACAGCTTATCAGAACTATGAATGGAACAGTCACTGTTCCAGCCTGTCTATTACCCAAGCAGTTCGAAGACCCTGGTCTGGTGACAAGGGTTGAGCTAATTTTTATATCTGGAAATTTTAAATCTGGTTTAGCTTAACCGATGAGCTCCCGGGTTATTGATTTGATAACCTTATAGCTATTAATCATTACGCAGAGGTAAATTAACTTTAACGATACCTTCACATTACAGGGCTAGCTTTGCCGCATCCAACCCAACTGGAAAGAACTAAAACCTTTTATTAAAATAAACTAATTAATTGACTAATGAAAAAATCTTTACTGCAAGTCAGGAAGTTTGTACTGTATTCTACAATAGCCTGTTTTCTGTGCAATGCAATTTCGGCGCCGGTAATGGCAGCTGCAAAACCGGGTGCTGCTGTGTTTGAAAATATCAGCCAGTCCCCGGGAACAATCAGTGGTAAAATTGTGGATGAGAAGGGCGAAGCGCTTCCTGGTGCCAGCATCTTTATCAAAGAAATTAACAAAGTTGTGCAAAGTAGTCCTGATGGAACTTTTTCGGTAACTGCGCCAGCCGGAACTTATAACCTAACGGTCACTTTCATTTCTTACACCACGGCGGTTTTAAGTAAGATTGTGGTGAAAGCGAATGAAAACACACCGCTAAATGTAACCATGAAAGGCGAGACTGGAACGCTCAACGAAGTACTGGTTGTTGGTTATGGCACGCAAAAAAGAGAAAATGCAACCGGGGCGGTTGATCAGATAACATCTAAAAATATAGAGAACCGTCCGATTACCAACCTGACTCAAGGTTTACAGGGTTTACTGCCGAACTTAAATTTAAAGATGATGGATGGTAAACCGACGCAGTCGCCAAGTTATAATATTCGTGGGGCAACTTCTATCGGTCAGGGCGGGAGTGCGCTGATTTTAATTGATGGATTTGAGGGTGATCCGAGTTTGCTGAATCCAAACGATGTGGAGACCGTTTCTATACTTAAGGATGCAGCATCGGCAGCTATTTATGGTGCCAGGGGAGCCTTCGGTGTAATTCTAATCACAACCAAGAAAGCAGAAAAGGGAAGGACAAATGTTGCCTTTTCTACAAATTATTCAATTAAAAACCCATTGCAGGTGCCTGATTTTGTAACCGATGGTTATACCTGGGCTAAAATGTTTGCCGAAGCCTTTGTTAACGGTGATGGTGCCTTCCCGCAGAATGCTAACAAAACCCAGAAATTCTCACAAGCTTATTTGGATGAGTTTAAACGTAGGGTAGAATCTGGTCAGCCTTACAACCAAATCGAGGTGAATCCAACCACCGGAGAATATACCTATTATGGCAGCACAGATTATTATGCTGAACTGTACAAGAAAAATACCTCAGCAACAGAAAATAATCTTTCGGTGAGTGGTGGGAGTGACAAGGTTTCGTATTTAGTATCGGGCCGCTTTTTAAACCAGGACGGGTTATTCAGGTACAACACTGACGACTATGATATGAAAAATATCAGAGCAAGGGGCTCGGTACAGGTTTTTCCATGGTTAAGCATTGAGAACAATGCGGATTATTCGATTATGAATTACCACAACCCGATTAATGTTGGAGAGGGTGGCGGTATCTGGAGAAATATTGCTGATGAAGGGAAGCCAACGATGCCTATTTTTAATCCTGACGGTTCATTAACCTTTGCCGCTGCTTATACTGTCGGTGATTTTATTTATGGCAAAAACGGGATTGATACCCGTCGTCAGGTTTTCAGGAACATTACCGGACTAAGAAGTAATTTCTTTAGTAATAAATTCAGGGTGAATGCAGATTTTACCTTCAGAAATACAGATAATAACCGGGATCAAAAAAGGGTACAGGTACCATATAGTAACTCCCGTGGCGTGACTTCCTATATTGGAACAACGACAAATGATTTATCTTTTGATCAGCGTGAAACCAATTACCTGGCTACAAATATTTATGCTGAGTTTGAGGATCGTTTTGGTTCAGACCATTACTTAAAAGCTATGGCAGGCTACAACTATGAGCAGTCAACCTACAACAGACTTGCGGTACAGCGTAACGGAATTATTTTCGAGGATGCTACAGATTTGAACCTGGCTTTGGGCCAGTCCATCACCACTGGTGGCGGTTATGAACAATGGGCGATTCTGGGTGGATTCTCGAGGTTAAACTATAGCTTTAAAGACAGGTACCTGTTGGAAGTAAATGCCCGTTATGATGGCTCATCTAAATTTCCGGCTAACCAGCGTTACGGCTTCTTTCCATCTGTTTCTGCTGGCTGGAGGATTAATAAAGAATCCTTCTGGAAGGTATCTGATAAATTGATTTCGGATTTAAAGGTTAGGGCATCCTATGGTTCACTGGGTAATGGTAATATTGCATCCTATGCTTTCCAGGAAATCTTTAATGTTAGCCAGTCTGGCGTCATTCTCAACGGCTCGCGCCCTCAAACTACCCGTAACCCTGCGGTTTTACCGGATGGGTTAACCTGGGAAACTTCCACAACAAGCAACTTTGGTCTGGATTTGACAATGTTATCAGGCCGTTTAAGTTTAACCGGTGATGCTTATATCCGCAAAACAACGGATATGTTCACTTTCGGACTGACGCCGCCGGCGGTATTCGGGGCGGATGTGCCTAAAGGGAATTATGCTGATTTAACCACACGCGGATGGGAAGCTTCGGTTAGCTGGAACGATAAAATTGGTCGTGGGGATAAACCTGTACGCTACAATGTCAGGTTAACCCTTGCGGATAATAAGACCAGAATTGACAAATATAATAACCCGGATAAGCTGCTGAGTGATTATTACCAGGGACAGACGCTGGGGGAAATCTGGGGTTACGAAACAGAAGGTTTTTTTATTGATGAGGCTGACATTGCATCTCATGCGAGGCAGGATCCGCAGATGCGTGCTTCTCCAACTGGCAGATGGTTTCCTGGTGACATTAAGCTGAGGGATTTAAACGGGGATGGTTTGATTAATGTTGGCGAGAACAAGGTTGGCAAGTCTGGCGACAGAAGGATTATTGGTAATTCAGCGCCAAGATATACCTATGGTGTAAACCTCGGCGCAGACTGGAATAGCTTTTCCTTCGCAGTTTTCTTTCAGGGTGTGGGCAAACAACAATGGTATCCAAGTACAGAGACAGAAATGTTCTGGGGACAATATAACAGGCCATACAACAATATCCCAACTTTCCACTTAGGCAATATGTGGACCCCGCAAAACACGGATGCTTATTTTCCAAGAACAATGTCCAGGGCTGCTTCAAGCAATACAAACCGTACCCTTGGTGTGGCGCAAACCCGTTATTTGCAAAACGTGGCCTATTTGAGAATGAAGAATATTCAGGTAGGTTATTCTTTGCCAGCTAGATTGATTAACCGAATTGGCGGCAGAACGGCCAAGATATTTTTCTCCGGAGAAAACCTGTTCACTTATTCGCCGATGTATAAGGTTGTAAAAAATACCATTGATGTTGAAAACGCAGTCCCATCCGATCAGGATTTGAACTCAGGCAGCACAAATGGCGATGGTTATAATTATCCATTAATGAAAAGCTTTTCTTTTGGTTTAAACGTTAGTTTTTAAGCTTGGGAGCTTGTAAAAAAAGATAAACATGAAAAAATATTATATATTGATTTTACTGGGTTGCCTTGGTCTTGCCGCCTGTAAAAAGCTCGATCAGCAACCGCAGTCTACGGCGACTAAACAAGCTATTTTTGGTACGGAGAACGGACTAAAGCTGTATACCAATTCATTTTACGGAATGGATTTCTTGCCTAAGAACTCTACAAGTCAGGATGCAATGTCTGATTATTTAGCGGTGCGCTCTGTCCAGGATTTTATTCGTGATGGCGCATATGGCGCAAACACTAGCTCAGGCTGGAGCTGGAGAGATTTGAGGAACATTAACTATTTTATCGTAAACTGTAATGACCCGGCTGTTCCAGCATCGGTGAGGAATAATTACCTGGGTATTGCCCGCTATTTCAGGGCTTATTTCTATCTGGAGAAAGTTAAACGTTTTGGCGATGTGCCCTGGATTGGAATGCCGCTGGATATCGATGAACCAGCATTGATGGGCGGCCGTGATAAACGGGAATTAGTAATGGATTCGGTATTGGCGGATATAAATTTTGCCTGCGCTAATATTCAGACCGCTTCAGATCCAAGTCGTACCACTATAACTAAATGGGTAGCTTATGCATTCAAATCGAGGTTATGTCTTTTTGAAGGGACTTTCAGAAAATACCATACAAATTTAAATTTATCAGCCAGTGCAAGCCGCTGGTTACAGGAATCTGCATCTGCTTCAGAAGAAATCATTAAAAATGGTGGGTTTTCGCTGAATACCGCAGGTGGTCCAGGGGTTTCTTATCGACAGGTATTCACCAGTAACACCCCTGTTGCAAGTGAAGTCATACAGGCAGCGGTTTCTGATGTGAGTTTGGGCGTACTGAATGAGGCGAACTGGTGGTGGACAAGTGGTACCTATGGTGCCAAGGCGAGTTTCACCCGAACTTTTATCAATACTTATATGAAGTTGGATGGAACGCCGTATACGAACGACCCGGCTTACCGTACAATGGTGTTCAAGGATGAGGTGAAAAACCGGGATTTAAGGCTCAAGCAGACCATCCGCTTAGGCGATTATAAACGCATCAGTAATGGTCAGCAGGTTGCCGCGCCACCGGTTTTCTCTTATACTTTTACGGGTTATCAGCCAATAAAATGGACGCTGGATGATTTATACTATGATGCAGGTGCATTAAATACAAATTCGGTTGCATTGTACCGTTATGCTGAGGTGTTATTGAACTTTGCTGAAGCTAAAGCAGAACTGGGGACGCTAACTGACGCAGACTGGGCATTGAGCATTGGGGCTTTACGATCACGTGCGGGAATTACAGGTGGATTAAGTGTTAAACCAACCCTTGCCGACCCTTATCTGATAACAAATTATTTTCCTGAAATTTCTGATGCTACGCTGCTGGAAATCAGGAGGGAAAGAGGCATTGAATTAAGTCTGGAAGGACTGCGTTTTGCGGATCTCTTAAGGTGGAAAAGGGGTAGCTTGATGGAGCAGGAATGGAACGGATTCTTTGTACCTTCTTTAGTAACTCCAATGGATTTAAATGAGGACGGTGTCCTGGATGTTGCCTTTTATCAGGGGACAAGACCTACGCCTGCTGCCGCTGGGGTATCCTATGTAGATGTTTCGGCTACTGTTGGTACTGCTGTAAACTCACAGCTTTTGAAAAACGGCAGCTCTGGGGAATTAACCTGGATGAAAGAAATTCCAAGAAAATGGAATGAACGTAATTATTATTACCCGATTCCTTTAAATGACCTTCAGCGCAATCCTAATCTTAAACAAAATCCGGGTTGGTAATAAACTTCAAAGCTTAATACAATGAAAATAAAATTATTAATCGCTACGGTGCTACTTTCCCTTAATGCGGTAGGCCTTAAGGCGCAGCAAATTACAGTCGGTACTTTCAATATCCGCTTTGATAATCCCCGGGACAGCGGAAATTTATGGGTAGACAGGGCGCCTGTTGTATCCAACCTTATCCGCTTTCATAGGTTCGATATTCTGGGTGTTCAGGAGGCTTTGGATAATCAGCTAACAGATATCAAAACTGCTTTGCCTGAATATGAAGTTTATGGAAAAGGACGCGATGATGGTCAGGATGGCGGAGAACATTCGGCGATATTTTATAAAAAAGACCGCTTTAAATTAATCAAAAGTGGTGATTTCTGGCTATCTGAAACACCTGAAAAACCTGGGAAAGGCTGGGATGCGACCTGTTGTAACCGGATTTGCTCATGGGTTTATCTTCAGGATTTGAAGACCAAAAACCAGTTTTATGTGTTCAATGTGCATTATGACCACCAAGGTAAAGTTGCCCGTCTGCAGAGCAGTGAGCTAATCCTTAAAAAAATAGCGGAAATAGCCGGTTCTGCTCCGGTTTTGTTGACAGGTGATTTCAATGGGGGCAGGGATAGTGAATGGTACCAGCGTTTGGCCAGTTCAGGCATCCTGTTTGATGCATACGGCAAAGTTAAATTCCCTTATGCAAACAATTCATCTGCGAATGGATTCAGAACACCAAAGGGGCAAACTGTGATTGATCACATCTTTGTGAGCAATCATTTTACTGCCAGCAGGTGGGGAATTTTAACGGACACCTATTATGGTAAATTTCCCTCTGATCACTTTCCGGTTTTAGCGGAGGTGGAACTGAATTGAGGAGTTATTTTTAGATTATCTTATCCAGGGGGATGTGGCATTCGCCGCATCCCTCTTTTTTTTGGGTGCGCCGGGCATGGCAATCAACTATAGCGTTTAAGTCCCGAACACGAAGGAATAAGGTAGCCAACTAATGGCTTCCTACCTAATTGCGCTTTTTTTGTTGCCCCGGTGCAAAAGTCCTTGCCGATTTAGAACCTGTTCCTTTTTTAGCTTGTCCCGGAGGAACCTTCCCACTATTTCCATCTGTCCCCACCGTATAACAGGCGCTTGTCAGCAGCACTGCCGACAGGGCAAATATTAAGTATAGCTTTTTCATAAGATACAAACATCCATAACTATGCCAGATGATCTGACAGGTAATGGCTTTATCATTGTTTGCCCTACAATTTCTCCGTAATATTTCAGCTATCTTTTCCTGCTATGGCATGTTATAACGATGGATATAGTCTTATCTTTGTTGCATTTGTGCTAAAAGAATCGCGAAGATTTACATAAAAATTTAAATAACAATGAGCTATGTTTTAAAGGTTCGTTTTTTGAGACGAAATATATCAAGATTTACTTATTTATCAATCAGGCATGTTTATTTAACAGGACTTCTATTTATTCATTATCTTGCCAGCCGAGTGATTAAAGGAATATAGTTGTTCGTAAAGTTCAGTCAATGGAGACTTTAAAGGAGCTAACTATTTTTGATTGCAAAGCTTTTAAGCATCAGTGGCTTTGCTAAGACGCTTCATTACAGGAGTAGCGGTAAGTCCATGTAGTACGATAGAAATCAGAATCGTAAAAGCAACAATTGCCCATAGCTCATCCTGCTGCTCAAAATTTATTTCACCGAAAGCAAAAGCCAGGTAGTATATTGACCCCATGCCCCGTATACCAAAAAAACTGATGGCCAGCTTTTCCTTAAGCGCTATTGAACTGCCCAACAATGATAGATAGACGGTTGCAGGTCTTACCAGTATGATAAAAGCCAGGGCGACTATTGCCATTGTTAAGGTAAGTGGAGCAAGAATTCCACCAACCAGAGAACCCCCGAAAAATATAAGCAGCACAGCAAGTAGCATACGCTCCATCTGGTCGGTGAAAGAATGAAGCTGCTGATGGTAATCATGTCCTTTTTCGTAATGGCGTAGCGTAAGTCCGGCGATAAAGACGGATATAAAACCGTAGGCATGAAAAGATTCACTTACCGAATAGGTCAATAGTGTTAGAGATATTGCCAGAAAGCCATCAGAGGCTTTGAGCAGTCTGTACTTTTCTGAGATGGAAAAAACCAGATAGCCAACTAGTTTACCACACACCCAGCCAATAACCAGACCTGCTAAAATTTTATATGCTAGATAATACCAGGCCCAGTGCCATAAAGCCGATAGACTTATACCCTTGGAGGCGATGATCATAGCTAACCAGGTAAATGGAAAGGCGAGCCCGTCATTTAGTCCGGCCTCAGAAGTTAGCGCGAAACGGGTCTCGGATTTGCCGCGCTCATTGGGGGGACCGACCTGCACATCAGCAGCGAGCACCGGATCTGTTGGTGCCAGCACAGCGGCAAGCAGTAGCGCGGCCGGGAGACTTAGCCCCAAAGCCAAAATACCCATTGCTGTTGAAATTCCTATTGCAAGAATCATGGAGAGCAGGATGAGTCTCAATGGCGTAGCCCATGACCGGAAAGAGAAACTTCTGTCTATTTTGATGCCTGTTCCCATCAGGGAAATAATGACTATAAGTTCTGTTAGGTGAACCACAAGGCTATTATCTTTATCTGGTAGTGGACTTGGTAGTGCCTTGGGCCAAATCAGATAAAATAGCACACCAATCCCAACATACACAATCGCGTAAGATATGCCTATTCTACTCGAGATTGTCGGGATGAAAGCCATTCCAATACTGGCAATGCCGGCAATAAGCATGAGTATAAGGTACTGGTTCATGGTTGAATAGGTTAATTTATTAAAATATAAGGGCAAACGCGCGCTCGAATTCCATATCCTTTATTATTGCTTATGGCCTTATTGCGTACTGTAAACGGTTTGAACAGAATCCACTTTTAACCGGCTTTTTAGCCAGGAACGAATCCTGAGTTGGTTTTTTGTTCCCGGAACCGCAGAGAATTCGGCCCTGAATAGCGTCAGGGTATCCATGCGCTGGGTATCGAGTCTGCGGCTAATGATATTGGACAGGGAATAGCTTTTGATTTCAGGAAACAGCGCAATAAGTTCTGTCCTGATATCCGGCAAGGGCCTCACTAACTTATCAGCTTTAATTGTTTTTCCAGGGCCGTTTTCTTTTTTGAAGACATCTTCCATAATACTGGCTTTAATCTGGGAGAAGTCTATCTCCTGCCTGGCGTTAAGTCCTTGCCTGATGTGCAAGGTAGTGCCTTGCAGCTTATACTTTTTTAAGTTGTTTTTGATGGCATTTATGACTGTTTGGGGAAGTTCAGCTCCAATGAGCAGGAGATCTATCTCTTTTTCACCCTCTGAATAAATCAGATTTTTATTGATAACCTGCGTAGTTTGAAAGTTGAACTGTTCGCGAACAAATCGCTGTGCATTATTTTCAAAGATACTTTTCTGGACTATACCATAGGCAAGGTAAATACTTGGAATGATGGTAATTAATACGCTAATAAGAATGTATCTGGATACCCTTTTTTCAACCCCCGGGTCTTCGAAGTGTTTTTTGTCAAACTTCAAGAATTTTACAATCAAATAGGTGGAGATGCAAATGAATAAACTGTTGATGAAAAACAGATAAAGTGCGCCAAAGAAAAATGGCCAGTTACCCACGGCAAGGCCATAGCCCGCGGTGCAGAGGGGAGGCATGAGTGCAGTGGCGATGGCTACGCCCGGTATTACATTACTTTTCTCTTTTCTGGTGGCTGCGATAATTCCGGCCAGCCCGCCGGTAAAAGCGATGAATACATCCCAGATGGATGGGGTCGTCCTGGCTAGCAGTTCACTTTGCGCCTCATGAAGCGGGGTAATGTAGAAATAAATGGTCGATGTAACAATGCTGATTATGGTAGCAATGAGCAGGTTTCTTCCCCCTTTTTTGACGAGCTCAAAATCGTTTGTTCCTATGCCCAGGCCTATGCCCATAATCGGACCCATCAGGGGCGAAATTAACATCGCTCCAATGATTACCGCTGTGGAATTTACGTTCAGCCCGATGGATGCAATGATGATAGCAAAGATCAATGTCCAGACCGGGCCGCCAACAAATATGGAGTTCCTTGATATCGATTCTACCACCTCGCTTTCTTCGGCCTTATCAATATGCAGGTTAAAACGATTTTCGATAAAAGCCTTTAGGGCACCACGCACATCGTCTGTTTTTTTTTTCATAAACCTTTGTTGTAATTGGTTATTTATTGTATGATGACTATTTCGCGATGCGTTTGAGGACAATCGTTCCTGAAATTCCTGCAAGGACAGAGGCAATCAATATCCCGTATTTAGCCTGAGTGATAAATACCGGGTTCTTGAACGCCAGTCCGCTAATGAACAGCGACATGGTAAAACCAATTCCAGCCAGTAGCGCAACTCCGGCGATATGTTTCCAGTTTGCCCCTTCAGGCAGGCTGGATATCCGGAATTTGACCATGATCCAGCAAAAAAATAAAATGCCTGTAAATTTACCAATGATAAGCCCCAGGGCAACACCAGTTGAGACTGGATTCATTACAGAACTTAAAAAATCTCCGGTAATCACAATGCCTGCATTGGCCAGCGCAAAAAGTGGCATAATGCCAAACGCCACCCATGGATGCAGCGCATGTTCTATGGTTTGCAGGGGTGTTTCAGCGGCCATGCTTAAGGTTTTTACTTTCTGAATGGTTTTATTTTGAAGCGGTGTGATAAGGGTTCCCCGTTCAGGGATATCCACTTCAAAATCATAAGAAAGTTTTCTTAAATTACTGGAGTAAATCTGTTCATCGATTCTGGTCACCGCAGGAATGGTAAAGGCCACCAGTACCCCGGCAATAGTGGCATGGACGCCAGAGAGTAAAAAGCCAATCCAGACACAAATGCCAAGCACCAGATAAAAAACTGTACTTCTGATGCCGATCCTGTTTCCCAGCATAAGCAGTATCAAAAATCCTTCACCGATGGCCAGCGGCACAAAATTAATCTGGTCTGTATAGAAAAAAGCAATCACCAGGACCGCGCCCAGATCATCAGCCACAGCTAAAGCTGATAGGAAGATTTTAATGGAAACGGGAATATGTTTGCTGGCCATGGAAAGGAGGGCTAATGCGAAGGCAATATCTGTAGCCATTGGAATTCCCCAGCCATGGGCAGCATCCGTACCTTTATTGATAAAAAAATAAATTGCAGCCGGAACCAGCATTCCGCCAAGCGCAGCGGTCATCGGGAGTGAGGCCTTTTGAAGCGAAGAGAGTTCTCCTTCCATAAATTCCCGCTTGAGTTCCAGGCCTATTACAAAGAAAAATATAGCCATTAACCCATCATTGATCCAGATGTGCAAAGGATGACTAAGCAGAAATTTGTCAAATCCTACGCTGAATTTGATATGCCACAAGTGCTCATAAAATTTGTGAAAGGGAGAATTCGCCCAGGCAATTGCGATGACCACACTGATGAGCAGCACAATTCCACTAGTGTATTCCAGATGAATGAAGCGGCTCACCGGCGCCATAATCTTTTCGATTGTTGTTTTTTTCATACCCCTCAAAATTTCAAATATACATTTTTAAAGAAACTATAGGTTTCATTGTGCGTTATTATCTTACTTTACCGAAAACGGATTCAGATAATATGAATAGAGCAAATGACATCCTGCGGAAAAAAAATATACATCATTATTCTCCGCTCAGACACCAGAGCGGGGAAACTTTTTGATGTAGTATTGCTGGTGTTGATACTGCTCAGCATCCTTTCAGTTTTTCTGGAAAGCGTCAGCGCAGTGCGGGAAAGGTACTATCAGCTCATACATATACTGGAAAGGATATTTACCATTTTATTGACCTTAGAGTATCTTCTTCGCATATATGCGAGCCATAAACCACTTCGCTATATTTCAGTTTTTACGGAATAGTGGATCTGATTGCCTTTATTCCAAGCTACCTAAGTCTTTTCCTTTTAGGAACGCAATACCTCGTCGTGATGAGAGCCTTTCGGCTGCTCCGTGTATTCAGGATACTTAAGCTCACCCAGTTTCTTTATGAAGGTAATATTCTAAAAAAGGCACTAAGGGCAAGCCTGTATAAAATTGTCATGTTTCTTTCCAGCGTAATCACCCTGGTGATAAGGAGCTTGGAGGAAATTGCACGTCACAGAGGGTATCCAAAGATGATAAGGGTTGATAATGGGCCAGAATTCATTAGTGCAAAACTGGATATTTGGAGCAAGGAAAATAAGATACAACTTGTATTCATCCAGCCTGGAGAGCCTACGCAGAATGCTTACATCGAAAGACTGAACGGAACTTTGAGAAGGGATATATTAAATGCATATGTGTTTAAATCCATTCAAGAAGTAAGAACAATAACTGAAGAATGGATGAATGTTTAAATACCAACTGGTTCCTATCGATGGATGATGCTAAAAAGAAAATCAAACTATGGCGTGAGGAATATAACTCTTTCAGGCCACATAGCTCGTTAGATGGTTTCACTCCGAATGAGTTCATTGAAACATTGAATATAACTCCCAATTCTCTGGTTTCAACTGGCTAGTTTTTCGGGGGGACGTCACTCTAACGAGTAGATTTCTAACTCCTTTAGGAAAGTTGTTGCGATGGAGAACAAATTATACAAAATTCATGTTGTTTGCATTAATTACCCTATCTCGATGGAAAAGAATGAACAAACTATAAAAAAAGTAAGTGACGAAGAAATAGAAAAATTTGCATCAGGCGTTGCAGAAACCATCTGGAGCGATACTGGTACTCCACATTATGTAATTAAGGATGAATTTGATCTCGATGAATTTGCTGTTTTAGCCAAAAGAACCCTCGAAGCAGAGCAGTTAATTGCGCATGATTTCAGCAGTTTCGTGGTTAATGCTTCCGGCCACCGTGCGGAATTTGAATATAAATCAGGCTGGTTTTTAGAAGGCCTTGCAGACGGCGAAATTGAATAAAACAGGCGCCTGGGCGTACAAACCAATTTATTTGACCCCTTTCACTAATTTTTAATTATCTGTAAATGTTTCGAACATACTGTGTTGTAATATGTTTTTAACTGGCGAGACTGGGTGAATCTACTACGGTTTAACCAGGACATTAAAGTTTACGATAAACTGATTGGAGGTCGATATCTGTACATTGTAACCGGGCTTGAGCTGACCATTTTGCATGTGGTCATCTTTCATCCGCATGAAAGTTGCATCGGTATTTGTTTTGCTTAAGCTGTTCCGTTCCCCCAACATTGCCTCACTACGCTCATATTCTGCTTGTTTTTCTGGATATTCTTTGGTTACTTATTTCAGTTTCGCATTAACCTTTTTGTCCAGATCCGTTTTTTCTGACAGCACTGCATTGAGCGTATTCACTGTCTGCTGTACTTTTTTCGTATCAATATCCGTAAAATCGGGTGGCTCAGGTAAGCCATCCTCGACCTTGGCAACGCTCTGGGCATATTCCCAGATGTCACTCAGGGCTTTCTTCATCTTTTCCTTGTTTGTCTGGATAGCCTTTTTCCACACAAAGGTATATCTATTGGCATTGGCCTCTATCTTGGTGCCGTCTGTATAAACCTCCGCAATACTTAACAGCCCTTCTTCAGCCAACAGCTTAACAACCTATTCAAACACGCTGCGGAGCGCGTCCTTAAGGCGGACACTGCGAAAACCATTGATGGTATTGTGGTCAGGATAGCTCATTCCGCTCAGCCGCATAAAGTTGATGTTCTCTTTGCAGGCTACCTCCAGCTTTCTGCTGCTATGTACATTGCTTATATATCCATATACCAAAACCTTTAAAAGCATTTGTGGATGATAGCTCGAGGTATCCTTGATCTTATAAGCATCCAATAGTGCCTGGATTTAGGTCTTTCAACAATGTCATTTACAATACGCCGGGTGGCCTTTTGCCGCAAGCTAGTCCATAGTTGGAGGAATAGCCATCATCTGGGACTGATAATAGGGCTTAAAAACAGGTTTTTGGGTAGCCACGAATCTCGATTATGTATGCATAAACATCTGAAAATCACTACAATAAATCAAATAAAAACCTAAAAATAAATGTCTCTCTAACAAAAAAAGGACTGCCTTTTTGAGACAGTCCCGTTTAAGTTTTAAAATGACGTTTAATGTGCCTTTTCACAATAACAAATTGATATCAGGTCAACCCAGCAATCTTTTTCCAATGTTTCTTAATGACTTTAGTTGTCCTGCTGAAATTAATTTTTAATGACTGGTTATTTTCGACAAATAAATTCACTCCCAAATTAGGGCTATCGAAAACGTAATGCATGACTACAACGAGTATGCATCTGAGATAACTATTTAACTAATTGGATTTTCCTTAGATTTCTCAAAGTTAATGTCAGAAACAGTATGGTGAGCAAACTCAATGATGCCAATCTTTTCCAATCTTTAATGGTACCTGGTGTAAATGCCTCAAGTTTAGTGGAGCTTACCTTCGTAGTTTCGATACCATTCTCCAAAAAAATTGCAGGATAAAACTGTAGTCTGGTTTTCTCGTGAAAAGATCGGTATGCCTCTTGAAAAGAGAGATGAGCATTTAAATCTGTTCCGGCAACCTCATTGATGCCCAATTGAGTTTGAACGGTTGGTAGAAAAAGTGCTGCAATCGAAGTAAAATGCTGCCTTAGCTTAAGCTTTTCGACTACTGATTTTCTGCTTTCAAAAGCCTGATCATCGCCCATCTGCTGCATGCCATAATACCAAAACCAGCTAAACGTCTTATCAGCGGGAAATGGATATTGCTTCAATTGAGGGTAATGCTCAAAAAATGGTTTCATGGTTACTTCTTTTGGCATGTCCCATTTTTCATGGTAGCCCTCACGCTGATTGATCACATTTTGCAACGCTTCGGGAACTGAATATTTCTGGGTTAGTACCAGATTCAAACTGGCGGGCAATACCACACATAATAATACCCACAGGGCAACCAAAACGGAGGCGTTGTAGCTGGAAGACTTGCTTAAACTAACCACAAAAAATGACAAGGCAAACCAAAAGGCAAGGTACAGCCAGATAATAACGGTTACTGCAAACAAATTTTGATCAATCGGCAAATGAAGATAAAGTATGGCGGCTAAAAACAAAACGATAGAACTTAAGTAAATCGTCATCATCCTGACCATAAATTTTTTCCAGATTAATTTCGAAAGTTGGTTAGTCTGGGATTTCAAGAGTGGCCATATTCCCGACTCCCGCTCTTCAGCGATTAAGTTGTACACTAGAGCAATAATTACCAATGGAAAAAGATAGATGAACACGAAACTCAGATCCATATTGCCAAATAATAAGCTCACAGGATTGCTGATTTCGGTATCATAAAGTTGGCCTTCCAGCGCCAGCATTGTGGCAGAAATGAGGTATGGATTTACATCCCGCTGGCCATTGGCAAATGCTGCCCATGGCTGAGGTACATTGGCCATTGAAAATTTATTGTGGAAAAAGAAAAGGCCAATGTCATTGCCAAAATGTTTCACATTATTTTGGGTATTCTTCTGCTGGAGCAATGCGGCCTTTTCTATTGCCTGGTTTTGCTTATCGATAAAGGTTTTGCCAAAATACAAGCCAGCAGTTCCGGTAATCAGCAACACCAATATGCCAATCCATGCTGAAGTACTCCTGAAAAAAAGTTTGAATTCTAAATTATAGGTATTTTTCATTTTGCTAAACTGTTTTGATCCAACGAGGGGAATATTGAAGTAAAAGAATAACCATTACTAGCCAAAGCGCCAGGGCAGTAAGAGCAACGCCTTCCTGACGCACTACTTTACCGTAAAACTTAAACTTATAATTAAAATCGGGCTGTTCTGCCCAGTTGGAGCGGCTGATGGAAAGCGGTTTGTCGTGTTCATCTGGCTTCTCATTACTGATTTTATCAATTTGAAGCTTGTTCATTTTTTGCGCCAATCCATAGCGATAAGCTTCGGCCTGATTCTGGAAATCTACGAAAGTCTCAAAATCTGAAGCCGTTAAAGCCATTGATACCTGTTTTAATGCCAGGTATGGATTGAGCAAGGCTACCATAGCGGTAATGCTGTTTTGCCGCTGAAATTTCTCGTTCAGTTTTTTTTGGTGAGCGGAATAGATGCCTGAGGTAATCCGTTCTCCTTCTGCCATAATGAAGCCGCCATAATTAAAAGGCAGTTTTTTCACGTCATCTACGCGGTAAGCTTTGAGCAAAGAATCTTTTATTCCGGCATAGTGAAGGTCATTCGCATCATGACTATCACCTTGCTTTTGAACATCGGAGGCAATCTGGTCCAAAAATTCAAGTTTGGATGGAACCGGAAAAATCCTGTTCCCAACGGCCTGTGTAATCCTCGGAACGATGATGATCAGCACAATCCAGGCAGCAAGCAGCGTAGTTAATACTGTTCTGGAGCTTTTTGAAAATGCAGAAACCAAAGCGGTTATCGCCACGATGATGAAAAAATATGCGGAGTAGCAGATAATCAATATCAGTAGCCTAATGGCCGAATCTCCGCTTACTGCCCAATCGCTTAAAGATGCCCATAGCGATATGGTCAATAAAATCAGCGGAATAAACATGGAAAGTACTACAGCTAAAATTCCAAAGGTTTTACCCCATAAAAGTTTTTTCCAGGTTACTTTTTGACACAGTAGAATTTTCAGCGTTCCTGATTCCCTTTCTGCAGAAATGCTATCGTATCCAAGAAAAATAATCAGCAGTGGAACAAGAAGCTGCAGCACCATGGCTACGCTTATTTCTCCAAATCGCAGCATACCGTTAGAAAAACCAGCTTCGCTAAAATTGACCGTATTTTGTTTGTGTGCCTCTAGGAAAATAGAAACACCGGCAAAACTTTCTATTCCAAAATCGAAAAAGCTCAGTTCATGCTTTTCCCTGAAAGCAAGATATCCGTAATGGGCCATCCGGTGTGGATGTTTGTCTGGCTTGGCCAGCCACTGCGCCCGAACAAGTTGTTTGTAGTGCAGGCGCTGGCTATTTTGCGATTTAAAATTCTGCCATCCAACATAGGTTGCCAGGCAAAGTGAAAGGCCGAGAAGAACCGCTAAGGCCAAAGTAGCCCGATTGGCTATTATATTTTTGTAGCTTTGCCGGGATATGGTAAAAACAATATTTTTCATTAAATACGATAAGTTATATTAAACATCACATTTCTTGGTGTACCTGGAAAAAGACGCAGGTAATTTTGTGCACCCACCCAATAGGTTTTGTTCAGGATGTTGTTGAGGTTCATAGAAATTTGCACTTTGGATGTATTTGGTGAGTAATAAACTGCAGCATCAACCACGGTATAAGCAGGCAGCGTAAAATCTCGGATGTAAAGCGGCAGTTTGTTGCCGCTATACTGTAGCCCTGCACCAAAACCCAGGCCTTTAAGTTTTGCCTGGCGGAGATCATACCTTGTCCAAAGGCTTGCGCTGTGCCTTGGCGTATTCTGAACGCGTTGACCGGTGATTTGGGGATTAAAATCCGCTGTTAAAATAGCATTTACATAGCTATAGCCAATATTAAACTGCCAGTTATCTTTGATGAAACCCGAAGATTCGATCTCAATCCCCCGGCTTCGCTGAGCGCCTCTTTCGATAAGACGATTGACGTCCAAAGGATCATTGGCGTTCATAAGCAGGTTTTTCTGGTTGATTTCAAATGCGGCAACATTAACCATCAAATTTCCATCGAGCCATTCTGATTTGATGCCGAATTCACGAAGATCACTTTCCAGTGGTTTGAAATTTGAACCGGAAGGCGGAGGAGTGATGACCAGCGAAGAGGTATTGCCCTGTGGCTGATAACCCTGCAGATAGGTTGCATAAGCATTTATCTGTGGATTAATGCGGAAAGTTGCGCCCAGTCTGGGAAGCAGTTTCGCAAAGTTTATTTTCTGCTCGGTAGCCAGCTGATAATTGGCATAATCTTCATACCATTCCTGCCTTAAACCCAAGGTAATTGTAAACCGGCCTACTGTAGCCTGATCCTGAAGATAAACAGCATTTACCAGATAGTATGCCGGTGCGATTTCGGTTTTGGAAAAGGTATAATCGCTTAGGCTTTTAAGTGTATAGGAGGGATTAAGCAGGTTGAAATGTTCTACATTTGGTACAGGCGCATTTACACCATTGACAATGCTAAACTGATAAAGATTTTTTTTTGCTGCATCATATCTGGGCGTTACCGTACCATCTTTCAAACGGTATCCCTGTGCGGTACTCGATCCACCACCGCGAAGTTTTTGTGTGCTGATGCGATCGTAGCCGGCAACAATATGATGCCTAACACCGAAACTATTAGCTGAAAGAGAGAAATATGGACTCAAGTTTTCTGTACTAAACTTTTGTTGTCTCTGTACGGCAATCATTCCTGCCAGACTGCGAATCGGCTGGCTATTTTCGTCGAGGGCAAAGGCATTGTTTGTGCGGTGCTCTACCAGGTCTTCGTTCCAGTCCTGTTTCATGTAAACTAAATTGATAGATAGGTTTTTACTTAGCTTATGAGAAAAGTTGGCCATCAGCATTACATCACGCGTGTTAAACTTATCATTGCTGGCGCCCATATTAAAGCGGATTGGTGTGCTGCTTAGATCTGTCTGACCGGCTGTGGCACCAAAAATCGCTTGCCCGCGATCAAGCCTCGAATCACTATTGTTAACCACCACTTCAATACTTAAACTGGTTTTCTCATTTGGGATATAGGAGAACGAAGGTGCAATGATATAGCCTTTCCTGAACTGGAGATCGCGAAAGCTTCTACTGTTTTCATACCCGACATTAAGTCTGTACAATAGGGTTTTGCCCTCATCCATGGGGCCTGTAAAATCAAGGGCACCACGGAAGGTGCTAAAGCTACCGCCTGAGATGCTGATTTCACGGCGTTTTTGAGGCAAAGGTTTTTTGGTTACCAGATTAATACTTCCTCCAGGATCTACGCTTGAAAAGGTAGCGCTTGCAGGTCCTTTAATCACCTCAATTCGCTCCAGATTACTCGTAAGTGGCTGGTTGAAATAATTTTGGCGGGTACGCATACCATTGATAATAACGCCCTCTTCATTCTGATTAATTCCGCGGATAGCGAATTGATTGTAAAAGCTGCTTTGTGATACACTCGTTACGTTTTTAATGGCTTCAGATAGCACACCCGCCTGGCGATCAGCAATTAACTCTTTGGAAATTGTAGAGATAGCCTGTGAAATATCCTTGTTTAAACTCGCTGTTTTAGTGGCAGAAAAGGAGTAGTTTCCATAGTATTTTTTATCGTTAGTGCCTACTACTTCAACGGTTTGGAGCTCCTGGTTGGTGGCATCAAGCATTATTGGATCTTTGATTAAGCTATCAGCCAATGCAGTTTTAATATTTGCCTGGTAAGTAGTAAAACCCAGTGCCGTTACGCGGAGCTGATATGTGCTGTTTTTCTCCAACGTAATAGAAAACACACCTAGTGTATCGGTACTGGTAACTAAATCTTTATTGTTCTTGTTGAAAAGGAGTGTTGCACCCTTAATCGCTAGGCCCGTTCGGTCGGTCACCTTTCCGCTTAGTTTCGATTGCGCATATGCGGACGGTAAAACGGCCAGCAGCAGAAGTGAAATAAAAACGAATTGCAGGAAATAGCCTGATTTATTTATGTGATACATCTTAAAACTTTAAATGGTTTGCAGGTACAGTTTTTGAAGATCAGTCGCAGATATTTCGTTTGCTTTAAGGGTATGAATCAGTTCTCCCTGTTTCATAATCCCGATATGGGTCGCGATTTCCACTGCATTAAAAATATCATGAGTAGCCATCAGTATCGAGCGACCTTCATTTGCGAGTTTTTTAATCAGCAAACTAAATTCGGCAGTTGCTTTAGGATCAAGGCCGCTTGTGGGTTCATCCATTAGAATAATCTTTGCATCTTTTGCGACAGCGATGGCTATCCCAACCTTTTGTCGCATTCCTTTACTGAATCCGTTTAAGCGCTTGTGGTGGGCAGCTTCTTGTAATCCGCTTTCACTTAGTAATGATTGGAGTTGACTGCTGCTATAGTTAAAACCAGCGAGTTTTGAAAAATAATCAAGGTTCTCTGTAGCACTCAAATAGCCATAAAGCATCACAACTTCCGGAATGTAGGCGAGATGTTGTCTTCTTAACTCATCACCAGAAGATACAGACTGTTTATTAATTAATATTTTGCCTTCAGATGGCTCTATAAATCCCAGAAATAAATTGATGGTGGTGGTTTTTCCTGCCCCATTCTGGCCAAGCAAGCAATATACTTCGCCTGCATTAACAATGAGGTTTAGGTTTTTCAGGGCACGGTAGTCCCCATAGTTTTTAGAAAGTGAGATAGCTTCAAGCATAAAAATAATTATTAACGCACAGGCGAATGCCATGCATTTGTTAAATCGAAAAAATAAAATGAAATAATTAGCCTTTTAGAAGTTAGGCGACTAGAGCGGGCGGGCCTTTATTGGCTGCAGAGAGAATATAATTATCCGTATGGCCGAAAAGGTAGCCGAAAATATGCCCAGGATATTTAGCTGTTTTTAGTGATAAAACCGGAAGATTCGGCGAATCAAAATCGTGCGACTGATTTTTGATCAGCTCGCAAAGTTTACAATTTGCTTTGGCTATTGAATACTTGAACAACAGAGAGGTTTTTTCTTTATTGTGAACACTTTGTTCGAGAACTTCCTGCTCATGGTGGTGTAAACCTTGAACTAATAATGCACCCACAAACAAGATCAGTAGCAGAAATGCCCTTACTTGAGGTTGAAAAAACTGGTGATATGTGGTGAATGAAATTGCCAATTGCAGCAAATATACATTTAAAAAAAATTGATCAACTTATTTCGGGAAATTAAATAAGTGGTGGGTGATAATATTTGCCGGAAGATTTTACCGCAGGCATATTATCTAAACATTTTGGATAGTTTTAGTAAAGTCTTCGTTTTTGAGACATTTGTCTCGTTGCGATAAGTTGAGAATATAAATTTATTAACTGAAAGGAAGATATAAAGCTTGCATGAATACTTTATTTTTGTGAGACAAAAATTCATTAAGAATTCTTGGCACTTAAAAAATCCGCTGTTTAATGATGGTATGGCTATATTTAAATAGCTTTTTGTTTATTGATCATTGAATATCTATTTTAGGCTTATATCATCTTATCTTAGATTTATTCAATTAATATGAAAAATGCTTTATTAGCAATTTTTGCCACCATCATTTTTTTCGATTTTTCCTCTGCGCAATCTGTTTCTGATCCGCTGAAAACATCATTTGTAACAAGGGATATAATAAACTTTTGGGAAGCATTTGATAAGATTGATGCTGATCCACAGTCCAACTCTTTTGAATACATCTATTTAAAACAGGGTTCCGCTGGTGTGCAAGCATTTACAAAAGGCAGAATAGAAAATGCAACGTCTTTGATCAACACAGTTCGAGAACGGAAGAATGACTATGAAAAAACCAGGCTGAACAGCCTAAAAATGTTGGACAACGAGAAGCAATGCCGTGCGGCATTTATGGCGTTAAAATATCTTTATCCTAAAGCAGTTTATCCCAATGTGTATTTCGTGATTGGTAGATTTAATTCTGGAGGACACTCTAATCCAAAAGGCTTAATTATAGGAGCCGAAATGATTCAATCAGCAACAGTTCCCTATATGGTTGCCCATGAACTCATCCACTATCAACAGGATAGTATTCCCAAGAAAAGCCTAGATCTACTGGCTGCTTGTATTAATGAAGGTAGTGCTGATTTCATAGGAGAACTTATTTCCGGTGGAGGGCCAAATAAACAGACACATAATTATGGCAATGCTAATGAGGCAAAATTGTGGTTGGAATTCAAGGAAATTATGGATGGTAGGGAGGATAGCCATGATTGGATGTATAACTATAAACCTAAAAATGGTTATCCTCCTGATCTAGGTTATTGGATTGGATATAAAATTACAGAATCCTACTACAACAAGTCCTCCAATAAGAAAAAAGCTATTTCAGATATCCTTCACATAAAAGACTTTAGAAAGTTCCTGGATGAAAGTGGATATGCGTCAAAGTTTAAATAAGATGTGCTATCAACATCCGCTGGTTTTTTTAGATTGCTTTTTTTGTCTATCAACATTCTACTCAAGAAAAAAAGACTAATCAATCATCCCTTCCTTTCTTGAGACTGTTTATGCGAATACCATTTGAGTTCAAAAAAGAAATTATGATATATAGAATTATAGATGAACTTTATATTTATCCATAATGACTTTGAGTTTGGGCCAGTCGAAACTAATGTCATACTTTTTAGCAAGTAGGTCAAGTGCGCCAGGTTTCGGTCTTTGATTTTGAATAAACAGATCCGAAAGTTCGTTCATATAAGCTTCATGTCCTCCTGGAGCGTAAATCTCGATAAATTTCGCAGGTTTATTGCCAGAATTCCAAAAGGTATGCACAATTCCTCTTGGTCGCAGGTGCCAGTCACCTTCATTGACCTCATAGATTTGCTCACCAACAAGAATCGTCAGGGTACCTTGAGTTACTCTGCAGATTTCATCAAATCCTTTATGAAAATGAGGTGGTGCACCAAGTATGCCGACTGGTAAGGTTGATTCCGTTACGGCAAAGTGACCATCTGTTTGCATTTTATCGAGCTTGAAAATTATATCTCCGTCACCAATTTTCCCGTTTTTCCCTTCTCCACTTTTTATATGTATTGGTTGAAAGCCATCACTGGAAGAGATTCCAATATTGTTATGATTTCCTAACCCGGCAATCGCATTTTCGGGAATGATTGCTGCACCCATGGCAAGGGCTAGACATTTTAGAATGTTTCTCCGGTCAATTGTTGAAGTTTCCATTTTGGAGTATATAATACAATATCCAAAAAATTTCATGAATTATCTAATCATTTAAAAATCAAGCGATAAGGAACCAAGATTAATCTTCATTATGAGAAAGGATTTTTCTCTTTGCCGTTATTGGTGCAATCAAAGTTACAGTTGAAAGAAAGATATGCAGTTGGGGATGAATACTTTCGTTTTGTAAGACTAATAACATCTAATGAAAGTCCTTAGTCTTATTAAAAAATCTACATTTTATTGATAACAGCAATTATAGCCAGTTGCAAATTTGAGCGCTGGTATTACTTTTTGCTAAATGTGAATACTAATCGTAAGTAAAAATTATAGATTACATTCTTATTTATTATGTAAGCAATAATTTACATCCGTTCATCCATACAAACTATATTAAACTTGTGTCCATCGGGATCGGAAAATACACAAACATAAAAACCGTTTTCATGAATTTTAGGACCCATATTAAGAGTTCCTATAGACGACTTTACCAGTTCAGCCCATTGATCAACTTCTTCATTACTCTTGGCTGCCATTGAAAAGATCACTTCATTGCCATCTCTGGTTGAGCTGACATTGCCATTCATACTGGAGGCAAGGCGATCAGACTTAAAAAAATTAATTACGAACTGATTATCTCCAAACTTGAAACTAGCGAGGTTTTCGACTTCATCATATCCATTGCTTTTAAATCCTAATTGCTTAAAAAGATTTTGTTCTTTTTAGATCTTCAACAGCTAGGTTACCCCATATCATTGACGTTTGCATGGTGAATTTGTTTAAGTATGTTTATTATACAATTAATAACGTTACTATCTCGCAGACCCTATACGTTATCAATAACATATGAAGTCATACGAATAATAGATTAAAGACTACAAACAAATTGGAAATTGCCGGGTACATTTCTTTTAACCCGGCAATATTCTGTTCTTTTTTAAGCAGTTAATCGATGTTACGATAAACTTAAATTAGTAATTCGTTTTATCAATACGGTTTGTTTACACAAAACCCTTAGTATCAATCGGCAAGTTTTCTAATACAAGTTCTTCATTATTAAGTGAGCATGTACCATCTTTATTTACTACAATATTGCTTTTGAATAAAGCATCCCTGAAAAATATATTTGCCACCATCGCTATTTGCTCTTCAGAACTTTCTATAATTTCAATTGGCTGAATGTGCTCCAAGATATTTTTATGTATATTTTCATCAATGTCTATGTCTCTTTTGTATGGTATCTCCATTTCTTGAGTGAAAATTAAGAAACCTCCATTTTTCCCAATCACAGCACGAAAGAAAAAATCTACATAGTCTTTTACCGTATCAGTTGACAAAACAAAATCTTTATCAGATACTGTATATATTGGGCGATTGGTCGCATCTAGTAAATGATAAGAATTTTCAAGTTCAAGTATATACTTACGTCTTCCCGAATTGTACCATAGCTGATATAGTACTGATTTCGCAAAAAACGAAGGTCTGCAAAACTCTACTTTGATAGGCTCTTCATCAAGTTCAGAATGAATACGAAGCTTCGCTGTTAAGTCATTGTCAGTTTCTTGTTTTGAGGAATATTCGAATATTGATTGTAAATTTAAATTTATTGCCATCCTCCATTTGATAAGCGCTGAATTCTCCAAAACTGACTTCATCTCCTGCAACAAATCTCCAACATCTTTTGCAAAGACCAAGTTATTTTGATAAGTTCCCTTTACATACTTATCAATTAGAAACACAGCATCATCCAGTATAAGATGTAATTTTTCATCGGTTTTACTCTCTTGGTCACCTTTTCTGTAGCTAGCTATTCTTTCAAACATTATTTGCGTCATGCCTCTATCGATTTCATCAACCTCAGCATTTACAAGATATTCTTCGATTGCGTGAAAAGTTCTTTCTATAACCTCATCAGATGATTTATCCTTCAACATTATATACGGTTCTACTCGAACAGGGCCATCTTCGAAAACAAGCTTCTCATCACTCATTGAAACCATTCCGTCGGATTTAACTTCGCAGACGGCATTAAACAACGAATTTTGGAAAATCATATCTATTTTAACCGATACCGAAGAAGGGCTTGATGTCAAAATCTCATATGGCTTAATATATGACAAAAATTTATCTTTGACTTCTTGAGTTATACCATTATCTAGCGTAAAAGGAACACAATCATCCTGGTTTTTTACAAGATGAAACTTTCCGTTGCGCCCCTTAACACTATCAAAGAAAAAAATCAAATAATTTAATATTGTTTGCTCAGAAAGATAAAACTGTTTTTTTGTAATATTATAAATTGGAGCTGAAGTATAATCAATAACCTCGAGCTCATCTTCGGTTTGTAATATGTATTTCTTTGCAAGACCCGAATAATTTAATTCATAGATGTTTGTGTTGAGAAAATAAGGGAGTTGTAATAAATTAATCTTAAAATCAGCATCATCAAGCATCCCTAGTTTTTCATTACATTTTTTTAAGAAAACCTGTTCTTCACTTTTATTTAGTGGAACAGAGTCTGCTCCCTCTAATTCTCGGATGCGAAACTGTTCATCAAAAATCCTATCGAGCTCTGCTTTTCTTAAATTTAAAAGGCTCAACTTTTCGATGGACATATCAACGGATGAGAACTGAAATTCGAAAATATGAAATAAAATATCTGTCAAAAAAGTAAAATAACCATAGTTCATTTTATAACTATCAAAGTCCTGGTAAAAAACCTCTTCGAAAGATAGCATATGCTTATTATAACGAATAACATATTCTTCCGCGGTTTCATCTCCTAAGCTGCCGTCAAACGTTCCTGTTAGAAGAGTTGATTGAATCAATTGACAAAACAGAGCCTTTGCAGCCATTACCTCCACATTCCGTTTACCGAATTTCGGCGAAAGTAGAATGATACACTTGTCGATGCTAGTGAGCGCTTCAGCATATTCTTTCAATCCAAGATTACACCTGGCTATTTCAAGATATATATAACCGTTATCAATATATTGTTCACCATACTCCTTAATTGACCAAGACAGTGCTTCTTCTAATATAGATTTTGCTTGATTATACTTTTGCATACCCAACAATCCATCTGCTACACCAACACGTACAATCCAACAAAATGGGTGCTCTTTACCCCTTTTTTGTTCATATAATTCTAAGGCTTTTTTTGCATATCGAGTTTCGGCGGTATGGCACTTTTGAATGCGAAAAAGTTTGGCTATTTCCCAATAGTTTAACGCCATAAGATCCGTATCATTGTCACGGACAGAACCTCGGAGTTCATTATAAAAATACCCCTCAGCTTCTGGCAACCTTCCTAATTCGCGTAGTAACCTGGAATAGGTCCGTAAGTTTGGTGAAATATTGATTTTGCTTCCCAGTGTTCTAGCTTCCCTAAAAAGCTCAAAGGCGGCAATATTTTGATCCAGTGTATACAAAACCTCAGCTTTTCGAACCAATAAGCTCATCTTACATTCAAGTAGATCAGGTTCTTTTTCAATGGCCATATTTTCCTGAAAATATTTATCAGCAATAATTTTATTAACTAATTCAAGTCCTTTTTCTGCATATTGATGCTCAAGTTCAATATTGTTAGTCCAGTGATTTAACCTACTGAGTTCAATTGAAATCTCTAAAACAATAAGATAATGATCATCAAATACCAGTTCATCAAAGGCTTTAGATAATGAGCGCTGAATTGTATCAGAACTGACATACCCATATAATTTCTGTGATAATTTCAATAGCCACGAATAAAAAGTAATATCAACCTCAAATTTTCGATAATTATATATTGATTCTTCTAGAAGATATAAAACTCTTGTATTAAGTTCAATTAAACCAGATTCAACGTCAAGTAATCCGTAGTAATAATTGTATAAAGACCGATGAATCTTCTTTCTTATCTCAACGTTTAAAATCTTTTTCAAATGACCACGCATAATTTGGTGAATAGTGAAGGCCTGTGTTCCATCAGACAATTTTGTCGGAGTAATAAATGAAAATCCAATTAACTCTTCAAATGCAGTTAAAGAAAATCCTGTTTTAAAATCCTCAACCATTAATTCAAAAATCTCGTATGTCCAATACTTCGAGCAAGAGAGAGTCTTTAAAGTTTCAATTTCAGAAGGTGATAAATATTTTATAAAACGAACCAAAATATCATTTGAATTTTTTCCAAACATTTCAATGCTTGGTTTTTCACCTCTCGCCAAGATTTTTAAATATGTGTCTACCTGTAAATCCAAGTAGAATGGGAGTCCTTTCGATGCTTTGATAATATGCTCTCTAATATCTTCTTCAACAATTTCGCAATGTTCCAAAAATTTGTTCGCATCTTTATGAGACAATTCCCCTAGCAAATGCTGATCTAAATACTTGTCCCAAATAATATCTTCGTCTAATTCTTCCCACCGTAATTTCTCTCGACCAAGAATGACCCATAAGGTATTAGGTAAATATCCAATCAAATCTCTAACCCATTTATCTTTCTCAAAAAACTTCTCAATTTTCCTGTCATCTTGATTTGTCCACAGTGATTCATAAGTATCTATAAAAAAGACAAGCTTTTTGGCAGATTGCTCCATAGCTGCTCTCAAATCAACTGCGAAAAAATAAGGCAAAGTTGACAAAATTTGGTGAGCATCCATGTCCTCTAATTTTGATAGCTCACGCTGACCAATCTTAGTCCACCAATCATCCCAACCTTTTTTTGCGTTAAGAAGGATTATCCCAATCTTTGGAATGAGACCTACCAACGGAACATCTTTCATTATTGATACGATATCAAAAACAATCCCTCCCTCATCAAGATAAGGTATATTGCTTTTGGACAAATGCTGTTCAGGATGTGTCTTCTGCCAGTATAACGCATAAGCCAACTCAAAGGTTGGAAACATTATCTTCTGACTTTTAAGATCCCTGCATAGCATATGCAACGCAATTGATTGATCACGATATTCGGTTTGATGAAAATCTAAACTCTTAGAAATAATGAGATCTTCACTCTCTAAAGCTTTTTTAACAAGTTCTTTTTTTAACCTAGTTTTGCCAATACCACCTACTCCATAAAAAGTAAGCACACTGTAGTTTTTATCGGTAAGGTTTGATATCGCTTTTTGAAAAGAGACAAAATGATTTTCCCGGTTCGTGAAGAACCGGTCGGCTGGAAAGGGATTTTTAAAAGACATATAATTAATTTAGAGATGTAACTGACAATTCAAGTGGAACCCCAGAATTCAATAGCAACCTGAAATTAAAAAGAGGCAGAATGCTAGAGACATTAATGAAATTGTATCACATTGATTATTAACCCTAAAATGCAATTTTTAGCTTACTTAAACAATGATTTTTCTAAAAAAATCCTAGCCTAAATTAGCTCAGCTATAATAAATCTTCTTCCTTTATCAGATCATTCTTAGGATGATGAATTAATTTCCTTTTCTACCCATTTTATCGATGGTAAAAAACTTCCCTCTTGCTTGCAATAAAGCCGAAGCATGCACCAGTAGTCTTTAAATTTCCATTATCTTGAATGTTGAACACAGAAACTGATACCATACCTAACCAAGGCTGAATTTTTCATTTATTTTTGTTGACAAAAATTTAAGGCAAATGAATATTACATTACTAAAAAAGTAAATTTATTTAAAAATTTTGTTTATCTTATATCAGTCATAAGTGTGGAATATTATTAAATGGTTTAAACATTCGTTTTTTGAGACGAAATTTCAATACAGAAATCTTAGTACATTAAAGATTTTAGCGGTTTTTTTGACCGGTCGTTATTATTTTTGGTTAAAAAATTCTAAAACCTTCTTGTTAAATTCCGAAACCTTTTCAACAGGCACATAGTGTGACGCGCCCTTGAAAACGAAAAGCGCAGCATCAGGAATATTGGCTGCAATGTATTTTGTGTGTTTTTCTAAAATGATATCCTTTTCTCCGGCCATGACTAAAACGGGTGATTTAATCTTTTTTAAATCTTCGGTTGAGAGGTGTGGCTCGGTTAATAGCATTGTAAAAAGCTTAATCTGATAAGCGGATTGCTTGTCGTTCTTAGATTTTAAACCTTCGATGGCGCTGGAAACTTCTTTTAATGTACGGATAGAAACAGCTTTATTTGGATCTGTACAAGCGCCTGTTATGGCCAGTTTCTGCACATATTCAGGGTATTTTGAGGCCATGATTAAACCGGTATTTCCTCCATCGCTCCAACCCAGGATATTTGTTTTGGTTATATTTAGTGAGTCAAGTACTGTTTTCATATCCTCTGCATACAAATCATAAGAAAGTGGGCCGGGTATTGAATCTGTACTCTTTCCCTGTCCGCGTGTATCTACAGCAATTACTTTATAGGTTTTAGAATATTCTTTGATTTGCTTTTTGAAAACACTGATGGACTGGCTATTGCCGTGTAGCAATAATAAAGGTGCTCCCTTTCCGTAGGTTTCGTAATATAACGCTGCATCCTTAACTTTCACTTTGCCAGACGCACGGTTATTGTTTCCGTAATCCGTTGGTTTATAGGGAATATTTTTATAGTCAGCCTTGATTTTGGCATCTTTGATGTCTACGCCATCAATTAAAATCTGAATATCATCTACCCACATTTTACCTTGCCCGTATAATAGCGGAAACATGTTAATCCTTACTGCTTCTTTCGGTAAGGGAAGTTTGAGGCGATAGGCTTTCCAGTCCTGTGTTCCGTATATTCTTTTAGCCAGCAGGTTTGTAAATTCCAGTTTATCATTGTCCTCATCTTCAATTCTGATTGGAAAGTCTGCATGGCCGCTTACATCTGCTAATTTCAAATAAAATTTTACTTCAATTTCCTTTCCTTCAAATTTTGAAGGGATGATGAGGTTTGACATACCGGAGGTTTTGTTGACCTCTTTTTTTACGTTTTCTATGAGTAAAGCATACTTGCCGGAATGTTGTTGATTTGAATCTATAGAAACCTTGTATCCGCTCTGGGTTAGGCCAGTCTGCCAATCCACTGATGATTTCCAGGTGTGAGGGCCACTTTCAAAATCCAAATTGTAGTCATCTTTCTTGTCCTGCAATCTGATTGAAGCTTGCTGCGCAAAGCTGCAAAGTGAAGTATGGCCAATAAGTATAAAAAGGAGAATTTTTTTCATGACAGACATTTAGCATTAAGCGAAGATACCTGTTGACATTAAAGTCTCCTCTATGCTTAACTATTTTTAACAAATTGCCGCTCGGTAGCAGTCAATACTAAGGAAGGATTGGATTTTGTGGAATTAAGTGTTCTGCTAAAAATTAATTGTGGCTTAGCAGGTTAATCGCTTTATCCAGTAATTCGTCTTTTCCATCCCTGATTCCTTTAATGGTTGGCTTTACCACAATATCGATTTTTATGCCGGGTCCTTGGGTAGGGGTGTTGTCGGGATAGAATATGCCTCTGCTGGATATCATGGTGAAAATTCCCCCGGGAAGAACAATAGCGCTTACCTCGCCATCAGCGCCGGCAGTCTGGCTTCCTATGACAGTGACATTTGGGGAGCTTTGTAAAGCCATAGCGGTGAACTCGCCCTGGCTTTGGGTATCGGAATTGACCAGCACCACTACTTTGCCTTGATAGGGTTCGCTGTTTTTTGCAGGTTCATTATAAACAGAATCCGCGAAATAAAAATTGCCCGGATGTGAATAGTCTACCAATGATATTTTTGCAAACTGGGTTTTGGCGGATTTGAAATAGTTTACAAAGCTGTAAGCCATCAGATCAGATGGATAGCTTCTTAGGTCTACGATTATTCCCTTTGTTTTCGCAAGGGTCTTGATTAGTTTTGGCAGTTCTGCATTCTGATATTTGCCAGCATCAACGTAACCAATCTGATCGCGTATGAGATAATATGGTTCTTTTTCTTTTTGATCTGAGGTGCTGTAGCTTGATTTGCCTTTAAGCGTTGCTAGGGTTAACTTGATTCGTTTTCCGTTTCTTAGAAGCACAAACTGCAGTTCTTCCTGATTACTCCGCGTCAGGTAATTCCAGGGCAAATCTCTTAACTGGGTTTGATAATTGGATGCGGGGGTGATGTGGAGATACTTTTTCAGGAGTTTTTTTACACTTTGTCCGTTAATGGATTCGATAAGGTCTCCTAATTTAACCCGCTGTTGTATGCTTTGGCTGTCTGTCCGGTATCCGCTGACAATCAGCTTGTTTTCGATAAAATCTGCACGAAAGGGTACTCGATATTTTCCTTTGTATGATTCTAGGGTTACATTATCAGAGAGGTTTGCATGGGTATCTTTAATTGTTGCGATAAGCTTTAGCGTGCTGAGCGTGTATTGCATCGCATGCTGCGCGGCCAGAAATTGTGGGATGAAATCTTTCAAGACCTGGTTCCAGTTGGATGCTGTCAGGTTTCTGTAGGGTGAATAGTAATTTATCATTGACCAATATCGAAACAGGGCGAGTAGTCGATACCCAGCATCTGGGTAGGTCATTTTATCATAGCTTTTTTCGTTGACAAACTGGGGATAGCCGAGTCCTGGATCTTTTTTAACCCAGTAGTTTTGTTTAATGGCGCTGTTTTGCTGGATATGCCTGAGTTTATTGGTCAGGCTTTTGGTTATTTTTTTACTGGTAAAAAGGTCGCCGTAATCTGCTGCGAGTATTACCTTTTCCTTAGATGGGGTTTTACAGGCTGTACATGTACTGACCTTTGGAAGGGTATTCAGGTAATCTTCCAGGGCATAACTTAGTTCTTTGGCGTTTCTGCATTCTAGTGTACGGGGTATGATTTTAAATAGCTCCGCATCCCAGTTCACATCTCCGCTAGCCGCGTAGGGGTGGTGATACTTTAAAAATCCCCACAGCTGACCAGCGATGGCGAGATTGGCGATGTTGTTTGCATTTATTTTGATGTCTTTTATTCCCGAGCCATGAAGGTAGGCGGTATCTTGCTGCGCTTTTTTTGGGGGAATTCTTGTTAAGTTATTCAGGGTTTTGCCGTCTTTGTAAAGTCTAAAATTATCGAACCAGACTTTGCCAACGCCGTCCAGAATTCCTCCGTAAGCTATCTGGGTTATTTTTTTTGAGTAGGGTATGCTCAGTCGATATTCTGCCCAATCATGCGTTCCGGCGTATTTTTTGTCAAGCAGTTCTATCCGGCCATCAACACCTTCCGCTTTTAACCATATACCGGCGTAACCACTTTGAACCTCGCCAAGTTTCATGTAGCCTCTTAATTCAATTGTACCTTCCGAGTTGCCCCAAGTTTCATTTTGATTAATGAAGAAATAGTTTCCTGCTTCCTGAGGGGTATTATAATCTATCGAATTCTGTATGGATAAGCTGTATTTTCCTTCGTATTTGGTGGCTGAGTCCAACCGGATATTGTTGTAGTTGGGTGCCTGAATCCACCATCCGCTGGGAAGAGCGCTGGGTATATCTGCAGATTCAAATCCGCTATTATCATCCGGTGTTTTATTGAGTATGAAGAGCAGAATTAGGAAAAACGGTAGGTAAAGCTTGGTCATAGTTTATTGATCGGACTGGGCTGATCTGGATTGCCTTTGAAGGTAGTCATTTTGCTATTAAATGTAAATTGTGATGTTTTAATATTTAACTGGATAAACCAGAACAGATTGACCCCTGTCCACCAGAAATAAATTTATTGTAAATTATTGAATGTCTTTGTGTTGGTGTTTTGGCGAGGAGGGGTGAAGTAGTTTGGTGTTTCCAGATGGGGTTAAAAAACTCAAGTATTCGCTATAGTTTATCAATTGCTTCAGATTAACATCTGATAGTGACTTTAAATTCCAAGGAAGGGCTCCTAATTTTACTAATTCAGACAAGGTGGAGGATGGGGTGCTATGTGTCATTATCTTTTGGACTTTAAAAAATCCCTAACAGCCATTATTTTGACTAGTATCCCGTTTGAAAATAACGTTATTGTTATGCTCAATGTAATCGCTTGATAAAATTAAGTACAAGTGATTAGGTGAATATCCAACGCTGCGGCTTTTCACTTTGATTTTGTCATTAATGCGAAGCTGGTTTAGCTGCAGAAACTCACTTGGGCTAAACTGCATCATGTACTGGCTTTCACCGATTTTAAGGACAAGCCATTTTGGTCCTTTTAATTTTGAATGCTCACGTTGGTAATTAACTGCGGTGACTACGGCATCCATGCTGGTAAAGTTTTTTATATGGTCTGCTATTTCTACATGACTTGCGCGTACGCTGATGCCTGCATCAGATAATGTCCAATTTTTGTAGGCTACTCCATCTGGTGACGCTTCCCATTTTTTTCTTTCATCAGAACGATGGTGCTTTAGATTTTTCGAGCGCTGCTCTGCCTTTAGTCCTTCATTTGTAAATTTGCCTTTGGCAAGTGCCAGTCCGCTTATAACAGCTAATGCCAGGATAAGCGCGTTGATAATTTTCATTTTATTTTTCATGACTATTGAGATTTATGAAGCAAATCTATCGGTCATAACATGGATTGGAGTAATATTCTTTGTAAATTAAAATGTAAACTTTGTAAATAAATGCTAAATTCTATGGTTTCTACGGTTGTCAGTCCTTTTTGGAGTTAATAAAATGGAAGCCAGAGTCATTGGACAAATAATTATTTGGAAGTATCTTGAATTTACGACTTAGCTATCCTGACGAAACGGATAAATCCAGTTCTCTCGGTCTTGTTTGAAAAACCTTCTGAAGTAAGAGGAACTTCAGCATCCTGCTGCTGATATTTTTGATTTTCGACAGCGGATTCAAAACGAAGCTTAATTATGGAGATGTAATTGATATTTTCAATATTTATAAAACATTGGACCCTGCAGATAAGAAGCACTTTGTCAAGCTTTTTCCACCAGAAAAAATCGATTATTCGAATGGCGACCTCACGATTAAGTTGCCATACGGGCTCTCAAAAATACACAGGTTCAAATCTAAATCACTAATAATATGAAATTTATCGAATGAAAAATGTCTGTCAATAAAGCTATTTCAATTTTGGTAAAGAATAATGTAAAAGTTAATGAAAAGTAAGCTGATATTATATTGGATTTCCTTTATTTGATAGTGAAGAATAATCTCAGGGAAGCACAACTAGAAAAGCCTTTAACCCCTAAGAGGAGGTCGAACAAGCCAAAATCCACTTAGAGGTATTTGAGGTACAGCTTTTTAGATCAATTTGGATAAATGTTTAGTAAGTTTTTTTACGATTGTCGAACACCATCTAGTCAAGTTGTAAAGATTTGGGCCACAGGTCTTTATTGGCATAAAAAAAGGAAACGAAAAAAATATGTTGCTTCCTTAAGTAGCCAAGCGTTACATTTATAGAACACCTTTCAGGACGATTTGATACTTTTGGCGAACATGGGAGATGATCTATTGACCAGCCTATGAGACGAATTCGCTATGTACCACTAAGGCTAGCCAATGCTTCAGTCGGTGTGAGAACGGCAAGTTTGCTCTTTTTAAAATCTTTGGTATTTCGAGTTACAATAAAATCCAAATCGGGGATACTTAGGGCACTATGGTATTGAATGGCATCTTCATAATCTTTAAAATCCGTTTTAAGCGACTGACGAATAACAGCAGCTGTTACATCTGTTATTTCCGTCATATCAGCCAGTTCCTCCAGCAATCTTAAAGTAGCATTTCCAGGCATAGACTGACGAAGAATGTAATATATGTTATTGTAGGAGACAGCGGCTATAAAAATCCTTATTTTACCATTTATTGCTAGATCAAAAAGTTTTGCAGCATCCATTGCAAAAGGCTGCCGGTTTGCCAGAAAATCAATAACTATGTTGGTATCCATGAAAACTTGTTTCATGCTTACCCGTGTTTCTCTTTCAAAACCTTGCCTAACTCCTTTTTGTAATCAAAATCCTCAGGAAGTTTTACCGACCCCATTAATTTGGCCACCCTTGGCGATAATGTCTGCACAGATTCCTCTGAAACACTGATAGATTTCAGGTAATTTTCTACGATATCGGACAAACTTTTTCCTTTTTGGCGGGCATATTTTTTTGCCGAATCAATTACTGTATCCTCTATCGTTAATGTGAGTTTAGTAGTCATAACACGTGTGATTAATAAATCAAATATACGTGTTTAGAATTTCATTTAAAAAGATGCGCTAAAAAAATCAACAAAAAAAGCCTTCAGGTTTTGAAGACTCTCTTAATAATTTTCATGGAGTAAATTCCCATGTTGTTCCCATGATTGGATTTCGTAGCCCGTAGGGGAATCGAACCCCTGTTTCCAGAATGAAAATCTGGCGTCCTCACCCCTAGACGAACGGGCCATTTTTAACCTGAGTGTCTTTCAACTCATTTTGTAGCGGGGACACGACTCGAACGTGCGACCTTCGGGTTATGAGCCCGACGAGCTACCAACTGCTCCACCCCGCATCACAGACTTCAAATTTTCTTTGTTTGAAGGAGTGCAAAAGTAAGATTAGTTTTCATAATTACAAACTATGGTGCTGATTTTTATTAAAAAAAAATCAACTTTTTTCTTGATCATTATTTAATGATTTGACTATAAGTGTCTTGAGTTTTTATATTTATTTAATGACTTTCCTGTTCTTGTCTTTTCTTGAATGCTAACAGTAAGAATATCGATGGGTAGCAGAAATCTGGACCTTTTAAGATTATTATTGATAAAATTCATTTAACCTGCTGACTGATGCATATAAATCCGCCTTGAGGCTTTTTGCATAAATCTGGGTCTGAAGCATACTTGTGCGTCCAAGTAGTTCTTTTACATGATTGATGTAAGTGCCACTTTCTATTAAATTACTGGCGAGTGAGTGGCGGGCACAGTGAAAACTGATGTGTTTGGCGATACTGGCTTTCTTAATCAATACTTTCAATTCCCGGTTGATTACCTGATTGGCCATCTTTGGCAAAATGGATAGTTTTGGGTTAGTGGGACTCGAAACCATGTATTTTTCCAGAATCTTGCCTGCGTTTGCACTTAATGGTATCGTTAAGAGCTTGCTGGTTTTCATTATTTCCATTTCGATACGGTCAGGGTTTTGTCGAATATGCCCGTATTTTAAATTCATGGTATCTGAAAATCTCAAACTGGTGAAGCAGCTAAATAAAAAGATATCCCGGACTCTATTCAGGAAACCATTTTTTTCCTCGATACACATATCTTTTATTGTCTTAACTTCTTGAATAGACAAAAACTCCCTTCTGCCGACAGCAGCTTTTATCTTAAAGTTTTGATATGGGTTGCACTTCATGTGCCCTTTAAGGATGGCCTGATTAATCATGGATTTCAGGGTCTTTTGTTTTGTAAATGCACCACCCACACCGTTTCCTCTTATACTCCTCAGATATAATTCAAACTTTTCTATGCAATCATAAGTTAGGTCACTAAAGTTTAATCGCGGGTTGAATTCTTTCAATATATTCAGCGTGGACCTATAGGTTTTAAGGGTATTTTCTGCCTTGGACAGCTTCCAAAGTTGGATCTGCTCCTGCCAAAATGAGTAAAAGGTGGGTTTGGTATGCTTAAGTACTGTCGAAACCTGTGCAATGACTTCTGACAAGCCGAGATGCTGCTGAGTTTTATGCCTCCTTAGTTCGCCCTGTGGGGATACAGTCCCGGAGCATAAATTTTAAAAGACTGCGGGAGTGGATAATCTGACAGGTTTATGATTTTAGTAAGTTTGTCAATGGATTAAGTATAGCCTAATGGATTTAATTCATGTTAAGGAAGCTATCAACTTGATTTCAAATATAAATCGAAGCAAGTCTGTTAGCTTTTTCATAAATTTAGCTGCTGTAGTTGCCTACTAAAATCCGCCCTTTGGATTTCAGAAAACCTAACAGGTTTGACTGTGATTCAAAGCGTTTGCTGAATTAGAGGTAGGCTAGTTGGGATTTTATTTGTTTATTTATAGATTGTATGGATAAGGGGATTTATGTACAGTTGAGGTTTAAAGGCTCAAATGATGTTGCAATATTTAAAAGTGTTGCTGGTTTGCAACCTTTTGACAATGCTGCTCAGCATTTAGTTTTTTCTGAAGGAAAAATATTTGGTAATGCTTTTTTAAAATGGTTAGCCGGTTCTGCAAAAGTGGTTCGTAAAGAAATGGAACTTTCATTATATGACGGGGACTTGCAACTCTCACAATGGATGTTATACAATACCTCATTAAATGATTATCAGCTGAACAAGCTGCAAACCACCGAAGAATATCTGGCTTTTAAGCAAATTGAATTGACTGCTCAAAGTATCAAATATATTTGATGGCGCTTAAGTGGATATTTCAGCGAAAGTGACCCATCTATTTCGGTCCAAACTGTTCGGTAAATTTTCAGCCGGATTTTGTCTAAAGTGTCTATTTCCCCTTCGACAGATAAATAGGACTGTTAGAATTTCTTTCCCATTCCAATCCCGGCATAACAGAAAAATCTTCTGCCTAACTATTCATCTGGATCCTGTCCAAAAGGTCATCCAATTTAAATTTGACTGCTCAATTCTCCAAACGAGCTCGTTTTAACTACATTCGGGAGGATTTCATGGGGGTCGCTAAATTAATCAACGCTGCACTGGAGACTTTAAATTCAGGTGAGCAGGATGCTGATGTTTTAGCTTAGGAGTAGGAATGGAATTAACGCAGGCGTTAAATCGAACAGTTTGACTCGAAACAATAAGTTACTTTGGAGCGAAATGGTTGGAAAGTGAAAATGCGGAATGACCGAACACTTTCGCTGAAATATTCAAGTGTGCCTCAATTTAAATTTGAAAATAGTCGTTTATCGTGGTTTAGCGGAAGTTTTGATTTCGATATTTTTTTTGATTAAAATGATTATAGTGGCTATTTCTAATTGATATATTTTTTAACCTGACTGAGTAAATAATCGATATCAAAGGGTTTTTGAATAAAATTTGCTGGTTGACACTTGCTCTCAATCTCTTCCAGACGGGCATGTGCGCTCATCACCAGAACCGGTGTGTTTTGAACTGCATTAATTTCATGGCATACAGCGAGTCCTGAACCGTCGGGCAATCTGATATCAAGTAAAAATAAGTCGGCTTCAATTTTTTTATCTCTGTTACTAAAGTCCGCAATGTTGCAAAATGAGATTACATTATAATTTTCAGATTCTAAAACAATATGTATCATTTCTCTGATTCCCTGATCATCTTCTAATAAAAGTATTGTGCTCATGTTATTTTTACCTGAATCTAAGACAAGTGCATCAATCAATTGGTTTTTAATAATTAGCAAATACTTAATGTTAGGTAGGCTTTCAACAAGCACCTGACTTGAATTTATCGATAGTTCTCTTTTATATTGCCAGGAAAAAATCCGGATGTAATCCAAAACAGTGATCTCTTTTGGCAGGCCGCATTAATATGCTATGACGATTTTGAAAATAGTCTGGGCGATTTTTATTTGCCGATGGCGCTTTTATAAAGTTTTCGGTGCTGAAGCCTTCCGGGTGTTAGGCGTATTAGTCCTTGAGTGATTATGGCCGTATTGAATCTCTTTATGACGGTGAATTTACCTTGGTTTTTACTGACGGATGCTTGTTGTTTGGGTTTAATTTTTTAGCTCAGCTCAGGGCTACTCCTTTATTTGCTTAAGATAAACAAGTTCAGAACTGGACCATTTTTTCATTTTTTACGATTAAAATCTTGTTGTTTTCCAGTTCAAGCCATCCATAATCAAAACAAAAGTTATAAATACCTTTTGAAGTTTGGAGTATTCGGCTGATGAATGCAAAATTAAAACCGCTGTCCCGAAGCAGAAAATCCGTGACTACAGTTGAATCACCTTTTTGCTCATAAATGCTTTGGAGTATCTTATGATTATGTCGAAGAATCTCGTTGATTTTGGTGTAAAATAAAGGGGCATTCCATCGCTCATTTTTGAGTTGATCGCGTCTTGCACGGTTTCGGCATTGATCACTGCAAAACAATTTATCGCTTCTTCCCTCGAATGAATTGCCGCAATATTGATAGCTGCATAGTCGTAAGGTTTCTTTTAATGGCGGCATTCCGAATAAATTTAGGGTTACTCTATCCGTTTTTTATCCGATTGGACCGGATAGGCTAATATACAACCGATTAGCAAATATTCAAATCCAAATTTTGTGTGTACCAAAAATGATAGACATGAGAACTGAAAACCTTAGTAGTGAAAACTTTTCATCCGGAAAAAGAAACTATTTTATCGACTTTAAGCGCGCAATTAACGATAGTCATTACATCTGCATTACCCGGAGTGATAAGTTGCAGAGTGGTGGATACAGAAGGTCAAATGTAGTGGTTTTTGAAGAAGATTTCCACTTTCTTGTTTCCGCTTTTTCTTCGCTTTTCCAGTCTGCAGCCCATCTTGATTATCAGGGAATAGGAGGCATTCAGCAATTATCCAAAACTAGCATAAAGGGCCGAAAAGGGATTAGCTCCTCAGCTGCAGAGATGCAGCCAAGGGAAAAATTTGTGTCCTACGGAGCGCAAGGAGTAAACGACGCTGAACTTATCTCGATGCTGATTGGTACGGGTAGCGCCAGTCAAAATGCAGTGGCCACTTCAGAAGAAATTTTAAAAGCAGCCGGAGGACGACTTGACCGCATATACGCGCAAGATTTTGAAAGCTTATCTACGTTCAAGGGTATTGGTGTGGCTAAATCCTGCGCCATATTAGCGGCCCTGGAACTGGGCAGGAGGATGTGCGCAACTGGATGAGATCGGAAGTTTCTTCTGTTTATAAATGAGTCAATTAGCTGGGATAAAATAAAGCGATTCTTTTCAATAAAACGGATAAAAGGCCGTGAATTTCGGTCACTCCGCTTACTGCGAGCGCATAATGCTCGCGCGCCGCTAGCGAGCCCCCTTCGGGACTTATAGCTCTTTGTCGCTAGGTAACCGTTTTTCCGGACTTTCTTTTTTCAGTTTTTCTTTTGAAAAGACGTTTGGAAAAGGGAGGAGAAATAAAAAATGTAACATTTAAATTTTTTAATTATGGAAATCACAGGAAGATTGACCGCTGATGCAGTGGTTCCTTATTGAGTCTTAAAGGGCATAAAAAAACCCCTTAAGAGTGTCTCAAGGGGTGATTTTTTTTTGTGGGCCCAGCTGGGCTCGAACCAGCGACCAAAAGATTATGAGTCTTCTACTCTAACCAACTGAGCTATAGGCCCCGAAAAAACATATTGTTTTTTGCGAGTGCAATGTTACAAATTTGCATTCAATTTGCGAAAAAGTTTTTAACTAATTTTCTTCCAAAAATTTTTTACCATTCATTTTCAATGATTTGCTTGTTTTAAAAAACAATTATTAAGTTAATTTGATTATAGATTGTTGTATTGAAAAATAAATTATCTTTTTTGTACTAACAATAGCAAATTAAATTATTGTTAAAATTACCGTAAATTTATACAAGCAAACTTGGCATTTTAACAAATGACCAAAATACCAGATTAACAAAATATTTTAGCTTTATATTCATGGATTACAAGCAACTACAGATTGATGTAGAAGAGCATATCAACGATTATTTTAATACCCATCAGGATGATAGATTGGTATATCACAATCTTGAACACACACAAAGTGTTGTAAAAGCAGCACAGCAGATAGCCAATCATTATCAGTTAAATGATGAAGACTTTTTTATTGTAACTGTAGCCGCATGGTTTCATGATACCGGCTATTTTGAAGATAATCTTTATCATGAAGCAAAAGGAGCAGAGTTAGCCAACAGTTATCTCGAATCTAAAGAGGTAAATAAAGCGGTTCGGGAAAAAATATCGAACGCTATCTTAAGCACAAAGATTCCTCAAAAACCTTCAAACTTAATTGAAAATATTTTGTGCGATGCAGATTTATTCCATTTAGGCTCAGCAGATTTCAGACAGAAAGGAAAACTGATGCACAAGGAAGTTGAATTAATTTACAATAAAGATATCAGCAAAAAAAACTGGCGCATAGATGATATAAGGTTTCTTGAAGCACACCAATACCATACCGATTATGCAAAACTGCTCTTAAACGATCAAAAGCAAAAGAACGTTGATAAGATAAAAAATAAACTATCAGCTAAGTCTGCACAAGTAAATATTGTAGAGCCAGATTTACATACCCATATGTCAGAAGAAATAGATAATCCTAAAGACAAGAAAAAGGATAAAAAAGACAAGCCTGATAAAGGTATTGAAACTATGTTTAGAATAACCTCTGCAAATAATCAAAGGTTAAGTGATATGGCCGATAATAAAGCACACATATTAATAACTGTAAACTCCATTATGCTTTCTTTAATTGTGAGTTTATTATTAAATAAATTAGATAATCATAGTAATTTAATTATTCCAACATTCATATTGCTTGTAGTAAGCTTAACATGCGTGGTGGTTTCTATTCTATCAACCCGCCCATCAATTCCGCCGGGAATTTTTACACCAGAAGAAATGGAGCAGAAAAAAGTAAACTTATTATTCTTCGGTAACTTTTATAAAATGTCTTTACCAGATTATACCGATGGTATGGTTAAAGTAATGAACGATAAAGATTTCTTGTATGGCACCCTGATAACTGATGTTTACTCGCAAGGGGTGGTATTAGGAAGAAAATATAAATTAATTCGTTTGGCTTATAACGTTTTCATGTTTGGCTTAATTGCAGCCGTACTTGCATTTGTTGTTGCTTACGCTGCTTACGGTAAACTTTAATGAAAACAGCAGTTCAAAGCAAACTATTTAATCGTGATTTAAGCTGGCTTAAATTTAACGAGCGTATTTTAATGGAAGCTGAACGAGATAGCGTTCCGCTTTTAGAACGCATCAAGTTTTTATCTATTTTTTCTTCCAATCTGGATGAGTTTTATCGCGTAAGGATGCCTGTTTTACTTGCTTTAGAGAAAATAAGCAGTAAAGAGGATAACGATTTGCACATCAATGCAGATTTGGTAGAAACAGCAAATACGATGATATCCGGGCAGCAGGAAAGGTATGGTAAGGCGCTTCAAAAAGATATTATCCCAAAATTAAAAGACCAAAATATTGAGGTTGTTTACGGTCGTAAATTTCCTAAAGAAATCCAGAAAGAAACCAGAAGATATTTTTTAAGTCAGGTTTTAGCCTTTTTGCAACCAGTATCAGTAAAAAAGAATACAATTTTCTTCCCTTCAAATAATCAGTTATATTTTTTGGTAACGGTTACCAGAGGTGATGAAAAAAAGGCTTTTATTTTAAATATACCTTCAAATGAACTTCCTCGTTTCTATAAAATTGATAAAGAAGACAAAACCTATATTGTATTTTTAGACGATATTATCCGCTTCAATTTAGAAGTGGTTTTTAGTGATGCAGAAATAACAGGTTGTTTTAGCTTCAAAATCACCCGCGATGCTGAAATTGATTTAAAGGACGAATATTCTGGTAGCTTATCAGAGCAACTTGAAATTCAGCTTTCTAAAAGAGACAATGGCTTGGCCACCCGTTTTTTACATCAGCCTGGCATCCCTAAAAATGTAATCAAGCTCCTTCGTAAGCTTTTCAATCTTAAAAAGGCTAACCTGGTTGAAGGCGGTCAATATCATAACTTAAAAGATTTAATGTCTTTTCCGGTTAAAAACGCTGCCTTATCAAATAAAGATTGGACTAAAATATGTCACTGCGATTTGGTCCAAAATTCATTACTAGATGAAATAAGCAAAAAGGATATTATCATACATACGCCTTATCAAAGCTACGATACCATTTTAAGATTTTTTAATGAGGCAGCTATTGATAAAGATGTTAAAGAGATTTACCTAACTATTTACCGTGTTGCTACCGATTCTAAAATTATAAATGCATTAATCAGCGCAGCAAAAAATGGTAAAAAAGTTTTCGTTTTAGTTGAATTAAAAGCTCGTTTCGATGAAGCTAATAACATAAAATGGGCTAAGAAAATGAAGGAACAAGGCGTTGAAATTGTATACAGCGTTACTGCCTTAAAAGTTCATGCTAAAATTGCATTGGTTAAAAAACAGCAAGGAAACCGTATGCATTACACAGGCTTACTTGCCACCGGAAATTTTAATGAGAGTACTGCTGCTTTTTATACCGATCACATCTTAATGACCGCCAACAAAGATATTTTGAGGGAAATTGAACTTCTTTTTATGTTTTTGGCTAAAAGGGTAAAGCCTGAAAAAACTGTGCCCGTAAATTTTGAGCACATTTTGGTCGCCCAGTTTAATTTGCAAGAGAAATTTTTAGCGCTTATTGATAGGGAAATCGAATTTGCAAAGGCCGGTAAAGATGCATCTATAACCATTAAGCTCAATAATCTGGAAGAAAAAATCTTAATTAATAAACTTTACGAAGCCTCGCAGGCAGGGGTAAAGATTAACATGTTTGTTAGAAGTATTTGTAGGTTAATTGCAGGTGTGGATGGAATGAGTGAAAATATTACTGTTACTCGTATTGTTGATAGATACCTTGAGCACGGGCGGATATTTATTTTCAATAATCTGGGCAAAAAGGATGTGTTTCTGGGTTCGGCCGACTGGATGAATAGAAATATTTACAGGCGCATTGAAGTTTGTTTTCCGGTTTACGATGAAGCCATTAAAGGCGAAATTCTTCACATAATGGACATACAGAAAAAAGATAATTTACAAGCGGTTTCAATTGATGATGAAATGAATAATCAACCAGTAAAAAAGGATGGAACACTTATTGCGTCTCAATCAGAAATCTATAAATTTTTACAAAATCAACATTAAATTTTAGCTGATGAAAAATTATAAATATGCCATGCTGACTGCACTAGGCGCTTTATCTATTGCTTTTTTTTGCATTTCATGTGTTAACGAAAAACACGAAGAATCTACTACCGCATCAGAAACAGCACAAACAAAATCTGATTTTCCTTACGATTTAAGTAAACCTGTAAAGCATAATATGCCGCAAAGCTTGTTCGAAATATCGGGCATTGTTTTTAACAACGGCGACCCGAAACAAGTTTATGCCATTCAAGATGAAGATGGCGATTTATTTTACCTTGGTTTAGAGGATAAAGAAGCTAAATTTACAAAATTTGGAGGCAAAGGTGATTATGAAGATTTGGCAATATTAAAAAAACAGGTCATTGTTTTAAAAAGTAATGGGGAGTTTCATGTTTTTCCGCTTTCTGAAATCAACAAACCTGAAGCAGCCAATGTGCAAAAGGTTAAAGATTTATTACCAAAAGGCGAATATGAAGGCTTGGCAGCCGACGAAGCTACAGGTAAAATTTACGCTTTAACAAAAGCAAGCAAAGCTGATGATAAAGAAAAAGCAACCCGTATTTATGCTTTCTCGATGGCTAATGATGGCACTTTAAAAGCAGATGGAGAATTTAGCATTCCATATCATGAAATTGCAAAAGCATCAGGAAGCAAAAAATTAAACTTTAAACCATCGGCCCTTTCTCAAAACAAAAACACAAATGAATGGTACATTTTATCATCTGTAAATAAAATGATTTTAGTTACTGATGCCAATTTTAAAATAAAAAGTGTTGTGCCTTTAAAGGGTGATGATTTTAATCAGCCAGAAGGAATTGCATTTGATAAGGATAATACTCTATATATTTCCAATGAGGGTGGTACATTATCTGCCGGAAATATTCTTGAATTTAAATTAAGGAAATAGTTGTACGGCTGCCTTTCTAACTAAAAGGCAGCCTACTTTTACTATGTTTTTGCTGTAACAAACTAATTTATGATTAAAAATTTTACGCTAACCACTATATTGATATTTGCTGGATTAATTTCATTTGCACAAAGTGATGTTAAATACCGAATTATATTATTCGGCGATGCCGGAGAAATGAACCCGGCACAAACGCAGGATTTAAAAAATGCGGCTAAGCAGATAATCCCAAAAAAAACTACTGTTATTTACCTGGGCGATAATATTTACCCATCAGGTATGGGTTTGCCAGGAAGTTTAGAAGAGGAGGATACGAAAAAGATTCTTCAGTCGCAGTTTATTCCGATGCGTGAAAAAGGCGCTGCGGTTTATTTTCTGCCAGGCAACCACGATTGGGATAAATCAGGACCAAAAGGTTTAGCAAAAATTAAAGCGCAAGATGATTTTTTAAAAGCCCAGAACGACCCGCTTTTAAAACTCATACCTCAAAATGGCTGCCCCGATCCGGTTGCAATAAACCTAACGGATAAATTAACAATTATCGCCTACGATAGTGAATGGTGGCTTTTTCCTTACAATAAATCAAATGCAAACGGCGAATGTGAATGCCGAACAAAAGACGAAGTTATTGTAAAAATGGAAGAGCTTTTAGAACGAAACAAAGATAAAGTGATTATTCTTGCTTCCCATCATCCATTTCAAAGCTATGGACCACACGGAGGCTATTTCAACATAAGAAATCACCTTTTTCCTCTAACATCAATAAATAAAAATCTTTTTATCCCATTACCGGTTTTAGGTTCTGTTTATCCGTTTTTGCGTTCTACTTTATTAAGTCCCGAAGATTTAAACCACCCAGCTTACAAGGAAATGATAAAATCGGTGAATGGTGTTTTTGGAGATTATAAAAATGTAACCTATGTTGCTGGTCATGAGCATGGTTTGCAATTAATTAAAAGTAAACAGTTGCAAATTGTTAGTGGTTCGGGTTCTAAGGTATCGCCAAACAGGCAAGGCAAAAATTCTCTTTTTAACGAAATGCAGCAAGGTTATGTTGTTGCAGACCAGTTGATGAATAATGATATGCGTTATGAATATTACGTGTATGCAGATACAGGTGTTAAACGCATTTACAGCTACACTAAAAAATTCGAGGTGCTCACTGCTAAAGAAAGAAATATACTTAAGCCAATTACTGCAGATAGTATTATTGTGCAGGTTAAACCCGAATATGATAGTGTTGGTCGTTTTCATCGCTGGCTTTTTGGCGAAAATTTCCGTAAAGAGTATGCTGCTAAAACTAAGGTTCCTGTTCTGCGGATTTCAAAAATTGCAGGTGGCTTAAAAGCAACGCAAAGAGGTGGCGGTAATCAAAGTAGATCTTTAAGGTTAGAAGACAAAAATGGTAAGGAATATGTGCTTCGAAGTGTAGAAAAGTATCCTGAAGTTTTGCTTCCGGCAGGTTTAAGAGAAACTTTTGCTAAAGATATTATAAAGGATAATATGTCTGCTCAACATCCATTTTCTGCTTTGGTTGTGCCAGAGTTAGCAAAAGCGGGTGGCATTTATCATTCAAACCCAATAATTGGATGGGTTTCTCCTGATGATAATTTAGGCGAATATGAATCCGTTTTTGCAAACACACTTTGTTTGTTAGAAGAAAGAGAACCAGCCGGAGAATCGGATAGTTCTCCAAAAATGGATAAAAAACTTACTGAAGATAACGACAATAAGTTGAATGGCCCGGCTTGGGTAAAAGCAAGGTCGCTCGATATTCTTTTAGGTGATTGGGACCGACACGAAGACCAATGGCGTTGGAAAGAAAGTAAAAAAGACGGCGATTCTTATTATACACCTGTGCCTAGAGACAGAGATCAGGTTTTCTTTATGTCTGACGGTAAGATTCAAAGATTTACGCAGAGTTCTTCTCTGCTACCAATGATGCAGGGTTATGAACGCGAAATAAAAGACATAAAATGGTTTTTATGGGAAGGCAGAGAGATTAGCAGCAGGTGGACAGCCAACATCGATGAAAAAGAATGGGATAAAATTGTTGCAGATTTTTGCGCAAATTATAACGATGAGGTTTTTGAAAAGGCTTTAAAAAGACTTCCGGAACCAAGTTACTCTTTACATCATGATGCATTTTTAAATCAGCTTAGGGCAAGGGTTAAAGCTTTACCAAAATTGATGAATGATTATTATCACTTCTTTAACCGCATTGTTGATATCGAAGTATCCAATAAAAATGAATTGATTAAAATTACCGATAATGGTGAAAAAGGCTTAAGAGTTAAAATCAACAAAATATCTAAAGATGGCGATGTAAAAGGTGAACTTTATGATAGAAAATTCGATCCGAAAGTTACCAAAGAGCTTCGGGTTTATATGCATAATGGGAATGATAGCCTTATTTTAGACAATAAATCATCAAATATCAAAATCAGAATTATTGGTGGTAAAGGCGATAAATATTACGATTTTGCTAACAGCAATGGCAAGGTTAAATTATACGGGCGTACAACTAAAGCAACTTATGCTGGCGAAGATGCAAACAAAATCAGTAAAGTTATCTCAAACGATACTGCTAATTTTAGTTATGTACCAAAAGATATGTATCGTAGAAGTTCAGTTAGTTTAAATGCCGGTTATAATAATGATGATGGTATTTTACTCGGACTTATTTATAAACAAACCAATCCGGGTTTCAGAAAACAACCTTACGGAAATTCGCAAACTGTTTCTTTTTTACATTCATTTTCTTCTAAAGCCTTTAGGTTTAATTATAGAGGAGAATGGTTAAAAGCTTTTGGAAAAGGCGATTTTATTTTAAAAGCAGATGCATTTGCGCCGAATAATACTCAAAACTTTTTTGGCTTAGGTAATGATACTCGTTTTGATGAGCATGGAGATGATATCAGATACTACCGCACCAGATTTAATTTGTACCAGGTAGACCCATCCATAAGATGGCGTAGGCCAAAATCTACTTTTAGTGTCGGACCATCTTTTCAATACTATAAATTGGATTATGATGATAACATTGGTCGATTTATACAAAATACGGCACAGTTGCATTCATCTGATAGTTTAACGATTAGAAATGAAAAGATGTTTGCCGGTGCAATTGTAAATTTTACCAACAATACACGCGATAACGATTTATTGCCAACATTGGGTAGTTTTGTAGATTTTAAACTATCCGGTTACAAAGGATTAAATAAATATTCAAACTCATTTGGCCAATTTACAGCAAGTGTTGCTTTATATAAAAATTTAGATGGTAGAAAGAATTTCATTCTTGCAGATAGATTTGGAGGAGGTGTTACAATTGGTAAGCCTGCTTTTTATCAGGCTCAGTTTTTAGGCGGACAAGGAAACTTGCTAGGTTACCGACAGTTTAGATTTGCCGGCGAACACAGCTTCTACAATAATTTAGAATTAAGAGCTAAAATAGGTGATTTGGTGAGCTATATTTTACCAGGTCAGGTTGGCTTAATTGGTTTTTATGATGTGGGTAGAGTTTGGAAAAGAAACGAAGCGTCTCAAACCTGGCATCATGGAGTTGGCGGCGGTGCATATTTTGCGCCTGCATCTTTAACGGTTGTGCGCTTTATAATGGGGCATTCTGTTGACGGTTGGTATCCCTATGTTTCGATTAATTTCAGGTATTAATTTATAATTTTAAAATTTTTTGATAAGCTAATTTTTGCTGTAATTAAGTTAGTTCTACCATTCTTTTCTGCCTGTTGTGGGTAAGAATTAATGGTGGGCAGCGGTTAGAGATGTATGCTGCAATTGCACATCAATTAAATTCTACTAAACTAAGTCATCATTTTATTCGTATATTAAATTATTGATATAAAAATAGTATTACGTTTGGCAGACTATTTGTAACTCTTGCTAACTGTATATTTGTATTGTAGTAAAACTATTTTTAAACCTTTAAATTTTACGTCTATAAAAAACTTATACCCATGAATACCAATGTAATTAAGATACATAAAAACGAGTGCATTAATTGCCAGGTTAAATCTAACCTGTCGTTTAGGCCATTGGTAACCTATTTAAAAAACAGACTTAAAACAGAAAAAACCGTTAAGTCGGAATTTTATAGGTTTTTGCTCGAAAAAATTGAGAAAGAAGATGCTTTGTTGGGCAATATTAGCGCTCAGGAATTATCAAAACATACAGAAACGCTCGAATTAATATTTACCATTTTAACGCCTTTAATGGCGAACGAAAATGAAATGTTCTGGGCATTGAGTACGCCCGTGCCTGATGAGATTTTCTTTAGCACAAATGCTTTTTATCAATTTTTTAAAGATCATGATCCGGCTAAAAAGGTATCCAAGGATACTGAATCATCTGAAAAAAAACACTTAAAATTCATTTATAATTTAATTTTAACCAGATTTTACAATTTTACATCTGTTTTAAAAAATGAAATTATTTATGCGCATGTTAACGCTGATAGTAATTTAACTTCTTATTATAATATCCAAAACGATACACAGTTTATTGATATTCAGCATAAAGGAGAATTACCAGAATTGAATTTTGAAGAGCTTGCCAAACATTTTCAGGAAGGTACAGAGATAGAATATCTAAGTGAACAGCTTTCTCTAAATAAATTTACTTTTGAAGGTTTTAGTGTAATCTCGATTACTGATGTTACGCTTCAACATGCTATTGAAGGCATTAGAAATGCTTTGGTAGATCATAATTACCAAAGTGATGCCTACAATCACGTTATACAGGCTTTAAAAACTTTAAGTGGAAATGGTGATATTGAATTTGGATTAATGCCATTTTTAACCGTTAACAATAAGTTGGTTTTTGATGATAAGGAATTTTCGCAAAGCATGCTTATTAATTCGGCAAAAGAATCGAACATGGAAGAGGAAGTTTTTTATTCATTAGTGGATAAATACAAAGAAGATCCTCGTCCGATATTTGTGCCTTCGATTAAAGAAGACCAAATGAGTAAAGATCCTTTTTTACGTGTGTTGAAACAAGCAGGTGTTTGCTCTTATTCCGTTCTACCGGTTTACTATAATTCGCAGTTAGCAGGGGTTTTAGAAGTATATTCAAGTAAGGAAGTTCAGTTTGATGATAAATTATTATCGAGATTACGTCCGGCGATGCCATTAATTGGACAGCTTTTTCAATACAGTATTGAAGAATTTAATGCCAAAATGGATGCCGTGCTAATGGATAAATTTACGGCTTTGCAACCGTCCGTTCAATGGAAATTTAATGAGGCCGTTTGGGATTTCTTAAAACAAGGCAAAGAAAGTAAAAAGCTTAAGCAAATGGAAACCGTTACTTTCAAAGGAATGTATCCATTGTTTGGTGCCGTTGATATTAGAAACTCTACTAACGAGCGTAACGAAGCTTTAAAAGAAGATATGCATGTTCATTTATTGAACATTATAAAAACTTTAAAAAGCCTGCGCAAGTTTGTTTTCTTAGAATTGATTGATAAACTAATTTTTAACTGTAACGATTGGATTGTTCGCATTAGTAATGTTGCATCGAGCAACGAAGAAATGTTGTTGAACGAATTTTTAGCTGCAGAAGTTTATCCATTCTTCTCTGTAATTAAGCTTAACCATCCCGAAGCTGGCGAAATTGTTGATGATTATTTTGCAGAAATACTACCAGAAACTGGTTTGGCCTATGAAAATCGTCGTAAATTAGAGGTTTCTATGCAAATGATTAACATGGAAGTTAGTCAGTACTTAGAAACTGCACAGCAGAATTTGCAATCATCTTATCCTTGTTATTTTGCCAAATTTCGTACAGATGGTGTAGAATATGATATTTATATCGGACAGGAAATTGCACCAAATAAACCGTTCGATTTACTTTATTTAAAGAATATTCGCTTATGGCAATTAACCTCTATGGTAGAGATTGCCCGCTTATCTAAAGGATTAATTGGCGAAATGCCTCGTCCGTTAGAAACTACCCAATTGTTATTTATTCACTCAAATGCAATTGATATTAGTTTTAGAAACGATGAGCGTAGATTTGACGTAGAAGGTGCTTATAATATTAGATACGAGGTTGTTAAAAAACGTATCGATAAGGTTTTAATAAAAGGAACTTCAGAACGTTTAACGCAACCTAATAAAATTGCAATGGTTTATTTTAATGCCGATGAAGCTAAAGAATATGTTGAGTACATCAAGTATTTGCAAGATCAAGGCTATTTAAATGATGACTTGGAAAAACTTGATTTAGAAGAATTGCAAGGTGTTTCTGGCTTAAAAGCTTTACGCGTAGGCGTTAAGTATGTAAGCAAAACGAAACGAAAAGATACTGCAGCAGAAGCAAAATCAAAAGATTTAAGTTTAAACTTAAATTAAATCAAAAAAAAAAGCGAAGAGGATTTCCTCTTCGCTTTTTTTTTGACTGTAAATTCTTACTTAATAACTGCAACAGTTTCTGTAATTGCACCCATGTCTTCGTTAGAACGGATATTTGTTTTCAGTGCCGCAAATCTATCCATGGTTAATTTTTGAGTGTCGCCCATAATTACAGTATGGTTATCTGTTGCTCCGCTAAGTTTTAAATCTGCATTATCTTGTATTACAGTATATAATCCTTCTGTACTAGAGTTAATTTCTGCATGCGCATTTCCTTTTAAAAAAACTTGTAAAAACTTAACTTTTACTTTACCATCTGTTTTTACAACTGCATTATCGGCAGCTTCAATTCTGTATATATCCGAAACGTATAACGTAATTTTGCTAACATCTTTATCAAGCGATGTAATTCTTAATAAGTCGCCTTCTTGTGTGATTTTTGCTTTACCAACATTATCTTCATCATAAGCTACAGATTGATTTTGTCTCTGAACGATTTTAAGTTCTACATTTCCTTTAACAGAAATTCTTTTGAAATTACTTGGTGCAGAAACAGTTGCTATAGGTTTTTTCTCATTAGCCATTACGCTGCTAGAAAAAACAGAAGTTGTTAAAGTGATAACTGTTAACGAAGTTGCGATTAGTGTTTTGATTGAGGTTTTCATAATGCTGTTATTTATAATTGATTATAATTTAATGATTTATATTTTTTAGTGGTTTTGTAAATAAGACGCCAGTACCCGGAAAACGTTGCAGCCTATATTGCATATTTATACGAGTATAGGTAACTAATCGACCAACGGGCAAAAAAAACAGACCAACTATTAACAGCTTTTAGTTAATTCTAAATAATTGAAGTATATGTAGTATTTATTCTTTTTATTATATTTATAGAAAAATTATTGCCAATTATTTATGAAGAAAAAGGTTGTTCTAGTACAGGATAATAAAGATATTCTGGACATTATGGATCAGGTTTTGGATGAGGAGGGTTTTGATGTAACTGCTTCATTAACAACCGAGCCGATTGAAAATATTGAAGAAATTGATCCGGATGTAGTTATAATTGACGATCACATTAAAGGAACAAAAAAAGGTTCTAAAATAATAAAAGAACTTAAATCTGATCCTGAAACTGAAGACATATCAGCTGTGCTTACTTCAACTTCTGAGAAATTACCTGAGATAGCTAAAGCAAGCAAAGCTGATGATTACATTTTAAAGCCATTTGAAATTGATGAAATGGTTGAAATTGTAAAAAAGAATGTCTGATTATAATTTTGGTTTGTAGGTATTGGTATTTACAGTTGCTTTTAACTCGTGCAGTATTGTATACAAACCGAAATTGGTTCTGTTAACATAAATAAAGTGCTTCACGCCTCGGGCTTGCTTAAACTCTGGCATTTTTGAGATTTTCTCTCCATAATTATATAATTTCTCGAAAAATTCAGTCTGGCTAAAATCAAATACAGGGTTTATGTATGGTTTGGCAAAAAGCTCTATCATTTCTTTATATGATTTATAGTAAAATTCAACTTGCGAAGCTGTATCTTCTTTATGTATCATATCTAGTTTCCTGAAAGCATCAATAGTTTTGGCTTTATCACTAATTACATCGGTTGATATAAGTGAGAAAAACGGAATATAAAAATCGAGTGGCATTTCTTTAATGCAACCAAAATCTATCACTCCAAGTTTTTCATCCGGAGTTATTAAAAAATTACCTGGATGCGGATCTGCATGAACGGCTTTTAATTCATGTTGCTGAAAATTGTAAAAATCCCATAAAGCCTGTCCAATCTTATTTTTTAAGGCTTGAGATGGATTGGTTTTCAGAAATTCTTTCAAGTGCATGCCTTCAATCCAATCCATAGAAATGATGCGCTTGCCAGATAATTCTGGATAATATTTCGGGAAAACTACATTGTCCAGATTTTTACAAGCTTCAGAAAATTCAATTGAACGTTTAACTTCCAGTTCGTAATCCGTTTCCTCTAATAAACGTTCTTCAACTTCCTTAATGTAAATGTTTAATTCTTTTTCAGACATGCCAAGAAGTCTGAATGCAAAAGGTTTAACCAATTTTAGGTCTGATGATATACTATCGCCAACTCCAGGATATTGAATCTTAACTGCAAGTTTCTGACCATTTAACTGAGCCTGATGAACCTGACCAATTGATGCAGCATTTGTTGAATTTATATTGAAGCTATCATAAATTTTTTCAGGTGTTTTGCCAAAGTTTTTAGTGAAAGTTCTAACAATTAGCGGTCCCGAAAGTGGAGGAGCATTGTATTGAGATTGTGTAAATTTATCAACGTAAGATTTTGGAAGTATGTTTTTATCCATACTTAACATTTGGGCAATCTTTAATGCACTTCCTTTTAATTCACTTAAGGATTTATAAATATCTGTTGCATTATCTTCATTAAGCTGTTCTCTGTCTAATTCTGGGTTAAAAAGCTTTTTTGAATAATGCTTAATATAATTGCCACCAATTTGAAAACCAGTTTTAACAAACTTTGCCGAACGTTCTACTTTAGTTACCGGAATACTTTTTTGTTGCTTCATTATCTTTTAAAATCCCATTTTCTCTTTAAACTTTCCATTTCTGCTCAAAAATTTTCCGTATTCAAACAGGTTATCAATAGGAGAGTGTTGAAATAAATCGAATGTTACGTTAATACCTTTTTCAATAGCTTCATCAGTTTTTTCGAAACCTTCGCTATCATCATTTATCCAAAAATTTAGTATAAAGGCAAATTGAACCCAAAGGGCATCTTTATATCTTTTACTAAAAAATTTACGCTCGGCAAGTTCTCCGTTTTCTAAACCATCATTTATTATATCTTCGGCAAAATTTTCAAATATTGGTTTTACACCAGCAAGGATAGTTGGGGTACCTATTTTACCGTTAAAGTTTCTTAAACTATAAATAATAAAGCTTCTTTGGTTTTTGAGATTTTCCATGTAACTGTAAAAGAAAGAAAGCATTTTTTCTCTTGAAGAGTACTGAGACCAAACCTCCTGTTCTTTAATTGTATTTATAGTTTCATAAGTTACATCGAACCAAATATTTTTTTCAATGCTTTCAAAAGAAGAAAAAAATTGATAAAAATCAGCTTCAGTAATTTTTAGCTTTTTTGCAAAAACATAAACCGATTTTGGTTTTTCATTATTGCTTAAAACATAATCTAAATATGCTTTTCGAATTTGCTCAGCAGTTGCCATATGTCTGTTTTTTTTTAAATATAACGTTTAAAATGCAATCGTGTTCTAGACTATAAGTATTAAAAAATCATGTTTTTGTAATAAATGTTTTCATTTTTTTTGAAAGTTTATTGTTAGCTAATACGTTTAGTATTTTGTTGATAATTTATTGTTTTTCTAGCTAAAAATTATAGTATAATTGTAATTCATTTTATTGCTTTAACCATGGTACAGCTAAACGATATTTTATATGGAAAGATTGAATTTCCAGATGTATTTGAGGAATTATTAAATACTGAAGCATTAAAACGTTTGGCTGGTATACATCAGAGTGGTGCTATTTATCTGGTCAATCCAGAAATTTGCCACTCAAGACTGGAACATGCAATTGGTGTTTTAATGTTGATTAAAAACCTGGGCGGTTCTGAATTAGAACAAATTGCAGGTTTATTGCATGATATTTCTCATACTGCGTTTTCTCATGTTGGTGATTACGTTTTTAATAATACGGATGAAGATTATCACGAAAAAATTTTTGCAGAGGTGTTGTACAATTCAGAAATTCCTGATGTATTGCTTAGATACGGTTATAATGCAAATCAAATCATATATGGGAGTTTTGATATTTTGGAACAACCGCTTCCATCACTTTGTGCGGATAGATTAGATTATACTTTGAGAGATGGCTTTCATGCCGGATTAATATCAAGGCAAAGGGCGATTGAATTTTTAAAATCTATTACTTTAAAAGATGGTAAAATGGCAGTTAATTCTGAAAAAGAAGCTTTATGGATAAACGAGATTTTTAGCAGGCTTAATAGCGATGTATTTAATTTGCCGCTTCATGTATATGCAAATGGTAAAATGGCCGAGTTAATTAAAAGCTTCCTTAAAAAAGGGATATTAAATGAACAAGATTTATTTAAAACGGACACTTTGTTGCTTAATAAAATTAGAAGTAATTACACCGGATATGAGGCTGTAAAATCAATAAAACAATTAAAAGGTTTTTCTGAATTTATGAGGCATGGTGCTGTACCTAAAATAAAAGCAAGAACATTGAATGCTTTACTTGTTTAAGTTTTTAATCAATTGCGAGTATATATAGTGTATATTTAATAAAAATTTTATATGTCGGCAATTGAAATTATATTAATAGTAGTTATAGTTATATTAATTTTTGGTGGTAAAAAAATCCCGGAATTAATGCGTGGTATTGGAAAAAGCGTTAAAGAATTTAAAAACGCAAAAGATGAACCACCCGTAAAATAATTTGAACTAATTCTTCTTTAATATGTTTTTAATAAAATTATTAAGATGATAAATTCTGTAAATACTCCCGATAAAAATAAGGCTGACGATAATAATGGTTTAAATGATTGGAATAAACGCCTTGATGAAAATCTAGAACCTTCAAATCATAATGATGTACTTGCCGATGAGAAAGCAAAAGAATATTCAGAACAGTTTGAAGATAAAAAGCCGAAATAAGATGACTAATTATTTTTAAGCTGAAACTTTGAGTTTTATAATTTGTTCCTCATTTTCAGCTTTAATAAAGGCATAATTTTTACTTAAATCGTAACAAGATAATAAAGTGTTGATGTTGTCAACTATAACATCAAGTTCTATTTTATCATATATTGAAGAATCTAGTTTATTTAAAAAATATATTAAACATTGTCTGTCGAGCTCGTTTAGTTCATAAGATATTTTTCGCATTCCATCGTTAACTGCATTTTTGATATGTTCTTTTAAGAAATAAAATGCTATCCTGTAATTATAAAGCACGGTTTCACTAATATTTCTTTCTAACTGCATTTTAGCATAAGCAACTTCCATTGCATTATAAATTAAAATGTCTGGTGTTTCGCAATTTCTTGCCGGGTAAATCTGCTCAATCAATTTTAAATACGCGTTCATAAACTCGTTTAAGGTTTTTATCGTAAAATAAATTTTTGGGATGCAATTCGGTCACCGAAATCCGGGATTTGATTTCTGAAATTTGAGCGTTGTGGCGAACAGAATTATTAATTAATCTTATGCATTTATAATTTATTGGTGATGTTTTTTTACACGAACCCCTTGTTATTTTACATGAAATAGAAAAAATATAGATTTTTCTGTTTGAAATCTTTTACATCTATATTTTAGAATAGTATATTGCATCTATAATCAAATCAATGCAAACCAACTTCTAACCAGGCTAATAACGATGAAAAGAGCATTATTATTAGTTTTTATTATAGCCAGTTTTTTTTGTAACAATGTATTCAGTCAAAATATTTCCAATGAGGGAACTGATTTTTGGACTGTTTTTCCTACGCATGTACCTAACGGGAATTCTTTAGCCAGTTTAATGGTTTTTGTAACCTCAAAATTTGATTCTGAAGTTACAGTAACTTGTGGCGCTTACTCTTCGGGACCAACTATTATTCCAGCCAATACTTCTGTAGGTATTCAGGTTAATAGAAATGATTCATATATCCCATTATCAGATGCAAACCAAGTGCTATCTAATCGTGGTATTCATATCGTTGTTACGCCGGGAAAGCCAAAAGTGGCTGCCTATGCGCATATGTTTGCAGGTAATCGTTCTGCGGCATCTTTAATTTTACCTTTTGAAACCCTCGGGCAAAAATATTTTTCTGTTAATTATACCCAAAATATAACTTCGACTAATAATAATAATACTTCGCAGCAAGGTTATAATTACTTGGCACTTGTAGCAGTTGAAGATAATACTGTTTTAATTATCAGAGAACGGAATAATATCAGCAGAACCATTACTTTACCCAAATCTGGTGATGTTTATGAATATACTTCTGGTTTAGAAGATTTAACTGGCATATCTGTTGAAACCGATCCAAGCAATTCATCTTGCAAACGTTTTGCAGCTTTTTCTGGTACATCAAACATCACAATAGGTAATTGTTCGAGTGCAGATCCGCTATATCAGCAAATTTATCCGGTATCTAGTTTAGGTAAAACCTATGGAATTATTCCATTCTTTAATCAATCTTATATATATCGGGCTGTTGCTGTTGAGGATAATACTAAAATTTACGAGAATGGGTCGCTTGTTACCACCTTGAATAAGGGTGGGTTTTATAGCTCTTCAAGGTTATCAAATCCGAATTATGTTACCGGTGATAAAAACTTTATCTTAAGTCAATACATGTATTCTGTTGGATGTGCAACTCCAAGTGGATCTAATGCTGGTTTTGGCGATCCGGATATGGTATTATTAAACCCGGTAGAATTTAATGTAAATAACATCACTGTCTTTTCTGCTACCGACCAGGATATTAGACAACGGTATTTAAATGTTCTGATTAAAACAAACAAAACAGGAAGTTTTAAAATAAATGGCGTTGTGCCGAACGTAACATGGTCTGTTCTTTCTAATAATTTATCTTATGCCCAAATACCTGTTACCGAAAAAAGCTTAACACTTACAGCCGATGAAGGATTTAATGTAATAGCCTATGGTTACGGTACAACAGAATCTTATGCATACTCTGCAGGAACAAATTTGGCTTCTAACAATTATTTAACAGTTGTTAATAATGTTAAAAAAGAAGAATATCAAAATGGATGTATAAATACAGAAATAAACTTTAAAATTAATTTACCCTACAAACCAGATAAAATTACCTGGACATTGGATAACGAACAGCAAATAACTACTACAAATGAGCCAGAAGTAAAAGTAATTAATGGACAAACATTTTACATTTATAGCTATCCAAACGCTAAAAATTATACAGTTGCAGGCGAACATAAGCTTAATGTGGTTGCGCATGTCCCTAACGATCCCGTAAATTGCCAAGAAGGAAATTTAGTAACTAACTATATATTTTCTATTTACGATTTGCCAACATCAAATTTTGATGCAGCTATATCTGCCTGTGCTAAAACTGATGTAATTTTTACAGATAAAAGTATATCTAATTCTGCCGATTTCCAGGTTACTAATTGGCTATGGGATTTTGGTGACGGAACCGTTATAGATGAAAAAAACCCAAAACATCAATATCTAAAAGAGGGAACTTATGATGTGAAACTTATTGTAAAAGCCGGCTCGGGTTGTTACTCTGATGTTTTTACTAAAAATATCACAATAAATCCTTTACCGGTTTCAAAATTTACATCTTTAGATAATACCTGTATAAATACTGATTATGTACTTACAGATGCTTCATCAATTAGTCTAACACAAACGACAAATAAAATAGTTAAATGGCGTTGGGATTTTGGCGATAATAATTTTGAGGAAAACAGTGATAATAGACCTGTAATACATCAATATTCTGCTGTCGGTACTTATAAAATATCGCTTATTACTACATCGGCAAATGGCTGTGTAAGCGAAGCATTTGTTAAAGATGTTAAAGTAACCGATTTGCCAACTGCAGATTTTACCATGCCAGATGTTTGTTTAAATGATGCTTTTGCCCTTTTCGTAAATAAAACAATTGATGAGGAAAGTGTCAGTGGACCATTAAAATATGAGTGGAATTTTGGCGATGCAGCTTCAACTGCTATGAATCCAAATACATCAACAGATAAAGATGGAAAACATAAATACAGTTCATTTGGTGTGTACAAGGTTAGTCTAAAAATAACTAATGTAAATGGATGTGAAAGTACCGAATCAAAGGATTTTACAGTTAATGGTGCCGTAGAAAAGGCTGATTTCTCAATTCAAAATGCCGACAATCTTTGCAGCAATAGTGCAGTAGTAATTAATAATTTATCAAAAGCTTTTTTCGGAAAGATAACAAAAATAGATATTTTTAAGGATTTGGAGGATGCTCCGAACGATTTTGAGACATATACATATCCAACTAATGAAGACATAAATTTAGTTTATACGGCATTTGGTGGCAACAGTAATAAAGATTTTAAGATAAAATTGATTGCATATTCTGGTGAATCTTGCTTTTTGGAAACAGAAAAAACTATCACACTAAAACCAGCACCAATTTTAGAATTTGCAGATATTCCTTTTGTATGCCAAAATGATGGTTTGGTAATTATCAATCAGGCAAAAGAAACCACGGGTATTATTGGCAATGGAATTTATTCTGGTGATGGAATAGATTCAGAAGGAAATTTTAATCCGAAAAGGGTTCAGGCGGGTAAACACACAATTACTTATACCTTTACAGCATCAAACGGCTGTATAAGTGCAATTACTAAGGATGTTTTTGTGTACGAATCGCCATCGGCAGATATTGGAAGTTCAACACTTTATATACTAGCTGGTGGAGAAATTACAATTCCGGCTGTAGCTGAAGGCAAAAATCTAACCTATAAGTGGAGTCCATCATTAGGTTTGAAACAAGATGATGTGTTAAATCCGGTTGCAACTCCGGATAAGGATACCGAATATAAATTAGAAGCAACATCGAGTGAGGGTTGTAAGGTTGTTAAAACTGTGTTAGTTAAAGTTCTTCAGGTATTGGTGCCGCCTAATTCATTTACACCTAATGGCGATGGGGTAAATGATGTTTGGGCTATTAAATATTTAGATACTTACCCTAATGCAACAATTGATGTTTTTAACCGAAACGGAGGCAAAGTATTTTCAAGCGTAGGTTATAAAACACCATTTGATGGAAATTATCAAAATGAGCCTTTACCTGTTGGAGTTTATTACTATCTTATCAACCCAAGAAACGGGAGAAAAACCATTACCGGACCGCTTACAATAATCAGATAAAATTGAAAAAATATATACTACTACTTGCTGTTTTAATTAGTTTAAAGGGATTTTCTCAACAGAAGCCACAATACACGCAATATATTTTTAATCAATATCTTTTAAATCCGGCATTATCCGGAATAGAAAACTATATAGATTTTAAAGCAGGTTATCGAAAACAATGGGCCGGAATTAACGATGCACCGCAAACATCTTTTGTTTCTGCACATTGGGCTTTGGGCGATAATCAGCTTTGGAGTAACGCGTTAACATCTTTTCCAGAGCAAACCGGAAATCCGATGGATAGGAATTATATGCAAAATTATACCTCCTCGCCGGCGCATCACGGCATGGGCGTAACCGTTGTACAAGATAAGGCTGGTCCGCTTTCTCGTCTTGATGCAAATGTTACTTATGCCTATCATTTACAATTGAGCAATACATTTAATCTATCGGTTGGTGCAGCAGCAGGCGTATCAAATATTAGATTAGATATAAACTCTCTTACCTTTCCAGATAGCCAAAGCGACCCTGCGCTTTCAAATACTATTGTTAGTCAGCTGAGGCCAGATTTAAGTCTTGGTGTATGGCTTTATGGTGCCAGAATGTTTGCTGGAGTTTCTGCACAGCAGGTTTTATCGCAAAAATTAAGTTTCACAAACTCAGAAAATTACAATACCGGCAAAGAAGTGCCTCATTTTTTCGCTACCGCCGGATATAAGTTCTTCCTTGATGACCAAATCGCTGCAATTCCATCTGTTATGGTTAAATACGTTCAGCCAGCGCCAGTATCTGTAGATTTGAATATGAAGATAGCTTTCAAAGATAAGATTTGGCTAGGTGGAAGTTACAGAAAGGATGATTCTTTTTCTGCAATGGCTGGATTTAATATAGGTAAAATGGTTAATTTAACATATTCTTACGATTTTACTACATCTAACCTAAACACGGTAAGTAACGGTAGCCATGAAATTGTACTTGGCTTAATGTTAAACAATATTTATAAAGTACCATCATATATAAAAATGTGGTAAATTAATATCTATTTGTTTGTTTTGAAGTGTTTAAGAAAAACAAATAAAAAAGGCTAATTACTAAAAACTATTAAAGCTCTTTTCTAAGTCTTGCCACCGGAATATTCATTTGTTCGCGATATTTTGCTACCGTTCTACGGGCAATATTATAGCCGCGTTCCTTTAAAATATCGGTAAGTTTTTCATCGGCTAAAGGCTTGCGTTTATCTTCGTTTCCAATGCAATCTTCCAGAATTTTTTTAACTTCTTTATTCGATACTTCTTCACCATTTTCAGTTTGAATTGCTTCTGAGAAAAAAGATTTTAATAAAAACGTGCCGAATTCGGTTTGCACATATTTTGAGTTGGCAACCCTCGAAACCGTTGAAATATCCATATCGATTTTATCAGCAATATCTTTTAATATCATTGGGCGCATTTTACGCTCATCTGCTGTTAAAAAATATTCGTACTGATAATGCATAATTGCATTCATGGTTTTTAACAAAGTTTGTTGCCTTTGTTTAATGGCATCGATAAACCATTTTGCAGAATCCAACTTTTGCTTAACAAATTGTACAGCTTCTTTTAATTTTTTATCCTTTGAAGAAGCTTTATCATAATGTTCAAACATTTCCTGGTAAGAACGACTTACCTTAAGCTCAGGAGCATTTTTAGAGTTTAGCGTCAAAATTAAAACGCCATCGTTATTGCTGATGTGAAAATCGGGAATAATCTGCATTTGCTTTGTAGTAACCTGATTTGCATCGCCAGGTTTCGGGTTCAGACGAAGAATTTCGTTTACAACTTCCTTAAGTTCTTCGCTATCCAGATTTAAACTTTTTTCCAGTTTATCGTAGTGTTTTCTTGTAAATTCATCAAGATAATTTTCAACTACGTTCATTGCCTTAACAATGATTGGGTTGTTAACGTCTTTTCTTTTTAATTGAATTAACAAGCATTCTTTCAAATCTCTTGCACCAATGCCCGGAGGATCGAAGCTCTGTATTAAACGCAGCATTTCCAAAACATCTTCTTCCTCAACCATTACATTTTGAGAAAAAGCCAAATCATCAATCATAGAGCTTAGCGGACGACGTAAATAACCATCATCATCTAAACTTCCAATAATTTGTTTTCCAATAATAAAATCCTGGTCAGATAAAGGAATCAGATCTAATTGTTCCTGTAAACTCTCAAAAAATGTACTTTCAATGGCGATTGGTGTTTCTTTTTTCTCCTCATCATCATCGCCATTGTTGTAATTTGTGCTGTAATCGTTTGCAGAATCATCTTGAAGATAATCATCCACGTTAAATTCATCCATGCTATTATCTTCTGATGAACTTTCATAATCTTCAGGGCCATCATTTAAATCATCATATTCACCTTTTGGCTCATCTGCTGTCATTAAACTTGGGTCTTCTAAAGCCGGATTTTCTTCCAGTTCTTCTTTCACCCTTGTATCTAAAGCAACCGTAGGCACCTGCAACAACTTGATAAATTGAATTTGCTGAGGGGATAACTTTTGAAGTAGCTTTTGTTGTAGGTGTTGCTTTAGCATGGTATTCGTGTATGTCGGGCAAAAATAAGGAATTGTTAGCAGATAATCTTTAGTATAAATCTATTTAATGATGATTTTGATTTATTGAGCCTTTAAAGAATGGTTACTTAGTTTTTAACTTTATGATATAATTGTTACTTTCGTTATAAAAACAAACTAAAACTAAAATTATGGGAATTGTTAAAGAATTTAAAGATTTTGCAGTTAAAGGAAATGTTCTTGATTTAGCTGTCGGTGTAATTATTGGAGCTGCTTTTGGTAAAATTGTAAGCTCTTTAGTAGAAGATATTATTACACCTGCGGTATTGGGGCCAGCTTTAAAAGCCGCAGGATTAGAAGATTTAAGCAAATTAGTAATTCCCGGAACAGCCATAAAATACGGTAATTTCTTATCACAAGTTATTGCATTCGTAATTGTTGCTTTTGTTTTATTCTTGATTATTAAAGGTGCTAACAATCTTAAAAAGAAAGAAGTTGCAGCTCCTGCAGCGCCTGCTGCACCCACTAAAGAGGAAATTCTTCTTACTGAAATTAGAGATGTTTTGAAAGCAAAAGCATAATAAATAAAATAGGTTCGCAAATTTAGCGAACCTATTTTATTTAGAAACTTCTTTTCACTTTTGGATTGGTTATGATGATGTAATCTCCAAGATTTTTAAATTTTTCCCAAACTGGGTTTTCAAAGCTTTCATCAGAGAATGCTGAAATGTTCAGTATTTTAAGTTTTGGTGAATAAGTTAATAGTTTGGCTAGCGTTCCAAGTTTTTCATCGCTATGAAAACGCCCGTTTAGCTGTAGGATTTTAATTCCTTTATGTGTTTTTGCGTACCTGGAAATAGACCAGGCCATTGTTGCATCCCAAAAATTCTGAGTTTGATAAATCTTCATTGAACCCATACTGTGCCCACCAAGTGTTTCTGTAAATTTATCGTTGTATCTTCCTGTTGCAGTATCTATCGGTAATGGTGGTAAAAATGCTAGTGAAGATTTCGGGAAATTTTTCAGGATGTCCAGTCCGCTTTTCGTTACCGCATTACTGTACCTTGCAGCTGCATTACCTGCTATAACATCGATATTATTTGCTTTTGCATACTCAATCAATGGCTTGTAATCTTTGTAATTGTTCCAGGCTCTTGCTTCTCTGGTAAAGTTTTTCTCCGTAATTACACCTGCCAAATACTCATCAACTACAGGCTGTACATCAGTATGAAACATTTCAAGACTTAAAGCGGACCTTTTTGGATATTTTTCACTTAATTTTTTAAAAATTGATGCTTCAAGGTAATGACCAATCGAATCATTATGATCTTCGCCAAAGAATAAAACATCAGCATTTTCCATATCCTTTATAATATCATCAACAGTAATTATTTTCTGATTTTTAACATCATAAATTTTATAATTCGACTCGATTTGTTGACCGTAGCCAAAAATGGAGCTTAGTATGGCAAGCGTAAATAGTAAAAATTTCATGGCAACAAAATACTAAAATATTTTTCACCGATAAAATAAGGTTATTTACCGCTGTTTAATTGTTTTCTACGGAATACGATTAGCTGGCCTGAAATCTTATAAATACATTTGGTTATTAATAATTACACAAATGGAAAATTCAAATAACATAAATAATAACTATTCCGGCAGAATGCTTAGTGGGTTGATAATCATTCTGGTTGGTTTAGGCTTTTTAGTTCGAACCATGGATTTAGATATTCCTAGATGGATATTTAGCGGTTCAAATCTTTTAATTCTAATAGGATTATTTGTAGGCCTTAGAAACAATTTTAAAGGAATTGGCTGGTTGGTTTTGGTTTTACTTGGTGCATACAATACTATCGATAACATGCACCTAGGTTTCAATATTTCAAAATATGCTTTGGGCGTAGGTTTTGTTATCGTTGGCGCTTATCTGGTATTCAAGCCAAAAAATGGAGCTGCAAATTTTGGTTTCTGGAATCGAAATAGTAATAATAATTTAAATACTGCAGAAAATCCATCTTATGATAAAAAATTAGATAATGATTTTGTTGAAGCTGTTGCAGTTTTTGGTGGAAGTCATCAAACAGTATTTTCAAAAAACTTTAAGGGCGGAGATGTTACGGCAGTTTTTGGCGGTGCAGATATCAACTTTACGCAGGCAGATTTTAGTGAAACTGTAAAGCTCGATGTTACTGCAATTTTTGGTGGTATTAAGCTCATCGTTCCTCAAAATTGGGCAGTAAAATCAAATGTTACGGCAGTTTTTGGTAGTGTAGAGGATAAGAGAGGGAGTTTAATGCCTCAAACTGATATCCAAAAAACTATAATTTTAGATGGTACAGCAATGTTTGGCGGGATAGAGATTAAAAGTTTTTAAGCTCCGATAAATATGCGATGAAAAATATCATCGCATATTTATTTAAACAACATCATTAATTCAACCTAAACTAAACCTATAAATTTTGACAACAAGACCGCTTTCAGTCCCACAAATACAGAAAATATCATTAGGTATTGCCTTGTGCTGGACTATTTTGTGTGCCTTTGGTATACATTACGTTGTAAATTTTTCGTGGATAATTGCCATTACAGATAGTGCGATAAATAATTTCCTGTTAGCAGCGGCCTGCATAGGCATTAGCAATATGCTGGGTTATTATCAACCCAAAAACGAAAGAATTTTGTATGTGCTGATAATAACGCTTGCCTTAACCTTTGTAATTGTTTACCTGGCAAAGTATGCTCTTTTTTACATTTATACCGATTTTAAAGATTATAAAGATTTCTACAATTTTTCTTTTGCCTTTAGAGGATTAATTTCCTTCATGTGTTTAGGATGGTGTGCTTTAGCTAATATATTGTGGTATAGATTGGAAGAACAATCAGAAACTCAATCTAGATTATTAGCTGCGCAAAATTTGGCTAAAGAAGCCGAACTGAATAAATTAAGACATCAATTACAACCACACTTTCTCTTTAATAGCTTAAATTCTGTTTTTGCATTAACTATGGTAAATCCGAAAGAAGCGGGCGTAATGATTACAAAACTTGCTTCTTTTTTGCGTGGTACGCTTAAGCGAGATGATGAATTGTGGGTTTCTGTTGAAGAGGAGATGGAATATATACAACTTTACCTTGATATTGAGAAAGTTAGGTTTAGTCACCGGTTAAATATTGAGGTTAATGTTGATGAAAATACACATAAATTGTGTTTGCCTGGAACGCTTTTGCAGCCTATTGTAGAGAATGCTATCAAGTTCGGATTGTATAACACATCAACCGCAATTACCATAAAGGTTGATGTAACAATGTATGATAATATTTTACAACTGCGTGTGCAAAATCCTTTCGACCCGGAAATGAAGGCAACCGGCGGAACAGGTTTTGGCTTAACGGCTATTAAACGAAGATTATATTTACTTTTCGCAAATCCTGAGCTATTAAGAACCGAAATTGAGGCAAATAATTTATATATTACGACCTTAAAAATTCCTCAAAAAAATGATCAGGACTATACTAATTGATGATGAACCTTTAGCCAGAGACATTGTAAAATTCTATCTATCAGAACATCAAGATATAGAGATAGTTGCAGAATGTTGTGATGGTTTTGAAGGCTTAAAGGCAATTACATTACATAAGCCTGATTTAATTTTCTTAGATATTCAGATGCCAAAAATCAGCGGCTTTGAGATGTTAGAGCTTGTTGAAGATAAACCTGCAGTTATTTTTACAACGGCATTTGATGAATATGCCATTAAAGCTTTCGAAGTAAATGCTGTTGATTATTTGCTTAAGCCAATTGACAAAGCAAGGTTTGATGCTGCAATTAAAAAGGTGCCTTCAAGATTAAATCAGCCTGAAAATACTGAAGCTGTTTTAGATGCTGCCGCACTAAGTCCGAGTCAAAATAATAGGGTAGTGGTTAAAAAAGACGGTGTAATTAAAATTATTCCGGTTTCTGAAATTAACTACCTTGAGGCCGATGATGATTACGTTAAGATTAGTACATCAGAAGGTTCTTTTTATAAAAACAAAACAATGGCATACTTTGAGAAAACTTTAGATGCAGAAGTTTTTATTCGTATTCATCGATCTTATATCATAAACCTTGCACAGGTTACTAAAATTGAGCTAAAAGAAAAGGATAGTTATGTTGTTTTATTAAAATCAGATATCTGGTTGCCTGTGAGTAAAACTGGCTATGTAAAGCTGAAGGCAGCTTTGGGTTTGTAGGCATTTTGTAGCCTTAAATAGAAGCACAAACAGTTTTAATATAAACCCGACTTTAGCGAGAAAGCCCCGATTTTCTCGGGCTTGAAGCGTAGGCGGGACCAGATTTTAGATAGAATTACTACATTTGCTTTTCAAAGAGAAAAATAATACTTAAACAGACTTGCATTTATAAATGAATACTTTTATATTTGCACCTCTTAATTTTAAATTAATAAGATAATATACAGTCATGAAAAGAACATACCAACCTTCGCAAAGAAAGAGAAGAAACAAACACGGCTTCCGCGAAAGAATGGCAACAGCTAACGGCAGACGAGTATTAGCATCACGTCGTGCTAAAGGAAGAAAAAGATTAACAGTTTCAGACGAACGTAAGCATAAAGCATAATTTTTGATTGCTTTTCTGTAGCATCAGTAAAGGCAGATCAAATCTGCAATCATCAATCAAAAAAATATGTATACATTCAGAAAAGAAGAACGGTTATGCAGCAGGAAACATTTAGAACTGCTGTTTAAAAACGGTTCTTCTTTTTTATTATATCCTTTTCGGGTTTCCTATATTTTCATAGAAGATAAATCAGAAATTCCTGTACAGGTGGTTATTAATGTACCCAAGAAACGGTACAAAAGAGCTGTAGACCGCAATCTTTTAAAACGCCGCATCCGCGAAGCTTATCGATTAAACAAATTAGAAAAGTTTTATGCTTTTTTACCAGAGGATAGAGGTTTGCTTTTATTTTCACTCCAATTTGTTGGTAAGGATAAATATGAATTTTCTTTTATAGAGAAAAAATTAATTTCTACCTTCAAGAGATTTCACACCTTAATTAATCCTAATGAAGCTAATAAATAAGGTATTTGGCTGGTTTTTTTTAGGGTTGATAAAAATTTATCAATATGCAATATCGCCAATGTTGGGTGCTAATTGCAGGTTCACGCCAACATGTTCGCAATATGGAATAGAAGCGATAAAAAAACATGGTCCATTTAAGGGCGGTTGGATGGCTTTAAAGCGTATCAGTCGCTGTCATCCATGGGGCGCTCATGGTCATGATCCAGTTCCTTAAATATATTCTTGGTATCCATTTTCCATCTCAAATTTTCCATTTCTTTAATATCTTTGCGCAATGGCTAAAATACTTCAAATTGAAACGGCTACTTCTGTTTGTTCTGTTGCAATTTCTATCAATGGTGAAACAAAATTTATTAAAGAAGAAATTGGACAGAATTTGCATGCTAGTAAACTTACCTTATTTATTGATGAGGTAATGAAAACCGCCGGCTTGAGCTATGCTGATTTAGATGCAATAGCGATTAGTAAAGGCCCAGGCTCTTATACAGGTTTAAGGATAGGTGTTTCAACCGCAAAAGGTTTATGCTACGCTTTAAATAAACCACTTATTGCTATTGAAACCTTAAAGATGATGGCCGCTGGATTTATAACTCAAAGCCCTGAATACAGAGGCTTAGTTTGCCCGATGATAGACGCCAGAAGGATGGAGGTTTACACTTCTGTTTTCGACATTAAGTTAAATATTGTAGAAGAAACTTCAGCAAAAATTATCGATGAAAACAGCTTTGAAACCTACATATCAAATCAAATTATAACATTTATAGGTGATGGTTCTTCTAAATGTTCAGCAACATTAACGGCCAGCAATGCAAAGTTTGTAAATCATAACTTTAATTCTGCTGCAAATATGTCTCAATTAGCCTATAACCAATTTAAATCTAAAAGCTTTGAGGATGTTGCTTATTTCGAGCCTTTTTATTTGAAAGATTTTGTTCTAACTCAACCAAAAAAGAAGGTTTAGATTATTTCTTTCTAAAGATTGAAAATAAATTTCTGAAGAAGCTTCCGCCTTCATTATCATTTATTCCAGGCATAACATCACTAAATTGTGGATGATTTACGGTGTTCCCGAATTTAATACCTAGGCCCATATAAAAAGAAGCCCCGTTAGCGCCAGTTCCAATGGTCGCATCGCGTTTTATTAATCCCTTAGCTGTACTTGCGGTAGAAATTAGGTTATCTGTACCCATAAATAATTCAAAATTTGGCGTTTGATACTTCCCTTGCAGGCCAACCATGAAAATATTGTTTAAATTATATAAGGGAATAACGCTACCTGATAAGTTATTATAATTAAATGTATTTACAAAAGCCACATCACCACCACGGTAAAATAAATTTTTAGAAACTGCAATTGCTGGTTTGTAAAAACCGTAGGTTTTTGATAGATAAACATCTGCTTTAGCATTTGTTAAAGCTGTAAATTTGTCTGGCTGCTCTGATAATTCAAAAATATCCCTAATCTTTTTATTTGCGTAACTCTGACCTTGGCTAAGATCGATAGTTTCTACTGCATTAACAACAGTTCTATGTGTATTACTTCGCCACCAAATGAAACCTAAATCTTTAACATTTGCCATTAAAAATAAGCCCTTCTTTGTTGTGTAATTTGTGCTAAAACCCAATGAAACGCCAGGGTTTTTAAATGTTGGTATAAAAGTTTTCTTGTTGATTTTGTTTTGGTCGTTAAAGTTTGCAGAATATGTTCCCGCTAAGCCAATATCTAAAAGGTTATTGTCTGCATCTATTCTAAGGTACGAATCTGAAATATCTAAATCATTGTAAACAATACCACTTAATATACTTGCCTTGATACCAAAAGCTAATCGTTTATTATAGTTTTCGCGATAGGTGAAACTAAATTGATGATAAGATTGCTGGTAACCATCCGTATCAAAAATACCTTTTAATGTTTGGTTTTGAGGAAAACGGCGGTAAGAATCAAAAACGGCTAAAGTTTCGTTTGTATAGTTTATATGTGCATTAGAGCGGATTTGCCAGGCAAAGCCCATTTCTTTTTGATATTTATAAGATTGAAATATACGCAAAGTAAGCACATACATGTTGCTGTTTTCATAAAAATGATTTATCTCTCCGGTACCTAAGGGTAAATCTCTGGTATCATTAATACGTTCATTTATTAATCTCCTCACTACGGTTTCAGAGCCGCCAACATTTGCACTATTTATGCCAAAATAGGGTAAGAAAAAGTTAGAAGAAAACTTTCTTGATGAATCCAAAACAAAGGATTTTTGAGAAGGATTTTCAAATGCATCAAACATAGTTTTGGTGCCAAAAAGCCCATATTGCTGACTGAAAGATGTTTGGTAAAATGTAATTAAGGCTATTGCAAGTAAAAGTTTCTTCATGTAAATGTATGCTTGGCTATGCTTTATTAACGGTTGCGTAATGTGTCTGGTATTTCAGATTGTAAATATTTGTTTAATAACAAGTTAGTTATAAACTTGTTTCCATCGGCACTCATTTGGTAGTAAAATGTATCAAAACTTTTTAAACCACTATCTGCACGTAAGTGCTTATAATAGGGTGATAAAACATTCTCTTTAAATATATCTTTTGAGTTATTTGTATTGATGAAAAAGCTCAGATTTGAGGTGGTGGAAACTAAATTCATTGCATCTAAATACGAAGCCTCATTAATTAACAATTTATTGTTTTTGTAGCTGTTTAAAAATGCTTGTACAGTACTTGCATTGTTTGCAAAGACAAGGTTGTTATCGATAATTGTGTAATAAGGTCGGGCAAATTTTTTTAATGGTGTTCCGAAGAAAGCATATAAAACATCAGATTGCTTAAATATTTTAATCTCTTCGTTGTAATCTGCGCTAACATCCAATAAAAGTTGCTTCACTTTTTCTCCGTTTGATAAAGAAATTGCGCCTAATTTTTCAGCTGTGCTTAACTGAAAGCAAATAAATTGGTTTTTTGTGTAAGTATTAAAGATTGAATTTAAATCTACTCTGTAGTCACTTTTAACTTCGTCAATCGTTTTTGAAACTTTTTTTTCATCATCAAAATTTGTTTGCCAGGTAATTAACTTTTTTCTCCAATTCTCATAATTATCAAAGGCGTACAAATTGTAATTAGCAGTGTTTGATGGAAGTATGTTAGTGATGTAAATGGTTTGATTAGGTACTTTCTCGAATAATTTTAAATAGTTATCCGTTGATTTTAATTCGGTTGTACCGTTAAATAAGATTTTCTCTTTACTAAAATTATAATTTAATGAAGCATAGCTATTCTGCTTGTCAAAAATAGAAATCTCTCCATTTAATTTTCCGGCAATTATGTTTTGAAGCAACAATGGCGTTTTATTAAAGTTGATGTAGATTTGCCCCAGTACATTTTTATTGTAAGTGTTATTCTGCTTTATGTATTCTGTAAATGGGTTTTCCGCTAATCGAACTGCTGCATCAATAACCAGTTTTTTTGATGTTGATGCAGTAATAACCTGATTCTTTGTTCCAAAAAATATAGAAAGGCTATCGTTTAGTTTAATTTTAAAAACATCATTACCCTGGTCATCAATTAAATATTTTGATTTTAAAATAGTATAAATATTTTGCACCTTTTTATCAGGTTGCAATTGAACAGTTATCAAAAAATTGAGTTCCTTTTCTTCATCAGGCAGTATACTTAAATAAATTTCTTGGTTTGCAATTGAATTGTTCAGTGCGGCATCTTGAATAAAATATAATTTTAACGCTTTAAGTAAATTACTTTTTTGATTTCCAAGCACCTGCTGAATCAGGCTTTGTCCTTCGATGATTTGATAAAAACTTTTATCATTCTGAAAGGCGAATATTAAAGCTGCATTATTTGTAGCAGATTGTAGAGCAAGGTCTTTTTCGTTATTTTCTGTATTTAACTTAGAGAAATACAGGTAAGCCATAAAAGAAACCCCTGTAACTAATACAATTAAAATAACTAAGATTTTTTTCATGTGTTTGTGCAACAAATTTAAATTATTACATCCAATTGTACTAAGTTATTGCTCATTTTATTAATTTAGCAATCCTTTTAAGCTAATTTATATGAATAAACGTATCATTCTTACTGCATCTTTTTTTGGCTTAATTGCTGTTTTATTTGGTGCTTTTGGTGCCCATGGATTAAAGGCTGTAGTTGATGCATATTCGTTAGAAATTTGGCAGAAAGGTGTTGAATATCAGTTTTATCACACTTTTGCACTTTTGTATTTATCAACTTTTGCAAGATATAGAAACAAGTTAATTAACATTGCATATTTTTGTTTTACTTTCGGTATTATCCTTTTCTCCGGATCTTTATATTTATTAGCAACCAGAAGCATTCTGCATATCTCCTTTGTTGATGTTATTGGTCCGATAACACCAATAGGGGGTTTATTATTTGCATTAGGCTGGATAATGTTATTCTTTGCCGCTATAAAAGATAAATAATGACTGTGTTTGAACCAGATATTTTTGCAGAAAGAGAAACACTTTTTGTTGAGGTGATTTTGCCTTTATCTTTAGCTAAAAATTATACTTATCGTATTCCATTCGATTTAAATGCACAAATTGAAATTGGTAAAAGAGTGGTTGTTCAATTTGGTAAGCATAAAATTTACACTGCTTTAATTAGCCAAATCACCAATACACCTCCAGCAGTTTACGAAGCAAAATATATAATCGATGTAGTAGATGCTGAGCCGGTTGTAACACCTTTACAATTGAAGTTCTGGCAATGGATGACAGATTATTATATGTGTAACGAAGGTGATGTAATGGCTGCTGCCTTGCCGGCGAGTTTAAAGTTGGCAAGTGAAACCATTTTAATTTTAAGGGATGATTATGATGAATCTACATCTGTAAACGAAAAAGAAGCAATAATTATTTCAAAATTAAAAAAACAACAAAGACTAACGGTTAATGATGTTTCTAAATTGCTTGGTCAAAAAAGTGTTTATCCCATAATCAATCAACTGCTGGCAAAAGAACTCATATTTGTTGCCGAAGAGGTAATTCAAAAATATAAGCCTTTATTAAAATCATTCATTATCCTCAATGATTTTTACAATGATGAGGAAAACCTTAAACAACTTTTTGCATTGCTCGAAAGAGCGCCAAAGCAATTGGACGCGTTATTGGGCTACTTAAAATTAAATAAAGCAGGTTTACCCATAGCTAAAGAACAATTAATAGAGGAGAGCAATTGCGGTGCTGCAGCATTAAAAGCCCTTACGGATAAAGAAATTTTTACAGTTTTAAAAAGACCGGTAAGCAGATTAAATTCCAACGATGATGATTTTAGCATCAATTTTAACTTAAACGCAAGTCAACAAGCCGCTCTTAATAATATTACTGAGTCTTTTGAAGAAAAAGATGTAGTGTTGTTACATGGCGTTACTGCATCAGGTAAAACCCAGGTTTACATAAAGTTGATAGAGAATATCATTAACAATAGTAACGATCAGGTTTTATTTCTTTTGCCCGAAATTGCGCTTACCACACAAATTGTAGAAAGAATTAAACAATATTTTGGTAATTCAATTGGGGTTTATCACTCAAAATTTAATAATAATGAAAGAGTAGAAATTTGGAATAAAGTAAAGCATGGCGCATATAAAGTTGTTTTAGGTGCTCGTTCGGCCGTGTTTTTACCTTTTCAAAATCTAAAACTTATTGTGGTTGATGAAGAACATGAACCATCTTACAAACAATACGACCCAGCTCCACGTTACCAGGCACGAGATTCGGCAATTTATCTGGCCCATCTACACGGTGCTAAAGTGGTTTTAGGTTCTGCTACGCCATCTTTAGAGAGTTATTATAATGCGCTAAATGGAAAATATGGTTTGGTAGAAATGCATGAACGTTTTGGTGGTGTAAAACTTCCAAATCAACAGGTAGTTAGTATTTCTGAGGAAACGAAGAGAAAAACAATGGTGTCATATTTTTCCAGTGTGCTTATAAAAGATATGGACTTAGCGCTGAGTAAGAAAGAACAAATAGTGCTTTTTCAAAACAGACGCGGTTATGCAACTATATTAATTTGTGCAACTTGTGGTTACACACCAAAGTGTATTAACTGTGATGTAAGTTTAACTTATCATAAAAGTAGTGGGAAGTTGCATTGCCATTATTGTGGTTATCAGCAAAGTAGCGTTAATATTTGTCCGGCATGCGGTTCAGTGCATGTAGAGCAAAAAGGTTTTGGCACAGAACGTATTGAAGAAGAATTAAAGTTGCTCTATCCTGAAGTTACAATTGCCCGCCTGGATATGGACACCACGCGTACCAAGAATGGTTTGCAGCAAATTTTGAGCGATTTTCAGGATAAAAAAACTGATATTTTAATTGGTACTCAAATGGTTGCCAAAGGATTGGATTTTGATAATCTGAGTTTAATAGGCGTTATCAATGCTGATACATTACTTGGCTATCCTGATTTTAGGGCTTATGAAAGAAGTTTTCAATTGTTAGCACAAGTAGCCGGCAGAGCAGGTAGAAGGGCAGAGCAGGGTAATGTATGCATTCAAACTTATGATGCGGAGAACAGAATCATTAAGCAAGTTGTTGAAAACGATTATTTAGGCATGTATAATGATGAGATTGTAGAACGTGAAAAATTCTTATATCCTCCTTTTTCAAGAATGATTTTCCTTTATGTGAAGCACAAAGATTCTATGGTTTTAGATAAAGCTTCTTTTGTGCTTGCACAAACGCTGAAAGCTAAATTCGGCCAGCGTGTTTTAGGTCCGGAGCAACCTTTGGTAAGCCGGGTAAGAAATCTCTACATTAAGCAAATCATTATCAAAGCAGATCGTAATACTGCAATAAATAAAGTGAAAGCGGTTTTAAGAGAAACTCTTACCCAGTTTAATGCTACAAAAGACTATAAGAGTGTAATCACTCAAATAGATGTAGACCCTTATTAGTTTTTGCTGTTGAAGTTAAATTGAATACCAGCTGAAACAGGATTTAATAAAAATTCCCATTTATTGTAGGTATTGATAGTTCTGCCAGCTAAGTTCGCTTGAGTAATATCCTGCTTTTCGTAAGAATAATTAAAATCCAAGCTGCTTTCTGCAAAAATGGCAAGGTTAGGTATAATGTTAATTTTTATACCCAACGATGGGCTCATCACTAGTCCATTTTTAGTTGCATCTGCTGATTGATTGCTCGTAGCAACATTTGAATTTGCCGGGCTTAACATTCCTGTAAAACGATTTGAACGGTATCCCACATCAAAAGCAAAATAGGGTTGAATTCTGGAGTAATTGAAATTCTTTTCAAAACCTATTTTAAATGAATAATCAGTTACTTTTCCTTTAGCGATTTCGCATGTTTCACAAGTATTTTGAAAACTTACGTCTTTATCTCTAAAATAATTAGCGCTAATTCTGTAGCTGATTTGATTATCATTAAATTTTAACATTAAACCGTTGCCAACCATTTTTGTATAATCCTGAGCATTGGTTTGGTTTAATATTTTAGGTAACTGCATTAAGCTATAGCCCCTTACAGCAAGAGAATAATTAAAATCGGCACTTGTCTGTGCGTAAGTAGTAAAAGATGCGCATAAAATTAATATGCTTAATAGTCTTTTTTTCATCGAAGAGAGATAGATTCCTTAGTATGTATTGTAAGTTCAAAAGTAAAAATAATTATCAATTAACACGCTAATAATATTATTTAACCCCTTTTATATTGTAATTTAACATAATTTAAGCGCATTAAAAAATTAACTTTTGATTTACTGTTAGTTATAAAATGTTTAGAAATATTAAAACGTATCCCAACATAAAAACGCTACTTTTGAAACTTCATGGCCTATAAATTTGTTGATAATTACCGAGAAAGGGGTGCGAGAAAGAAGTTAGTTGAGTTACTAAAATCTCGTGGAATTGAAGATGAAAACGTACTTAAAGCAATTGGTAAAGTCCCACGTCATTTTTTCTTCGATGAAACATTCTGGAATCAGGCATATAAAGATATTGCCTTCCCAATTGGCGACGGACAAACCATTTCGCAACCTTATACCGTAGCTTACCAGAGTGAATTACTTCATATAAAAAAGGGTGATAAAGTGCTTGAAATTGGTACGGGTTCTGGGTATCAATCTTGTATTTTATTAGAGCTTGGTGCAAATTTGGTTACCATAGAACGCCAGGAAAATATTTACAACAGAACCATTCAAATTTTACCAGGAATGGGCTATCGCCCGAAATTTTATTGTGGCGATGGGTCTAAAGGAATTGCCGAAGAAGCACCTTATGATAAGATAATTGTGACAGCAGGAGCGCCTTTGGTGCCAGAAATTCTGCTTAAGCAATTAAAAGTTGGCGGTATATTGGTTATCCCAGTAGGAGATGAGCATAGCCAAAAAATGGTTACAGTTTTAAGAATGAGCGAAACGGATTATGAAAAAATTGTACTCGATACTTTTAGATTTGTTCCGTTGGTTGGAGACCAGGCTTGGTAATTCGATTTAATAATCATTAGTTCATCAGCAATTAGTTGATGAATATGTGCATTGCTTAAATTAGGTAGAGACCTAAATACTAATGAACTAATGATACAGCTAAGCTGGTTATACCTTCATCGCTCTGTCCATTTCCCTCTTTGAATCGCGGTCTTTAATACTATCTCTTTTGTCGAATTCTTTTTTACCCTGAGCTAAAGCGATCTCGATTTTAGCAAAACCCCTCTCATTTACAAAAATCCTTAAAGGAACAATGGTATAACCTTTTTCTTCGCCTTTGGCTTTTAATTTTCTTATTTCTTTTTTCTGCAGAAGTAGGGCTCTATCTCTCTTTATATCATGATGATAAAAAGAACTGTGGCTATACTCCGAAACATGCAAATTTCGAACATATAAATTACCGCCAATAAACATGCAGAAAGCATCTGTCATATTAGCTTTACCTTGTCTTATCGCCTTTATTTCTGTACCTAAAAGGGCAATGCCGGCAACATATTTATCAATAATGTTATAATCGAAATATGCTCTTTTATTTTTTATGTTTATATCGTTTTTCAAAATGGTATTTTATTAAAATCATCATTAAGCATAAGCTGAATAATGCTTGGGATGCAAATATCTTAAAATTTGCGCTATTATTTTCTTTTATATTATTGTAATGTTCTGCAAATGTAAAACTCAAATTATAATTGCTTTGTTCGCAAATAAAAAATTAAGTTTGAGTATATTTATTAGGTATGAAGTTTAAAAACATTCTTTTTGTAGCACTTATTTTGCTTGGATTTGTAGCAAATGCACAGCAGCCAGCATATTTACCACAGTTTAAATTTTTTAAGCTGGATGGTAAAGCTTTCTCAAACGTAAATGTAAATCAAAAGAAAAAATCTTTATTTATTCTGTTTGATTGTACTTGCGAGCATTGCCAACGTGAAGCTACTGAATTGAACAAAGCCTATAATAAATTCAAAGATGTTAACATTTACATGGTAACTTTAGATGAATCGATTTCTATTCAGAAATTTTTTGGTACCTATGCGCCAGGCTTAAATTTAAAGCCCAACGTTATTGTATTACAAGATAAAAACCGAATTTTTATACCAACATTTTTACCTACGAAATACCCTGCAATGTATCTCTACGCACCAAATGGCAAGTTATTAGTTTTTGGCGACGGTGATGGTGGCATCAAAAAGATTATAAAATCTATCGGATAATCAAAACCGGTATATTTACACGGTGTCTTACGGCATCTACGGTGGTTCCAAAGATTAAATCTTTTAAGCCTTTATGTCCGTGAGCACCCATAACCAATAAATCAATATCATTTTTATTACTGATATCAGCAATTGCCTTAGCTGTGCCTCCAAAACCTATAAACGTGGTAGAATCGTAGCCTAAATCTGTAAGGTTAATTTTATACTTTTCCAGGTTTTCTGCATCGCTTTTAGTTTCATGATCCATTACTTTATCTCCATGGTAACGTGCTGCAGCAGTTTCTACAACATGAATTAAGTAGTATTGTGCATCTTTGCCGCCTTGAATTAATGCATGGCGAATCGTGTTTCTATCATTTGCAGAGAAATCTACAGCAATACCAATTCTTTGATAACTTATTTTGTCAATTTTACCAATATCTAAGGCTTCGCCATGGGGAACCATCTGTTTTTCATGATTTTTCTTATCAAGTAAAGGGTGGAAGAAAACATACAACAACAGCAAAACTGTTAAGGTTACAGCAGGTATAATTATTGCATAAACCCACCATTCGTTATTAACCTTTGTCCATCCACTTATTTCTTCGATAACAAGCTTAACGTTTAACGCTATAATTACTGCAGCACTGGTCCATGCTAAAATTTTTACCCAGGTTTTAATGGCAAAATCTTTCATCAGCTTCTTATCTGATGTAAAATGGATTAAAGGAATAATGGCAAAACCCAATTGCAAGCTTAACACGACCTGACTCAATACCAATAACCCTCCTAAAGCATCATCCCCGTAATGTAGTATGGTGAAAAAGGCTGGTGCAATTGCTAAAAGTCTTGTTATCAATCTCCTTAACCATGGCTGAATACGTAAATTTATGTGCCCTTCCATTACAATTTGCCCCGCTAAGGTACCGGTTACTGTAGAACTTTGGCCGGCAGCTATTAAAGCAATTGCAAATAAGGTTGGTGCTATATTGCCAAAAATGTTGGATAATAATTTATGGGCGTCCTGAATCTCGGCAACTTCATGCAAACCATTTTTATAAAATGCAGCTGCAGCTAGAATTAATATGGCTGCGTTAACAAAAAATGCAAGGTTTAGTGCAACGGTTGTATCAATAAGATTAAATTTTAACGCTTCTTTTATCCCTTTATTGGTGCGTTCAATTTTTCTGGTTTGAACAAGTGATGAATGGAGATAAAGATTGTGTGGCATAACTGTAGCGCCAATTATTCCGATAGCGATGTAAAGTGCATCACCTCCTAAAACTGACGGCTCAAAACCTCTGGCAACTTCTTTTAGTGATGGTTCAACAATAAACATTTCTACCAAAAAAGAAATACCAACTATAAATACCATCGAAACGATAAAGCCTTCCATTGCTCGCATGCCTTTATTAAGCAAAAAAAGTAATAACAATGTATCGAATATAGTGATAGAAATTCCCCAAATTAAGGGCAAATCAAAAAGTAGCTGTAAACCTATTGCCATTCCAATAATTTCTGCCAAATCACAAGCTACTATTGCCGTTTGCGCAAGCATAAAAAGTGGAATATTTGCCCAACGTGGATAAGCATGTTTTGATGCTTGGGCTAAATCCAAACCTCTAACAATTCCTAACCTTGCGCTAAGCGATTGGAGTAATAGCGCAATTAAATTGGACATTAATAAAACCCAAATTAACTGATAGCCGAACTTACTTCCACCTGCTAAATCGGTAGCCCAGTTTCCGGGGTCCATGTAACCTACACTAATTAAATAAGCCGGGCCGATAAAAGACAATATCCGGCGCCAACCCTTTCGTTTACTGGTATCTACACTTTGATGTACCTCGCTAAGCGATTCAGATTTTGCCATTGTTGCTAATTAGAATATGTTTTGCTACTTCTCTACTAATATTAATTTGTTTATCGTTTACCGAAATCTCGACAGAACCATCAAAATCTGTTATATCAGTAATTTGTATGTGCTTACCTAGTGTTAGTCCCAATTTCTCTAAATATTTTAAAAACGGAGAGCTATGTTGACTAACACCGGTTATTGTTCCAGATTCGCCAATTTTAAGTTCTATTAATTTTATAAACTGCGTTTTTGCAAATGTTCCGTTTTTATCTGGAATTGGGTCGCCATGTGGGTCTGATTTTGGAAAACCTAAAAATTCATCTAAGCGCTCAATTAAATCTACAGATTTTATATGCTCCAGTTCCTCGGCAACATCATGAACTTCGTCCCACTTGAAATTTAATTTATCTACTAAAAACACTTCCCATAATCTGTGTTTCCTAACAATATTTACAGCAGCTTGTTTGCCTTTTTCGGTTAAAGTTACACCTTGATATTTTACATAATCTACAAGTCCTTTTTCTGCAAGCTTTTTGAGCATATCTGTAACCGAAGCTGGTTTAGTTTGAATTTGCTCTGCAATTGCATTCGTTTGAACATTTGTTGTTTTTTGAGCTAAATGATAGATTACTTTTAAGTAATTTTCTTCAGTAAAACTTTGCATTTATGTTTGTCTAATTATATTTTTAGGTAAATCTAAAAAAAATTATTTAAAATATATATGATTAATTATGTTAAAATTTAGAATATAATTTGGTTATGTTTGTGATGTTATTACCTTAAACATTTATGGCATCAGAATTAGACAAAATTGATTTTAGAATTCTAAAGATTTTACAAGAGAATGGTAGAATCACAAATCTATTGTTATCTCAAGAAATTGGACTTTCTCCTGCACCAACATTAGAAAGGGTACGTAAATTAGAAATGGCTGGCTTCATCAAAAGCTATCATGCTTTGGTTGATGAAGAAAAGCTTGGTTTAGGGATCAAAACTTTCATTCAAATTCAGTTAGATTTTCATAAAAATAACACCATTCAAATCTTTTTAGATGAGGTAAATCAAATTAAAGAAATCACTGAATGTCATCACGTTACCGGGCAAGCAGATTTTTTACTAAAGGTATATGTAAAAGATATTAAGGCTTATGAACGCTTAATTATGGATAAGATCAGTAAAATTTCGGTTGTAAAAACTTTCCAAACAATGATGATTATGTCTACAACCAAAAAAGAGCCAATTGTGCCTTTGGAATATTAATTTCTTTATTAAAGTTTATGGGTATTAATGAATTAAAGAGCATAACAATAGGTGTTACTCTGCTTTTTAATGTTTTTTACCATCTGAGGATTCTAAGAACATCTAAGTTTCAATAAAGATTAACGGTTTAATATTCCTCTATATATATCGTTAATAAATGATTTTTTACCATCAGCAACAATATTTATACAATTGCAATTGATGAGTAAACCGCAAGGAGCGTTCAAAAGTTTCATGTACGTTAAAATCTGTGCTTGGTGAATTGGTTGAATTTTTTCTACAGCTTTAAGTTCTAATACCATGCAATTCTCTATGTATAAATCGGCTCGAATTATCGTATCCATAAATACATTTTTATATTCTACAGTGATTAGATGTTCACTTGTAAAACTAATACGCCGTAGCTGAAGTTCTCTCATCAAACATTTATGATAGATGCTTTCTAAAAGCCCTGGACCGAGTGCTTTATGAACTTCAATACATGCACCCGTAACTTTGTATTCTAAATTATCTAAAAATTTTTTATCATTTTTTTAATCCGATTAAGTATATAGTCGGGGATGCTTAAATGATTACACTAAGATGTTCTATGTTGTTCTAAGATGGTTAAAAATTATTGCAACTTCCAATCTATTGGGGTTAAATTATTCTGTACTAATAATTGATTTGTTTTTGAGAAATGTTTCGAGCCGAAAAAACCATTGTAAGCCGAGAAAGGCGAGGGGTGAGCGGCTGTTAAAACATAATGCTTTTTTTGATCGATTAATGCTGCTTTTTGTTGCGCATATTTTCCCCACAGCAAAAATACAATATGCTCTTTTCTGTCGGATAAGGATTTTATAATTTCATCAGTGAAAATTTCCCATCCCCGGTTTTGGTGAGAGCCTGCTTCAGAAGCTCTAACGGTAAGTGTAGCGTTTAATAATAATACCCCTTGCTCTGCCCAATTGGTTAAATGGCCATGAATTGGCGTTTTAAATCCTTCTATATCTGTCTCGAGCTCCTTATAAATATTTTTTAAAGAAGGAGGAATGGCCACACCTTTCTGAACAGAAAATGATAATCCATGTGCTTGTCCGACACCATGATATGGATCTTGACCAAGAATTACAACCTTCACTTTATCAAAAGGCGTAGTATTTAATGCATTAAAAATATCTGATCCTTTGGGATATACATTATTACCATTTTGCTTTTCCTCTAAAAGAAACGCCTTAAGGTTTACCATGTAATCTTTTTCGAATTCATCATTTAAAACAGCTAACCAACCAGGTTCTAAAGCAGCAGACATATATATATAAGTTGAGGGTTTAATTATTTCTTCTTCTTAAAAATAGCTAACAAATCCGCTTCTAAAGTTGTTTTAGGATGTTCAACTATTCTGCCCAACTCATTACCTTTCTTATCGAAAACAATAAAAGTAGGTACATTGGTTATGTTCAAGCCATCAATAATACCGTTCTCAGCTTTCTTACTGCCATCTACAGCAATTATATCGGTATTTTTTTCTTTGAATTGTAGCGCATCCAACACTTTAAAAAAGTTTGGAACGTTAACTTTACTATCTCCACACCAAGTTCCTAATATAATTTTTATATGTTCTTTTTTGATAAGTTTTTTTAACTCAATCATTGTAGCAGCATCAGGTATATAAGCTTCATACAAAGGATCGTACATTTCTTTAAATTCAGGAAAAGTAATTAAGCCTTGCCTGGTACATGCATTTAACAGAATATCTTTATTGTGAATTTTATCGTGTACTTTTTTATTTACTTCTTGTGCAGAAACATTCATGGCGATTATTATAAGGGTAATTGATAAGAAAATTTTCATTTGATATGATAGTTTTAGGTATTTGTAAATTTTTACTGAAATTATTATTTTAAAATCTAAATTCTGCTATTTAAACACGATATTTGCAGAAAAATATTAAGAATAAATTTTATGCCAAATTTTATTAGATTGATAGTTGGGTTTGCGTTATTAGGCGGCGCTGTTGCTTTATTCATTTTTGGCCACTGGCCTTGGGGAATAATTGCAATATTGCTTGGTATAATTGTTTTAGTAACCTATTTCTTTAATGAAAATATGCTTTTAGCACAATGGTTTTTACGTAAAGATAATATGCCAAAGGCACAACAGTTTTTAAATCGCATTACCGATTACGAAAGTCAGTTGATTAAAGTGCAACACGGTTATTATAATTTACTTGTTGGTTTGATAGAAAGCAGAACAGCTCCAATGAAATCGGAAAAGTATTTTAAAGCAGCGCTAAGTTTAGGCATGCAGATGGACCATAATGTTGCCTTGGCTAAGTTAAGTTTAGCCGGAATTGCAATGGCAAAACGTAATAAACGCGAAGCCACAATGTATTTAGCTGATGCTAAAAAAGCTGATAAAAACAAATTACTTGCCGACCAGATTAAGCAGATGAAAGACCAGATGGGGATGATGGATAAGCAACAACAAGTTAGATACAGATAAACTACTGAAGCCGTTTCTTAAATGAAGCGGCTTTTTTTCGCTCTGTTTTTTTGGTGTACTAACCGAAAACTGTAAACACAATAGAGCGGCTATACTTTTAAAAATTGCAGTAAATTATTAAGATGGCTGTATTTTAAGAAATGCACTAGTGTGTATGGACACAGCAGTAAAGAAGTTTTTAAAAGATAGTAGCGATAGCGGGACTGAAAGTAATCGTAGCCCTGATTTTGCTTTTCAGAAAAAAATAAAACTAAATGCCATTTTTTAATGTAGTAAAAATAAAAACTATGGCAACATCACAAGAAGGAAGTACTAATAATACTCAGGAAGAAAATAATATCCAGGATTTGGGCGGCAAGGAAGCGGTTGAAAAACTACGCGATTTAGCTGAAAAGGCGGAGAGCTGTTTTTTTTGTACTAATATTAAAACCGGCGTTCCATTATCTGTTAGGCCAATGGCAATTCAACAAGTTGATGATGAAGGCAATATTTGGTTCATGAGCATGAAAGATAGTCACAAAAATGATGAAATTGCGGCTGATCCGTTTACTCATTTACTTTTTCAGGCAGGTGCACATTCTGGCTTTGTAAACATTTACGGGATTTCTGAAATTAGCAGAGACCAGGCCAAAATTGATGAATTATGGAGTCCTTTTATTAAAACCTGGTTTCAAGGTGGAAAAGAAGACCCGAATATTACATTAATTAAAGTAATTCCATCTGAGGGATATTATTGGGATATCAAACATGGATCTGCTGTGGCATTTTTGAAAATGGCAGCATCTGTAGTTATTGGTAAAACGATGGACGATTCGGTTGAAGGAACCTTGGATATTGATTAAAGTTTAGAGTGTAAAGTCTAAAGTCTAAAGTGAAAAGTTCAATGTGAAAAGTTTAGAGTTTGATTATTTATCACCTAAATAATCAAACCCTTCTAACTCATCTCTTTGATTTCTTTTGCTTAAAATATCATCTTCTTCGGCCTCGGCTCTTTTGAAGAAAAACGCTTCAGCCTGAATTCTTTTTATAAGCTGATGAACAAGAGATAAATCAAAAGCATCTTTGCTCAATTTAATACAATATTCTCTTTCTGTAATTTCTAAACTTGAGGTATTCATACGGCAATATTTTTTTCGATTGCTGTAAATATAGAAAAGGCTTGCTAAACAATTGTTAGCAAGCCTTTTAAGTTTATGTTATTTTTATGTTAACCTTAATGTTTGATTACCTATGAGATAAAAACAAGCCATCATCAGTTTTGGTTACTTTAAGGATATTTTTAGCCGTGAGTGCTTTTAAAGTTGTATCCCATTTTTTGTTGCTCCAATCTGTAAGTTTTGTTTTTACATCAGTTAAAAGAGCATTCTCACCCTCTTTTACCAATGAAAATAATTCTGTTTCTTCAGCACTTAATTCTATTTTCTTTTTTTCAGGTCGCATTTGCGGGAAAAATAAAACTTCCTGAATAGTGCTTTGGTTTGTCATTAACATAACAATACGATCAATACCGAAGCCCAAACCCGATGTTGGTGGCATTCCATATTCGAGCGCCCGAACAAAATCATCATCCATTGCCATAGCTTCAGCATCACCACGATCAGCTAGCGTTAATTGATCTTCAAAACGCTCTTTTTGGTCAATCGGATCGTTAAGCTCTGAATACGCATTACCAATTTCTTTACCATTAACAAATATCTCGAAACGCTCAACCAAACCCTCTGCAGAACGGTGTTTTTTAGCAAGCGGCGTCATTTCAATTGGGTAATCGGTAATAAATGTAGGTTGAATTAAGTTTGCTTCAACTTTATCACTAAAAATTTCATCAACTAATTTACCTCTTCCCATTGTAGAATCAGTTTCAATACCTAAATCTTTACAGGTTTGAAGTAATTGTTCTTCATTCATTGCCGAAACATCAATGCCTGTAAACTTATGGATTGATTCGTACATGGTTAATTTTTCGTATGGGCCTTCGAAGTTGATTTCGTTATCGCCAACTTTAACTTTTGCAGAACCATTTGTCGCGATAGCTACTTTTTCTAAACACTCTTCAACCATCGCCATCATCCAGATATAATCTTTGTAGGCTACATAAATCTCCATCGATGTATATTCCGGGTTATGGGTTCGATCCATTCCTTCATTACGGAACATTTTACCGAATTCATATACACCATCAAAGCCTGCTACAATTAAACGTTTTAAATAAAGCTCATTTGCAATACGCAAATAAAGTGGCATATCTAAAGTATTGTGATGCGTAGCAAAAGGACGAGCAGCAGCACCGCCGTGAATGGGTTGAAGAATTGGAGTTTCAACTTCCATCCAACCCTGGTTGTCAAAGTAATTACGCATACTGTTAATTACTTTACTGCGTTTGATAAAAATTTGCTTGTAATCTGGATTAACTGTTAAATCTACATAACGCATACGGTAGCGCAACTCCGGATTGGTAAATCCATCATATACATTTCCTTCATCATCACGTTTAACTATTGGTAAAGGACGCAAAGATTTTGATAAAACCTTAAACTCCGTAACGTGGATTGAAATTTCTCCGGTTTGTGTTGTAAAAACATATCCTTTTACACCGATGAAATCGCCAATATCTAAAAGTTTCTTAAAAACTGTATTGTATAAAGTTTTGTCTTCTCCGGGGCATAGTTCATCTCTTTTTAGATAAACCTGGATACGACCTGTTGAATCTTGAATTTCAGCGAAAGAAGCAGCACCCATAATGTTTCTGCCCATTATCCTGCCCGCTAAACTTACCGTTTTGTATGCAGTTTTATCTTGTTCGTAATTCTTTAAAATATCTGCAGCAGTTACATTAATATCATAAGATTCTGCAGGGTAAGGCTCAATACCTAGTTCGCGTAATTGTTTTAGCGACTCGCGTCGTAATATTTCTTGTTCTGATAATCCTATACTCATTTCGGGTATTTTTTGCAAAAGTAACGATTTTGCAAGATGTTTAATAATTGTATTATCCTCTTGGGAGATTATTATGATTTAGCTAAGCCTTCAACGAATTCTACTAATAATTTTGATTAATTAAAATGATATAGAAAAACTACATTTCCGGTATAAGCTGTTTTGGTCTGACCGTTAATATCTAAGTTGGCCTCGATAACAACCTTAGTAATACCTCTTAAATCGCAAATGGCGATTAGTTTAGCTCTTAATTGCACTTCATCATTTACTAATACAGGCCTGTTAAATTTAAATTTCTCGATACCATAATTCACTTCCATTTTAACATTTTGAATATCTGCTATTTGTTTCCATAAATACGGGATAAGCGATAAAGTTAAATATCCATGAGCGATTGTGGAACCAAATGGACTTTCAGTTTTTGCCCTTTCCGGATCGGTGTGAATCCATTGAAAATCTAACGTGGCATTGGCAAAATCATCAACTTGTTTTTGTTCTATTTTATGCCATTCCGATGAACCAATTTCTTTACCAAGGAATGATTCGTACTCTTCAAAACTGTTAATTATTACCATAGATTTAATTTCGACCCATTTTTATGGGATTATGCAATTTTAATAATTATTGATATTTGTAATTCGAATTGAGTTGAATTAGCTGGATAATTGAATTATTAAGCTCGATAAATGTTGAAAAGATTTTATTGTTAACCTATATTCATTATGATTCGGCTTCAACGTTCTCTTCGTACATTTCATCAATCACATTAATATATTTCTTTTCAACAGCCCGGCGTTTAACTTTCATTGTAGGCGTAATTTCTCCTTCATCAATACTGAATGGATTACGTTTTATCTTGAAATTTTTAATACGCTCAAATTTTGCCAATTCGTTAGATATTTTTTTGATATCCTGTTCCATCCAATCAATAATTTCTTTTTCCTGGATAAACGGATTCGCATCTTCAAAAAACGAAGGTTTAAGTTTAAAGGTTTCTTCGAGGGTTTCTCTGTTAGGAATAATGATGGCTGTGATAAATTCCCGCTTATCACCAATTAAAAATAACTGGTCAATTTTTGGGCTTTTTAAATAGATATTTTCTACTGGCGTAGGATAAACGTTTTTGCCATAAGCATTTACAATCATGTTTTTTAAACGGTCGGTAATTTGCAAATTACCTTTGTAAAAACGGCCAATATCTCCGGTATGAAACCACATGTCTTTATCAATGGCTTCAGCAGTTTCTGCTGGTTTGTTAAAATAACCCTTCATAACGCAATGGCCACGAACAATTACTTCACCTTCTTCACATTCAAAATCTTCATTAAATGTATTATGGGTTTGAATGTTAATGATTTTCTTTGTATCAACATCCTGAATTCCAACTTCAATACCCGGAATTACACGGCCAACAGTGCCATAAACCTGGCGATGATATTCAGTTACAGACATTACCGGCGATGTTTCTGTTAATCCAAAACCTTCTAATATTTTGATGCCTAAATCGCCAAAAAATTCGCCAACGTTTTTAGGCAATGCAGCACCTCCAGAAATCATAAATTTTAATCTTCCACCGGTTTTCTCTTTAATCTTACTAAAAACAAGTTTTTCTGCAATAGCTTTTTTTGCTGATAATATTAATCCAGGATTTTTTCCAGCTTCTTTCTCAACGCGATAGTTTTTGCCGGTTTCTAAAGCCCATGTAAAAATCTTTGCTTTTGTTCCGCCTGCTGATGTTCCGGATTTTATGGCTTTATCGTGTATACGCTCTAATAGTCTTGGTACACAACTCATCACAGTAGGGCGAACCTCACCCATATTTTTTGCTAGCAGTTCTAAACTCTGTGCAAATGCAATTTTACAGCCTTGCGTACAACATACATGATAGGTTGCTGTGCGTTCGAAAACGTGAGATAAAGGTAAAAAAGATAAAAATGTTTCAGTTTTATCTATAATCGGAATTTGCTGTAAACAAACTTCAACATTTTTTACAAAATTGTAATGCGTTAACATAACGCCTTTTGGCGTTCCTGTTGTACCCGACGTATATATTAATGATGATACATCTGTGGGCAAAACTTGTTTTCTACATTGTTCTATTTCTGCTTTTTCTGCTGCAGTAATTTGGTGTTTTAGCGTAAGTATATCAGAAAATGCAATAACCTCTACATTTACATCAGCCGGAATAGTAACCTTTTCAAAATCTTTAAAAGCTGGAATGATATATTTTAATTGTTTACAGTTTCCTGCAACTTTTAAAACTTTTCTGTATAAAAAGTTATTGCCAACAAGTATCGATTTGATGCCGGAATCATTAATAATATAATCTACTTCCTGCTCTGACAGAGTTGGATATATAGATACATTAATGGCCCCTATTTGCTGTATTCCTTGGTCGTAATACACATATTCGGGAGAGTTTTCTATCATTAAACCCAAACAATCGCCTTTTTTAATTCCTTTTTCCAGGAAGTAAGCAGATACGGCATCAGCTCTTTTAAGCGTATCTTCAAATGAAATTTCTGTCCATTCTGCACCTTGTTTGTGAATCAAAAAAGTTTCTTCAGGCTTGTGAATGTTTTTTACAACATTTCTCAAAAGGGTAGGGACGGTAGAAAATTCGTTAATTAATGGCATTGCTCTCTATTTGGTGTTCGTTATAATTAACAATAATAATGCTTTTTGGTTTAAAATTACAAATTGATGTATTAGTGTTGTTAATTTCCATCAAATTTAAATGAATAATGCAGATTTAGATAATTGCCGTCGTTGCGAGGTACGAATCAATCCATTTAGCTAGAGATTGCTTCGTGCCTCGCAATGACGACATTCCTATTTAGATTATAACAATTATTTTAAATTTCAATATATCTGTTGAAAATCAAAATAACCTAAAACGCAAAAAGGCTTCGGAAATTCCGAAGCCTTTTTTAAATAATTTACATAAAATTTTATACAGAAAAACTTTCACCGCAACCGCAACTGCGACTAGCATTTGGATTGATAAAATTGAAACCTTTACCATTTAATCCGTCAGTAAAATCTAATTCTGTACCAGCTAAATAAAGGAATGATTTCATATCTAAAGCGATTTTAATTCCTCTATCTTCAAAAAACTGATCGCCTTTTTGTTCTTCGTTATCAAAATCTAAATTATATGATAAACCAGAACAACCACCACCTTTTACTGAAACGCGTAAAAAGTAATCAGAACCCATTTCTGAATCCTGCATTAAGTGGGTGATTTTTTCTTTTGCTTTATCTGTTATTGTAATCATAGTATCGAGTATTTAGTATCAAGTATCAAGACTGACTATCGAAAATCAAAGTTTAAAAATATAAACTTGATGCTTGATACTTCTGTCTTGCTACTAATTCCTAGTGGTGAGATTTCTCTAATACAATTGCCTCTAAGCCATTTTTAATGCGGTAATCATTAATAGCTGATTTAATTGCATCTTCTGCCAACACCGAGCAGTGAATTTTAACCGGTGGTAAAGCCAATTCTTCAACAATATCCATGTTGTCGATAGATAAAGCCTCATCAATTGTTTTTCCTTTTAACCATTCTGTAGCTAAAGAAGAAGATGCAATTGCCGAACCACAACCAAATGTTTTAAATTTAGCATCAGTAATTACGTTATCTTCGCCAACTTCAATTTGCAAACGCATTACGTCGCCACACTCAGGTGCGCCAACCAAGCCTGTTCCTACAAATTTACTGTCTTTATTTAAAGTACCTACGTTACGTGGGTTATTGTAATGGTCAATTACTTTTTCTGAATATGCCATGTTTTTATTTTTTTGCCTTCTGCGAAGGTGATTTTATTTATTAGTTTTCTGTTGCCTGTTATCTGTGCTAAGTCTAATCGCTTTATACTTATACTTCCAGACTTAAAACTTATAACGTACAACTTTTAACACATTAATTTGCGCAGCAAATTAATGTTCTGCCCACTCAATTTTACTCAAGTCAATACCTTCTTTAAACATTTCCCAAAGTGGAGAAAGTTCTCTTAAGTGATTAACTGCCTTCTCAGTAATTGCGATGGCGTGGTCTATATCCTCTTCGGTTGTAAATCTACCTAAACCGTAACGGATAGAAGAATGTGCCAAATCATCAGATAAACCTAAGCTTTTTAAAACGTATGAAGGTTCTAAAGAAGCAGAAGTACAAGCAGAACCAGATGATACTGCTAAATCGCTCATGGCCATCATCAAACCTTCACCTTCAACATATTTGAAAGAGATATTAGCTACGTGTGGTAAACGATGTTCTACATTACCGTTAACATAACTTTCTTCCATTTTGCTTAAAGTAGATTCTAAACGGTCGCGTAATCCTGATAAACGAACAGATTCGCTTTCCATTTCTAAACGACAAAGTTCGCAAGCTTTACCTAAACCAACAATGCCCGGAACGTTTAATGTACCAGAGCGCATTCCACGCTCGTGGCCGCCACCATCCATTTGTGAAGTAACTTTAACCCTGGGGTTTTTTCTACGTACGTAAAGTGCACCTACACCTTTCGGACCATACATTTTATGCGCCGAAAAAGCCATTAAATCAATACCATCAGTGTTTACATCAACTGGAATTTTACCAACTGCCTGCGTAGCATCAGTCATAAATAAAGCACCATGTTTATGTGCAATTGCCGAAATCTCCTTAACTGGCTGGATAACACCGATTTCGTTGTTTCCATACATTATAGAAACTAAAATCGTCTCAGGTGTCATCGCCGCTTCTAATTCAGCAAGGTCAATTAAACCATCTTCTTTTACGCCTAAATAAGTTACTCTAGCACCATTTTTTTCTAAATGTTTACAAGTATCTAAAACGGCTTTATGTTCAGTAACCGCAGTTATAATGTGGTTACCTTTTTCTTTATACATCTCAAACACACCTTTAATGGCTAAATTATCTGCCTCAGTTGCGCCCGATGTAAAAATGATTTCTTTTTCAGTACAGCCGATTAATTTGGCCACTTGCTCACGAGCATAATCTACCCCTTCTTCAGCCACCCATCCAAAAGCGTGGTTACGGCTGGCGGCGTTTCCAAATTTCTCAGTAAAGTAAGGTAGCATCGCCTCTAACACTCTTGGGTCTAAAGGTGTTGTTGCGTTATTATCTAAATATATCGGCTGTTTCATCTCTATTCTCTTAATTATAATTACAAAGATACAAAAAAACTTTCCGAACAATTATAAATAATGCCTATGAGGTTATAGAGAAAACATGCATTTTTACATTTAACCAACCTTTTAAAACGATGAACAAGATAGAGCATATTGGCATAGCCGTAAATAACCTTAGTAAATCCGTTCCACTTTACGAGCTTTTGCTAAATACATCCTGCTATAAAACTGAAACAGTGGCTTCAGAATACGTAAACACAGCGTTTTTTAAATCTGGAGAAAATAAAGTAGAACTTCTGGAAGCGACTTCTGATGATAGTGCAATTGCAAAATTTCTGGCTAAAAAAGGGGAGGGCATTCACCATATTGCTTTCGCTGTCGATAATATTTTAGAAGAAATGGAGCGGCTTCAGGCCAATGGTTTTACGCTTTTAAATGAAACACCAAAAAAGGGTGCAGACAATAAAATGGTTTGCTTTGTACATCCAAAAGATACTAATGGGGTTTTAATAGAGCTTTGTCAGGAAATAAAATGGGTTTAAAAGATGGAATGATGTAAGATGGATGATGTAAGATAGATGATGTAAAATGGATGATGGAGAATGGATGATGACTTTTTTTTAATCTCGTTATGCTCGCCAATGTGGGAATCTTTAAGTTATTTTGTAACTTGAAAATGTTTGGTTCTGCTTTTCATCGCCTCTTTAGTCCTGCTATACACTTTATCCCGAGAAATTCGGGATGCTCGTTTCTATCAGGTTTATTTAACTTAATTTTGTGTTTCATCGCTTTGCGCTAAATAGTAAATCATAATCTTAAAATCCGTTAATCCTAAATACCCTGTTCATTGTCGCTTATTAAAATCATCAGCAAAGATTTCGATATTAATGAAAATCTAACAGAAAATCAACTTCGTGATGCCATGGTTGAAGCTTTTGCATATTTAGTTGATAACGATTTCCCGAAGCTTATTCAAATTCTTTATAAAGCCGATGTTGACCAACACAAGCTCAAGGAATTGTTGGAAACTACCGAAGGCAAGAGCTCAGCCGAAGTAATTGCTGATGCTTACATTGCAAGGCAGAAGGCAAAAGTAGAAACCTGGAAAAAATATAGTAAGTAATAAGCTCTGTAGGTTTAAAATGTTCGTTTATGGTAAGGTAAATGCCGATTGAAAATAAGAATTACAATATTGCTCTAATCTGGCCGTCGTTTTAGGGCAAAGCCCGCTCTTAAAATTTCGGATAATCAATATTATAAGCAGATATTGCTTCTTACCTTGCAATTAGGCAATACCAGGGGATTTCGGTTTGGATATTTTAGTTCTTTGCAGAATATTTGCCAACTAAACAGGATTGGAGTGGTATCCTTTTTAGTTGAATACATATATGTGTAGCACAAAATTTCCGCTAAAAAGATTTAACGGAAAGCCTGACTAACATTAATTTGAAGTACAAAATTTGCTTTACAAATCTTTTAGATGCTGAAATAAATTAAGCATAATGGGGGTGACGAATTGAAAAAACTATTTTTCAATTTCCTTTAAACTATCCATTTTTTTATGTGCAAGAAAGCCTTTAATGTCTTCAAAATGTTCGCGAACACGCTTATTTCCAAATTCGAAAACCTTTTCTGCCAAACCATCCAAGAAATCTCTATCGTGAGAAACAAGAATTAAAGTGCCATCAAAATCTTTTAAAGCATCTTTAATAATGTCTTTTGTTTTCATATCAAGGTGGTTAGTGGGCTCATCGAGAATTAATACGTTAACCGGCTCCAATAAAAGTTTTATCATAGCCAATCGTGTTTTTTCCCCACCAGAAAGTACTTTAACTTTTTTCGTGGTATCATCGCCGCTAAACATAAAAGCGCCTAGTAAATCTTTAGTTTTAAACCTGTTTTCTGTGGTTGGGATTTGGTCTATCGTATCAAAAACAGTTAAATCTTCATCTAATAATGAAGCTTGATTTTGAGCGAAATAACCGATTTTTACATTATGACCGACTTTTAAATCACCTTCAAAATCAATTTCGCCCATAAGTGCTTTAATCATAGTCGATTTTCCTTCACCGTTTTTACCCACAAAAGCAACTTTTTGTCCGCGTTCTATAACCATGTGTGCCTTTTGGAAAACGACATGGTTGCCATAGGCTTTGGTTAAATCTTCAACCATAAATGGATAGTTGCCTGACCTTGGAGAAGGCGGAAATTTTAAGCGCAAAGCAGAATTATCTACTTCATCAATTTCAATTACTTCAAGTTTTTCGAGCATTTTAACCCTCGATTGCACTTGTAAGGTTTTAGAATAAGTACCTTTAAATCTGTCTATAAACTCTTGGTTATCAGCTATAAAACGTTGTTGTTCTTCATAAGCTTTAAGCTGGTGTTCGCGACGCTCTTTACGCAATTGTAAATAATGTGTGTACTTAGCTTTGTAATCGTAAATGCGGCCCATTGTTACCTCAATTGTACGATTGGTAATGTTATCTACAAAAGCACGATCGTGTGAAATTACAATTACTGCCTTTGCAGAATTTATCAAAAAATCTTCCAGCCATTGAATACTTTCAATATCCATGTGGTTGGTTGGCTCATCTAATAATATTAAATCAGGCTTTTTTAATAAAATTTTTGCCAATTCTATACGCATACGCCATCCGCCAGAAAATTCCGAAGTTGGGCGTGTAAAATCGCTACGTAAAAAGCCAAGTCCTTTTAAAACCTTTTCAACTTCAGCATCATAATTTACCTCTTCCATGGAGTAAAATTTTTCGCTCAATTCCGAAACCTGCTCTATTAACTTCATATAATCGTCGGTTTCATAATCGGTACGAATGTTCAATTGCTCGTTCAAACGTTCCAATTCATCACGCATGTGGTAAGCTTCGCTAAAAGCTTTTGAAGTTTCTTCGAAAACGGTTACATTATCTTTTGTAAGTAAATGTTGTGGTAAATAGGCTATAATTGCATCTTTCGGACCAGAAACATTCCCCGTTGTGGCTTGGCCTGCACCAGCAATAATTTTTAACAAGGTAGATTTACCTGCCCCATTTTTGCCCATTAAGGCAATTTTATCATTTTCATTTATAGAGAAAGATACGCCACTAAAAAGTGTAGTGCCGCCAAAAGATACAGAAAGGTTATTTACGTCGATCAATGTTTTACGCTTTTAAATTGAGCGGCAAAGATAATGAAAGATAGCTTTACTGATTAATGGAAATGATTGTAACTTCGCGAAAATTTTTGGCAAGGTGTGCTGTATAAATGTATTAATTAATCAGTTAGCTGCATTATGAAGTGGTAAGTAAATAATATTAAAATATTTATTTCATACACTTGTTTATCAGAAATAAAATTTGGATATTTGCAACCTCTAAAATAGAGATAAAAAAGAGTAATAGAAATTGACATAAGCGTTTTTGCCAGCAAATTGCAAAAGTGTAATTGAAAGTTTCACACAGATAACTAAAATAATATTCAAATGAAACCATCGAAGAGCAAGCGAGATAGCTTCATTACAATTAAAAGAAAATAAAACACGATGAAAAAAGATTTGCACCCTACTAGCTACAGACCAGTTGTTTTCAAAGACATGTCTAACGAATATGCTTTTTTAACAAAATCTTGCGTAGATACTAAAGAAACTATTAAATGGGAAGATGGTAATGAGTACCCTCTTTATAAATTAGAGATTTCTCACACTTCTCACCCTTTTTATACTGGTAAAATGAAATTGGTTGATACTGCAGGACGTATCGATAAATTCAAAAACCGTTACGCTAAAAAATAATTTTAGCTGTACAAAGCATTTTTTGAAGTCCCTTTGCCAAAAGCATCGGGACTTTTTTTATTTTTGTGACTTATGACAATCAATCTTTTTGATGATTCCAGTTGGGATTCATTACGTCCTCTCACTTTTACAAGGCCTGTCGCCGATTTGCGTGTAGGAATTTTAACTATTGCAGAGAAATGGGCAAAATACTTATATGCAGATTTTGGTTTTAATACACAATACTACCTTTCGGTAAAATATCCTTCCAAAAATGGTGGAACGCTATTTATTAATGGCTCTGTTTGTGCTGATAACGAATTGCTTAGTGCGATTTGCGGACTTAAATTAGGGGAGTATCTCAAACACGAGCATCATATTTTAGCTTACAAAGCCGATGAACATTTAGACTTAGAACAGGTTAAGCAGCAGCTAAAACCGATAGAATACAATACTAAAGTTGTTAAGATTACTTATCCCGAAGAGATTTTTGCAAACAACCCTGCTGAGATAAGGAAGGATTTTGAACTTTTAACTAAGGGACGCACATCAGCTAAAATTAGCAGTACAAACCAATTGTTGGGCAACGATATCTTTTTCGAAGAAGGTGCAAAAGCTGAATGTAGCGTTTTAAATAGTGGCTACGGACCAATTTATGTTGGTAAAAATGCTGAAATTTGGGAAGGAAGTTTAATTAGAGGTTCTTTTGCGCTTTGTGAAAATTCATCTATTAAAATGGGTGCTAAAATCTACTCAGGTACAACTATAGGGCCGAATAGCAGAGCAGGTGGTGAAATTAACAACTCCGTGATCTGGGGTAATTCTGCCAAGGGGCATGACGGATATTTAGGAAATTCGGTATTGGGTGAATGGTGTAACATAGGTGCAGATACCAATAACTCTAACTTAAAAAATAATTACGCTGAAGTTAAACTCTATGATTATGAAAGCAAAAAAATGCGTAATACGAACTTGCAATTTTGCGGTTTAATCATGGCCGATCATGCTAAATCTGGTATCAACACCATGTTTAATACAGGTACAATTGTTGGCGTTAGCGCAAATATTTTTGGTGGCGGTTTACCTCCTAACCATATTGCCGATTTTAGCTGGGGCGGGGCAGAAGGTTTCGAAAGCTATAAACTTAATAAAATGTTTGAAACAACAGAGAAGGTGTTTGGCAGGAAAAATGTAATCTTTAATGATGCTGAAAAGGAAATCTTAAGCAAGGTTTATGAGATGACGGCAGCACATAGAAATTTTTAAAATTATCTTGAACTTTAAATAATCAAAACTAAAATATAATGAGAAAACAAATAGTAGCAGGCAACTGGAAAATGAATTTAGACTATAACGAAGGTGTTTCGTTATTTAGTGAGATTGTAAATATGGTTAAAGATGAACGTAAAGGCGAACAATTGGCTATTATTTGTGCTCCATTTATTCATTTAAATTCTTTAACGAAACTTGGCGGTAACGATGTTAAAATTGGTGCTCAAAACATTAGCGATAAAGAAAGCGGTGCTTATACTGGCGAAACTTCTGCCAAAATGGTGAAATCTGTTGGTGCAGAGTATGTTATTTTAGGTCACTCAGAACGCAGACAATATTTTGCTGAAAGCAATGAATTACTTGCTGAGAAAACTAAAGTTGCATTAGCAAATGGCTTAACTCCAATTTTTTGTATTGGCGAAACTTTAGACGAGCGCAACAACGGAAGTTATTATGAGGTTTTGAAGAAACAATTAGTAGAAGGCGTTTTTAGCTTAAGCGATGCTGATTTTTCTAAAATTGTAATTGCTTACGAACCGGTTTGGGCAATTGGTACGGGTTTAACAGCTTCTCCAGAGCAAGCGCAGGATATTCACGCATTTATCCGCTCAGAAATTGAGGCAAACTATGGCTTTAACATCGCTGATGATACTACAATTTTATATGGCGGTAGTTGCAATCCAGGTAATGCGGTAAGTTTATTCTCTCAAAAAGATATAGATGGTGGTTTAATTGGAGGCGCTTCATTAAAATCACGCGATTTTACGGACATTATTAAAGCATTAAATAGCTAAATGCAATACATTAAAGCAATTTTTAAGTTCAAAAGCATAGAAGATTATCAACAGGATTTGCTAATAAGCGATTTGGCAGATTTAGGCTTTGATACTTTTGAGGATAGTGAGGCAGGTTTTACCGCTTTTGTAATTAAAGAAAATTTTATCGAGCAGGAATTGAAAAACCTGCTCGATAATTACGCTGATGATTTTCTGGCTGAATACATTTTAGAAGATGTTGCAGATGAAAATTGGAATGCCGAGTGGGAGAAAAATTTTAGTCCATTGATTATTGATGATGTTTGCTATGTAAGAGCAACATTTCACGAACCTCAGCCATCATATCCTTACGAAATTATAATCGACCCAAAAATGTCTTTTGGTACAGGTCATCATCAAACTACAACTATGATGATGCAGTATATTTTAACAAATGATTTTAAGGGAAAAAATGTGTTGGACATGGGTTGCGGTACGGCAATTCTTGCAATTTTAGCAGCAAAACTTGGTGCAGAAAAGTTAACGGCTATAGATTACGACAACGTTTGTTATGAAAGTACGATAGAAAATGCTAACCTAAATCAGGTTACTAATTTATTGGCAATTTGTGGCAGTAAAGAAGTTATTCCTGATGATAGCTATGATATTATTTTAGCCAATATCAACCGAAATATTCTTTTAGATCAAATTGGGAGATATGCAGAAGTGTTAAAATCACAAGGCAAAATCTTTTTTAGTGGATTTTATTTAGACCCGGATTTAAGCATGATTACTGCCGAATGTGCTAAATACGGTATAAAATATTTAGACCATAAACAAAATGGCGATTGGGTTGCGGCTCAGTTTGAAAAAAAGTAAAATGTATGATGTGAATCGGATGAGGTGAGCAGCATTCATTCCAAAATTCACTCATTCAAAATTCAATAATTAAAATATGCGCATACATTTTATCGCAATTGGCGGAAGTGCCATGCACAATTTAGCAATTGCCTTACATAAAAAAGGTTACCAGATTAGCGGTTCGGATGATGTAATTTTTGAACCTGCAAAATCAAGGTTAGATAAATATAATCTGCTTCCCGAAGAAATGGGCTGGAATCCTGAAAGGATATCTCATGATTTAGATGCAGTAATTTTGGGCATGCATGCCAGAATTGATAATCCAGAATTAATAAAGGCGCAGGAACTGGGCCTAAAAATCTATTCATATCCTGAATATATTTACGAGCAAAGCAAAAATAAATTAAGAGTTGTAATAGGTGGCAGTCATGGTAAAACGACCATTACCAGCATGATTTTGCATGTTTTGAATTTTTACAAACGTGATTTTGATTATCTGGTTGGTGCACAACTTGCAGGTTTTGAAACCATGGTTAAAGTAACAGAAGATGCTCCGGTTATGATTATTGAAGGGGATGAATATCTTTCATCACCAATTGACAGGCGTCCGAAATTTCACCTTTACCATGCAAATGTGGCGGTAATAAGTGGTATAGCCTGGGATCATATCAATGTTTTCCCAACCTATGCAGATTACACCGAACAGTTTGATAAGTTCATTAATACGATTGAAGCTGGAGGTTCATTAATTTATTGCAAGGCTGATAAAGACTTAAATGAAATCGTTGAGCATTCAAAAGCTGATGTTAAAAAAATTGCATACGCAATTCCCGAACATGAAATTGTTAATGGAATAACCTATTTACTACCAGAACGTACTGCGTTAAAGATTTTTGGCGACCATAATTTAATGAATTTAAATGCAGCAAAGTTAGTTTGCAATGAACTCGATATTGATGCTAAAATGTTTAATGAAGCGATTTCTTCATTTACAGGTGCAGCAAAGCGTTTGGAGGTCATTTCCTCTGATGATTTAACTAATGTTTATAAAGATTTCGCTCATTCTCCATCTAAATTAAAAGCTACTATAAATGCTGTAAAAACACAATTTACAGATAGAAAACTTGTTGCTTGTATAGAATTGCACACTTTCAGTAGTTTGAATAAAGACTTTCTTAAAGAATATGCAGGTTCGATGGATAATGCTGATGATGCAATTGTATTTATTGATTTAAAAAGCTTTGAGCAAAAGAGAATGGAACCATTTTCTGAAGAAGATGTTCGCGAAGCTTTTGCAAATCCTAATCTAAAGTTTTTTAATGATGCAAAGGAATTAAATGCTTATTTGTTGGGTTTAAATTATCGTAATGCAAATCTATTGATGATGAGCTCTGGTAATTATGCAGGTTTTGACTTGCAGGAATTAGCTGCATCTTTAAAAAGATAATGAAAAATGTAGGGGACAATATCAAGAAGCGGAGGGTTGATTTAGGTTTAAGTCAGGCTGATGCTGCGAAACATCTTGAAATTTCTACACCGGCATTCTGTAAAATAGAAACTGGACAAACCGATTTAAACATTTCGAGATTAATACAAATTGCAAACTTATTTAAAGTTCCGCCTGCAGCCTTAATTACCGGAATGCTAGATGAATCTGAAACGAATGAAGACCTTTTGGATTTAAAACAACAACTTTTGGATAAAGAAGAAGAGCTCAATAAACTTCGGAAAAAGGTTATTGAGCTTTATGATAAATTAGGGATTTAGCTTTTCGTCATGGCGAGGCACGAAGTAATCTCACAATAACCGCTAAAATCTTCAGCCTTTAGCCTTAAGATACTTCGTGCCTGATAATGAAGTTTTTTGCTTAAAACACCTTTCTCATCGTTAAATGTTTTTTTCCAAAGGTTGCGCCTGTAGCTTTATGTATGGAAATCATTTGTTCGTTAAAATCACCAACCCAGCTTAATTCCAATTCTTTATACTGGTTTTTAGGCAGAACATATTCGCCTAATCTTATAAATAAAACCGACTCTAAACCATGTTTCTGGAATTTAGGCTTTGTACCCATAACAATTGCCCTCATTCTGGATACGCCAACCCAACGACGGTAGGCAAACTTTAGTTTTTCAATTAAGCCGAGCTTTCCATCAAAACCTTTAATCATTTGGTTTGCATCGGGTATAAGCACAACAAATGATGCTGGTTCGCCATTAAAGTATGCAAATTGAATTAATTTTTCATCCATAATGGGTTCCATACTTTTAAAACTTTCTTGTAAAGTTTCTTTTTTTATCGGAACAAAGTTTTCGAAATTTTGCCAGCCATCGTTATAAATTTCCATTAAATCATCTATATACTTTTCAGAATTTTTCTTGTCGAAATACTCAAATGTATAGCCAGGTTTATTACGCACCCAATTTGCAATTTTGGTAAAACGTTCAGGAAACGGAATTGTTAAATTTATATGGTTGGTTAATTGTTCATACTCAGTTTTAAAGCCGTACGCATCAAAAAGCTTTTGATAATAAGGAAAGTTATAATTCATACCAAAAGATGGGGGAGTAAAGCCTTCTACAAGCAAACCCCAAAACGAATCGTTTTCGCCAAAATTAATTGGTCCATCCATGGCTTTCATTCCATTTTCAGTAAGCCAGTTTTTTGCAGTATCAAACAATAAAAATGCAGCTTCCTGATTATCAATAGATTCAAAAAAACCAATTCCGCCTGTTGGCTGGTTGTAATTATGCGCTTTTTTATCGTTTATAAATGCCGCTATTCGGCCTGTAAGATTCCCGTCTTTATCCTTCAAAATCCATCTTGTACATTTACCATGGTTAAAAAAGTTGTTTTTTGCAGGTTCAAAAACATTTTCAACTTCGCTATCCAAAGGGCAAATCCAATTTTTATCTTCCTTGTATAATAATTTCGGAACTTTTAAAAAATCTTGCTTTGTTGATGAATTATTTACTGGTATTATTTGCATGAGGTAGTTTTAAAAATAAAAAGCATCCAACCAAGCGGTAGGATGCTTTTTCAAATATATATTATTTAGAAATTAAAAATCGTCATCTTCATCATCGAAATTATCAAAATTATCGAGATCATCTAGCGGAATGTCAAAATCGGCATCATCTTCATCTTGTGATTTCTTTCCAGTGCTTACGGTGTCGTCATCTTCAAGATCATCATCTTCATCTACCTGTTTTTTGGTAGTTGGCTTAGTCGGGAGTTTCTTTGGCGCTTTCATATCACAAAAATAAAAATTGCTTTTATAGTATAAAAATACGAAAAAACTTTTTTTTATAACAAGCTGTTTTTAAACAAATTAAAAATATTAATCAATTGGTGCACCAATAGCATTTTCTTCTTTGCTTATGTCTTTTAGTTGTGGCAATTGCGATATATTATTTAATCCAAAATAATCCATAAATGTACCACTGGTTTTATAAAGGATTGGCCTTCCTGTTGTTTCGGCTTTACCTTCAATGCTAATTAATTCTTTCTCTAATAGTCTTTGCACAGAGTAATCCGAATTTACACCACGAATTTGCTCAATCTCTAACTTTGTTATTGGCTGGCGGTAAGCAATTATGGCCAAAGTTTCCAAAGCGGCCTGGCTAAGCTTCTTTTTAGAACGATGAAGTTGTAATTGATTTACGGTTTCGTGATAATCTTTTTTCGTTAAGAACTGAAAGCCATTATTTAAGCTTACCAATTCTAAAACATTATCAGCGTTATCGTATTTAGTCTGGAGTATTTTTACTTGCTTTTCAATTAATTGTTCAGAAAATTCTTCATTAAAAGCCCCATTTAGTGCAATAATAATTTCTTGAATGCTTATGCTTTGCACAGATGAAAAAATTAATGCTTCTATGTGCCTTGCAAGATTGTTTAGAGACATAAACAAAAATAAAATTTTTGGCTAAAAAAAAAGCGGTCTCGCTTTTAAAAAACAAGACCGCTTTTAACACACAAATGAAACCTGAATTAAGATATAGTTTTAGGTTAGGTTATTAAATATCTATATCAATTCTATAAGAACGTCTTTGATAAACACTATCGTTTATTTCTAATACAAGTTTAAGGCTAAACAGCATGCAATGTTATTCTTATTTAGTGAGTGGTATTAAAAATTGAGTAAACGGTAAATATTGTTTATAATGGTATTGAAATGAATACAGAAGTGCCATTTGTGGTGTTTTGATGTACGTTTAATTGTATAGGTTTTGCTTCAATCTGACCTAAAAGATTTAATCTTTCTTTGGTAAGCTGCATGCCTTTACTAATGTGTTTATCTTTTTTAGCTTTTAAAGAATTTTCTATACCAACGCCATCATCAATAATTTCGATATTTAAAGTGTTTTCCTTCTCAATTTTAATGTTAATTTGAATTTCTCCACCAGTTTCTTTGGGCATTATGCCATGCCAAATCGCATTTTCTACATAAGGTTGTAGCAGCATAGATGGAATTAAAGTTTCATCTTTATCTATATTATCATCAACATTTATAATATATTGGAGTTTATCCCCAAATCTGTTTTTTTCTAACTTGAGATAAAGATTAAGGTATTCTAATTCTTCTTCTATTGTGATATAGCTTTTGGTACAAATTTCAAGATTTTTACGAATTAACCTGGCAAAACCTGTTAACACTTTATTTGCTGAAGTTGTATTTTGTGTATTGATGTAATGTTGTATAGAATTCATTACGTTAAATACGAAATGAGGATTCATCATCGCCTGCAATGCCTGTTGCTCTAACATCAAAATCCTGTTTTTAAGCAATAATTGTTCTTGTTCTTTATCTTTTTGTCTGCGGGTAATATACACCGCGAGGCGATAAAATATATAACCAACAAGCAGAATAATTAATGATAAGAACCAGAAGCTTTGCCAAAAGTGCGCTTTAATGGTAAATGAAATTTTAGCCGATGATCCCCATGCGTTATTTTGGCTTTTAGCGCTCACTTCAAAATTGTAATCTCCTGGTTGTAGTGCCGAAAAATCAAGTCTTCTTGTTCGGGTTTCTACCCAACTGGATGTTTCATTTAAACGATATCGGTATGTAATATCACTTGTTGTAAAATCTACCGCACCGAAAGTAAAAAGGATTGTGTTATTGCCACTTTCAAATACAAAATTATCTTTATCGATTGATAATCTTTCCTTATCCTTTATAATTGAGGTGATGTAAACCTTAGGTAGATTTCTCGGTAAATTCTTGTTGTTGTACTTAAATAAGATTAAACCCTTATTGGTTGCAAAATAAGCGGTGCTATCATCAATGTACAAACTGTTAACATCTTCAGTTAATAAATCCTTTCCATAATCAAAATTGGTTACATCAGATTGCTGATAATTTGAAATCTTATTAACGCCCTTATTTGTGAGCACCCAAATTTCTTTGCTTTTAATAAATAACTTTGTGCATATATCATTTGTTAAACCATCTTTTTGGGTGAGCTGCTTTACAATCTTGTTATTTTTATAGAAAAGAACACCATAACCATCAGTTGCTAAAACTAAAGTTCCATCTGGTAATTGTTGTATATCATTAATTCTTTTAGTTAAAAGTGTATTATTTCTGTAGTGATGTATAAGGCTGCCCTTATTAAATTCGAATAATCCGTTGATGTTTGAAAACCATAAACTTCCATTTTTATCATAAAACACGTGGTATGACCGGTTTTTAAAGAAGTCTTCTTTTTCTTTATATTTTAATGAATTAAACTCCAATTGATTTATTCTATCGGATAAAAAAACCACGCCAGATGATAATGCAATGGCCAAATGATTGTCTCTTTCACTTAAGCTAAAATGTTTAATCACAAACATCGAATTATTGGTTTCTTTCAGGTATTTAACATCATCTTTGGTTTTGTAAATGTTTCTAAAAACACCTAAACCATAATCAGAAGCAAAGTATACCGATTGATTTTTCGGATCGTAAGTTATTTGTTTAATGGTTTTATATTTTTTGTAATCATCCATTCCAACTTCGTCGATTTCGAAATTGCTAATGTTTAAAATATCGATTACAGCATCATCGGTACCTAACCATAACCTGTTTTTCGAATCTTTTGCAATGCTTTTAATTACATTACTACTCAAGCCGGATTCGGCATCAATAATGGATAATCTTGAGTTATTGTTTGGCAACATGTAAATACCTTGGTTTGTTGCAAACCACATATTATTGCTATTATCTTTTATCGATTGATTAATAGAAATACCCTGCAAATACATTACAGTTTTACCGCTTTTACTCAGCGCCAGTGCTCCATTATTACTGGCCAACCAAACTTCCTGCTCTTTTGCATCGTAATAAAAATAACCCGACATATTTTTAAGCAAATTATCAGGTATTCTTATTATCGAATTTATTTTACCTTTTTGAAATTGATTTAATCCAAAACCATCCAAATAATATAAAGACCTGTCGGGTGCATTAAATGCTGCCATATAAGATAACGGATTAACGTTATTGCTTATCAGCGAAAAAGTATTACCATTAAATTTCTGTGTACTTTCATCGCTGTAGGCATATATATTGCCAGCCTCATCTTCATGTAAGAAGGCGTTGGTAAACTGCTGGTTTATATTTGGCGACACAAACTTGCTGATTGATTTTCCATCCCACAAAACAATAAGGTTGGAATTTGTTCCAAGCCATATTCTTCCTTTTTTATCTTCCAGAAAAGAAACAATAACCGTGTTAAAATTCAGTTTTTTTAAAAGTTCGCTGTTGTTGCCATTGTAAAATTTACCATCTTTTAAATAGCTAAGCTGCCCATTTAAGGCTAAGAACCAGAGTTTATCTTGTCTATCTTCTTTAATTTGAAGTATTTGTGTATCAGGTAAGCCATCTTCAATGGTAAAGTTTTGAAAATTTGTGCCATCAAATCTACTTAAGCCTGCATCTGTTGCTATCCAAATAAAACCTTTTTTATCTTGATGGATATAATAACAATTATTACTTGCTAGACCGTTTTTAGAAGTATAATGAGGCAAATAAGTTGTTTGTGCAAAGCAGGCGCAGGAGAGAAGCAAAAAAATAAGGCAAGAAGAAACCAATACCGTTTTAAAAAAACTTTTTTCAAAATCGCTTGCTATGGTCTGCCTAATGTTCTCCATTAGATTTTGTAAAATGTTTTATTCTTTCAAAAAAGTCACTTGCCCTTCTTCTGGATACATTTATGCTTTCGCCGTTTTTAAGGTAAGCTTGTAAACCATTTTTAGAATTATATTCTTTTAAATGGTTAAGATTTATGATGCTTGATTTATGTATACGTACAAACTGTTCTGATGGTAATATTTCTTCAAATTCTCTTAAAACCTTCGAAACTGTAATTTTATCGTGGTTGCTTAAGTGAAAAACGGAGTAATTGCTATCTGCTTCGATATATATAATGTCGTCGATATCAACCATTTTAAAACCCTGGCCGTATGGCAAAGTGAGTTTTCTAATTTCATTTCTATTAGATAGGCTAGATGCTAAATTGGTAATGCGCTGATCTTTATTATCGCTAGCCTGATGCAATTTAGTGTGTAATGCAACCTTTTCTACGGCAGTTTTAAGTTCATCAATATCAATAGGCTTTAACAAGTAATCAAGGGCATTTGCCTTAATTGCTTTTAACGCATACTGGTCATAGGCGGTTGTAAAAATTACTGCTGCGTTGTGTAATTGCGCATCCGGAATTAATTCAAAACCATTTCCACCTGGCATGGCTATATCCAAAAAGATTAAATCAATAGAATGGTGAGCCAAAATATCTTTAGCCTCGGCTACAGAACGGGCAATGCCGGTAATTTCTACATCCGGACAATTTTGTTGCAGCAGAAAAAAAAGTGATGAACGTGCAAACTCTTCATCATCAACAATAATGGCTTTTAGTACTGTCATATTTATAGGTTCGTGAATGTATCAAAATCGGCCAATAAAAAAAAATGTAAAATCAAAAAACCGGGCAATCAATTGTCACGTATATATCACCAAACTAGAACATATTATATCCCTAAACACAAAAAGATATGAAAAACAATGAACTACAAACACAAGATGAACTTCAAGAAGAAAGTTTATTAAAAAGTAGAGTAGGCCGTAGGTCGTTTCTACAGTATGCAGGTGCAAGTGCAGCTGGTATAGCTTTAATTGCTGCAGGCTGTAAAAAAGATCGCAATTTTACAATGGATGGTGCTACTTTAGATTTTAAAGACGATTTTGGTGTATTAAATTATGCTTATGCTTTAGAACAATTAGAAGCCGCTTTCTACATTCAGGTTGCAAATTCAAACCCTTCAGGTTTCACAGCAGCTCAAAAAGCATATTTTCAAGATGTTCAATTTCATGAAATTGCACACAGAGAGTTTTTCAAAAAAGCATTAGGCACAGCAGCTATTGGCAGTCTAGAAGTTAACTTCTCATCTGTAGATTTTAATAGCGGTGCAAGTGTACTCGCTACAGCAAAAACTTTCGAAGATTTAGGTGTTGCAGCATACAATGGTGCTGGTGTAAGATTAACTAATGCAGCTTACTTAGTTATTGCCGGACAAATCGTTTCCGTTGAAGCTCGTCACGCTGCTTATGTTAGAGACCAAATTTCTAACGGTACATTCGCAGATTTAGGCACACTTACTGCTTTTGGTGCTTCAGATGCAAATGGTTTAGACGGGGCATTAACTCCAGATAAAGTTTTAGCATTGGCTGGTCCATTCATCAAAACCAAAATTAACGTTATCAACCTTTAATCTTTAAACTCAGAAATCATGAATATCTTAAATATATTAGACGAAATTGAAAAAGTTGATGGAGAGATCTACGAAAGATTAAATCCTCGCAGAGCTGCAATGAAAAGTTTTTTCAATGCAGGTAAAAAAATCTCATTAGCTGCTTTACCATTAGCATTGGGTTCAATGTTCCAAAAAGCTTATGGTCAATCTAACCCAAGCAGTGTAGTAGAAGTATTAAACTTTGCATTGGCTTTAGAGCATTTAGAATACAATTTTTACAATCGTGCATTATTATCAACAGGCTTAATTCCTGCAGGTGCGGCAACAGGTGCAATTACCACTATTCGTACGCACGAATTAGCACACGTTAACTTATTAAGAAGCGCAATTACTGCTGCAAATGCTACTCCAATTGCTTTAACTGAAGCAAACTTTGATTTTACTGCTGGTGGTGCTTTTGGAGATGTTTTCACTAACTACCAAACTTTCTTAAAAGTTGCTACAGCTTTTGAAGATACAGGTGTTAGGGCTTACAAAGGTCAGGCGCCTGTTTTAAAAGGCATGCCAGTGCTAACCACTGCATTGCAAATTCACTCTGTAGAAGCTCGTCACGCGGCTCACTTACGCCAAATGACTGCTGCTGCTTTAGGTGTGGCTTTAAAACCATGGATTAGCTTAGGTGCTGGTGGTGTTTCTAACGATACCGGAATTGCTGCTGTAGATGCGGTTTATGCAGGTGAAAACAACACAATTCAAGCTAACGTAGAAATTACAGGTATTGCAACAGGTGTTACAAAAGCTGCAGCTGCAGAATCTTTTGATGAGTTTTTAACAGGTGCTGCCGTAAAAAATATCGCTAATTTGTTCATCAGAACTGGTTCCAAATTAACGTAAAACAAGAATCTACATTATTGATTAGGTAATGTTTAGTTTAAGGTAGGGAGGCAGAACTGGGTTCTGTTTCCCTTTTTTTGTGCTAAATAATTTGCACAATTTACTTTGAGTTTAACGATATTATAAAATGTTTTTTTTTTGAAAAGCAAGTTTAGCGTTTCAATTTTCGGCAGCCCTTCTTTACGCTATATCTTTTTTGCAGAAAAAGCAAAAAAGGATGCCGCTACAATAAGTTTTAATTCACTCAAAATATTGCTAAAAACCTGGGTTATTTAGCAAGTGATGTTAAAACCTTTCAAACAACCAAAGCAGTTGTTATTAGTAGGTTATCACCTGTTCTTCTAAATGTTCTGGTAAATCTCGGTAGTTATATTTTTGTCCACGTAATTGAGGTTCAAAACCAGCTGCTTTAATAGATTGCTGAATTCCGTTCGATGTAAAACGATGCGGCGCTCCTGCAGCAGACACAACATTTTCTTCAATCATAATCGAACCAAAATCGTTTGCGCCCGCATGCAAACAAAGCTGTGCCGTTGTTTTTCCAACGGTTAACCAACTTGCCTGAATGTTTTTAATATTAGGAAGCATAATTCGGCTTAAAGCAATCATGCGGATATATTCATCAGCAGTAACATCGTTAGTAATGCCTCTTAAACGTTTCAACAATGTTCCATCATCCTGAAATGGCCATGGAATAAAGGCTAGAAATCCATTTGCATCAGCAGGTTTTTCACTTTGAACTTGTCTAATCCATACCAGATGTTCAAAACGTTCTTCAATGGTTTCAACATGTCCAAACATCATCGTTGCAGAAGTAGTAATGTCCAATTGATGGCAAGCACGCATCACATCGAGCCATTCTTGCCCGCCACATTTACCCTTTGATATTAACCTTCTTACTCTGTCATTCAATATTTCTGCACCAGCACCCGGAAGTGAATCCATTCCGGCTTCTTTCAATGTTCTTAAAACTTCTGTATGGCTTAATCCTTCAAGTTTAGCAACGTGAGCAATCTCCGGCGGACCTAAAGCATGAAGTTTTAAATCAGGATATAATTCTTTTAATTTTTTGAATAAATCAGCATAAAAGGCTAAACCTAAATCAGGATGATGACCGCCTTGTAATAATAATTGGTCGCCGCCTAAACGAAATGTTTCTTCGATTTTTACTTTGTAAGTTTCAATATCTGTAATGTAACTTTCATCATGGCCCGGGCGACGAAAAAAGTTGCAGAATTTACAGTTTGCAATACAAACATTGGTAGTGTTTACATTGCGGTCTATTTGCCAGGTAACTTTGCCGCTCGGAACTTGAATTTTTCTTAGTTCGTTCGCAACAAACATCAGCGATGCTGTATCTGCATGATGATATAAATGTACACCTTCTTCAAGGCTTAAAAAATCGAAGTGTAATGCTCGTTGTAATAAATCGTCAGTTTGCATGAAGCAAAAATACTTGAAATATATAGTACTATAATCACAGTTTTATAAAAAAATAACCATTAATTATTTTTGCTAGTATCCGGTTTCTTTTTAAATAAGTTCCGGATATCATTTCCTTGCTTTTTTAATTCTTCTATACGCTTTTTCGCACTATCACTAACTTTTGTAAAGTTTTCATTAGCCGCCTCAACACTTTTCTTAACTGTAGTTCCTCCGGTTGCAACAGCATCAGATACCTGTTTAACCGTTCTCTCGCCAGTAACCACAGCATCAGATACCTGCTTCACTTTTTTAGTGGCATTAACTCTACTGCTATCGATAAATTTCTTAGTAGCAACTGCTATTGGCGTATTTTCTATATCACTTGGTGTAATAACTTCAGTATTTGAAATGGCAACTTTAGTGGTGTCATTAGCAGGCTTACCTAAAGATGTATTTGTTTTGGCAAGTAATTGCTCGTAATCTTTATTAACTATCCCTCCGTGTGATGTATAGTAGGTTTTGCTATTCAGGTAAGTGGTTTTAGCTGTTTCCAATTGTAGTTTCGCAGCAGATATTCTGGCCGTATCATTACTTAATACAGCAGCATCATAGGCTAATTGCGCATCTGTAAGTGCCAAGGCAGCAGATTCGTACGATTTAGTAAAATCAATTTTTTCTTCTTTTGTGGAAGTATTACATGCGGTTAAGCCGAATGATATAAAGCAAAGTGCAATAATATATTTCATATTATTTCGATGTTGTAAATTGGTCAACTATTTTTTTTAATGAATTTGTTTCTTGCTCATCAGTTATTTTTCCATCAAGCCTTTCAATTTCTAAATTATTAATGCGCTTTGCAAATTCCAAATACTTTAAGTAACTGTTAAGCACTTCAATTTTTGTTCCATTATTTGTTTGCTCTACATTAGCTAAATTTTTAACGAAGGTTTCCATATTATCAATGCAAACAATGTAGGCTTGAAAAGCATTAGCACTAAAATAATCATTTACTAAATCATTATTTTCCAACTGTGGATATAGTTTTGGCAATTCAACAGGCGTCTTTTTTAGCGTTTCGGTTAAATTTACTCCAGAATTTGAAGTATTCAAGTACATGCCCTTAGTTTTCATCTGGCAATTTTCGATTGCTAAATTGGTTGTGTTGAGCAGTTTGACCAGATTGTTTTTCTTATTGATGTTATCAAGAAAAGTATTTACTGCGAGCGCAATGAATAATCCTGTGAAGGTAGAAATAAGTGAAATTACAAAACTAAATGTTTCATTATTGTTCTTTCTCCAAAGACTTTCCCTCTTAAAATTTAGTAGAAAAAGACTGACTGAAACTAAGACTAGCGATATTATACCGTACGTAAGCATATTTTTTTATTATGTTGCTAATAAAATTAATTAATTTTCAATACAATCAAAACCAAAAAAAGCCTGATTGCTTTTAACTTGATTAATACTGTGTAAAATTTGATACTACATTTTCATTTAGATAATTAAACAATTTAGCAATTCAACAATTCAATTATCTTTGTTGCTTATGGTAGATTTTAATCGCTTTACACTAGCCAATGGATTAAAAGTTTTGGTTCACGAAGATCCAACAACTCCAATGGCGGTTTTAAATATTTTATATGATGTGGGTGCTCGCGACGAAAACCCCGAACAAACCGGTTTTGCCCATTTATTTGAACATTTAATGTTTGGCGGTTCGGTAAATATTCCGAGTTACGATGAGCCTTTACAAAGAGTTGGCGGCGAAAATAATGCTTTTACAAGTAACGACATCACAAACTATTACATCACTTTACCTGCAGAAAATATTGAAACTGCGTTTTGGCTGGAAAGCGATAGAATGCTGAGTTTGGCTTTTTCGGAGAAGAGTTTGGAAACTCAAATTAATGTTGTTAGCGAAGAATTTAAACAACGTTATTTGAATCAGCCGTATGGCGATGTTTGGTTAAAACTTCGCCCGCTGGCGTACAAAAAACATTCATACCGTTGGGCTACAATTGGTAAAGAGCTTTCGCATATCGAAAATGCAAAAATGGATGATGTTAAAGCCTTCTTTAAAAAACATTACAACCCTTCAAATGCAATTCTTGTGGTTGGCGGTAATGTTAAAACAGCAGATGTAAAAAAAATGGCCGAGAAATGGTTTGAGCCCATTCCATCTGGAGATAGATACGAACGAGATTTAATTCAGGAAGATAAACAAACAGAAGCAAGGGCAGAAACGGTTAAGGCTTCGGTACCTTTAAATGCTGTTTATGTAGCCTTTAAAATGCCGGGTAGGTTAGATAAAGATTATTATGCTTTTGATTTGCTTTCAGATATTCTTTCAGGTGGTAAATCATCGCGTTTACACAATAGTTTACTTAAGGAGCAACAATTGTTTAGTGATATTAACGCATATATTTCCAGTAGTTTAGATCCGGGTTTGTTTATTGTTGAAGGAAAACTGGTTGAAGGTGTTTCTGTAGAAAGGGCAGAAGCGGCTATTTGGGCAGAACTTGAAAAAATAAAAAACGAACCAGTTGGTGAAACAGAATTAATTAAAGTTAAAAATAAGGTAGAATCAGTTTTGGTTTTTTCTGAAATGAATTTGCTAGATAAAGCTATGAATTTGGCTTATTACGAACTATTAGGCGATGCAGATATTTTAAATCAGGAAGCGTCAAAATACTTACAAGTTCAAGCTGAAGACATTCAAAGGATATCAAACAGTACATTTAACAAAAACTCATCATCAACATTATATTACTTAACAGAAGAACATGCTTAATCGTACTCAAGCACCTGATTTTAAACAGGTAAATAAAATTGAATTTATTCAACCGGTAAAGCGTGTTTTAAATAATAATGTACCTGTATTTACTGTTTTTTCTGGCGAGCAGGATTTGGTTCGTATTGAATTTATATTCAATAACGTAAATTGGAATGCAGAAAAACCATTGCAGGCAATTGCAGTAAGTGCAATGCTTAATAACGGTACAAACAAGCTTACGGCTAAAGAAATTGCCGAAAAAATTGACTTCTATGGTGCTTTTTTCCAAACTGAATATAATCAAGACCAATCTGTAGTAACACTGTATACTTTAAATAAACATCTTAAATCGGTATTGCCAATTGTAAAAGATGTTTTGTCTGAAAGTCAGTTTCCACAAAAAGAATTAGATATATATATTCAAAATCAGAAGCAAAAATTACAGGTAAATCTTCAGAAAAATGATGTGCTTTCTCGAAAAGAGTTTTCGCATGCATTATTTGGAGCTACCGCCTACGGTGTTGATATCCAGTTAAAACATTACGATGCATTAAAAAGAGATGATTTAGTAGAGTATTTTAAGAATGCTTATTCTCCAAATAATTGTACCATTGTTGTTGCTGGTAAATTTAGTGATGAGGGTTTCGATTTACTCAATTCCCAATTTGGACAACATTGGGCTGATGGAAATGTAATTAAAAACAGCTTTAGCTTTAAAACGCCCGAGAGAAAGATCGTTTATAAAGAGAAAGCGGAATCTTTGCAATCGGCCATCAGAATCGGGCAACTTTCAATCAATAGAAAGCATGAAGATTTTGCCGGCGTTCAAATTTTAAATACTGTTTTAGGCGGATATTTCGGCTCTCGATTAATGACAAATATTCGTGAAGATAAGGGTTACACTTACGGAATCGGTTCAGGAATTGTATCGCTTCATAATTCTGGTTATTTCTTTATCGGTACAGAAGTTGGCGCCGATGTTTGTGCCGATGCATTGAAAGAAATTTATAAAGAAATTGATTTGCTAAAGGCTGAGGAAATTGGTGAAGAAGAATTAAGTTTAGTTAAAAATTACATGCTTGGTTCTTTATTAGGAAGCTTAGAAAATGTTTTCTCTCATGCTGATAAATTTAAAAATATTCATTTCTCTGGCTTAACTTACAGTTATTACGAAAATTACATTTCAAAAGTTAAAGCCATTACCGCCACAGAATTATTAGCGCTGGCCAATAAATATTTAACTACCGAAAGCTTTACCGAAGTTGTGGTAGGGAAGAAGTAGATAAAATTGAATTCTGTCATATTGAGCTTGTCGAAATGCTTCATAACTTTTCGACAAGCTCAATATGACATATTTTATTTATAAACACAAAGATAAGCCGTTTGGATGTCGGTTTTAACCTTAAACGAAGCGTTTGCTTTAACTTCAAAACTACATCCTGCTTTGTATATTTTCCAGTCATTTTCATTCGGCAGCAAAGCTGATAATTGACCTTCAATTACATTCATTATTTCTTTCTGAGAAGTTCCAAATTCATATTCACCTGGATTTATAATGCCTACGGTTGCCTTGCCTTCAGCAGTTTGAAAGCCTAAAGATTTCACATTGCCATCAAAATATTGATTTTCTGTTATCATAATTTATTTAACGAATTTTTTGAATAAGCTATAATAGTTAATCTGTTATAAAAAGAAGAATCTCCATCAACAAAATCATTTGTCAGCCAAGCCTAATATTTAAGTAATTTTGCTTTGTAACTTTTATTTTGCTGTAATTTTTGTATCTTTGCCCCGCATATAATAAATCCTAATTTATTTTCTATGCAACTCGATTCCTCAAAATTTATTGCTACAGGTTTAACTTACGACGACGTACTTTTAGTACCCGCTTATTCTGAAATTCTGCCTCGCGATGTAAATACTGCCACTTTTTTAACTAAAAAAATTAAGCTTAACGTTCCATTAATATCCGCTGCAATGGATACAGTAACAGAAGCTGAACTTGCCATCGCAATAGCTCAAAATGGTGGAATTGGTATGTTGCATAAAAACATGACCATCGAAAGGCAGGCCAATGAGGTACGTAAGGTTAAGCGCTCTGAAAGTGGAATGATTCAAGATCCGGTAACTTTATTGGAAACTGCAGTTGTTGCAGATGCTTTCAAAATTATGAAAGAGCATAAAATAGGCGGTATTCCGGTGGTTAGCAGCGATAATAAGTTAGTTGGAATTATTACTAACCGCGATTTGCGTTTCCAAAAAAATATGGCAAGACCAATCGCTGAGGTAATGACTAAAGAAAATTTAATCACAGCACCAGAAGGAACAAACCTTGTTCAAGCTGAAGAAATTCTTCAAAATCATAAAATTGAAAAATTACCTGTAGTTAGTAAAGATGGCTTTTTAAGTGGCTTAATTACTTTTAAGGATATCTCTAAAGTGAAAAACTATCCGGCTGCTTGTAAAGATGAGCGTGGACGTTTACGTGTTGGTGCTGCTGTTGGCGTAACGGCTGATACCTTGCAAAGAGTTGATGCTTTAGTAAACGCAGGTGTTGATGTAATTACAATTGATACCGCTCACGGACATTCAAAAGGTGTAGTTGATAAATTAAAAGAAGTTAAAGCAAAATACCCTGATTTACAGGTTATTGTTGGGAATATTGCAACCGGTGCAGCAGCAAAATTTTTAGCTGATGCAGGAGCTGATGCTGTTAAAGTTGGTATTGGTCCGGGTTCTATTTGTACCACCAGAATTATTGCAGGTGTTGGTGTTCCACAATTATATGCGGTTTACGAATGTGCCAAAGCATTAAAAGGTACAGGTGTTCCGGTTATTGCCGATGGTGGAATTAAACACACAGGTGATATTGCTAAAGCAATTGCTTCTGGAGCGAGCACAGTAATGGCAGGTTCGTTATTTGCAGGTGTTGAAGAATCTCCAGGTGAAACCATCATTTACGAAGGTCGTAAGTTTAAATCTTACCGCGGTATGGGTTCAATCGAAGCGATGGAACAAGGTTCTAAAGACCGTTATTTCCAGGATGTTGAAGATGATATTAAAAAGTTAGTTCCGGAGGGAATTGTTGGTCGCGTACCATTTAAAGGAACTTTGGCCGAAGTAATGTATCAATATATTGGCGGTTTACGTGCAAGTATGGGCTACTGCGGAGCTGCAAATATCGAAGCTTTACAAGAAGCACAGTTTGTTCAAATTACAGCTGCGGGTATGCGAGAGAGTCATCCTCATGATATCACAATTACTAAAGAAGCGCCAAATTATACGAGATAGGAAGAAGTCTGAACACGAAATTCAAAAAGGAAAAAGATTTTAAATTTTCCAACACTATCGTCATTTCGAGCGCAGTGGAGAGCCACTAAATGCTCAGCGTAAGTAAATCTTTTAAATTAGATTATAAATAATAAAAAACGAGGCATCGGTAGCGATAGCCTCGTTTTTTAATTTAAAGAATAAATTTTATTTTTTTGGAAATGAACGCCCTGCAATATCGTTTTGTGCAGTCCCGCCATTCACTTTATCCCGATGAAATATCGGGATGCTCGCGGCTGTCGGATTTAAAATGAGCGGCTTGTTTTAAAACGCCCTGCAACTGCAAATAGTTGTAATTGCCATGCCATCTAAACGGGATTGAAGCGATAGCCTTTTAAAAATCGCAGCAACTTCGTTCACGCTGTCACTCTGAGGCACGAAGACCGTGGAGCAGCTACGAAATTAATATCACTCCGATGAAACACCTGCCTGCGGTAGGCATGGATATTTTATTCCACAATTTGACAGAAGTAATTTAAAAGATTTAGCGAAAAGCACGATTAAAGTAAAACATAGCTTGTGAAATTGCTTTTCTAAATTTTCTTTAAAAGGAAACTAATTTTCTGTTTAATATCTAAAAATCATAAATCTGTTAATCTGTGGCAAAGACAAAATATTTCGGTGTCAATCCATGTCTCCGTGGCAAAAACGATTAATTACTGATTATCGTCAGTTTCTGCAGCAAATTAAATGTCGCAGACAATAATTTATAATAATTATTACAAAATAAAATTTGGTAAAAGTATTTTTTTAATATATTTGCCTACTAAATCTATAGATTTTATATAATAATTTATGAAGGCTTTTAAAAATTACTCACAATCAAGCTGTTGTTGCTGTAAAAACAATAATGTAAAAACTTTCCGAACGGCGCTCAATCCTTAAAATATCTAATCCAAACACCATAAACTAATCATGAAAAAAAGCATTTTTATATTCTTTTCAATACTATTTTATTCAAGTTATACTTTCGCTCAAAATCCCATTTCAGGAAAAATAAAAGCAGCAAACGGCTCAATTATCCCAAACGCAACAACTAAAGTACGCGGTACAAACCTAACATCAAAAGCAAACGAATTTGGGATTTTTACGATTGATGCAAAGCAAGCCCCTCCTTTCTACATCCAAGTTAGTTCAGTAGGTTATAAACCTCAGGATTTTCAAATTTTAAAAGTTCAGGATACGGTTGAACTTATTTTGGTTGAGGATACACAGCTGGACGAAATTGTGGTTACTTCAAGAAGACGCTCTGAGGTTTTGCAAGATGTGCCGATTCCAATTACCGTTATTGGCGGACAAGCAGCAGAAAATGCAGGCGCATTTAACGTTAACCGATTAAAAGAACTTGTTCCATCCGTTCAATTATATGCGTCAAACGCTCGTAATACAACCTTAAACATTCGCGGTTTGGGTTCTACATTTGGTTTAACAAATGATGGAATTGACCCGGGAGTGGGTTTTTATGTAGATGGTGTCTATCATGCCCGTCCGGCGGCAACCTCAACAGATTTTCTTGATATCGAAAGAATTGAAGTTATTCGTGGTCCGCAAGGAACTTTATTTGGTAAAAACACAACAGCCGGCGCCTTTAATATTACCACTACAAAACCAAGTCAAACACCATCTGCAAAAGCTGAAATTAGTGTTGGTAATTATAATTTTATGCAAGCCAAAGCATCTATTACTGGTGGCTTAACTAAAAATCTTTCTGCAAAATTATCTATTTCCGGTACGCAACGCGATGGTACAATATGGAATACCAGAGAAGAGCGCAAGTATAGCGGTCAAAACAACCTTGGGTTTAAAGGACAGTTATATTTTACGCCATCAGATAGATTGCAGATTTTATTAAGTGGAGATGTAAGCGTTCAAAACCCGGCAGGTTATCCATTGGTTATTGCCGGTGTAGCGCAAACAGAAAGGAGTGCTTATCGTCAGTATGCCAGAATCATCTCTGATTTAGGTTATCAACAACCTAAAATTGATCCATTTTCAAGAGAGATAAATACAAATACGCCATGGCGACATAATCAATCGATTGGTGGTTTATCTGTAAATGTTGATTATAAGATTGGTAGTGGTACGTTAACATCTACAACAGCCTGGAGATTTTGGAACTGGGACCCAACAAATGATAGGGATTTCTCGGAAGTTGCAGCGCTTACAAAATCTCAGGGAAATTCTCGTCACGATCAGTATTCGCAAGAAATTAGATATGCAGGAAACATTACCGATAAGTTAAGTGGTGTAATTGGGGTTTTTGCACTAGGGCAAAATTTGCAAGGTTTAAATCAAACTGAAGAAACTGGGAAAGACCAATGGAGATTTGTGCAGACTGCTAATACCGGTGCGCAGGCTTTGTACGCTACACCAGGTTTATTAGATGGCTTTGGTATTAAAACAAACTCAACTATAAAATCTTTAAGTGCTGCTGTTTTTGGTCAGGTAGATTGGGAAGTTTTAGAACATTTACACGTGTTGCCCGGGTTAAGATTTACTTATGATAAGAAAGATGTAAATTATGATAGAAATACCTATGGCGGTTTACAAACTACAGATGCGGCTTTATTAGCGCTAAAAGCTGCCGTTTACAGTAATCAGCAATTCAATACCAATACATCAAATAATAATTTATCTGGCAACCTTACAGTTTCATACAGACCAACAACCAAATTAAATGTTTATGGAACTTTCTCTACCGCCTATAAACCCGTTGGTGTTAATGTTGGTGGTTTACCAACTACAGCAAATGGCCAGGCAGATTTGAGTTTAGCGGTTGTAAAGCCCGAATATGTAGAGCATTATGAATTGGGTGTGAAAACAAAACCATTTAAAGGTGCTATACTAAATATTACGGCTTTTAATACCGATATTAAAGATTATCAAACCAATGTACAATCGCCACAATTAGGGGTTAACAGGGGTTATTTAGCTAACGCTGAGAAAGTAAATGTTAAAGGTTTAGAAATTGATGGAACTTATCAGTTAGAAAGATTTTTATCTTTAAATGCAGCATTATCTTATTTAGATGGCAAATATGTAACGTTTACAAATGCACCGCTACCTTTAGAAGAAACCGGACATACAGAAATTATAAATGGTGTATCAACACAAGTAGCGTTTAAAGATGCATCAGGCGGCCGATTACCAGGTATTTCTAAATGGAATGTATCTGGCGGGGCAGAATTAAGTACAGCTGGGAATTTAACAACTCAATCAGGAAGATATTTCGTTGCAGGCGATGTGAGTTATCGTTCGGATTATTCATCAAATGCAACGCCTTCAAGTGTGCTAAATGTTGCCGGATATTCTTTGTTTAATGCTCGTTTAGGATTCAGGTCTGATAAATTCTCATTCTTTGTTTGGAGTAGAAACATCGGGAACAAAAATTATTATGAGCAATTGCAAGCGGCTGCGGGTAATTCTGGCTTATACGCTGGTGTACTCGGCGACCCAAGAACTTACGGAGCAACTTTGCGCTTTAATTTTTAAATAAATATTCTTTTCTCTTTATATATTTGGTTAAGTATGCATCGATTTTATCGATGCCTTTATTTTGAAATAAGCTACTGTATTAGGCCTTAAAACAGCTGAAATTATAACTGTAACAGTTTTGTGCAGAATTAAAATTTATTAGGCAGATAGAAAATCTTAACTTCGATAAATTTTTACAGATGAATAAAATAAAAGCACTTTGTGTGTATTGTGGTTCAAATTTTAATGGTGATGAAAGTTTAAGAGCGGCAATTAAAGAACTTGCGCAAAGTTTGGTTCAACAGAAAATAAAATTAGTTTACGGTGGTGGAAGTGTTGGTGTGATGGGTGTTTTAGCCAATGATGTTCTTGAATTAGGTGGTGAAGTAACCGGTGTTATTCCTCAGTTTTTAATGGATAAAGAAGTTGGGCATAAAGGCCTTACGGAAATGATTCTGACAGAAAACATGCATCAGCGTAAACAAAAAATGGCCGATTTAAGTGATGGTTTTGTTATTTTGCCCGGAGGCTTTGGTACACTTGAAGAATTTTTTGAAGTGTTAACCTGGTTACAACTCGGTTTGCATAATAAACCTATTGGAGTTTTAAATGTTAATGGATTTTACGATCCGTTATTTGCGCAAATGGAAGTTATGGTTCAGCATCGTTTTTTAAAGCCTGCAAACCGCGATTTAGTATTTAATGAGCAAAGTGCTAAAACTTTAATCGATAAAATGGATAATTTCTCGGCTACGCCGGATGAAGTGTGGTTTAAAGAACGAAATCTTATATAAAAAACATTAACCGCTTTTGTTTATCAAAGGCTATAAAACAAAATAAAACAATGCAAATTATTTCTTCTCACGCAGAATTTGAGCAACATTTAGGTAAAGAATTAGGTGTGTCTTCATGGCATAGAATTACACAAGAACAAATAAACAAATTTGCCGATGCTACTTTGGATCACCAGTGGATACATACGGACGAAGAAAGAGCAAAAAACGAAGGCCCGTTTAAAGCAACCATTGCTCATGGTTATTTAACGCTTGCCTTAATTCCTTATTTGTGGAAAGAAATTGTTGAAATCCGTAATTTAAAAATGGAGATAAATTATGGTATAGAAAGTTTGCGCTTTGCCCAACCCGTAATTGTAGATAGCCAAATCAGACTTAAAGCTAAACTAGCATCAATTGTAAATTTGCGTGGTGTTACAAAAGTGCACATGGGTATAGAAATGGAAATTGAAGGCCAAAAGAAGCCTGCGTTTACCGGAGAAGTTGTATTCTTATATCATTTTATAACAGAATAATATTTTCTTTTTACTGCAAGGAATACTAAATTTTATCCTTGCAGTTTTTAATCTTTATTAAATTTCTTTTTAATAAATCCGCTGAGCGATTCATCTTCCAGCTCTTCCAATCCGCTTAACTCAAGTTCTAAAGCTTTTGTGCTAATCTGAATTTCTACAAGAGAAATAATCAGAGAAATCATGAAGAAAATTAAACTTAGCGCAAATAAAATTTCTGCAATTGTGTTTGATTGAAGGTAAATAAAGAACATACAAAACAGGCAACTCGCAAAACTTAAAACGCCAAATGCCTGCATGTTTTTTATCAATTTTAATCTATAGCGAAGGTTTGCAATTTGCTTATGCAAGGCGATATTTTTATTCTCAGATTCATATTTGGATTTTAAACTTCTCACCAAACTGGCTAAGGCTAAAAATCGATTTGTGTAGGCCAGCATAATTAAGCTTATTGCCGGAAATAATAATGCAGGGATATTTATGGTTAATTCCATTCTCTAGATTTATTCAAAAATATTATTTTAAAAGGATATTCTGTTGATTTAACCTCAAACGACACTAAGTTCTTCGAAAGGAACGCAAAGCAAGTTGGTATGCTTTTTTAAATTTCGCAATTAAACAGTTTGCTCGCAGTATATCACAAAGTGATAATAACTGTTTCTGAGTTATACCTTCAAACCTTTGTGCCATCCATTTTCTTAACATTCGATTAAAATTCATTGTAGACCAGAAACCAAATCAGTCGCAATGCTTTTTGTAAAAATAAATTTAAATTGCTGCCATGAATATCGAATTCAATAAGAATGAAGATGTAAACAAGCAATTAGTTTACGAATTAAAGGTTAAGCTTAAAAAAATCTATCAGGGTGGTGGAGAAAAAAATGCTGCCAAGCAAAAGGAAAAAGGCAAACTTTTAGCAAGAGAACGTATAAATTATTTAATTGATAAAGGCTCTGATTTTTTAGAAGTTGGTGCTTTTACAGCCGATGGAATGTATGCTGAACAAGGTGGTTGTCCATCTGCGGGAGTGGTTTGCGGTATCGGTTACGTTAGTGGAAGGCAGTGTATGATTGTAGCAAATGATGCAACAGTAAAGGCCGGAGCCTGGTTTCCGATGACTGCAAAAAAGAACCTTAGGGCACAGGAAATTGCTATGGAAAACCGTTTGCCGGTAATTTATTTAGTGGATAGCGCAGGTGTTTATCTGCCTATGCAAGATGAGATTTTTCCAGATAAGGAGCATTTTGGAAGAATGTTTCGCAACAATGCAATCATGTCTTCTGAAGGAATTGTGCAAATTTCTGCAATTATGGGCGCCTGTGTTGCAGGTGGCGCTTATTTACCAATTATGAGCGATGAGGCGATGATTGTTGATAAGACCGGCTCTGTATTTTTAGCAGGTTCTTATCTTGTTAAATCTGCAATAGGAGAGGAAGTTGATAACGAAACTTTGGGCGGGGCGACAACGCATTGTGAAATTTCTGGAGTTACCGATTATAAGCATCCAAATGATGAGGCTTGTTTGGATAGCATCCGAAATATTATGAGCAAATTAGGTGCTCCTGAAAATGCCGGTTTCGATAGAGTTAAACCATCAAAACCTAAGGATAAGGAAGAAGAGTTATTTGGTATTATTCCTGAAACCAGAGATAAGCAATACGAAATAATGGATATTATTAACCGATTGGTAGATGATTCTGAATTTGAAGAGTATAAACACGGCTATGGACAAAGTATTGTATGTGGCTTGGCAAGAATTGATGGTTGGGCAGTTGGAATTGTTGCAAACCAGAGAAAGGTTGTAAAATCTAAAAAAGGTGAATTGCAATTCGGAGGCGTTATTTATTCTGATAGCGCAGATAAAGCTTCCCGTTTTATCATGAACTGCAATCAGAAGAAAATTCCATTGGTATTTCTACAAGATGTTACCGGTTTTATGGTTGGAAGCCGTTCTGAACATGGCGGAATTATTAAAGATGGTGCCAAAATGGTCAACGCTGTTGCAAATTCTGTAGTGCCAAAGTTTACAATTGTTATCGGTAATTCTTATGGTGCAGGTAATTATGCCATGTGTGGTAAAGCTTACGACCCAAGATTAATTTATGCATGGCCAACCGCAAAAATTGCGGTGATGGGTGGTGCACAAGCTGCAAAAACACTATTGCAGATTCAGGAAGCATCATTAAAAGCCAAAGGCGAGGTTATTACACCTGAGAAAGAAGCAGAATTATTGAAAGAGATTACCGATAGATATGAAAGTCAAACCACCCCATATTATGCTGCCTCCAGACTCTGGGTTGATGGAATTATTGATCCTTTAGAAACCAGAAAGGTCATTTCTATGGGTATTGAAGCTGCCAATCAATCTCCAATTAAAAAGAGGTTCAATGTAGGTATAATTCAAACCTAAAAATTTCCACCAGTTCTTTTGCCTAAATTTGGTTTAAATTAAATATTAATTGATGAAGTATTTTATACTCTTTTTCTTTTTGCTTGCTGAAAACTATGTATTTGCCCAAAATGCAAACAAGATTCATCAGGAGGCGATTGTAATTGATACGCATGGCGATATTTTGTACAATCAAATTATGTCTGGAACTGATATCGGCAAACTCCAGTCAACCGGTAATTTCGATTTAATGAGGGCTAAAAGAGGCGGTTTAGATGTTCAGTTTTTTTCTGTTTGGTGCGATGAAACCGGAGATTATGCCATCGCCAATCGCCAAATTGATTCCCTTTATAGCTTGATAAAAAGATATCCCGATAGGATAAAATTAGTAAGAACCGCTACTGATTTGGAAAAGGCAGTACACGACAAAATGTTAGCTGCAATGATTGGTGTAGAAGGCGGACACATGATAAATAACCGTTTAGATTATGTAGATAGTTTAGCAAAACGCGGCATGGCTTACCTTACACTAACCTGGAACAATAGTACATCATGGTCTAGCTCTGCAGCCGAAGAAAAATCGGGGAAAGTAAAGCCTGAAAATGCCGGATTGAATGATTTTGGAAAACAAGTGGTAATGCGACTGAACAAACTTGGTGTTTTGGTCGATTTATCTCACGTAGGTGAAAAAACTTTTTTTGATGCATTAGCCGTCACCAAAAAGCCTGTCATTGCATCGCATAGTTGTGTTTACGCATTAAATCCTGTGCCAAGAAATCTAACAGATAATCAAATAAAAGCAATTGGTAAAAACGGCGGTGTTATTAGCTTAAATTTTTACAGCGGATTTTTAGATTCAACTTATAAAAGTAAACAAAAGGCTTTTTTAACAAAGTATGATGCAGAACTTAAAACTTTATCATCAAAATTTGGGCGAAGTATTGCTATCGATACTTTAATTGCAAAACACAAAAAAGAAGCTGATGAAATTCGTCCGCCAATTTCGTTATTGGTAAAGCATATTAACCATATAGTAAAACTCATTGGAATTAACCATGTTGGTTTAGGGGCAGATTTCGACGGTGCAGAATCCTTTCCGCTAGGAATGAATAGCGTGGCTGATTATCCTAAAATTACCAAAGCATTATTGCAAAATGGTTATTCTGAGGCTGATATAAAGAAAATTCTAGGTGAAAACGTAATTAGATTGATTAGAGAGAATAAAGGGAGTTAGTTTAAATAATGCTTTAGAAAATTTTCAGTTGTTAATAAGTAAACTATGTTGACAATGCGCACTTGCCAACAATTATATAAAGCGTTAAATTTGCGCTTCGATTATTGAACTTCAAACACACGATATAATGTCACAAGAAAACGAACACGTTCAGTGTTTAATTATTGGTTCTGGTCCGGCAGGATATACTGCGGCAATTTACGCAGCCAGAGCAGATTTAAAACCTGTTATGTACACCGGAATGCAAGCTGGTGGTCAGTTAACACAAACAACTGATGTTGAAAATTTCCCAGGCTATCCGCAAGGTATAATGGGACCAGAAATGATGGAAGATTTCCGTAAACAAGCAGAACGTTTCGGTACAGATATCCGTTTTGGTTACGTTAGTTTGGTTGATTTTTCATCAACCCCACATAAAATTGTAGTTGATGAAATTAAAACCATTACAGCTGATACCGTAATTATTGCAACTGGTGCAACCGCAAAATGGTTGGGTTTACCAAGCGAGCAACAATATAACGGATTTGGGGTTTCAGCATGTGCTGTTTGCGATGGTTTCTTCTTCAAAGGCCAGGATGTTGCAATTGTTGGTGCTGGAGATACCGCTGCAGAAGAAGCAACGTACTTAGCTAAACTTTGTAAAACCGTTCATTTATTGGTTCGTAGAGACGAATTCAGAGCATCAAAAGCTATGGTTAGCCGTGTTTTAGCTACACCAAACATTATAGTTCATTATAATACCGAAACACAAGAGATTTTAGGTAACGGAAAGAATGTTACCGCTGCAAAAGTTATTGATAATCAAACAAATATCACTTCCGAAATTCCGGTCGAGGGTTTTTTTGTGGCTATTGGTCACAAACCCAATACTGATATTTTTAAAGGTCAGTTGGATATGGACGAAACCGGTTATTTATCTACTAAACCTGGTTCAACTTTAACCAATATCGAAGGCGTTTTTGCTTGTGGGGATGTACAAGATATGTATTATCGCCAGGCGGTTACGGCTGCGGGTTCTGGTTGTATGGCCGCTTTAGATGCCGAAAGGTATCTTGCTGCTAAAGAGCATCCTGTAGAAGCATAAAGTTTTTTAATAAAATATTTTTAAAAGGAGAAATCAGCAAAGGTTTCTCTTTTTTGTAAAGCAATTTTCTTTTTCATAGCTTATTTCAGTCCGGCTTTGCGTTAAATCTTTTTGTTATTGTACCGGCAGAAATTAACAATGCTGCATCAAAAAGGATATCACTTCAATCCGGTTTATTTAACCACAAACAGGAGGTTTTGGATTAATTTAGTCCATTCATTATTTTAGCATCAATAGTATAGCAAAACAAACGTTTGATTTTTAATGTAACAAAAATGTGTTATTTATAATCTTTGTTTAATCTATATCTTGGTAAAACCTAACAAAAAACCTAATCTCTATTATGAACAAAGTATTTTCAACTTTCATTGGCCTGTTAATCAGTACATCAGTTTTGGCTCAGTCAGATCCAAATTTGGGTATTATTCCAGTTCCGGTTTCTATTACAAAAAGTAGTGGAAGTTTTACTTTAGATAAAACAGCTATTTTAGTTAATCAAAGTATTGATGGCGCTAAATCTGCCGATTTGCTTAATGCATTTATTGTTAGTAATGCTGGTTTTGCTTTAAGAGAGGCAAAGGTTGCTCAGCCAAGTCAAAAATCAATAGTCTTAACTTCTGTAGGTGCAGATAAACTTTCTGCAGAAGGTTACAATATTATCGTAACACCCAATCAAATTAAGTTGGTAGGTAAAGGAGCGGGATTATTTTATGCTGTACAATCTTTTATGCAAATGATGCCCGCTAAAGGCACAGCTGCAATTAGTATTCCTGCGGTAACCATTAACGATTACCCTCGCTTTAGCTACCGTGGAACCATGCTTGATGTAAGTCGCCATTATTTCCCAATATCTTTCATTAAAAAATACATCGACCAATTAGCTTATTATAAAATCAACACCTTTCACTGGCATTTAACTGACGACCAGGGTTGGAGATTAGAGATTAAAAAATATCCAAAACTTACTGCTGTTGCGTCGTCAAGGAACGGAACAATTATCGGTCATTATCCAGGCAATGGCAATTATTTAACAGAAGTTAAAGGTTTCTACACTCAAGATGAAGCTAAAGAAATTGTTCGCTACGCATCAGAAAGATTTATCACCGTTGTACCAGAAATAGAATTACCCGGGCATGCATCTGCAGCAATTGCAGCTTACCCAGAATTGAGCTGTTTTCCTGATAGAGATACTTTTATAAACGATAAAACTCCTTGGTCTGGAAGCAGAAAAGGTAAACAGGTACAACAAACCTGGGGTGTTTTCGATGATATTTTTGTTCCATCTGAAAATACATTTACCTTTTTAAATAATGTTTTAGATGAAGTTATTGCTATTTTTCCTTCAAAATACATTCATATTGGTGGCGATGAAGCGCCTAAAACCTATTGGAAAGAATCACCTTTTTGCCAGGCTTTAATGAAACAAAAAGGTTTAAAAGATGAGCACGAGTTGCAAAGTTATTTCATCCAAACGATAGAAAAACATGTGAATAGCAAAGGTCGCTCTATAATTGGTTGGGATGAGATTTTAGAAGGAGGTTTAGCACCAAACGCTACGGTTATGAGTTGGAGAGGTGAAGATGGAGGTATTGCCGCTGCTCAACAAAATCACGAAGTGATTATGACGCCGGGTTCGATGGGTTTATACATCGACCATAAACAATCAAATTCGCCAGATGAACCTGTAACTATTGGTGGTTATGCACCGTACCAAAAAATATATGCTTATGATCCTATTCCAAAAGTGTTAACAGCCGAGCAAAGAAAATATATCAAAGGGGTTCAGGCAAATATGTGGTCTGAATATATTAAAACTCCAGAAAAAGCCGAAAATCATGCCTTTCCACGTTTGTTGGCTTTATCTGAAATTGCATGGTCGCCAGTTGAGCGTAAAGACTTAAAAAATTTCACTGAAGAACGTTTGCCAACACATTTAGCTCAATTGGATAAAAAAGGTTGGAATTTATGGGTGCCAACGCCAATTGGTCAGAGCGAAAAACCATTAAGCGGAGGCGATTTTACCATTGATTTAAAAGTACCGATTAAAGGGGGTAAAATTTATTATTCATTAGATGAATCTCGTCCTTCGGAAAGTGCATTTTTATACACAAAACCCATTTCGGTAAAAGTTCCACAAGGTGAAAAAAGAACTTTAAAAACTATTGTTATTGCCCCAAGTGGCAAAAGAAGCGTTACAACAGAAACAATTTTAGATAATGGTGCACCTGTTGTAAAAGCAGAAGCAAAGAAATAAATTATCTTGCTTTGAAAATCTTATTTTCTTAATTTGGTTTTTAGAACCAAAGTCCCAAAAGAAATGAAAATAAGAACTTTAACAAAACAGCATCTTTTGCTTTTAGCAGGGATGCTGTTTTGCTTTGCATGCACTACAGAACCTGAAAAAACAAAGGAAGTTGCAGTTGAAACGCCAGTTGTAAGAAAAAATCCATTTCCTTTTTACACAGATATAGAAGTTAAACCCGGACTTAATTTTGAAGTTTTTAGTTGGGGAAAAGGCAAAGATTCTATCGGAGGTTATCAGATTTTAATGTCTGATTCTCTTAAAAAAGATTATCGTTCATTATCTGTAGAACGCAATGGCATTGTAAACGACGCCTGGAATATGGATTTAGATAATGATGGTAACCCTGAAATTTATGTTCAAATTTTAAAAAATAAAACTGCTTTAGATTTAAATGTTTTTGAATACGCTGGTGGAAGCTTTAACAAAATTAATTTTCCATCATTAACATCTAATCAGAAAAAAGGATATAAAGGCAACGATAAAATTTTTGTTAAAGGTGGCGAATTGTACCGTTCATTTCCGGCGGAAGATGCTCAAGATAAAACCAAAACAATTACTAAAACTTATCAATATAAACTAAGGGGAAATAGTTTCTCCACTGTGGAAAATAAACCTTAAAATTTTGAACGATAAAAAATTTTCGATAAAAGATAGAGTTAAGAGTTTTGGATATGCTTTTAATGGTTTAGCCCTTTTTTTTGCAAAAGAAAATAATGCCAGGATTCACGCTATCGGGGCTATTTTTGCTATATTATTATCAGTTTGGCTTAAAATTTCAGCAATAGAATGGATAGCAGTTTTAATTGTAATAGCATTGGTATTTGTTGCCGAAATTATAAATACTGCAATAGAAAAACTTGCAGATGTTGTATCTACAGAAATAAATCCTAAAATAAAAGTTGTTAAAGATTTGGCTGCCGGGGCAGTTTTGGTAGCTGCTATAGTGGCGATTATTATTGGAGCGATTATATTCTTGCCGAAATTATTTTCCTGATTCAGCTACCATTGCAGCCTTTGATTCTGCAATTTTATCATCAATAATTTTATCCCAACGAGCCTGCATTTTATGATTACTCCCGTGTTCGGTTTCTTCATCGTAATTGCGTTGCATGGTATCAAAGTAGCGACTTATTTGATTGGCTAAATCAGAAATTTGATTTTTATAATTTTTTACTGAATAGGTTCTATTTTTTAATACTCTATCAGATTCTAACAATAAAATGTAATGTATATTAACATGCCCTTGTTCGTGGTGTAACAAACTGGCTTTAATTTCTTCATTTTTTATTTTATCCCACTTAACCCACGAGCGGCTTTTATCAACAGAAACTTCATTTTTTAAATTAATGGCTACTCGGTTTCTGTAAATAGTAGATTCATAACTGTACTTCCAGGTCATGGCAGTAAGCGCAAAATATGGAGAATTTTCATCAGGCTTGCCTTTAAAATGAGTTTCAAAATTTAATTGAATAGGCTCAGTAAAGTCTCGCTTAAACGAAAGTGCAAAAATTGAAACGGTAACTAATAAAAATAGAGCAAAGCTTTTCATAATAAAATTCCTTGAAAAAACCGTGCCTAATAATTTCTATTCAGAAATTTGCATAATTATTCTTTCAAATTTTTCAATCAGTAACGATATTCTTTCCTTTTCGCGTTTAATAACGGCCTTTCTCAAAATTGTTGAACAAAAGATAATCCAGAGTGCAGTTAATGCAATGGCCAACGTTTTTTGTATGATACTTAAATAGGCTAAAATCTCAATAAAATAAAATAAAATACCTAATGAAAGTGCTACCGTATAAAACCAATAAAGAGAATTGTAAAGTTTGTAACGGTTTAGTTGATAGGTTTTTAAGTTGTTTAAATATTCGTTCGGATGAACTGTAAAGTCTGTTTTAGAAATTAACCTGTAATCGCGGTAAAGTATAAGGGTATAAACGCCAATGGCAACAATTGTTATGCTGATACCAACATGTGTAGTCCACGATTCGAAATGGAAAAATATCCAGAGTGCTGCAATTGCAATAAATGATGCAAGCATGCCCAAGATATTTAAAGCAGATTTTAGCTTTAATCCATTCACCTCTTTCTTTGCCTGTTGTAACATCTCATCTGCAGAAACTTTAAGTTCTACATCATGCTTTTGCCACAGCTCCTGTAATTGATCAAACGCTTGCATACTGATTATATAATTCTGTTAATTTTTGTTTAATACGATGAATTTTTACTCTCAAATTTCCTTCGCTTATGCCCGAAATATCTGCTATTTCATGGTATGGTAATTCATCTAATACCATAGTTATAATCAAACGATCGTTTTCTTCAAGTTTTGAGATACATGTGTACAAAAGTGCCACCTGCTCATTTTTTTCAGAGAATTCTTCGATTTTATTTTCAATAATATTCTCCGTTAATTCGTCTTTTGCCTGTCTTTTTTCTGAGCGCAAATAAGTTAAACAAGTATTTACTGCAATTCTGTATATCCAGGTAGAGATGAGCGATTTGTTTCTGAATTTATCTAAGTTTTGCCAAACCTTTAAAAAAGTTTCCTGTAAGAGATCATTAGCGGCATCTGTATCACCTGTATAACCATAGCACAAATGGAATATTTTTTTGGAATTTGAATCGAAGATCTGCTTAAATAACTTGTCTTTTTGTTCCATTTAATGGGTTGTAATTGCGTTTTAGATAGCTGATTTCAATTTTTGTTACAGCCGAGGTACAAAAAACTACAGATTTTAATATCGTTGAAAAATGAGAATTTGTTACACGCTGTAAATATCGTAGTTTTACCAAATTAACAAAGCCACTAACTTTATTATTTTATGAAGAAAAACAGACTCACAATTTTCATTTTTGTAGCGCTGATAGCAGGTATTGCTTTAGGATATATTCTAAACGTAAACTCTATAGATGTTTATAACCAAAATATCCTAAATGCTGATGCTAAAGTGAAAAGCATTGAGGTTAGTATTGCAAAATCTACAGATACCACAACTGCAGTTTTTGCACAACTTAAAACCGATAGAAAGGTAAATGCTAAAATCAAGAAAGAAAACGAAGAAATTCGCGAGAAAAAACTTGAATACTTTACATTGCTAAGTGACATCTTTTTAAGATTAATTAAAATGATTGTTGCGCCTTTAGTGTTTACTACATTAGTTGTTGGCGTTGCAAAAGTTGGTGATATAAAAGCAGTAGGCCGAATCGGAGGTAAAACATTAGGTTGGTTTGTAGCTATGTCGCTTATGTCGCTTGTTTTGGGGTTAATCCTCGTTAACATTTTCGAACCCGGAAAACACATGAAACTGACACTTCCAGATCAGTTAGTGAATACCGGAATTCAAAAAACGGCAATGAGTGTAAAAGATTTTATTGCACACGTTTTTCCTAAAAGTATAGCCGAATCAATGGCAACAAATGAAATTCTTCAAATTGTTGTTTTCTCCCTATTTTTTGGTGTTGCTACAGCGGCCATAGGCGATTTGGGTCAGGTAGTAATCAAAGCTTTTGATGCAATTGCACATGTTATCTTAAAAATGACCGGCTATGTAATGAATTTTGCACCCTTAGCGGTTTTTGGCGCTATGACAGCCATCGTGGCTAAACAAGGTCTATCTGTTTTAAATACCTACGCCATTTTTATAGGTGAATTCTACTTTGGATTGGCCATTTTATGGTGTATTTTAATATTTCTGGGCTTTCTTATCCTCAAAAAGCGAGTTTTTAAACTTGTTAATGATATGAAAGAACCGGCTATTTTAGCTTTTAGTACCGCAAGTAGCGAAGCTGCTTATCCAAAAACCATGATGCTTCTAGAGCGTTTCGGCTGTAAAGATAAAATTGTAAGTTTCGTTTTGCCACTTGGATATTCTTTTAACCTTGATGGTTCGATGATGTACATGACATTTGCTTCCTTGTTTATTGCACAAGCTTATGGCATTCACTTAGGTTTTGAGCAACAAATTTCGATGTTGTTAATCTTGATGTTAACCAGTAAAGGTATTGCGGGTGTTCCAAGAGCATCATTAGTGGTTATTGCAGGTACAATCGCAAGTTTCAATATTCCTGAGGCTGGCTTAGCGTTATTAATCGGTATCGATCCGTTATTAGATATGGGCCGTTCGGCTACGAACGTTGTAGGAAACAGTATTGCCACTGCTGTGGTAAGCAAGTGGGAGGGAGAGTTAAAAGACGCATAATTTTGCGCTTCATCTTAAATTAATCATTAAAAAATTCATTCATTCAATAATTAAAAAAAAGTGTCAAGTAGAGGGAAAAAGATATTCTTAGCGTTAACCATCATTGTACCAATGATAATTTATTGTTACATATATTACAAACCAATCATTCAGAATGCTCCGTTTAGAAAAAAGGATTTTGTTTCTTTGGATTACAAATGGGGGATAAAAGATACACTGGAAAATGAATACAATTCGGCCGATAGTTCTTATCGTTACGTAAACAGTCGCGATTCTGTTATTGTAAAAAAAGTTGGCTTAAAGGGCGATGATATTTTATATATACACAGTAAAGCAAACGAATTGGGATTATGGAATTTTCCGGATACAATTGGTAAGAAGAGCACTAAATCGATGTCGGTGCCACGTTATGATATGTTTTTTAAGTATAAAGAAAAGAGCAAACATGTAGTTGTTTATGGTGATTTTGATGGGAATCCTAAACTTTTAGACGCAGCAATGCAAATGAGAAAGATTTTAGAGGAAACCATTAATCAAGCAGAAAGACGCAGCGGTAAATAGATGTTTTCATCTTAATTAAAAGCCTAAATAGAATACAATTAGTTATTTTATTTAGGCTTTTTGGTTTTTTACTTGTGTGACCAAATTTGCATGGTGCTAACCACAATAGAACTACTAACCTGCGTAAATTAAACCTGACAGGAGCGAGCACGTAGCCGAATTCTTTTTATGAGGCAAGTAAAGCGGATGGCATGTCAGAGGTAAGCTAAATTGTACTTTAATTGCTTTTCAAATTATAATGATTAGGAATTATCTGAACTTAAAACAACGAGGGCTGCATCTGTAAAAGATTTTTATTAAATATTTTCTATATCTGTTTGTGTGTTAAATGAATTTATTCTATATTTGCACCTCGTTAAATAAAAATTATAAAACTAATATTTAAACAATGTACGCAATAGTAAATATAGCAGGGCAGCAATTTAAAGTTGCTAAAGACCAGCACCTTTTTGTACACAGATTACAAGGAGATGAAGGCGCTAGTATTGAATTTGATAATGTATTGTTGGTTGATAATGGTGGTGCAATCACTGTAGGTGCTCCTGCGGTTAAAGGTGCTAAAGTTTCAGCTACTATCGTATCTCATTTAAAAGGTGATAAAGTAATCGTTTTCCACAAAAAACGTAGAAAAGGTTACAAAAAGAAAAATGGTCACCGCCAGTTTTTCACCAAGATTCAGATTTCTGACATCACTCTATAATTAATTGTTAACCTAATAATTCGCTTTTTTGGCGGGTTACAAAATATAAGAAAATGGCACACAAAAAAGGAGCCGGTAGTTCGAAAAACGGACGTGAATCGCATAGTAAGCGTTTAGGTATTAAAATTTTCGGTGGTCAGTTAGCTATCGCTGGAAACATTTTAGTACGTCAACGCGGAACAAAACACCATCCAGATAAAAATGTTGGTTTAGGTAAAGACCATACATTATTTGCTTTAGTAGATGGTACTGTAGTTTTTAGAAAGAAACAAGATAATAAATCTTATGTATCTATTCTTCCTATCACTGATTCAGAAATTGAAGCTGCATTAGCTAAGAAACCAGCTGCAAAGAAAGAAGCTGCTGCTGTTGAAGTTGTTGCAGAAGCACCGGCTAAAAAAGCACCAGCAAAAAAAGCTGTTAAAAAAGACGAAGCTACTGAAGAAGCTGCAACCGCAGAATAATTAGTACTATTCATAAAAAAAAACCATTCTGAATTCCAGAATGGTTTTTTTTGTTTTAATAAATTTTAAGACAAAAAATATCGCTAACTCTAATTTAGCGATATTTTTATAATACAATGCTTAGTATTGCCTGGCCATTAGGCTCATTGTTAAGCTCATAATGGCTTCCTTTTGCTTGTCTGCCACACTTATTTGCTCCATGTATGATAGTGCTTTGCTCAAATAGCCTTCCATTGCTTGTTTCGCAACATTTGGTATATCTAATGAATTATAAATATTTGTTACGGCTTCAATTTTTTCTCTGCTATCAAAGTTTTCTTTAGAAATCCAATCTTGTAATGTATTTGAGTTATTATTATCTGCCAGTTCCAAAGCTTTTAAAAGTAAAAAAGTTTTTTTGTTGGCAATGATATCTCCGCCTACTTGTTTTCCGAATTTATCAGGATCAGCATAAACATCTAAAATATCATCCTGCAGTTGAAAAGCGATACCTATATTTTCGCCAAAATTGTAGATTAAGTCTGCATCTTGCTTAGATGCATTTGCAATTATGGCACCTAATTTTAGTGCACCACCCAATAAAACAGCGGTTTTTAGTCGAATCATGTTGATGTATTCTTCGATAGTTACATCATCACGATTTTCAAATTCCATATCTAATGTTTGCCCTTCGCAAACACCTTGAGCTGTGGCATTAAAAGTATCCAGAACATCTTTAAGGAAAATTGGATTTACTTTTGCAAGATTTTTATTGGCTTCAACCATCATAACATCGCCACTTAAAATAGCAACATTTGTGCTCCATTTTTCGTGAACGGTAGCCTGGCCTCTGCGTAGGGGTGCATTATCCATAATGTCATCATGCACCAGTGTAAAATTATGAAAAACCTCTACCGCCATTGCCGCGTGGATAGATTTATTAGCATCTTCGCCAAATAACTCCGTTGCCATTAAAACCAGCAAAGGGCGGATTCTTTTGCCCCCTAAATTGATTATATATGTTATTGGTTGGTAAAGTTGTTTAGGGCTTTCAGGATATTTTAGGTTTTGTATTGCTGTTTCTAAAATTTGCTGTAATTCTACTGTATTGTGCATTTTATTTTTACTAACGGATTAGTCTGAAATTTTTAATTTTATTAATCCTGAATCAAACTGAAGTCAATCTGGCGTTTTGCTAAATCTACTTTCTTCACTCTAATCATTACTTCATCTCCTAACTGGTACTTTTTCTTTTTGCGCTGACCTATGATGCAATAGTTTTTCTCATCTAATACATAAAAATCATCAGATATATCGCGAAGTCTAATCATACCTTCGCATTTATTTTCTTCAATTTCTACATACATCCCCCATTCTGTAACACCAGAAATAACACCTTTGTAAGCTGTGCCGATGTTTTCTTCTAAATATTCAGCCTGTTTATATTTTATTGATGCCCTTTCTGCCTCAGCAGCTCTTTTTTCCATAGCTGATGAATGTGCACTCGCAACTTCATAAAATTCTACATCTGCAGATTTTCCTTCATCTAAATAAGTTTGCAATAAACGATGTACCATAACATCGGGATATCTACGGATAGGGGAAGTGAAATGCGTATAATATTCAAAAGCCAAACCGTAATGACTGGTTTTCTTTGTGGTGTAAATAGCTTTAGCCATTGAGCGAATGGCTAATGAAGTTAATATGTTCTGCTCTTTCTTACCTTCAACATCGGCCATTAAATGGTTTAAAGATTTAGCAATTTCTTTATCAGATTTTGTATTAATTTTATAACCGAAACGGGATGCGAAGTTGGCAAAAGTATTCAGAGTTTCCATGTTTGGTGAGTCGTGAACGCGATAAACAAATGTGAGTTTGTTTTTACCTTTAACTTTTTTTGCAATAAATTCTGCTACTTTTCTGTTTGCCAAAAGCATATAATCTTCAATCAGCTTATGTGCATCTTTTCGTTCTTTTACATAAACTCCGATAGGCTTGCCGTTTTCATCAAGTTTAAATTTAACTTCAGTACTCTCAAAACTGATGGCACCATCTTTAAATTTTCTATCTCTTAAAATATATGCAAGCTCATTTAATTTTAAAATTTCTTCAGCAAAATCTCCAGCTTTATTTTCGATAACTTCTTGTGCTTCTTCGTAACTAAATCTTCTATCAGAATGTATTACGGTTCTGCCATACCATTCAGATTTAATATTTGCCTGTTCATCTAACTCAAAAATAGCTGCAAAGCAAAGTTTATCTTCATTGGGGCGAAGCGAACAAACACCATTGCTTAAGCGTTCAGGTAACATTGGGATAACTCTATCAACCAAGTAAACCGAAGTGGCTCTACTATAAGCTTCCTTATCTAATTCGCTTCCTTGCTCAACATAATAAGAAACATCGGCTATGTGCACACCAATTTCATAATTCCCATTTGGTAATTTTTGGAAAGAAATGGCATCATCAAAATCTTTAGCGTCAGCAGGGTCAATTGTAAAAGTTAATACGTTTCTGTAATCTTTTCTTTTGGCAATTTCTGCTGAAGGAATTTCTTCAGGAATAGCGTTGGCTTCTTTTTCTACCTGTGGAGGAAATGATAGGGGAAAACCATATTGTGCAAGAATAGCATTCATTTCGGTGTTATTCTCACCTTGGTCGCCAAGTACATGCTTAACCGTACCGATTGGATTTTTTGCACCTTCAGGCCAATCCGTTAAGCTAACTAAAACCCTTTGACCATTTTTCGCACCTAAGATATCACTCAACGGAACAAAAATATCATGAAGCATTTTCTTGTCATCTGCAATTACAAATGCAAACCTATCCGATATTTTTATTACGCCTGTAAAATCTGATTTTGCTCTTTTAATGATTTCGATAACCTCACCATCATTTTTTCTGCCATTCTTCTTCGCAAAAACATAAGCTTTAACTTTATCGCCATGCAGCGCATTTTTTAATTTACGCGGTGCAACGTAAACGTCTTTTTCAAATTCATCTTCAGGAACAATGTAGGCAGAACCATCGGCAGTCATATCAACTGTGCCAATAATAAAGCTTTGCAGGTCTTTAAGTTTAAATTTTTCTTTTTCAGGTTCCAGATAAATGCCTGCGCTTTTGCCTTCTTTTAAAATTTCGAGAATGGTTTCTCTCGATTCTTGATCGGTTAAATTTAATTTGGCAGAAACCTGTTTATAATTTAGGGGTTGATTGCTGTTTTTTTCGAAAACATCGCTAACCAGTTGATTCAGAACTAATTTTATATTCGCAGATTTTTTCTTTGCCATATGCTAATTGTATTTTACCGAAGATACAGAAAAGATGCAAAAGAGGCGGTTTATAGATGTAAAATGTCAGATTGATGATGTTATATCCATTCATTAATTCAATCTCAATTTAACATACTTTATTTTTTTTCTTAAAGATGTATAGCTGAGATGAATAGTTCCATCCTTTGCCTCAATAATTGCAGGGTAACTGTATTCTCCCTTGGGATGTTCTTCTAATGTGTAAATATTTGTCCAGCTTTTTCCATCTTTAGAAATGGCTAATTTTAAAACTGAGCGGCCTTCCCACCAGTTTTTACCAGATTCTAGCGGATTGTAAATTAAGAGCTGCCTGCCGTCGGTTAAAGTAACTGCATCGCTACCAGAATTTGGATTGGGTAAATTTGCTGGTTTTAATTTTGTCCAGCTTTCACCGTTATCTGCAGACCAGCTTTCAAAAATAACGTTTTGCCTGCTTCTGCATAAAAGCTGGAGTTTACCGCCTGGATAGGTTAATATTGAAGGTTGAATCACACCAAAAGTATCGCAATCGATATCTATTTTTCTCCAGTTTCGGGCATTTGCATCTGTTTTTTCGATATGAATCAGCCATTTTTTTTCATCCAGACTTTCTGTACTCGATGGATATAGAATGTCTCCATTAGCAATTTGAATGGGTTTATTTTTTATCGGACCTAAAAAACCTTCAGGCAGTTTCTTAGCTTTCGACCATGTTTTGCCATTATCTTTTGATGTTTTAAATTCTGCCCACCATGCTCTTGGATTTGGACCAACTTAATAATGAAGATACAAAATACCATTTTTGGCTTTAAATAATACCGGATTCCAACATGGAAAACGCAAGCTATCATTTTGAATACCATTTGCAATTTCAATTGGCGCACTCCAATTGCCATCTTTGCTAACAGATGACCAAATGGAAACATCATTGCTGCCTTCATACTTACCACCAAACCAGGCACTTATAATTGAATTTTTATCTATCTCCGCAAGGGTAGATGCATGGCAAGCATCAAAAGGAGCATTTTCAAAAATGTATTTTGATAAGATAATTTGAACACTATTTCTCTGTGCATTAGCCTGAAAATATTCAATGCAAAACAATCCAACAATTAATATAAGTCGAAGTTTTTTAATTCCCAGGAATGGCATTAATTAATTTTTTAGTGTAATCTGCTTTAGGTGCAAAGAAAATATCTTCAGAAAATCCCTCTTCTTCAATTTTGCCTTTATTCATAACCAAAATACGATCTGAAATATGTTTTACCACGGCTAAATCATGAGAAATGAAAATATAGGTTAAACCAAATTCGCTTTGTAAATCTTTTAATAAATTTAAAACCTGTGCCTGTACAGATACATCTAAAGCAGAAACAGACTCATCGCAAATAATAAATTTAGGTTGTAAAGCCAACGCTCTTGCTATAACCACTCTTTGCCTTTGGCCGCCACTAAATTCGTGTGGATATCGGTTATAATGATCTTCTTTTAATCCAACTTTCAGCAGCAATTCAACAACTTTTTGCTTTCTTTCCGCGTCATTATTATATAGCTTATGTACAATTAGCGGCTCTAAAATAGATTGGCCAACAGTAAGTTTAGGATTTAATGAAGCATAAGGATCTTGAAAAATGATTTGAACATTTCTACGAAGTTTTCTTAAAGATGTTCTGTCGATAGTTGTGATATCATTACCTTCAAAATAAATATTCCCTGATGTTGGTTCGATTAGTCTTAAAATGGTTCTGCCCAATGTAGTTTTACCACAACCAGACTCTCCAACCAAACCTAAAGTTTCACCTGGAAAAACATCAAAACTAATTGAATCGACAGCCTTAACATATTCTTTGGTTTTAGAGAAAAAACCATTATTAATTGGATACCATGTGCAAAGTTTTTCAACTTTTAATAAAGGATGTTGAGCATACAGAGCCGCCCTTCGGCTCGAAATTTCTTTATCTGTAATTTGATTTTCTGCATTTAAATGGGCATTAGCATCTTTAACCTCTCCTGTTAAGAAATCAGCAACTACAGGCAATTTTTTTAATTGTAAAGCAGGCGTGGGCCGACAAGCCAGTAAGCCTTTTGTGTAGGGATGTTGGGGATTTTCGAATATAGATTTTGCAGCACCCTGCTCTACAATTTCACCTTTATACATTACAGCAACCTCATCAGCAATTTCATTTATCACACCTAAATCGTGCGAAATAAATATCATTGCCATATTCCTTTCTTCTTTTAATTTTAATAACAGCTGCAGGATTGTTTTTTGAACCGTAACGTCTAAAGCAGTAGTTGGTTCATCAGCAATTAAAAGTTTTGGATTGCAACTTAAAGCCATAGCAATCATTACGCGTTGTTTCTGTCCGCCAGAAATTTGATGTGGATAGCTGTCAAATATTTTTTCCGGACGAGGCAATTGAACCTCATTAAAAAGAGCAATCGTTCTTTCTCTTGCGGTTTTCTTATTTGTTTTTTGATGAAGAATGATGGCTTCTGCAACCTGTTCTCCACAAGTAAAAACCGGATTCAGGGAAGTCATAGGTTCTTGAAATATCATCGAAATCTGATTGCCTCTGATTTGACGGATTTCATTTGAACTTAAATTTAATAGGCTGGTGGCTTCAAAGTCAATTTCCCCTGATATTTTTGTAGAGCGTTCATCGTGCAAACGCATAATCGAAAAAGAGGTTACAGATTTGCCCGAACCAGATTCACCAACAATACCTAAAACCGTTCCTTCTTTAACCTTAAAACTTATAGTTCTAACTGCATTAAACCACGATTTTTCGTCTCTGTTATAAAAATCAATTTTTAAATTACTTACGTTTAGCATCAGGTTACAATGGTAATGTTTTCTGCCGAAATTTCCTCAACACCTTTTAATTTTAATAGAACCTGTGCAGTTGTAATCACATCTTTTTGGCAATAAGTTACAATTCTCGGTAGGTTTTGCTCTTCATAATAAACTTGTCTAACCATGCTGCCATCAATATCATCCTTTGGTGTTGGTACATTTAAAATTGCCGCCAGCAAATTTAAAGAAGTGTAATGCTTGTAGTCGCCAAATTTCCACAATTCCATCGTGTCAATGTGATTCACTTCCCAAGGTTTCTTACCCGATAACTCTAATTGTTTTGGAATGTCGAGACCGTTAATTAAAAACCTTCTGCATAAGTATGGAAAATCGAATTCTTTACCATTATGAGCACAGAACATGAGCGAGGCAGGTTGCTTTTCTAAAAGCATATTAAAATCTTTTAAAAGATCTAATTCATCATGTCCATAAAATGATTTAATCCGTAAGTGCTGCTTTTTATCTTGAGTATAAAATATGCCTAAACTAACGCATACAATTTTGCCAAACTCGGCCATAATTCCTGCTTTCTCGTAAAAATCTTCAGGGCTTTGCTCTGCCGAGCGTTGGTAATGTGTTTTTTGTTCCCAAAGATCTTGTAAGTGCTGTGGAACATCGCTGTAATGTGCATACTGAGGAACGGTTTCGATATCGATAACCATAATTTGATTAAGGTCCAATGTCTTTAACATACAACAAGATAGCGAAATAATAATTATCAAAAAACAATTATTGAGTTCGATAAATTGATACAATAATTTTTTAAGTTTGGTTATGGCAAAAAGTAAATTTGAAATATCACTTGAAGAAGGTTCGCATAGGATTTTAAAAAACTTAATTGGCGAATGGCAAGGACAAACGAAAACCTGGTTTGAGAAAGATGTGCTTGCAGACGAATCAACCACTACTGGAAAAATTACCGCTTTGTTAGAAAACAGATTTATTTCTTATGATTATGATGGAAGCCTTGACGGGAAACCACTTACGGGCAAAATGATAATCGGTTTTGATATACCTTATCAAAAATTTACAGCAAGCTGGATAGATAGTTTCCACATGGGCACACAAATAATGCTTTCAAGCGGAAATGCAACTGAAAAGGGTTTTTCTGTTTTAGGAACCTATGGCAACCCGGAATATGGTGAAAAGCTTTGGGGCTGGAGAACTGCGTTAGAGGTAATAAGCAAAGATGAAATTATACTCTCTGCTTATAATATTTCACCAGAGGGTGAAGAAGCAAAAGCAACAGAAAAGATATTAAAGAGAATTTAAACTCCTTCAATCGTTTGTCGTATTTGAGCTTGTCGAAATATTCTAACTAAATCTTCGGCAAGCTCATTAAGACAGCTGGTTTAAAAAAGAGTTGGATTTGGTGTGGTACCATTTCCCATTACCGGGACTTTTAAATCAGTTCCAATAGCTTTGTTCAGTTTTTCTATAAAATAAGCTGATAGTAATGGTGAAGCCAACTCTACATTCTGGTGTACAAAAAAGTATAGGTTTTGTAAGCCTTGCTCTTTCCATTTAATGATACGTTCAACCCACTCATCCAGCCTTGCGTAATCACTCTCGTGGTTAGCGCCTACGTAACGAACAAAAGCGGTAGGTGTTGTTAAACGCATGTGTAACATATCTCTGCGTCCGGCCGTATCTACAATGATATTGGTAATGCCATTATCTTCGAATAATTTTTCAAATTCTTTAGCAATTTTGGGATTTGAAAACCATTCTCCATTTCTAACTTCTACACCTAATGGGATAACCTTTGGAAATTCTTCAATTACAGTTTTCAAACGGTCAAAATCTTTAGGTTTGAAATTATCATGCAATTGCAGGAAAGCCATTCCTAACTTTTCTTCAAAGTTGCTGATGGCATCACAATATTGTTCTACCGGTTCTTTAACGTTAATTAACCTTTTAAAGTGGCTAATTGTGTTTGTTAATTTAGGGAAGAATTTAAAGTTTTCTGGTGTTTTTTGAGTCCAGGTAATTACCTGCTCACTAATAGGCATTCCATAAAAGGTTGCATTTAATTCAATCGAATTAAATTGAGTAGAGTAATAGGTTAATTCATCTTTTGTTCCCTTTGGATAAAAGCCTTTTAAATCTGCTTTATTCCACTTAGCGCAACCAATAAAGGCCTGAAAGTTTTGTTTTGATTTATTTGCTTTTAGGATAGCTTCTGTTTCAGGAGCATCCTCAGGAAGTTTGAAATCTATAATTGATGGGTCGTCTACTTTACCGAATTGCATGTTAATCTTTATTTATTTGCTAAGTTAGTAAAGAAAAGTAAGTTTCACGTCATTGCGAGGCACGAAGCAATCTCTAAGAACTGGATTGCTTCGTGCCTCGCAATGACGCATAGCATAAAAAAAGCGCTAAGTAAATACTTAGCGCTCATTGCGAAATCTTTGAGTTCTATGCGGTTAAATTTAATAACCTAAAATCTTCAAAACCTGCTTACTATTTTGTTCCTCACCAAAAACCTCAAAATTAAAACTTTCATCTCGGTTTCTGCGAATTAATACGTGTTTTGGACTTGGCAATAAACAATGATGAATGCCTCCGTAACCGCTTAAAACTTCCTGGTAAGCACCTGTGTGGAAGAAACCCAAATACTGAACTTTACGTGTTTTAGGCATAAAGACACTATTCATGTGTGCTTCCTGGTTGTAATAATCCTGCCCATCGCATGTTATACCACCCAAGTTTACCCGCTCGTATTCAGCATCCCAATTGTTAATAGGTAAAAGGATATATTTTTGGTTTAAAGCCCAAACATCAGGTAAGTTAGTAATAAAAGAACCATCTAACATTAACCAACGCTCACGGTCGTTTTGCTGCTTTCTACCTAAAACTTTATATAAAATACCAGAAGCTTCAGCAACCGTATATTTACCAAATTCGGTAATAATATCAGGTTCCATCACATCATGGATTGCACAAATCTCTTTTATCCTTTTTACAATTTCGTTTACCATGTATTCGTAATCGAAATCGAAAACTAACGAATCTTTAAATGGCATACCGCCACCAATATCCAAAGTATCTAAATCCGGATTAATTTTTTTGAATTTGCAATAAAGCGTTACGTATTTTTCTAACTCATTCCAGTAATAAGGCGAATCAGTAATTCCCGAGTTAATGAAAAAGTGTAATAACTTAACGCGGAAATTAGGGTTATGAACGATTTTATTATTGTAAAATTCAATAATATCTTCCATACGTACGCCCAAACGCGAAGTATAGAATTGCGAATCTGGCTGTTCCTCAGCCGCAATACGAATACCTAAATTACAAGGTGTATCAATATCAACCTCATCATCAAAAAGGTTAAATTCCTCTTTGTTATCTAATACAGGAATAATGTTTTTATAACCATCGTGCAACATATCAATAATATATTGCTTGTATTGGTAGGTTTTAAAACCATTGCAAATAATGGTTGTATCTTTAGTTAAATGCCCTTTTTTCTCCAAAGCATCAACCATTGGCATATCAAAAGCCGAAGAAGTTTCTAAGTGAATATTGTTTTTTAAGGCTTCCTCTACAATGTGGCGAAAATGCGAACTTTTTGTGCAATAACAATATTTGTAATCGCCACGGTAATTGTTCTTTAAAATAGCAGTCTGGAAAAGAATTTTCGCTTGCTGAATTTTCTTGCTCACCAAAGGTAAGTATGTGAAACGTAGGGGAGTACCGTAAGTTTCAATCATTTCCATCAGGTTTAAATCCTGAAAATATAATTCATCATCTATAACATCAAAGCCTTCTTGCGGAAAGCCAACACTTAGATCAAGAAATTCTGAGTAACTCTGCATTTATAATTAAATAATTTTTGCAAAAATGTAATTTTAAATCGAGAATTAATCCTTATTGAAAATATTTTTACTGTATAGAAACGCAATAGTTTTTGGCAATAGCCTTCATCACCTCATTTGTAAATTTTTTAATTAAATTCGTGTTTAAGTCATCTCATAACATGCAGTATTCTTTCTGCGAAAAAAAGCAGGCTTTTCAGAGTAGTTTTTTAAATCTGCCTTATCATTTTATATCTTCAAGCGATTTTTTTTGAAAAGCAACTTCAGTGCTCATCGCTCCCGAAAGCCCTGCCATTCGCTGTAGCCCTCGTAAAAAACTCGGGGCTGTCGCTGCTGTCAGGTTTAAATTACGCAGTTAGTTATTACTATTTATGTTTTTTTTAAATGCCAAAATCTTCGTCCTTAATAGATGTTGCAGCAAATTAAAATTTTTAGATATGTAGTTGATTTAAATTTTAATTATCTTTAAATCAGTATATTAAATAATAGTTTAGTTTTTTTAAAGTAATTATTTCTATCAAACGTCTTCATTAAAAAACCTTAAACATTACATCTGTAAATATCTTTAATATGATTTCGATATTTAAAACCAATATTCAATCAGGAGTTGAATTAAATCAAATTGCACAGCATTTAAACAACTTATTGTCTGGTGCAAGCTGGAGTGTAGATTTGGCCGACTGCGATAAAATACTCAGAATAGATTCTAGCGTAGATAAAATTGGCGATGCGGTTTCGCTATTAACTAAATTCGGTTACAATTGCGAGAATTTGCAGAACTTTTATGCACCGCCGGTTTGGTAGGGAATTGATCGTGAATGCCAGGTAAGAGGCAATTTATTAATAAACTTTACTAAAGATTGCTTCCCCGAATTGTCGGGGCAGGCTGTGCCCCGCAATGACCTGAATATTTATTTTTACCCTTTTCTTAAGTATTTTGTTAAAATCACAATGGTTTGCCCTTCAACCTTGCCTTCAATTTGTTCGGTATTATCATGTACCAAACGGATATTTTTAACCACAGTGCCTAATTTTGCACTTAATGTAGAGCCTTTAACATCCAGTGTTTTAATCAGCACTACCGTATCGCCTTCAAATAAACGGGCGCCATTGCTATCCTGGTGAAATTCAACAGCACCATCCAATTCATGGTCGCCGGTTTTCTTTGCCCAGTCCAGTGTTTCATCCTCAAGGTACAAAATGTCTAAGCTGTCAGCCGCCCAGCCTTCATTTCTCAATCTACTTAACATTCTCCACGCTACAACTTGTACCGCCGGAAACTCAGACCACATCGTTTCTGTTAATATTTTCCAATAATTAGCATCAAGTTGTTCAGTTTTTTCAATTTGATCTAAACAAGTTTTGCACACTAAAATGCTGTTATCTGTATTGGCGTTGCTTGTTGGAGGAACTTCGTAAGCAGATAAATTATTTTCAGCGGTGCATAATTCGCATTGGTTGCCAGCACGTTTTTGCAATTCTTGTATTAAAGACATTTTGATATTGGATTTTCGGCGAAAGTAATAAAACTATCTTGAATGGATTGTGAGGTATATCACATTTGTTCCTGCCAGTGAGACATCAGCTGATAGAGAGGATGAATTAATTTAGATTCAGCATTGCGAGGAAGGAAGCAATTTTGGACCATAGATTCTCTAAAAGATTGCTTCCCCGAATTGTTGGGGCAGGCTTTGCCTCGCAATGACGCAAATAGTCTAATGCTTAATTTCAGGTAAATGAATTTCAGCCAACATACACCTTGCGCTACCGCCACCATTTTTTTCTATGGTGTAAAGCGGTGCATAAATAATCCGCGAATATTTTTCTAATGTATCAATTTGATTTTTTGTTAATGAACGATAAGCTTGCTCAGACATTACTAACAAACTTTCTCCGTCTCCAGTAGCAACTTGCAGCATATTACCTGCAAAATGGTTCATCTGGTCAAAGCTAATCGTAATAATTTCCTTACCAGTTGATGTGAGTACTTTATGAACAAAATCGCGTTCATAAAGATTTGGAATTGAATCTAAACAGATTACGGCAAACCTATCACCAATGCACATCATCACATTGGTATGGTATATCGGGAACCCACTTGCATCAACTGAATTAAATATAACCGATTTATAACCGGCTAACTGGCAAAAATTATTAAACGCCTCTACTTCGGTTCGGATGCTTAAACATGCGTAAGCGATTTTGTTTATCCTATCTAATACCATGCTACCGGTACCTTCAAGGAAAATATTGGCAGTTTCGTAAAAACTTAAATCGTTAATATAACTAACTTCAAATTTATCTTTCAAACCATCTAATATCTCTTGTCTACGCTCCAACCTGCGGTTTTCAGAAAACATTGGATAGAGAAAAATAGCTCCATCTTCATGAAACGAAACCCAATTGTTTGGGAAAATAGAATCCGGCGTATCTGGTTGTAAGGTATCATCAACAACCGTTACATCAACATTTTTGGCTCTTAATAAATCTACAAAACCATCAAACTCTTTCAAAGCCTGAACTTGCACATCACTTTCGGTTGAGGCAACCTGAAATTTATTATTTTCTGCCGTTTGCTCGTTGAATTTAAAATCAACCGGGCGTATCATTAAAATGTGGTTTGTTGTTTGCATTTTTAAGTTGTAAGTTTTACGTTATAGGTTGTAAGTTTGATATTGTAAGTTGTTGTTAAGTTAATCGGTGCGTAATACGTATAACTTAAAACCTATAACTCAATTCGTCTCTTAAAATTGGTAAACTCATACAGTGGAAGCCTCCTCGAGCACGAGATAATTCTGCCGAAGGCATTAAAATTAAGGTATCGGTAATGGTTTCGGTATCTACTTTCCCACTTTCTAAATCCTGTATCAAATCTTTAACATCCACCACATCAAATCCGGCTGCTTTAAAGGCTTCAACTGTTTTATCGTTTCTGTCGTAACCCAAAACAACGCCTTCTTTAATGGCTAAAAGATTGCAAGAATCTGTCCATTGTTCCCGAGAATCATAAGGAAAAGTATTGTTTCCGCTGTAGATAATTTTGGTTGGTTTATCACTTTTTAAATCGTTCTGACTGATGTCGTTCAGTAGCGCCTCTACGTGTTCGAACACTTTAGGCTGACCTGGGTTTGATTTCGTGAATTGAATTGCTGTTGTGGCTTCAAGTTGCTCAGGCTCTTTCAAGAAGTTAATAGGCTCATGTGGGTTGTATTTCGGAGAATGTGCGATGCTATTTAAAATTACCCATGTGTTTCGGTTTACTTGCGTAAAAACCGTATCCAAGTGCATATAATCTCTTTTACTAGGGATTTTAACCACCGTTACTTTTTCTACAACATTATTCTCGAACAGCAATTTAATAGCTTCATTTGCACCATGTTCTGATGTTCGCTCACTACAACCAATCAGTACATGATTTTCGCTCACCATCATTACATCGCCGCCTTCAAGCGTAGTGCTAAAAGCAGGTTCATCGCCGGGGCGAAGGAAATGCATGGTAACATCAGGTATTTCGAGTACATTTTTGCGATAAGCTTCAAATAGCGGATGGTTAAAGAATATATAACGCATTAAAAGCGTTTCGCGAACGCGGGCTTTTTTTGCCGGTTTATTTAAAAGTATATGATTGTTAATCGTGGTGCCAACATCCCTGGTAAAAATTAAGTTAGGGATTGGTGCAAAAATCATCGTATCGTTGCCTAAAGTTCCGGAAATAAAGATTTCGGCTAATTGTTTAGGGTCGGTATCAATTAATTCTAACTGAACTTTGTAAGTAACACCTTCTATTGCACAAACGGCTGCAACCAATTTTTTTCTAATTGATTCATTTTCCAACATTTCGCTTAATAAATTCTGAATCTCGATAACAGATTTAGAACTGTGAAAATCTGGATGGTTTGGTTTATAAAAGTTTCGGTTTCCTTCTTCCGAATCGATTTGTGCAAGCTTTCCTCTGATTTTTTCAGGATCGAGGAAATACATGAGCAACTTTATGTAGTAATCGTACTCACCTTTGCGGATGGTATCTAAGTGCACAATGTCTTCAAAAAGCCAATCTTGTGCTTTTGATGGCACAACTTTTCCTAAACCACTATCAGGACTGTGAATTAACAACTTACGCAACCGACCGATTTCGGTTTTTACGTTTACTTTAAAATTCTGATTTTCTGCGCTCATATATAAGTTAGTTATTGCAAATTTATTAGAATTATTCAGATATGAGAATTGAGATTATAGATTTGAGATAGTGCTGCACAATAACGGTTCTTTATAGCACAAGCCCGGATTAACTAAACCTTCAATTACCATGGTCTGTGTCTTTACATGTAATTTAGTTTGATAAAAGATGTATTTCGGTCTGTGGAGACACAAACCGAGGCGTTAACTCAGCATTTAGATGCACAAAGCTGGATATGCACGCAGTAAGAAGGTACTTGGTTTATTGCATAAGCCCGGGTTAATTAAACCTCATAGCAACGGCAGCGCCCGATTTTCGATTTTTCATCGAAATAAATCGGGACTAAAGCGGATAGGAGGACTGATGTGCGCCAAGCGTACTGAAATTGCTTTCCAAAATTTAAATATTATAGCTCAAGCTTTGGTCTTTCAGCTTTCCGCTATAATACCTATTTTTGCGTCATGAATTTTATTATTACCGCTACGCTTGATGCTGTTAAAGCGCTTTATAACGAAGAAATAGCTGAAAGTGTTATCAATATACAAGAAACCCGCAAAGAATTTGAGGGACAGGTTACTATTGTTGTTTTTCCGATTACTAAAATTTCTAAGAAATCTCCAGAACAAACTGCCAACGAAATAGGCGAATATTTAGTTGCAAATGTTGAAGACGTTACTGCTTTTAATGTTGTAAAGGGATTTTTGAACCTGAGCATTTCAGAAAGTTATTTTTTAAAACAGTTTAATGAAGAAACCCTTGCTGATGATTTCGGGGTTTTTAAAGCAAACGGAAAAAAGGTAATGGTAGAATACTCATCTCCAAATACCAATAAACCGCTGCATCTTGGTCATGTTCGGAATAATTTACTAGGCTATTCGGTTTCTGAATTGCTAAGAGCATACGGGTATGATGTTGTAAAGGTTAACCTGGTTAACGATAGAGGAATCCATATTTGTAAATCGATGCTGGCCTGGCAAAAATGGGGTAATGGAGAAACGCCGGAAAGCTCGGGTTTAAAAGGCGACCATTTAGTTGGTAAATACTATGTGATTTTTGATAAGGAATATAAAAAAGAGATTGATGCGCTAAAAGCTGAAGGAAAAACTGAGGAAGAAGCAAAGAAAAATGCACCGTTAATTAAAGAAGCACAGCAAATGTTGCTGGCATGGGAGCAAGGCGATGAAGCAGTAGTTTCGCTTTGGAAAACCATGAACGAGTGGGTTTATGCGGGTTTTAACGTTACTTATAAAAATCTGGGTGTTGATTTTGATAAATTTTATTATGAAAGTAATACCTATTTATTAGGGAAAGATACGGTTGATGAAGGTTTAGCGAAAGGTGTTTTCTTTAAAAAGGAAGATGGATCTGTTTGGATTGATTTAACTGCCGATGGCCTGGACCAAAAACTGGTTTTACGTGCCGATGGAACATCGGTTTACATTACTCAGGATTTAGGAACTGCTGCAATGAAATATGATGATTACCAAATGCATGAATCTATTTATGTTGTTGGAAATGAACAGGATTATCATTTTAAGGTGTTGTTCTTAATTTTAGATAAACTGGGTAAAAGCTGGGCAAAAGGATTATATCATTTATCTTATGGTATGGTTGATTTACCAAACGGTAAGATGAAAAGCCGTGAGGGAACCGTAGTTGATGCGGATGAACTGATTGCGGATATGATTGCAACTGCTCAGGAAAAAACGGAAGAATTGGGTAAAATCAATGATTTTTCGGATGAATACAAAACAGAGCTTTACAAAAATATTGGTTTAGGTGCTTTAAAATACTTTTTACTTAAAGTAGAGCCGAAAAAGCGTTTGCTTTTCGACCCAAATGAGAGTATTGACTTTCAGGGTAACACCGGACCATTTATCCAGTATACGCATGCCAGAATAAAATCATTGTTAAGTAAAGCTGCATACAAACCTGAAGTGGTTAGTCCGGATGCTGGTGCGTTGTTACCTGTAGAATTGGAAATGATGATGTTGCTGGCAAAATATCCCTCAGAGATAGAGATAGCGGCCAAAGCGCATAGTCCCGCGAGTTTAGCAAACTATTTATATGAACTAGCTAAGTTATTCAATAAATTTTACCATGAGATTCCGCCGATTGTAAAAACGGAAGCTGGCGCAAGCAAACAATTCAGGCTTAACCTGAGCAAGAAAACAGCAAATATTATCTATAAAGGTATGTTGATTCTGGGAATTACTTCGCCAGAAAGGATGTAAGAGGTATGCATGTTGTTTTATGTGCAATGGAAGATGTAAAATGGAAGATGGAAGATGGATGATGTTTGATGGAAGATGTAAAATGGAAGATGTTTGATAGGAGATGTATTTTAGGGAGTTTTTTCCTGAAATCTTTAATCAACTTGTATGTATGAATTAATTTTGCTTTGCATTGCAGCCTTTGCTGCAGGATTTATAGATGCAATTGTAGGTGGTGGCGGTTTATTACAGACGCCCGCTACCTTGCTTATTCTACCAAATTATCCGGTAGCAACCTTGTTGGGCACAACTAAAATTCCATCGATTGCCGGAACCACTCTAGCTGCCATTAAATATTCTAAACCTGTAAAATTTAATTACCAGGTTTTGGTGGCTTGTGCAATTACAGCATTTTTTTCTGCTTTAGTTGGTGCATTTTTGGTGAGCAGGATTGATAATTCGGTTATAATGCCTGTTATTCTGATTGTTTTAATTTTGGTTGCGTTATATACCTATTTCAACAAGCAGTTTGGTATTCATCAAGCTAAAGCTCATTCTATAAAACAGCAGGTTTTAATGGCTATACTTTTTGGACTAGTTATTGGTTTTTATGATGGATTAATTGGCCCGGGCACAGGTTCTTTTTTGATAGTAGTTTTTATAGCCGTGCTTGGTTTTGATTTTGTAGCGGCAAGTGCACATGCTAAAGTTGTAAATATTGCAACCAATTTAGCTGCAATATTATACTTTAGTTCAACCGGACATATTTTATTTCAATATGCCATTCCAATGGCTTTATTTAATATTAGTGGAGCATATTTTGGTACTAAATTAGCTTTGCTAAAAGGAAATAAATTTATACGAATCTTTTTCTTAATCGTTGTTTTTGGTACAATATTAAGGTTTGCTTATGATGTTTTATTAAAATGATCTGTAATCAATTATCAAATAATTAATAACCAATTTTCAATATCTAATAATCAATATTTAATATATAACATCAAAGGTTTTACTTATTATTGATTCAATACACGTTGCTCCTTACCCAATGCCCGCAAGGCGGCAAACAATTTCCAATCTTTAATAGATAGCGTATTTGCGCAACATTCAATTAATTGTCGGCAAGTATTTTAGGAGCACAACAGTTTAAATTTGTTAACCTTTGCTAACCTTCTTTAATCTTGTTTTACAGCTACAGCCTTCTTTTTTCTGAATGTTGGGAAACTCATCGGGCTTTTTGCAGGTCTTTCATCACCCAATAGGGCACCCCATTGTTTGAATATATCGGTGCGGTCGAAAATAATTTTTAACACCGCTACTATCGGCAAGGCTAGGAACATACCGGAGACGCCGGCTATACTTCCCCCAATAAATACCCCTAAAATAGCAAACAATGCATTAATTTTTACTTTAGAACCAACAATGCGTGGCATCAGAATATTGTTATCTAAGAATTGAACGAATGCGATAACTCCTAAAACCGTTAATACCGGCCATAATTCTTGCGATGAGGTAAGTGTTAGCAGTACGCCAATCAGGTTTCCGATTAATGCGCCTACATAAGGTATTAAATTTAATATGGCGAAGATTACACCAATTAGCAAGGCGTGTTTTATGCCGATTAACATCAAAATTCCACCCAGTAAAATAGTCATATAAGTAATCTGAATCAATAATCCTATCAGGTAGCTTTTGATGATAGATTCTGTTTCGTAAATAGCATCTTTAACCTTTGGATGGTGTTCTGTGTTGAACCACATAAAGATAAATCTTAGTAAAATATCTTTATAAAAAAGCATTAAGTAGATATAAATTGGCAGTAAACCAATAAATACAAATACACCACTTAAGGTTACTGCCGCACCACCAGCCATTGATGTGCCCATATTCATCAAATCATCACTTTTGTCCTGGATAAAGGCTTTTTGTTGGTTGGTATCGTATTTAGAAACCCTGCTTATCCATTCGCTCAATGATGAAATATGTTGATTAACGTTTTGCTTTATTTGCGGGAAATCCTCTGCCAGGATGCCAATCTGATTGGAAAAGAACCAGATGATTAATCCGACAAAGAATACCATCAATAAAATTGGCAAAATGATAGATAAGGTTTCCGGGAACTTTTTACTTTTTAAAAAGCGATAAACCGGAAGTAGCATAATGCTTATGAAAAATGCCATTAAAATCGGCATTATAATGTCGCGACCGACCACCATTACCGCTACCAAAGCGATTAGGCCTAGTAATTCAATCGAACGTTTAACGGTTAAAGGTAAATTATTAGTCATAGTTTTGAGGTTTTCAGATAAACATCCATTGCATCTAAATGTTTTAAGAATAATGATAATTGAGTTTGTTAATGTTTAATTCCTTTCAACATTGAAATTTTTTTTTAATAGGATATTGTTTTTATTTAATCCTTTAGATATTGAAAATTTGTCTAACTAGTTATTGTTCACTTGCTCCTTTGTACATTGAAAATTTGTTTAATTGGTTATTAATAATTGGCTTTTACCTAATTGATGTATTAGCAAGTTAAACCCAGTGCGATTTATTTTCCTTAAATTATTACTTTATCCTCATACTATTCATCATTTATTAAATTATTTTTGCGCTTGCATTAAAATAAGACATGGACAATCAGGATACTATCATTGCATTATCAACGCCACCAGGTTCGGGCGCTATTGGCGTTATACGTTTATCAGGCCCTGATGCCATACGCTTGAGTAATGCTGTTTTCTATGGTAAAAACCTTGAGGAGCAGGCCAGTCATACTTTACATTTTGGTTTAATTAAAGATGGCGAAAGCATTGTTGATGAGGTTGTTGCGGGATTGTATGTGGCGCCAAAATCTTATACTAAAGAGCATGTTGTGGAGATTTCCTGTCATGGCTCTAACTACATTATTCAACAAATTATTAACCTGCTGATTAGTAAAGGTGCGAGGGCTGCTAAACCCGGTGAGTTTACGCTCAGGGCATTCTTGAATGGCGCTTTTGATTTAAGTCAGGCAGAGGCAGTTGCCGATTTAATTGCTTCAAATTCTAAAGCTTCTCACGATGTAGCCATGCAACAAATGCGTGGCGGCTTTGCTACCGAACTAAAAGCTTTACGAGCGCAGTTAATTCATTTTGCATCGATGATTGAGCTTGAACTCGATTTTGCGGAAGAGGATGTAGAATTTGCTAATCGCGAACAATTACGTGCCTTAGTTACTAAAATCAATCAGGTTTTAGGTAGATTGATTTCTTCTTTTGAAATGGGTAATGTAATTAAAAACGGTGTGCCTGTGGTTATTGCCGGTAAGCCTAATGTTGGTAAATCGACCCTTTTGAATGCACTTTTAAATGAAGAACGAGCCATTGTTTCGGATATTGCCGGTACTACCCGTGATACAATTGAGGATGAATTGACGATTGGCGGCGTGGTGTTCAGATTTATAGATACGGCTGGGATTCGCGATACTGCTGATATTATTGAGGCGTTAGGCGTGGAGCGTACGCTCGAAAAAATGAAGCAGGCCAAGCTGATTATTTATATGGCAGATGCCAGCCAAAGTATTGCAGAGCTTGAAGAACAAATCCATGGTTTGGTTCAGCTTGATATTCCTTATTTGATTTTATTGAACAAAGCCGACTTAATCAGTGAAGAGCAGCAAAAAGCTTACAAGGATTTAAGTGTTGTCTTTATTTCTGCAAGGGAAAATCATGGTATTGAAGAGCTTAAGGCAACTTTGTTAGAACAAGTGAATTTACACCACATTAATACCAGCGAAACATTAGTAACTAACATCCGCCATGTTGAAGCATTAAAACAAACGGAAAATGCTTTGCAAAGGGTATTGAATAATGTAGATAATCCGGTTACTTCTGACTTTTTAGCAATGGATATTAAACAGGCACTTCACTATCTGGGCGAAATTACGGGAACGGTAACTACGGATGATTTATTGGAAAATATTTTCACCAAGTTTTGTATCGGGAAATAGCATCCAATTAATTAAACATCATCTTCGATTTTGCGGAACACATCTCCATAAATATTGGATTTAAAAAGCTGAAAAATCAATTTAGTACTATTACAGTACTCTATCTATGCTTTATCCCTACTTTATCTACGCTTTATCTGTAAACTTGCGTGGGGGTGAGGGTTATAAGGTTTATACGATAATTACTGTAACGTGATATGTTTGAAAGGATGGGTTTTTAGAACCTGTTAACAGGTTTTCTGTGGAAAATAATTACCAATAAACCATTCCCTATCAGTTAAGTTTAGTACAACAATTTCTTATTTCTGAGTATGTCTGGAACATTAAATATTAAAAACAATGGTTCAATAGCTTACATCTGCATAAGTGAACTGCCATTAGGTGAGCATGAGCCTTTTTTCTTTGTTTATTGAGTTTTTGGATACTTTCCTGAACGTTTTGTTCCAGCGTCTCTTATCATGTTTTTCGGTTTCCGCTGTAGTATAGAAAAGATTTTATTTTTTCTTTTAGACCTTGACATGCGTAAATATATGAATTAGATATTTTCACTGAAGGAACGAAAAATAATTTTATCCTTAATTATTATATGAATTTGCATATAGTTGGGTGAAATGTTTTATTTTATATCTTTTTGAATATAATTAACTATATTTGATTGAAATACGAGTAATTGCATATAATGGAAAATCTTTCACAGTTTATAAAAGCGAAGCGCAGAGAAGAAAAGTTAACCCAAGAAGAATTTGCAGATAGGGCAGGTGTTGCCCTTACAGTGATACGTAAGATTGAACAGGGAAAACAAAATCTAAATTTATCTAGCGTAAATCAAGTACTAAAAATGTTTGGCTACGTGTTAGTTCCAATTGAAGAAAATCGTGTTTCTCAAAATAATGAAGTATGAGAGTAGCTGAAATATTTTATCAAGATATATTGGCAGGATTACTCATTGAGACAAATGATGGAGAGTATACGTTTGAATACGATAAGGATTATATCGAAAACTATCCAAATCAATTTCTTACTTTTTCTATGCCAGTAGTTATAGGAAAATATAAAGAGAATAGATTGTTTCCATTTTTTGAAGGCTTAATTCCAGAGGGATGGCTTTTGGACATTGCATCAAAAAACTGGAAAATTAATCCCAACGATAGAATGGGTCTACTTTTGGCCTGTTGCCAAAATTGTATAGGTGCTGTGAGTGTTAAACCCGTAAATGCAACCGATGAATAAGAACTGTTTATATTGTTATAATCAACTGCTAGAAGGAACAAAAGGAGATTTTCACGAGGATTGTACTTTAGATTTTTTTGGTACAAAAGAACAGCCGGATTTTTCATATTCTTTAGAGCAAATGGACGAGTTGGCGCAGCATGTTATCGAAAGAAGTATCGCAGTTCCTGGGGTACAGCCAAAGTTATCTTTGACGATGGTAAATTCTGCCTTAGATGATGGCAAGAACGGTAGGCTTACTGTAGTTGGTGCTTTGGGAGGTAATTATATATTTAAACCACCTTCGTCAATATTTCGAGAGATGCCACAAAATGAACATTTAACAATGCGAATGGCTAAAGCTTTTGGAATGAAAACTGCAAAATCTAGTTTAATTCGTTTGAAATCTGGGGAACTCTCTTACATCACCAAAAGATTTGACCGAACTGATTTGGGTGAAAAGAAACATATGATTGATATGTTTCAAATTTTGGAAGCCTTTGATAAATATAAAGGTTCCATGGAGAAGGTGGGTAAAGCAATAGGGCAATATTCCAATCGTACTGCATTTGACCAACTTTATTATTTTGAGCTAACTGTTTTTAGTTTTTTGACAGGTAATAATGATATGCACCTTAAAAATTTCTCGTTACTATTAGATAATGATAGGTGGAGTTTATCTCCGGCTTACGATTTATTAAATGTGGCAATCGTGAACCCTGAAGATAAAGAAGAACTAGCTTTAACATTGGAAGGCAAGAAGAAAAAACTAGGGGTGGAGCATTTTCAGTATTTGGGAAATAAGCTTGAGCTTAATAAAAAGCAAATCAACAACGTGTTTAAGCGCTTTGTTAAATTTAAACCTTTAGCAGAAGATTGGATTAGGCGTTCCTTTTTATCAGAAGAATACAAAAAAAAGTATCAAATTCTATTAGAAAGCCGATATAACGTTTTATTTAAAAATATGTAAATTTTTAACTTTTGTACCTTAGTTAACTACCTAATAATCAAAGTTACTCTACTTTCTGTATCGGCAAATAAAATCCATGTTTGAAGATGTTATCCTCATCCTCAATTCTTTGTAATACTATCGAAGGAAGATAAATATCCTCCAAATTGAAATTTTTAGTTCTGGAGGCATTGATTTAAATCTAAATATTCTATCAAGCTCTTAATACACTTTAACAATTGTTAAATGCTTGATGCCTATGCATTTAAAATTATGACTATACACGTTAAAATGCAATAGATTTTGAGCAATATCAAAATGTAATATTATTTAAATTCTCTATATTATTGTTATGTAATTATGGCAGAAGCTTAAAGAAATTATAACAGGAGTTGAGATTGTAGTATCAGCTTTTTGGATTTATTTATGCGCTATAATTATTGAAATTATGTTAGTTTGATAAAAACATTAAGGCGAAACCGGATGGTTTCGCCTTAATAACTTAATTTGATTATTAGTGTAAAAATCTGGCTTAATTTCTCAATAATTCCAAATAAATCTTCTTTCAGTTGTTGGGTCAATTGCCACGTCAATATTAAACTTAGCTTCTGATTTGTAAGTTTTATCTTTATAAGTAGCCGGAATCCATTCCACATTAAAAACTTTATTGTCGAGGTCTACACTTGTTTTGTATTCGTAACCATCTAAAACATATTTTACGAAATATTTTACACGACCTGTTTCACTGATGAGGGCAGTAACTTCACCCTTTAAATTAGCTTTTGATGTTTTCTGCTTTGCAGGAATTTGTTGAATGAATTCAGAAATCAATAAGCCTTTAAATTGTTCTGCAGAACAGATAGGAAAGGGTGCCTGAAATTTTTCCTGCACTTCGGCATTGCTGTCATCCACTTTAAATTCGTAATCCGCAATTTGCTTTTCTGATAACAAAATCAGTTTTTTTAGGTTGTAATTATACCTTAAAGTCACATTTCCGTTTCTATCAAAACAATACCAATCGTTTGCCCGATTGCCATTTTTGTAGCTACCGCTTAGCAAAATTCCTCCTTTGGAGCTTGTAATCTTAAAAGGTCCGGATTTTTTACCGTTTTCATCGAGCTGATAATTCGCCACCGAATTATCTTTTAGTTTCTCCGTTTTGTCAACGTTAAATGTTAAAACACTTAAAAATAGTGTTGAGACCGTGGTAATAAGTGAGCTTTTCATATTTTAAAATTTAAATAATTTAGATAGAATAAATTTAGTGTACAATGTGCACAGTTGCGCAAAATATGCTAAGTAAATGAGAAAGCGACCAAATAAAATACTTGGTCGCTTTCTTATGTTTGAAGCTAAAAAAACTTCATATTGGTAATCCTTTTTATCGGTTATCTAGAACCTTTATATTTTATTTTCAAAGAATAAACGCGTTTGGTTGACGTTTGATTCCAATCAAAGTTTAATGTAAAAGTTTTTGTAGCCGGATCGTATCTGTTTACAGAACCAGGTATGTTTGCTAATGTGGCATTACCTAGGGCTTTCATTGTAACCAGGTTTGTAGCCGGGTCAACTGTAGCTTGTAAGTTATCAATACCACCTACACCTGATGACCCACCAGACCATCTTAAGTTACCAATTTGTACAGTCGTTAAGCTTACTGTAGTTAATGTAACATCAGGGTTTGTACCAGTCGGGCCGTTTAATGCATCACCGGTAGTTGGTGTGGTCGGGTTTGAATAACGCTGAACAAAACTACCTTCCTGAGGTGTATAAATGCCGTCGTAAGCATTTTTTGCGTTTACGTTTAACAGTATGGTTCTAAAATTACCGCTAATTACTCCTGATGATGCTGAAGAAATGGTAATAGGCAAAACCTCTTGTTTACTAAAATCGAACTGACCCGGTTTTAAAGGAATTGTAAATGTAGCCTTGTTAGTACCTTGTTTAATAACTACACTTGTTCCGGTAAAGGTATAGCCATTGCCGTTTAACATTGAATAAGTTGTGCCTATCGCTGTATTATAAGTATCAATTGTACTAGCCGGGGCTAAGCCAATATTAACTGTAATATCTTGCGGCGCAAATTCCTGCGGACCAGAATAGCTTACCGTAATTGGTAAACTAGGTGTTTCAGTTGTTGCATAAGCAAAGGTATATAAAGAGTATGGTGCACCGGTTTTTACAATAGCAGCCGGATTAGCAAACTCGATAACATTTACACCTTTAGAAGGGTCAAGATCTGTTACACTATCCTTCAAACATGAAGAAAGTGTTGTAGCAATTGTAAGTGCTAATAGTGTATTAAATATGATTTTTTTCATTTTTCGATTAATTAGGATCCCAAAAAATTAATGATGTAAATTTATTGATGTTAGCCGGAACATTAGCTGGGTTTAAATTATACTCTTGTTGAGGATATAAAACTCTGGTAGGCAATTTATCAACGTGGGTTGAAATAGATTTTAATGATGCAAATGTTGCAATCGGATTAGTTGAAGTATTTACAATTCTAGGATACGTTGTTCTTCTAAATTCATTGAATGCTTCATCATTTGAAATCATATTTAAAGCAATATATTTTTGAGTGATGATTGCTTCAATTTTTTGGTCTGTAGTTGCAGCCAACGAGAAATTTACCAAAGGACTTGTTGCATTCAGCGTTCTGTATGAGGCTACATCAGTAGCAACATCTTTTGTGCCAGGAACAGTATTTGAAAAATCTTTGTACAAATAATTAAACGATTGGGTAATACCATTGTAGAAAGCAGTTTCCGCGTTGCCGGCAAGATAATTTCTGGTGTAAGCTTCTGCTAATAAGAAATTTGCCTCAGTTGCTAAAATTATTGGTGTTCCCATTGTTGGGCCTTTAACAACACCAAACAGAGGTGTTCCAGATACGCCATCAGAAGCACCTCCGGTAATCCATGCAGAACCAGCAGCAGCAGCAGCAGGAACTGAAGATGATTCATCACCTAACTGGTTGATAATGTTAGATGGGAAACCTCTGTAGATAACTTTTCCTCTGAAAGCATCAGAAAGTTTGTTACCGTCGTAAAAGCTGTATATCCATTTTGTAGGAATTCTGCTTGTTGTTGTGTTGGTACCTGTTGTCGTAAATCCTATTGAATTGTAAACTGGATTTGGTCTATCTGTTTTAACATAACCAGGTTGAACAATCGCATCTGCTGTAAGCACACCAATAGTTGTATTAAAGCTGCTAAATGCTGGAGTTGTGTAAGTTTGTAAACTTGGTACACCAGCCATTTTAATCAGCATTCTTAATTTTATCGTATTGGCCAATCTTTTCCAGTTATTCATGTCGCCTGCAAAAAGTGGGTCGGCACTGGCAGCAACTTTTGCTGTTGCAGCATTTGCCTGTCCGGCTGTAATGTCAACAATTGCTTTATCTAAATCGGCAATACAACCTTTATACACATCGCTTGCAGCGTCATATTTAGGCGATAGAACTGCTGTTCCTTTTAGGGCCTGAGAGTAGGGTACATCATTAAATTGATTCACCAAACGCTCAAAAGCAAAGGATTTCATAATTCTTGCAATAGAAGTCGAATAAATCAAAGTTGGATCTGCAACTGTGTTTTCTAACACATATTGAAAATCCTGTGCATTATCGTAAGTTGAAGTCCATAATCCCTGGTAATCTCCAGTACCAAAATCGTAAGTTACTACCGAGCCAAAGCCACCAAAACCACCAGCATTAGCTCTGGCCCCAGAAAAATCTGCTAAGCTTAAGCTAAATGAATTGCTAATAGAGGCAGCACCTACAATAGCCTGAGGCAATATTAAGTTTGGAGTAGCAGATGTTAAACTGTTCGGATTGGTATTTACATCAAGATACTTCTTACAAGCACTTGAAAAAATCACCATCCCACTAAGTAATATATATTTAAAAATCTTTTTCATATTCTTCTTTTGCTTATAACGTTACAGATAAACTAAAGCCGTAGTATCTTCCTGGAGGCGTTTGACCTAATGAAGAGAAACCAATGGCATTACTTGATGCTCCTAAAGCACTATACTCTGGGTCTGTGTAAAGGTTTGTTTTAGGCGTGAATAACAATAAGTTACGTCCTTGTAGGCTAATTGTAGCTCTCTTAACAAAACCAACATTTTTTAATACTGATGCAGGTAAATCGTAGCTTAATGATGCCTCACGTAATTTCCAGAATGCAGCAGAGAATGTATAGTTGCTATTTACGCCTGTATTTGTTGGTCCGTTTGTCCAAAAATCTACACCACCTGTGTATGTTGTAATGTTTGTGTTTTCAACATAAGTGTTGGTTGCAGGATCAAGGTATGATGAGTTTGGTACAACAAAACGTTCTCTGTTAAAGAAAGTTGTTCTGATACCAGCACCAGAGAAATCATAACTACCAGCACCAAAATACATAACATTACCAGTACGGTATTCCCAAACGGTTGCAAAACGTAAACCTTTATAAGATACACTAGCATCTAAACCTAAACGTGTTTTTGGTTCAGTTATGCCTAAAGTAGAAACTGCAGTAGTTACAGATGGCATACCTGTAAGTCTATCAACAATTACTCTGCCTTGATTATCTTTTTGGTATGTTGTTCCTTTTAACAGTGGGAAAGGCTGGCCAACTTCTGCAACGATTTGTGAAGTTCCAAAACTACCTAATGAGATGAACGATTGATCTGTACTGATTGAAAGCACTTTGTTTGCATTGTAAGTATAGTTTGCACCAATGCTTACTTCAAGGCCACCGGCAGTTCTGATAGGGGTAACGCGAACAGCAGTTTCAATACCTTTATTTTGCACCTCACCAGTATTAGTCAGGTAATTTGTATAACCTGTTGATGAAGGAATCTGAGTACCGATAGTTTGGTCAACCGTGTTTGATTGATAAACGGTTAAGCTTGCTGTTAATCTGGATTTTAACATCTCTAAATCAAAACCAGCTTCAACCTGTGTAGTTACCTCTGGTTTAATATTTGGAGATACTACCTGGTTACCAATTGTAAAACCTGGAACGTTGTTATACGGATATCCGTATGCTTGCCCGAAGGTTGTGTTTAATGCGTAAGGGTTAAGGTTTACCAAACCTACTTTAGACCAACCACCACGTAATTTTAAACTTTGAATGGTGTTTGAAGTTTTTAAGAATGGAATAGCATCAGAAGCAATGAAAGCTAAATCTGCCGCCGGGTAAAATAAAGATCTGTTTTCAGGATTCAAAAGTGATCTCCAGTCATTTCTACCGGTAACGTGTAAGTATAAATAATCTCTAAAACCTAAACGGGCATCTACATAAGCACCAAACTGTCTAACTAAAGAGTTTGATTCTGATGCACCAGGATTTTGCGTTGTATTACTAATGTTATATAAACCACCAATAACCATTGCTGATGAAGAAACGCCAATACCCTTAGCTATGTTGTTACGTGAACTTGCACCTAAAATAGCATTTAAAGAGAAATCTTTGTTCAGTCTTTTTTGATATTGTGCCTGAAACTCAGGGTTTAACTGTGTTGAATAATTTGCACCATCACTAACACCACCAACTATATTCTGGAAATTTGAAGTAATTCCAAGTCTGTAATCAGAATATGTAAATTTATCTGTCCAAGCTTTATTAGATGAATTTTGAGTTGATAAACTTACACGGAATAAGATAGATAATTCTGTAATTGGTTTATAGCGTAATTGAGCATTACCAGTCAAATAATCATTTCTTACTAACTGACGGTTATTATCAATTGCGAAATATGGATTTTGATAATACTCATTGTAGTATCCGTTAGGATTTGAGAATGGATCTTCTTTCCAGTTTTTGTAAATAGTAAGCGGAATTTGTCCGGGAGTTTGTAAAACGTTATCAAATACTGAAGAAGTTGCAGTAGTTAAATTGTAACGGTTTTGAACATAGTTTGCATTAAATGAGAAATCAAACTTATCGCTTATTTTACGGTCGCCATTAACTCTGATGCTAAAACGGTTGTATTTATCGCCTGGCATTGTTGCCGTTTGGTCGAAATACTGACCTGAGATATAATAACTGCCTTTTTCATCACCAGAAGAAATACTTAAATCTTCCTGGTTACCAATACCAGTTTCCCAAAAGCTGTTTTTGTTTTGACTAGAATTAAATGAGTAAGGTACAGTTTGAATTGAACCATCAACTAATGGCTTACCAATCGGACGTAAAGAGCCATCAAATGCCGGACCATACTGCTGGTTTTCATACGGTGTGTAGGTTTTAATATCATCCGGACCGGTACCAGAACCAAAACGTTCTTGAATTTGAGGTAAGAATGCAGTTGATTCAAAAGTGCTTGTATGTGATGCTTTAATTTGAGCAACACCTGCTTTACCTTTTTTAGTTGTGATAATCAAGGCACCATTTGATGCATCCGAACCGTACAAGGCAGCAGCACCAGCACCGTTTAAAACCTGGATATCTTCAATATCCTCAGGATTTAAATTACCTAAGATGTTACTTGGTACGATAACGTTATCTACAACTACTAATGCCTGGTTGTTACCAGTTAAAGAGCGGTTACCACGTAGAACAATACGAACGTTCGGGTTAACACCAGAACTTACCGCATTTACTTGTAAACCCGCAACTTTACCACTCAATGCACTGGCAACGTTAAATGCCTTACCTTGAGTAAGCTCGCCTGCCTTAATGGTTGTAGCCTGGTTACCTTGTTGTCTACGCTGGATGCTAACACCACCGGCTGTTACCACAACTTCATTTAATGCCTGCGCATCAGAACTTAAAGAAATGTTAATTACATTACCTGCAGGGATGCTTGTTTCTGTAGTTTTGTAACCTAAGAAAGATACTACAATTGTTTTTGCATTTGCAGGAACCCTAAGGCTGAATTTTCCATCAGCTCCTGTTTGTGAACCCACGCCTGTGATGTTCTTTACTCTCACTGTTGCACCAGGGATGGGAACTCCGTCATCTTGTGAAGTTACTGTACCGGTTACTGTTCTCTCTTGTGCCATTGCAGTGCCCGCAACGAATACAAGTATGAACAAACTCTGTAAAAGTTTTTTCATGAATAATCGAATTTAGTTTAGTTAATGTTAAGTTAATTAGCTAAAACTATGTCGAAAACTGCATGAAACAAAATTATTACATGCTAAATCATAGCAAATTTTGGAGTATTTGGCAAACCTGCAAAAATGCAATAAGTCAAGGTGAAAATATTAGCACATTTTTGCTATGAAGATTTATTTTGGAGCTGATTTTGCCCTAAAACATTAGTTGAAATACTATAATTTGTAGATTTTTCTTCTTTTGCTTTATATAAATACAAAAGCCCACTCTATTTTTAGATAAAGTGGGCAAAAAAGACCTTAAAAATGTTATAAAAACTTAAAATTATCCAGTGAGCATTTCAAAATCATGAATGTATGCCTTTGGAGATTTGCCTACAATAGATTTGAAAACTCTATTGAAGTTTGGTATGCTGCTAAAACCTACCTTATATGCTATGCTGGATATATGATCTAGTTTTCCATCAAGAATTAAGCTTTTGCGGGCATAATTAATTCTAACTTCATTTAAATAAGAGACAAATGTGTGCCCGGTGTGTTTTTTAAAGTATCTGCAAAATGCTTGTGGAGTCATAAAAGCAATGTCTGAAACATCTTCGAGTGTAATGGCTTTATGGTAATTATCGGATATGTAATTAACAATCCGAACCAGTCTGTCGCCATCACTGTCAATTTTACCCAATTTAAACATATCAGAACATATTGGCGTAAATTGTTCTTCTATTGTTTGTAAGGCAAGCATTAAATCAACAAAGTTAGAAAGCAATTTAACGCCGATTGATTTGTCAATAGCTTTCATCAATGAATAAATCATCTCTGCATGCTTTTCAGATATTTTAAAACCATTTTTATTCCTCGCTAAAAACTTTTTAACTGTTTTCATCTCGGGTAATGAAAATAGCGGACCTAGTTTCGCATCAACATCAAAATAGATAGAATGTGAGGAAACTAAGTTTACTTGATTTTGAGCTTCATCTATAGCGTTTTTAAAAAGATGGGGTAGCCCTGACCCGATTACAAATAAATCGCCGCTTTTAAAGTGTTGCATATCATTGCCTGCAATAAGCGTACCAGTGCCGTGCTCAATATAAGTGATTTGCCACTCCTCATGCCTATGCAGATACGGATAAAAATTGGGCGATTCAAATCGCTCAGACACTACGCTCTTGTCTTCAGAGACGAGAAAGGTGAATGGGAATACTTTCATTATTTAGAGATAATTATAGGAAGGGAGCGCAAGTGTTAAATTAGTTATTTTAGCACATTAAATGCAAAAAAATATAATGATATGTTAAAATCCAATTACATAATGTTAAAATAGTAACGAATTAGATACTTAACTATCGTTTGGCTTATTAATTGTTGCTATAGTATCCTCCATTTTTAAAATTATTTAATTATTGTTTAGCATTAAATCATTTATCATCAGGTACAGATGCTCAGTTTTTTTATATTATTCTGTGTAAATAAATACGGATAATTAGGTTTCTCAGATTTCGCTATAAATTAATTAGTTTGTATTTAAAGATTCTATTAATCAATAGTTTATAAAGCTGTCAGATTAGAATATCGTGCACCAACATTTCAATGGCATAGAAAAGAGAGCTGTAATTGGTTTGAAGACTGTTATTACGCTATTTTTAATTTATCGATTAGAATTATCGCGATACAAAAATTCTGAAATATTAGAAATTAATTGGTAAAAAAAGGAAATTTTTACCACGATAAATTTTCGCAAAGAAGGGGCTTCACAAAGCATTTTTTTTGGATGTTATTTTTGCAAAATCTATTTTAGATATTCTGAAGCGCGTGTTCAACAACTTCACTTTCAAGCGGCTTAACAAAAAATGCTTTAACCATTGAGTATGTTTTCGCTTTTGCTTTGTCTAAATCATCTACAGAAGATGTTAGAATAAATACGCGAACAGCATTTTTTAATACCATTTGTTCTAAGTTTTCTAAAACGGCCCAGCCATTCATAACGGGCATATTTAAATCCAGAAACATAAAAACCTGCTTATCCTGGGCGATACGCTTCAAATAATTCAAGCCAAGTTCGCCGCTATTAAAAGCATGTATGGGTAATTCTGTATGTGCACTAATTATTTCCTTATTGATGAATAAACTATACTCGTCATCATCAATAAGCAGGATTTCATTTTCTATCATAGGGTGTATCAATAGAAATAGATTGTAGTATTAATTCGATTTTTAAATTCAAAAAACCGGTTAATAGTTCTAAAACTAATAATATCAGCAAACTAAGTAAAAACTTTACCATTCCACGTTATCCAGATAAATTAAGTATAAATAACCGGCATACGTATTATTTACAGAAAATCGTATTTATGAGCATTTTAACCATTGGAACAAACAATTTGGCACTTAAAACCTGAGTAGTCGCTCAACTTCGCTTTGTAATTAAACAATTACAAAATACTAAAATTTAAGTTATTGAATTGTTGTTTATTTAATAACTTAGAGGCTCTGAATTAATCGTCTTGAAATTTTTTTGGTCTGCTCTGACTATTTAAAATCGGCGTGTTATTTACGATAAATGCAACCCTATGATAAATTTTGACCAAACATGTAATTTACTAAAAGAATCTAGTTTCTACTACATTATTATTGTAAACATGGAAGGCAAATACACTTTTACAAATGATAATTATTCGCAAAGATTTTCTCATGTATCAAGTGGTTTAATAGGTCAGCCGTTTCACATTACCATGCATCCGGATGATGTTGCTACCTGCGAAATGGTTTCTCAGGAATGTTTCAAGCAGCCAGATAAGTTATTTCCTCCAACCATCCGTAAACATGATGGTCAAGGCGGCTATATATTTACCCAATGGGAATTTCGGGCTATGTTTGATGAAAATAACCAGCCATCGGGTATGTTTTGCCTGGGTTATGATATTTCTGAACTGATGTTGGAAAGGCAACAATCTAAAAAGGTATCAGAAGAAATTAACGCACAATCAAGCTTGCTCGAAGAAATTGTATTTACGCAAAGTCACACAGTTCGAGCGCCTCTGGCAAACCTTTTAGCATTAACTCGGATTATGAAGAAAAATCTACACAATGAAAAATACATAGGACAGGTTTGCGATATGGTTCTCGATTCGGCTAAAAAATTAGATGAAATTATTACTGATATAGTTTTTAGCGTTAGGAAACATACCGACTCCCGCTAGTCATTCAAATGAGCATACAACCACTCGCAAGTTATCTTTGGTGCATTTGGTTTCATACAATAAAGCATCTTAAAAAAATATATCCTGTTGATATAATCTCGAAACTTTTTCCGATTCCTTAGGTTTCATTTTTATATGGAAACACATTTGGATACCCTGGTAGAAAAAAATTCTGCAGCAAATAAACAACTTTACGATTACCAGCATCACGATCTAAATTTATTGTTCGAAAAGCTTTCTGCTCATGCCAATCATAAGGCGAAACTGCTATATCAATTACCAACCGGTGGAGGTAAAACAATTATTTTTTCAGAGATAGCAAAGCGATTCATTCTTAATTACGGTAAAAAGGTAATTGTTTTGAGCCACCGTATTGAACTTTGCCAACAAACTACCAAAGCACTTAAAGATATGGGAGTGGTGAACCGGGTAATAGATAGCAAGGTAAAAAAGATATCCATTAAAGACCATTTTGAATGTTATGTTGCGATGGTTGAAACGCTAAAGCGCCGCATTGATGAAGGACTGATAAATACATCTTCTGTTGGATTGGTTATCGTTGATGAAGCACATCACAATTCTTTCCATAAATTACTTTCTAAGTTTCCAAATGCTGCTGTAATTGGGGTAACGGCAACACCTTTCTCATCTGATGTTAATTTGCCTATGAAAGGCTTTTATGATGAATTGTTGGTTGGCGAATCTATTTCAAACTTAATTAAGCAAGGCTTTTTAGCCAAACCAAAAGTGCACAGCTATGATGTTGAGCTCAATACGCTTAAAACCGGTTTAACCGGCGATTTTACCGTGAGTACATCCGATGCCTTATATGGCTCGGAAGTTATGCTGGATTTGCTTTTGCATGCTTATGAATCTCATTCCATGAGAAAGAAGACCTTGATATTCAATAACGGGATATTCACTTCAAAACGTGTTGAGGAGGTTTTTAGAAAGGCAGGGTATGCTATTCGCCATTTAGATAATAAAACATCATCCGCAGAGCGGAAAGAAATACTAAAATGGTTTAAAAGAACAAAAGGTGCAATTCTTAGTTCTGTTTCTATTTTAACAACAGGTTTTGATGAGCCAAGCATTCAATCGGTTATACTTTACTGGGCCACCACATCATTAACTTTATACCATCAAATGATAGGGCGGGGTGCCCGTTGTTGTTCGGGTAAAAAGAAATTTTCGATTATAGATCTCGGTAATAATTGCGAAAGGTTTGGCGAATGGAATAGCGAAATTGATTGGAACCATGTATTTAATCATCCAGAAATTTACCATGAAAACCTTAGCCGTAGTACACAACAAACTCATGTTATTCCTATTGAGATGAGAAACGCCTTCCCCAATAGTTTAGAGGTGTCTTTTGATGTTGTAGCAGCCTATCATAAAGCTTTGGAAGATGGTCAGAAAGCAAAAATTGTAATAAGGGATTCTATTCGTCAACATGCTTTAATGTGTTTAGATAATGCTGAAGGCGATTTAGCGAAAGCATTAGAGCTTTGCCATGTTTTGGATAAGGAAATTGATTACCGCATTAAACTTTATGGAAAATGCCTGTCAAAAGTAACCAGAGATTACATCGCTTGGCTCGGCGATGATTATCGTTTGAGATTAAAAAAAATGATTCAAAAACTTATGGCGAAAAGCATGGCCTTGCCTGTAGCGAGTTAATATATGCATCGTTAGAATTACTAAAAATTTGCGATTAGATAAATACTTAAAAATAATTTAAATAACATACAATGGATAACTTTAAAATTAGTGTAGAAGAAGGTGATTATACAGTTGAGCCGCAAGAAAATGGAACATATCGAATTATGCAGGACGATCATAAACTTGGCGTAATCTATGCAGAAGCTGTTGATGAGCACATGCAATGGCGCACAATGGATGAATTTGATGATGCTTTGGTTTTACATCTTGGTGAGGCCATAACAAAACACAATGATAATCAAGAAGTTTAGGTTTAATAAATGCTAAAGCTGTTTATTTGTAATTTAAGGATGGCTTTAGCTTTATTATCATATCGAGGGTTTTTCATCTAGTTATAATTTTTTAAAAATTAGTGTATCATCGTAAAACAAAAAAGGCTCTTTTTTTATTTTAGTGACATCACGATAAAACTATGGCTCATCCTTCCCAAACGCACAACAAAAATTACGATATTCCACATTCTACCGTTTCTTTACGTACATTTTTGATTACGGTTTTTACAGGAATTATCCTGGTATTTTTTATTCTTGCTTATAAATCTTTGGAAACCAGAAGTATTATCAGGGAGCAGAAAGTTGAAAACGAACATTTTAGAAACCGCATAACAGGTCAGTTAGATTCTACGCTGAAGAAACAACTGGTGCTTTTTAGTAAACCAATGGTTTGGGCCATTCGCCAGAAAATGCTGGAAGGCGATATGCAGGCGGTAAACCAATACATTCATCAACTGGTAACTGAAGAAAATTTTAAGGAAGTTTCCATCGTAAATCCAAAAGGGTTAATTATTGCTTCAAGCGATAAATCCGAACTTGGACTTCCTTACTCAACATTTTACAATAAGTATTTTTTAGATGTAGATACGGCAAGCCTAAATGCACAGAGAGGGCAAAATGTAATTATTACAAGTCCAATTTACGGATTAACCAGCCGCATAGGCACTTTGTCTATCAATTATATCATGCCAAAAAAAGATTGATTATAGTATTCTTCCCAGATTAAATTTTCTCCAATTTTCAAACAAATTTGTTAAGCTATCTGTTAAAACAGGTATGACATTTAAAGCATTAATCTTCGTAGGCGTAACCATTGGGTTTGTATCATTTTTTGGTATTCGTAAATTAATCAGCGATAATCAAGTTGATAGGGCACAATAATCAAGTCCATCTTTTATACTAAAATATTCAGGCTCCTATTAGTTGTTCCGGTTTTTAGTTTTAGGTCGATTTTTATTAGTAGTTTGAATTCTTATCCATTCAATGGCTTTGTTCATTGGTTCTGCTGAACTTGAGGTATTATGACCTAATTCGGGAAATTCGATGTATTCAAATAGCCTGCCCTCAGCTTTCAGCTCATTAATTTTAGCTTTTGAAAGTTCTACTGGGATTTGTATGTCTTTGGCTCCAAAAATCCATAATCCATTAATTTTAAGCGTTGATAATGCGTTTCGGGGTTCAGTCGGAGTAAAATTATATCTATCAATATCGTTTTTAATATGATGCAAAGCATCTGTTTGGCTATGCGAGTCCCAAAATTTGTTGTTGCCATTGGTATAAAACTGGAAACGTAACTGCTCGAGGGTATTGACCACCGGGCCACTAAAAATTATCATAAACTTTATCGCATTTAATTTTTGTGCGGCAATCGGAATAATCCATCCCGCCTGACTAAAACCCATCAAGCCGAGCGGTATTTGTTTAGGTAATAAATGTTTGATCATAAAACTGCCTGCTGCAGCTGCATCCAGGGCTAATTGTTGCAGGTTTGCAGAATCAATATTGTTGGTGCCAACTTCAGGCCCTTGATATTGACCGCCAGATTCGCCGACACCACGTTTATCATAGGTTAAAATAGCAATGCCTTGTTTCGCTAAATCCGTCGCCAGATTTAACATTCGTTTTTCCTGGCCAGATCCATGTATCAACACCAAAGCTGCATGCGCATTTTTAGGCAAAAAAATGGAACCAGCTAATGTGGTTTCAGCACTTTTAAATTTTACATTCTGAATGGTGTAGGGTTTCCCAGTTTTATTTTTAACAGTTTGTGCCCAGAGAGCATTACCTAAAAATAGGAGTGCAAGCATATAAATCAGTTTCATGGTGCATTATTTTTATGCAAGATATGGTTGCCCTTATATTACTGAATATAAATGTGATGGATAGACGTGAAAATGTGATGAATTATTAATTTAGTTGTTATAATGATGTAGAGTTAGGCATTCCTGTTGTTATACGAGTTTTTTAAGTTGCTATAAAGTATAAGTAATCAATTATTTATACTTCAATTCTCATTAATAAAACCACCTTATTATGGCGCATCTGTTGATTTAGCATCTATTATATGATCGAAAGCTAATTTACTATTTCCTTCGCCACGTCCGGTTTGTCTGTATCTGCCTACCCAGTTATACGTTTTACCATTGTACCAGCGGCTTCTTTGCCATGCTCTGCTAATCAATGTGCCGGCATACGGAATTTCTTCCTCATTAATAAAATATGGAGCTTCCTGTTCATTTAAAAGTCTGCCTTTTGCTTTAACAGTATCTACAGGTGGATTTCCGAGTTTTGGCATTGAAGCTCTCTGGAAATGAATATCCTGATAATTATTGGGTAGCTGCATCGGTAAAAACGGAATCCAGTTTTGAGGTACTGTATTGCCAAGCATGTAACGTATTAATGCTTTAGCATCTGGTATTGGTTCGGGTAGAATACCTTCTTTATCAGCAGCTTCATTACCATCAATACCAATTCCTGTTCCATCCGGAATAATTTCTTCAATCGCCCAAACCATATTTGCCATTTCATCACGCATAAAATTAACCTGCTCAATTGGTGCGCTTTGTAAAGTGCTTGCTAAAGTAGATGTTAAGAAAAATTGTCTGTTATAGGCTCCGATATGGTCTTTATTGCTTAAGTTGAACATGCTCCATTTTTGCCATTGATTATCCAAACCTGCGTCAGCAGCTTGAATTAAAGTACGGTCGCCAAATACATCCTTAACCACAAAACCATCAATTTCGCAAAGCGTATTGGTTTTCATCCTATAAGGAATTACAAACCAATCATTTCCATAAACTAAACCAAATTCGGCAAATAAAAGTAGCAGTTGGTCGTTTGTTTTTGCATTCAACGTTCCGAAGTTTATAGAAGCATCTTCCATTTCCCAAAAGCGCTGATTTGGCATGCCTTTAAAAGCTGTAGCTGTTGGAATAAAAGATATGGCTTTATCTTTTGTTAATTCAGGTTGATAATCTGACTGTTCTAAATCAAGCGACCTTTTATTTAGGTCGACATCGAAATTGTACCAATCCAAGTTGCCGCTATGGTAATTTGAGCTTTCCATAACCAATTGTGTACCATCGGGTTTTGGTGCGGCGCTAGAAAATCCATAACTCAGATTTTGGCCGCTCCAGGCATTTTCATTGTCGCTGGTTGGTTGTGTGTAAATTCTCTTGTACCAATTAATTAAGTTGTTGGTGATGACTTTCATTTCTGCTAAATCTTCAGGTGCTATATTCACCCCTGTACTGAAGCTATCGTTTGCAACATCAGCAAGTAAAAGTTCACCATCAATTGAGCGTTTTACCGTACTGTTTAATAATTGTAAGCTATTTTCCTGATTCTCAAAATCAGGATTAGACGCTACGGTTATCGGGTAAATATTTAAATACTTTGAGAAGTAAGTAGATTTTAACGTGGCGGTGTGTAAGCTTAAAAAATATTGAGATATCTGTATTTTCAGTGCTAAACTAAAAGGAATTACCTCTCTTTCAATTTGGGCTTCCATGGGCATTTCACCATTATATAACAATGCCGGGTTTTGCTGAACCGCCATTCTATCAATATGGATTTGTTTAGTGATTAACCTGGCATCAATTGCAGAGCCGGCATCTTCACTTTCTAATTCGCCCATTTGCCATTGGCGGGTTAAAAACCATAATCCATCATGTACGCAAGCTTTTAAACTCTGGTCGAAGTTTTCAGTACGTGCCCGCGGTTCTAGTCTGTTGTATGCTGTTATAGATGCTATGCGATAGTCTTTCAACAAAACATCCGGAGAAAACTGTTTGATTTTATCGGTAAGTTGAATCATGATTGTTTAATTAAATTTTGAATGACTTTGGCAGCAGTGTATTTTACTGAAATGTTTAAGGAGTAGTCTAAGGAAATATTTGTAGAACGATTTGCGCTAAATTCAGCCATTGTTGCAGGTAGGAGTGTGGTTAAATTTGGCATCGTATCTACATCATCCGGTTCTATAGCACGTTCTTTTGCTCTTTGGAAAGTATTTAAAACTGTGTTTGTTAAATCGTTCCAAGACCAGTTGCCGGTTTCATTGGGGCTTACGGCTAAAAGAATTGCCTGCGGCGGGCTACTATTTGGTTGATTGTAGTTAAAGGTTATGCCGGTAACTTCTTCCTGATTTGGTATGGTTTCCGTCCATTCATCTATTAATAAACCAATTTGCGTTGCATTAGGATTGAAGCCTTGCGGCGCATAATAAACAAAAGATGTAGTATCATTAAGTAATTCAGTTTTTTTTGGAAATTCTACTGCTAACCAGCTATCATTGTTTTTGTGAGGTAGTTGCAAAGGCATTGCATCTAAAACTTCCTGATTAAAGTTTTCGTTTAACAATCGCACCATTTCCAGTGTGTGCATTTTTTCTCTTACTAATGATGCGCTATGCAAAAATTCGCTAACCGGTTTGGCTATTCCAGGTCCGGCATTATCTCCTAAAGCAGGGTTTGAAGGTTTTTTTGCATAAATTAATAAATCATCTGATGAAGAAAACGCGGCATCCATTTCAGCTTTATCTACAAAATTATATTTAGGAAGTACCATAAAATTATCTCCAAGAATGGTTTGAATCATTTTTATCAGCTTGATGCTTTCCTGTTCAATTTCACCTGTTGGATTTAGTTTGGCATTTTGTGCCTGATAAGCATTTTGCACTTCAAATAATCTTAAAAGCACAGCTTTTCCCTGCTTAATTAATGAATCTGCCGCTTCCTGGCCTTTATCAAAAGCATAATTAGGTTGCGCATAATTGAAATGAATATCTGCAATTCCTTTCAGCGTGGCTCGCAAATTTTCTATGGTTGTATCTGTTAAGTTTATCTGAATTGCATTCAGCGCATTTTGAAGTACCGAGATTGGCGATTCAAGAAAGTTTTGGTAAAGATTTATTGTTCGGTTCTTCAGCTCTGCTAAATCAATTTCTGCAGGATTATTATTTGCCGGTGATGTAGGTTTAGAAGGAAAATCTTTTGCATTAAGTGGCCTACTATTTCCTATAAGCTGGCGGATGTAGTTTGCAAAAGGTAATATTTCTGCAAAAGATTTTTTTGATAAATCAGCAGGGCTATCTGTTTCAGCAAACTGTATATTTATTATCGTTTTATCTGATAGTAGTTGGTCTCTTAGAAAATAATACCGAATACGGCTTTCCAATTCTGAAGCGCCGGAGGTTTCCAGTTTATTGCGAATAAGCAATACAAAATCCAATGCTTGTATTTTTAGGTTTTCTAAACTTACCGGAAGCCTGATTTCGTTTCCTACGGCATCTTGCGCTGTAACTACACACAAGATATCTGCTGGGTTTCCTAAGCGATTAGCTACCCAATTATTTAAAGCAGGTTCAGTTATAGATTTTGCACTTTGGTTAACATTTGGCCACGGATTAGAATTTAATGAACTATCAAAGGTTAAGGCAATTCTGTTGGTGAAAGTCATTTGCGAACTTCTTGCTGTATTGATAACTTCCACTTCTGGCGGAATGGTTCCGTTGGCAATGGCCTGCATTACCGCAGTGGCACGTTCAAAATTACCTGTAGCCATCTGGTAAGCGCTTTCGGCGGTTAGTAAATCTTTTACAGCATCTAAAGTGTTTTTTAGATTGTTTCTTTCTTGTTCCAGGGCAGTAATTTGGGCAGCATTTAGCGTTGCTAGATTTGTTATCCCGAATGGAAAAGGCAACACTACTTCTGCTAAAGCTAAACCATTAACCACTTCGTAACTTTCCGTAACTTCTTCAGGGCCGGTAACATTTCCTTCTTGCGGAACTTTAGTTTTTTTGATGGGAAAAGCTTTTCTGAAATCTGGCTTAAGCTGATTTAAAATAACCGGATTGGATGATCTGGTGCTCCAATCATGCAATCCTCTTTCAAATTGGTAACCTAAAAGCGCATCGAGGGTTTGGCCATTTCTTATTCCTTCTAAAATTGCTTTGGCTCTTCTAACGCGTTCAGATGAAAGATTGACCGCTAATGCATCTGCATTTTGCTGATTCGCATGGGTTAAATAACCGTTGCGTAATATAGCTGCGGCAGTTGCATGATTTAGGCTTGGCGCATGTACATAACCGCCATTTTCATTCTCAATATATAAATTGTCTTCGTTTTCAATAAGTCCATCCGGGAGCATAGACTCTGCAACCTTTTTCCTCGTATTGCGCATCTTAACATTTTCAAGGTAACCATAACTACCAAGATAAATACCTGTTTTGCGTTGCTTAATTCCGCCTTGTAAATTTCGTTGACTCACTATACGTTGGTCAAAAAGAGAGGTTTGCCAACTATCCAAACGGTAGCTTAAACTATCTATATGCTCTACAAAGGTTCTTTGTAGCCGTGCTGTTGGTAAATCTTTTAAAATATTTAAAGCCCATTTATTTTGTTGAAGATTATTGGTGATGGTAATATCGATAACTGATTTATGAACATGATTAAATATTGATGCGGTAGATTGTTCTGTATCTACAATTCGATTTACAGGCGCTTTGTAAATCTCCCACGGGCTAACAGAGGCTGAGGTGCTCATGTTCATAAATTTTCTGCTTTGCATTAATTCTGATGCATGGATATCCTTTGTAGCTAAAAATTTAAATATGCTGTGATTGGTTTCCAGCAGTAAACCATTCTTCAACATCATGTAAAGCAATGGTTTTGGCTTTTCTTTATCGCCAAAATTGTCTTTCTCTAAACTTTTTTCGTTATCGATGTTGGCAAGCAACCAATCAATATAATTTAAATCATCGTCCTCATTAAAGGCTATTATTTTATTTTCTTCTGATAGAGGCTGAGCATCAATTAGATTTTCTTTATCTAACCTTGTATTATAATGCTGAAATATAATTTCTAATAATAAAGGAGGTGTTTTTTTTGTACCATTTTCCTTTTGCGTTTTATAACCCCAGGATTTTAGCAGATTCGTCATTTGAGAAGAATTTATTGCCATTAACATCGTATCTGCAAAATACTTTCCTTTGTACTCAAATTTTTCAAGGTCTTTCAAGTAATCGTAACTATAGCCTTTCCGCTGGAAAAAATCTACTGACAAAGGATGTAAGCCCAATACTTTTAATAATGTTGCACCTGCATCTCCACTTTTTGTTATTTGCGGTAAATTTTTGGTTTTGTCTTTCCAAAAAGCCGCCATATAGATAAGAATGTTATACATTTTCTGATAAAATGCAGACATCTTATAGGGAAGGTTAATGCTAAAATCTTCAAATCTGGATTGTTTATACACCCAATTATCAAAGTCGCTGGTTACAACAATTCCATAAGGCTGGTTTCCAACCCTTATTGCAGCTAAAGGACCTCGGCCGCTAACAAAATTCAAGTAATGATTTCTTAATGCATCCGTATCTGCATCACCTAAAACACCGTTTAACATGGTGTTGGTGAAATAACCTAATGTACCCGGATACATTGCTGTATTCATGGCAATAGCTTCCTTGTGGTCGGTTATGCCACTATTTTTTACAGATTGAAAAATAGCGTAGTCTAAGCCAAAATATTCAGCAAGTCTTTGTCCATCGGTAGCTTCATGCGCATCATCGGTAGGGGTAAAGAGGATTTGATCTTGTTCTACCTCCAAAGCCAAATCATCTATCGTTTCATGGTTTTTAAAGCCAGAATCTTCCCCTTCGGTATTATTTGTTGGTGTACCTTGCTTAATCAAGGCTAAACCTTCCTCATTGTATTTATGGTTTTCTATAAGTGCTTCAAACATCTCTTTGCTTTCATTTTCATCAGCAGAAATTTTTAAGCCTAAAACCAGCAACTGTTCGTAACCTAGTTTTAAATCTTCATCGCTTTGCGAGATAATAAATCCCAAACCTTGGGCAACAGCTAAATCGAAGTCTGCCATCCAGGCATAATCCGCTCCATTTTGAATCCGATTTTCCTGTTCATCTCTGGTAAATGCAGGGTCGTTCTCATCAATTATTGGAGCCGGACCAACGGTTACTATATCTTTAATTTGTTGGCCAACCATTTGTAAAACTTCTTTACCATTTCTGTAGGCCATTAAAACAAAACGATCAGGCAAAACATTTGTATGTGCTGCAGCTGTCCAGCTATCAGGTTTTGTTTCTAAATCTTCAAAAATTAAATCTGCCACAGTATTTAAATCAGTACGTTGTTGCCAATTGGTTGGTTTAGTGTTTTTAGCTACCCAAACTGCTCTGTTTGTTCCAAATTTATCATAAAGCAATTGCCATGCTTCTTTTTTTACGCTTAGGTTTGCGGAGTTTTTAAATAAAATCTCCCAATGCTTTCTTCCATAGTCGCTTTCATCTTTAGTTAGCAGCTTTTCATGGGTTACTATCGAAATATCGTCCGGATATACCCTCACCATTAATTGCGTACCCCGAATGCCTTTTCGGTATTTAGTTTCTAAACGAACCGGAAATAGGGTAATGGGTATATTATCCTGCCATTCTTCTATGAGTTGTTGAGGCTTGAGCTTAAGGTATAAATTGTCAATAACCCTGTGGGTCATATCTGTCAGGTCCTTCTTCTCCGTGTTCCGCTTTTGAATTTGGTCTTTTAAATTTTTAAGCTGCGCTTGATATTTCTCATTAGGCGAAGCATTATTTTTGCGATCAAGATTTATAAATTGCAGTTGAAGTTTATACAATTCATCTGCAGTTTTATCTCTTTGGGCTTTTGCCTGCTTAATTTCTTTTAAAGATTCAAGATATCCCATGGTTACGATAAATTAACGGGTTATATACTTTTTAACATTTCCTTTGCGTGTACAGCTATCATCACCGGCTTTTGATATAAGATGTGTCCCATTCTGGCAGAATTTTGACCCCAGTCATCTACATTTTCAGGTGCTGCAGGTTTAAAATCACCGTTCGGTTTAACATCAGTATTGATAAAACCATTAGTTGGCGTATATTTATCCCAGCTTAGGTCATCCCAGGTTACTTGTGTTCCACTTTTTTCAAAGTTTACATCCATTCCAAAGCGTGGTTCTCCCGGTATTTGCTGAATGATGAAATACCATCCCCAGTCATCTGTCTCAAGTTTAGGTTCATCTTTTCCCATTGCCTTTGGTACGGTTAAATCGAAGCCAAAGAATTTTATATCCGGATTAATTTCTGCTTTAAACATTGGAAATTTAATTTCTGCAGCCATTTCTGCCTGCGTTTCTACTGCTTTTATTACAGGCTGTTTGTTTGCATTTATTACACCGTTTTCATCTTTAAATATGTGTGCTTTCTGAGCGTAGATAATGGTGTTTGGATATTTTTTAAGCAGTTCGCCTCTCACCACTAATACAACTTGTTCTCCATCTGGAGCTTTTCTTTTAGGATGTGTGCCTAACGCACTGTTGCTGTACCATTTATCTAAGGGTTGTATATCTTTATATTCTTCTTTAAGCTGATTAGGATCCAGATTATTGTTATTGCTGATGATGCCTTTTACATCCCAGAATTGCCTGAAATAACTTCCTCTTTTATCTGTTGGATATTCTCTCCAAAGTAATTCTTTGCCAAATTCATGGTTTAATCCAACCATATAAGATTCTATAAACTCCGGGTTGGTTACCAATAAAGAAATTGTATTTTGTGGAATCAGTTTTAAATTAGGTATTAGCAGCTCTGAGGATATATCGCGGAGTTTTTCATACATCGGTTCAGGCATGTCTGGGTAAGCCATAGCGGGTACCAGATTTTCGAAATTAAACAACCAGTTTTTATTAAAGGTGTAAATAACAAATGAGGCCAGCATTTTAGGAAAAACTTTTCTCGGATCTGTTGCTTCCTGCAATTTTAAATGAGCATTACCAATGTCAAAGCGGCTAAATTTTCTTTCAGGCGTTTTAATAGATTCAAGCTGATTTAAATGAATTGCCGCAGCCCTGAAGTTTGCCGCTTCTACACTATCTTTTCCATTAGCGCCGGGCGTAAATGTATTTGTAAAAGTATAAGCTAATCCATCTTCACCGCTAACTGTTTCTTTGGTTTCGCTGCTTACCTTAGTATTTCCACTATTTGTTTCAATAATAAGTGGATTGGTTTCCTGGAATACAAAATCCGGTTGCGGTGGCGATTGCTCAAGATTTTTTACTATTTCTTCAGGGTTATTTAAATCCTTAGGGTTAATATTAGTTGCCTTACTATTTTTTGCCTTAAAGTAATATGCAATTGCGATTATTGCAGCAACTAAACAGAAATACCATGCACCCGTTATTAAACCAAAAATCAAAATCGCCACTAATATGAGTATTAAAAAAAGCAATAGATTTTGAAGAATCCAGCTTAATAACGGATGCTGGGTTTTGCCTGGCATATTATTAAGTTTTTCATCTATCGTAGGTAAACCTACAGGTATAATTTTTGGCGGAGCTGCCGTTATTTTGCCATCATTTATATCGTTTACAAGTGTGCTATGATTAAAATTTGGATTTACAATTGCGATTTTTTTAAAGAATGGTCCTCTTGGCCTAAGTATTTTACGCAAAGCTGTACTTACTGCCGCGGTTGGTACAAAGCTTTCTTCCAGTTGATATTGCAAGGTTGTTGGTGAGCCTTTAACTTTTTTAAGTAATGGCGATAAAAAAATAATCGACTGTGCCGGTTGAAGTTTGCTTGTAAAATTGGTTTTTAATGTTTGGCTTACCTGCATAGCAAAGGCAACAAACTTAATCCTGATGTTTGCCTTTTTTACATTTTCAACTTGTTTCCATGCCTCTGCAACATATTTTTCCTGGTCTTTCTGCACAACGTTGGTTCCAAATCCAGCCGGCACTCTGTTTCTTGGATCTTTATTTAACTCATGTAACCAACCCGCTTTTTGTGTGTCGATTTCATTAGTAAGGGCATGGTTTTGGCCATAAATTGGCGGACTAACAACTGGATCGGTTTCCGTATTAGAAGCTTTTTTAATTTTTTCAGGAAAATTTAATACATCTTCCAGTTGATTGAAGAAAGGCTTAGTGGTATCTAAAACTTTAGGCTCCGAAACTGTAGTTGGCGCTTTTAAGGCGCCCTCCAAACCAACAACATTTAATGTTTCTGTAATGCCAATGTCTGTGCCTTCTGTTAAGCCAAAGCCCGGTTTCGAACCATCCATATCTCTGATACCGAGTTTTGAGTCCATTATTCGAGGCTCCAAAATCTTTACCAGTGATTCAAAATCCTGATTATCTCCGGTTTTAAAAAACCAATGATAGTACACCGGAAATTCAATGTTGTTCGAGCTTGCGTTCCATGATGGTTTTTGCGCATCAACTGTTTCATTTTCTAAACCCAAGCCTGAAAGTCGCCCGGTTTCAAAAGCAGGGATTAAAAAAGCACGATAGGCTGTATTACTATCAAGTTTACGTGGACAAAGCAGTCTGCCAATAATTTTGTCGCTGTTTTCGTTGTCTAAATCATTTAAGGTTTTCAGAAAAGCTTCAAACTCAGTTGTCGAATCGTGACCTTCGTTTATATGAACATGGCTCCATGCCCAAATTTGATTTGAAGGAGGCAGATTGTTTCCATGCTTTACAATTACCGAAGGTAAAGGCAGTTTTTTTTCATTGAAAGTGAATTCTTCGTTTCCCGCTGGTTGCTCATCTTTTAAAACAATAAGTGCAAGCCATGGCCTCAGTTTATCACCGTTGGCCTGAGCCGGAGTATATCGCCATAAAAAATCCTCATCATAAAATTCAATAAATGGTAAATAGTTTGGCTCAAAATTCGTTATCCAATTTAGCGGCTCGGTACGCACTATCAAGGCTGGATTTACACCAATAATATCTCCGGGACTAAGCAATTCAAAATTTTTGCTTTCCAGGTGGTCGTTTACTTTTACTTCAATATTAACAGTAGAGCGAAGGGTGTTTGATGTTGCCCCACTGCCCAAATTATCGGTAGTGGTAATACGACCGCCAATGCCTTTACGCATCCAAGAGCCAAAGGTATATTTTGCTACTTTTATACTCATCTTTAGTTTAGTTCAAATTGTGCAACTACTTGTAATTGATTCTTTAATGCAGGATTTTTCCTTAGTAAATCATCTTGCAAAGCATAAGCCTCCGCTTCTGAGTTAAAGCTTATTGTATTGCCATAAGTGCTTAAATCTTTTGTATTTACGATACTGTACAAACCTGTATTAATTTTTATTGTGGCAGGGCTTATGGTTGCCAATTTATTACTTACAGAATATGTATTCTTGCTTATCGCGTTTCCTTTAGAAAATATATTAAACACTTTATCTAATAATTTAAAGCCAGTAACTTTAATAATAAAGGCTATTCCTTTTTTGCGATGAACATAGCTCAATTCATAATCTACTTCTTTTTGTAGTTCGGTACCATGTAAAATTTCGTTAGAAGTTTGAAATTTAATGCCGCTTCTCATCCGTTCAAATGATTTACGGGAGAGTTTTTCGCTATCTTTTAGCCTGATGAAATTTCCAATTGCAAATTCTTCATCCATTGGCTGCGTTGCAGAATTATCAGTTACCGAAAGTGAAAACTTAGTCTCATTAGCTGGCTTATCATTTCCAAATTTGTTGATTTCCATATCCAAAGGCGTAACCTTTTGGCTTAAGGAGAGTATGGTAAATGGATGGACGACTATCTTACCAGCAGGAAGTTCAATTTTACGCAGGGTAACATTAGTATTTGTGTTTGCTGGTAAATCTGCCTTCCAGTTGCGATCATCCCTTATCGCATCAATAATCAGTTGTTTTACGTCTATTGGTTTTTCCAACTGAGGTGGCGCCTGGTCGCCCCAAGTAACATCGAACTTAACACTAATTTTGACGAATAATATTTTTAAACTTGCTTTACCAAGTGCTCTCCACGGGGTTGGTCCGCTTAACTGGCCAACAAGGTGGATGCCAGCAATTTCGCTGCTGCCTCTACGCAAGGCAATACCAGCTTCAATTTGTGCAATAAAATAGAAGGGATTAAACTGTACCAGTAAATCATATCCTAAGTAACCAAATGCGTTAAAGCCGCAAGCTTCTGCATAGAGCTCTACTCTGGCACCAGATTGTACCGTATTTGAAGTTACGGCAAAGTAAGTTGCAACACTAATCCTAGGGTTTTTACCAGAAAGTAATGAAATGGTTATCCGTTTCATGTTTCTTAAATCCGTTGGAATTTCGTTAAATGATGGGTGAAATCCACCTACAGATAATATAAACATTGGCTGGTTGCCCCATCCAATTCTTAATGCCATTTCTCCTGTTAAAGTAAAGGCCAGTAAGCGTGAATCGAATAAAACAGCATTGAAGGATATGCCCTGGTTAAAATCTATAACACCTAAAAAGTTAACCTGTAATTTTAGCAGCGGTGCTTCTTCGGTTGGCAAAATGCAGCGTAGTACACCTAAAATAATAATTTTTGTTGCTGGTATATCTATAATGATACCCATCTCGAGTGAGATTAAGGTAGGCGTTCCCCAACCAATCTTTGCCATTAGGGCAATTATAAATGTGCCTTTCGATATTGGGAAGACCTGCTGTAAATCACTTATAATTCTGGTAATATTGTTAACGATATCCTGAGGGAATAAAATGCTATTGATAGCGCCAGTGCGTAAACCCTCTTTTAAGGCATCTACTTCTGTTCGTCGGTTTACGGCTAACAAACCGCCAACACCAACAAGTGTAAAGCCAAAGCCGAGCTGGATAGGGGCAAACTCAGCCGTAATCAGGATAAGTAAAGCAAAGCCTTCGCTTCCATCAGGCATTTTTGTAGATATAATTCCAATTGCCTTTAAATCGATAAACCCTTGAAACGACAATTCCAGGGCACCAATATATTCTCCTTTTTCAATATCAACACCTAAAAATCCACCGCCTTTTATTACGCCTGTATCAATAGATAAGCCCACCCGTGTGGGCGGAACAAATTCAATTCCTAAATTGGCAAATGCCATGTTTCCATCTAAATTATTAGGAAAACTAATTGGGAAGTGTGTCCCTATACCATCAATAACGGCAACCAAAGGGCCTAAATTAGTTTTTATGATGACCGTTAAACCAACTTTTAAAGTTGCTGAGTCTGATATTGCGGCCTTAAAATGAAAGCCTTCGATAATTATTGCAACTAAATCTATATGTAGCGGAATTAAAATATCAAGCCCGGCACTTCCGGCTATGCGAAGGCCATTTGTAGGATCCCAATTTGCTTTTAAATCAAATGCAGCTTCTGCCTTAATATTAGATAGTAGCGTTGTTATAAATCCGTCGCCGCCGCTAAAGTCAATAATCAATTTTCCGCCTTCCAAACTGATTTGTACAGAAGGGCTGATTTGGGTTTGCGAATTTACTGCCGCAGTATTTAGACCTAAACTCGCCTGAATTTTTTGAGCTTCTAACCTCGTTCCACCTGATGCGCCAATAAGCATAAAGGCGTCGTTATTACTTTTGCTACCGGTAAGAGATAATGTGGTGTCCATTAATGCATTACCACTAACAGGTTGTAAAGTTAATTTAAGTGGAAATGCTAATTTACCGGTTAATCCTGCTCCAAAAGAACGTGTATTTTGAACTCTAGCTTTCCAAATACTAGAGATGTTGTAGCTTTTATCAAAAGTATTATTTCCGCTAACTTTAATTTCAAATTTTATTCCCGGTGGATTTAATGTTGAATCGTATTCTGCTTTAAAATAATCTGATTCCAATACAATCGACCCGGTTCCTATTTGAGTTATTTCAGCAGGAATACCAAGCTCAATGAGTAAAGCACGGGTTTTCTCGAGTATTTCTTTTCCGGTAAAAGTTGGCAAACCTAGCTTATAAGTATCTTGTAGGTAAGCTTGTGGATTAGACAGCATTTTGAAAAGCCTGTCGAAATATATTCTGCGTGGTGTAATTGCAGGAAGTGGTGTAGTTAATACCATTCCTGGAGGTAGAATGATTTCTTTATCAATTGTGCCAAGTAAATTAATGGCTCGTGTTAATAATGGAAAGTACTCGTTCAGATAACCGATTAAGCAATACTCAATTATCCTGATTGGAAGATTATCTGCAAGCGCTTTTAAGTCTGCCTGTACATTAGCTGGCAAACCTAATATTGCAGTATTTAAGGCAATTCCTAATTCCTTTATTTTCTTGAGGATATCGATAATTAATTTGGTGAGTTTTATGCCTTCTGCTATAATTTGCGTTACATCTTTAGCGCTTATTGCGGCTTCTAAAATCGAAATTGATGAGGGTAAGCCCGTAACGAGCGTTTTAGTTTCTGCCAGTTTACTTAATATACCCGCATTGTTTTCTATGCTTTGTGGTAGAGGCACACCGAGTTTTGCAAAAATATCGGGTGTTAACAGAGTAGAAAGCGGTTTTAAAGCTTTTCCCAATGCTAATGTTATGGATTCAATTGTGCCAGCCGCTGCCATATACCAAAATTTTAGGTTATAACTATGCAAAGCCAAAAGCGGCCTTGATAGAGTTTGGAAATTTGTTCTAACCTTTAAAAAGAATTCACACTGTGTGCTGGTATACGGAGTATCAGATGAGTAAATGAAACAGATTCATTAAAAAAAAGGAGTGCCTTTTAAAATATACACCAATGTAAGTGATTGAATTTGAATTTCCAAATCATTTTAGATATTTATTTGCTATTAAGTGCTTGATGCTCTTTGTGTTCGGCTGAACATGCACAGTTATTTAATATCTCAATGACAAAGGTAAATGGTTTTGAAATTATGATAAGATAAACACAATAAACTAAATTGAATTGTATCTCCTTGATAGAAATTGTAGCATAGCCAATATTTAGCCGATAAATTATGAATGTTTCATATTTTGCTGGTTGAGAATGGTGTTTGTAAATCCATCATTAAATTATTCTTATTCCATTTATTGTTTCTAGATGCAAGAGGTGTTGTGCGATTATCTACCGAAAAAAAAATCTGTACGTTTTTAGGGGATATTTTATTCGCATTAGCTTGTCATCATCCAAACATTTATTTTTACGTAGCCTGGGTAGGTTATAAAAAAGGGATAGTTATAATTAAAAGCATGGCCACGTGCTTTATCAATATTAACAGCATCAAATGTTTTGGCTTAAATTGGCATAAAATATTATGATGAGCCGCTGCGTAAAGGGCTTACGCAGAAATTTCGTTAAAATTACGATGCCTGATTAAGGGAGCGTTTAGTGAAATCATACTTAATAAGTTCGTACTCGGTAGCCGCCATTGATAAAGTTTTTATTTCAGGGATTTCTTCTGCAGTAACAATAGGGTTTGTATTGTGCAGTAAGTTTTTAATTTCAGCAATTACGAATTTATAATCTTGCTCCGTTTGTATCTTAACCATGGTTTATATTTGAATTATCTAAAAATAATATATACTCAAAATCAATATAAATGGTTTTTTTTAACAGATGTTAATAACTGAAAATATGTGTTTTTATTAAATTCCTTTGATGAAAATCTTTCATCGGGATTTCTTTTACCTAATTACTGTTAACATTTTCTTGGTCGAAGCAAGGTGGGATGTAATCTGTTTTTACTAAAATTAGTAAAACAATGAATGTAAACATTTCAATGCCTTTAATGTTGTAGCCTTATGGCTAAACTTCAACAAAGCGTTTATATTTTATTCTTTATTACCTTAGTTTTTGCTGGATTATATTTCGCAGCTCCATTTCTGATCCCTATAACCCTGGCGGGTATATTTTCGATGGTTTTTATTAGGCTGTGTAACTGGTTAGAAAATAATGGAATTAAAAGAGGGTGGGCAAGTTTGCTTTGCGTTCTGTTATTTATTTTAGCAGTTGCGCTGATTGTGTCATTATTATACTGGCAATTAGGAAGTTTAACCGAAAACTTAGATCAAATGAAATCCAGGCTGAGCACTATGGTGGTCGATTTGAGAAACTGGATTAATCAAAAATTAGATATAAATGGTAGGCAACAGAAAGAAATAATTAAAGCTGGCAGCGGTAGCACCGGAAATTTACTTGCCAGTTTTGCAAGTGGCGTTATGGGCGTAGCCGTAAATACCATTCTTGTTTTAGTTTATATGTATTTATCGCTTTATTATCGTTCGCATATTAAAAAGTTTATATTACAGCTCGTTCCAGATACCGAAGAACATAAAGCTTCGGTAATTGTACATGAATCGGGAAAGGTGGCGCAGCATTATCTAAGCGGGCTTGCGGCAATGATTGGTGTGTTATGGGTGCTTTATGGCATCGGTTTTAGCCTAGTGGGTGTGCAGAGTGCCATATTTTTTGCCGTACTGTGCGGTCTTTTAGAAATTATTCCTTTTGTGGGCAACCTTACCGGCACCTGTTTAACCTTGCTTGCTGTAATAGGGCAGGGCGGCGATTCAAAAATGCTGATTGGCGTATTAGTGGTTTATGGTTTGGTGCAATTTCTTCAAACTTATATATTGGAGCCACTTATTGTTGGCGAACAGGTTAACATTAATCCGTTATTTACAATCTTATCTATTGTATTAGCGGAATTTATTTGGGGCGTTGCAGGTATGATTTTGGCCATCCCGATTTTCGGAATAATTAAAATTATATGCGATAGAATACCTGAATTAAAGCCTTATGGATTTTTATTGGGACCAGAAAATCCAAAGGTAAAATCCGAAAACTGGTTTTCGAAATTGATAAAAAGTAAAAAATCATAATATAGATTTTAAAATTTAGCTAATTTCAAAGTCTTAACAGAGGGATGTTTTTTTAACCATGGATATAGTATCATCATTTAAAGAAAGTTTAAACGCCGCTGAACATCCAGCTGGTTTGTCAATTCAGCTTAATGCTTTGTGGTATGATGAAAAAGGAGATTGGCATAAAGCACATGCATTAGTAGATCAACTTAACGACCAATCCTCGGCGCTGGTGCATGCATATTTACATAGAAAAGAAGGCGATATCTGGAACGCTGATTATTGGTATAGAAAAGCAAAATCCTCCAGGCCAGCCACATCTTTAGCATTAGAATGGGAGCATCTGGTTAAGCATTTTATTAAATTAAACAGAAATCAATAGATAATTTTAAACATCAGTAAAAATTCCACTTGTAGTATTGATGGTAACCCTAACACTTGACCCTAATAATATCCGATAATCCTTTTAACATGATAAAAGATTATCGGATTTAATTAAAAAAAATTAAGTTATCAAAGACAAATTAGTGGTTAACGTCTGCAGGTGCGTTTGTGGTAGAATCTGCTGTGCTGTCTGTAGCAAGAGAATCTACTACCTTAGTGGTATCAGTGTATTTATACATACTGTCTGCATTTTCCTTATCTGCTTTATTTCCGTTACAGGCTAAAGCCATTGTTGCAAATGCGCATAATATTAAAAGTTGCTTTTTCATAGTTTTTGCTTTTTATCTACATTAATAATCGGCTAAACCATAAATTGTTTTTAATTTTTGTTATTAGAGGGCTTTATATCGAATTACTAATCAGCTATCCAACTGTGTGTAAAGGCAAAGAGAAATAAAACACAGAGCCTTTTCCAGGTTCACTTTTAAATTTTAATTGTGCGTTATGGAGTTTTAAAATTGTGGCGCATAAATATAATCCTATACCAAAGCCTGGAATGGATTTAGTCTGCTCATTTTCTACCCGGTAAAATTTCTGAAACATATTTAATTGGTCGTGAGCAGAAATACCAATACCCTGGTCTTTTACGCTGATGGTTACATTTTTCTCATATACTTCGCAAGAAATATATATTGTTCCACCATGTGGTGAATATTTTTGAGCATTGCTAATTAAATTCGTTAACACCAGCGTAATTTTTTCTTCATCAGCAAAAACATTTATTTCAGATAAGCCATCATAAATTATAGAGTGTTTACTGCTTGCAATTTCTGCATTTTCAATACAATCTGTAATCAGTTTTACAACATTAAAGTTCGAATTTTTTGTATTGATTTGTCCGTTTTCAAAACGAGATATATTTAAAAAATCACGAATTAAATGTTCCATTTTTCTGGTTTGCATTTCTGCTTTCACTAAAGCTTTGTGGATAAAATCTTTATCGTTCATTTTAATCAAAGCCATTTGCAGATAAGACTTTAGTGAAGTTAAAGGAGTTTTAAGCTCATGACTTACAAAGCTCACAAATTCGTCTTTATTCTTTTCTATCAGAATTTTTTCAGTAATATCTCTAGCTATTTTCGATAGGCCGATTACATTGCCTTCCAAATCTTTTACCGGCGAAATGCTTAAAGAAACATTAATCAATGTTCCGTCCTTTCTTCGTCTAACGGTTTCAAAATGTTCTACACGAGTTCCTTTTCTAAGCTGAACTAAAATTTTGGGTTCTTCGTCTAATCTATCTTCAGGAATAATTTTAAGTATCGATGTTCCAATCATTTCTTCAGCCGTGTAGCCGAAAATACGCGTGGCTGCCTGATTCCAGCTCATGATGATGCTATTAAAATCTTTACTTATTATCGCATCATCAGATGATTCTACAATGGCAGCCAGGCGTTGCCCAACCGATTCGGCTAGTTTATCTTTAGTGATATCTCTTACAATCTTTGATAAGCCGATTAAATCTCCGTTGGAATTATAAACAGGGGATATGGTTAAGGAAACATCAACCAAAGAGCCATCTTTACGTAAACGCTGGGTTTGAAAATGTTCAATGGAATTGCCTTGCTTAAGCTGTTCTAAAAATTTTAATTCTTGTTCCTGAAGGCTGTCAGGTATCAACTTAAAGATTGAAACGCCAATCATTTCCGCTTCCTCGTATCCAAAAATACGTGAAGCCGCATTGTTCCAGCTCGTAATTGTACCATCTAAGCTTTTGCTTATTATACCGTCATCTGTAGATTCGATAATAGAATTGAGTATAGCACTTTTCTCTTCGGCTCTTCTTAGCTCCTCAATTATTTTCCTCAATTCAGAATTGTTTAATTTAAGCTCCAATTCTTCTTCCTGGTATTGATTTATTTTTTCAAAAATCTCCTTGCGCTCAATCATTCTTAATATTCGAAATAGGATGGAAATATAAATATATCTCTATTAATTTAGGTATTTGATTGGAATAAAAAATTCTTAGATAAAATTATGAGTATTTATTGCAAGCATTTATTTTTAATAATGTGGTTAATCATAAACAACCTGAGTAATTTTACAGCCATTAAAAAGAAACGAATTGTTTAATAATTGAAACGTTATGCTTAGATAAATAAATAATATTAGCTCATATTTATATTTCTAAAAATCTAACCAAAAACACTTTACGAGCAAGTAAAATTACTATGAACATCAAACTAATCATTTCTATCATTTTATTTCTGCTTGTAAAAAATTCTGGCGCACAAACTTTCACCAATCCATTGCTTCCGGCTGGTGCCGACCCTTACAGTTTTTACAAAGATGGCTATTTCTACTATACCCATACCACCGGCAACCGTATAGAATTATGGAAAAGTAAAAGCCTGGAAGGATTAAAAGATGCACCACATAAAACCATTTGGAAAGCACCCGCCAGCGGACCCTATTCTAAACAAATCTGGGCGCCAGAGGTGATGTTTTTGCAAGGTAAATGGTATGCTTATTTTGCTGCTGATGATGGTAAAAACGAAAACCACAGAATGTTTGTACTGGAGAATTCATCTGCCGATCCGATGGCGGGTGAATGGATTTTTAAAGGTCAGATAACCGATAAAACAAATAAATGGGCAATTGATGGAGATGTAGTTGCCATCAAAAATAACTTGTACATGGTTTGGTCTGGTTGGGAAGGCGACACCAATGGAAAGCAGGAAATCTATATCGCCCGATTAAAAAATCCATGGACGGTTGAATCAGAAAGAATCAAGATATCTACGCCGGCTTTTGAATGGGAAAAACATGGCGATTTAAATTCTGCCGATAATCCACCGCATGTAGATGTTAATGAAGGACCTCAGTTTTTAATCCGTGGAAATAAAATCATGGTTGTTTATTCTGCCAGTGGCTGTTGGACTGATTTTTACGCCTTGGGAATGCTATCAGCTGATATTAATTCAGATTTTCTTAATCCAAAATCGTGGGTAAAGAGTACAAAGCCATTATTCAGTAAATCAGAAGAAAATGGCGTTTATGCACCGGGTCATAATTCGTTTTTTAAATCTCCTGATGGAAAAGAAGACTGGATTTTATATCACGCAAATGACAAGCCTGGACAAGGTTGTGGTGGATTTCGATCGCCACGGGCGCAAAAATTTACCTGGAACACAGATGGTACACCAAATTTTGGAATCCCGGTTAAAACCGGTGTTGCGTTAAAAGCGCCATCAATGTAAAAAGATTGCAGTTTAAAATCAATTTCCTTTTTTCATTTGGGCAAAAACTAAGTTCTGTTCGCCATCTATTACCAATAAACCGGCAGATTTTATAACTATTCTTATACAAAAACTGCAAGATTGATTATTACTCATTTAATAAATTAATGTAGCTTGCAAGTATCTTATTATAAGCATTTTACTTATTTTTATTTGGCTGTTTCTGCACCTGCCAATTAATCTATGTTATTTTTTATTTAGATTTTTTCAGATTTAGTGTAACACTTTTTAATAAGTTGCGACTAGAGTATAGAAGCACCTTAAATATTGGAAAATTAAAGCTCTTGCAATTGCCACCTTTAGAACAAACAACCGATAAATATTTGATAGATTTATGCCTTAATGGGCGTGATGAAGGCTATACGGGCTTATACAATCGTTATTCGAGGCAGGTTTATAATTCTATCAGCCGTATTGTAAGCCATAGTGGCGAGGCTGAAGATATTCTTCAAGATACTTTTTGCGCAGTATTTAACGAGGTTGGTAAGCTTGCAAATGTTTCTAGTGTGGAGGCTTGGGTAAGGCGATTGGCAATTAATCGTTCTATTTCTCACATCCGAAAAAGAAAAATGACTTTTTCTGATTTAGGCGAAATGGATATGCCCGATGAAATTGAAGATGGTACCAAAGCTGATATTTTCGATGCAAGGGTTGATGATGTTAGGAAAAGTATAGAGGAATTGCCCGAAGGATATAAAACAATTGTTAACCTGCACATTTTTGAAAAACTTACCCATGAGGAAATTGCAGTGATGCTCGATTTGACAGCAACAAATGTTAGAACTCAATATCATAGGGCTAAAAAGAAGATTTTATTATCATTAAAAGATAAATGTTATTATGAGTGATGAGATAAGAGATTTTGTAGACAGGAACAGGGAGGAATTTGATCACCTTGAAGCGCCGGCTTTTGATTTGGCACGCTTTAAAAATACGCTTCCTAAAAAAGATGTTGTAGTAAAGAAATTGCCTTTTTATAAATCGCCAAAATGGTTGGCAGCAGCATGTATTTTAATTGTGGTGGCTACAAGCTGGTTTGTTTATCAACAAAAAACAGCTGTTGAAACTGTTTACACAAAAACAAAAACGGTAAAAAAAGAAGCAATAATTAATGCTCCTGTTGATGTGGTAAAAGATGCGCAGCCTAAAGCAAATGCTAAAGAAAATCAGGTTTCTTTTGCGAGTTTAAATAGCGAGCCAAAGCAAAAGAAAACTAAACCGAATGTTAATGTTGATGAATATAAGGGGCTGAGAGACAGTAGCTCGGCAAGTATGAGGTTGTTAGCCATTATGGAAATTGAAAAATCGGACAACATCAATAACAAAACAATTGATATGCTTTCCAAAACTTTAAACCACGATGGTAACACTAACGTTAGACTTGCGGCATTGAGTGTGTTGCAAAAATACAGTTTCGATAGTCATGTAGCATCACTTCTGGTAAAATCTTTAGATAAACAAAACGACCCAATAGTTCAGCTTGGCTTGCTTGGCTCTGTTGGAAAAATGAAAAATGTAAATATTGACGAAAAACTTTACGCACTTGCAAATAATCCGGAAACATTTGTAGCCGTAAGGGATGAAGCCAATAAAATATTATTAAATCAAGACAAATTATAAACCTTATTAAAAGAAATAGAAATTATGAAAAAGCAATTTATCGTTCTTCTTTCTTTGCTTTCGATTACGTTATCGGTATCTGCACAGAAAGAATACAAATTAAGTAAATCATCAGGGCAACTAAATATTAATGTTTCTGGTGCCATAATAGAAGGTTACAGTGGAAACGAAATTGTTTTCTCTATGCCAACACGAAAAAATGAAGTTGTGGATGAGAGAGCAAAAGGTTTAAGGGTAATTACAGGTTCCGGCTTTGTAGATAACACAGGCTTAGGAATAGATGTTACTGAAAAAGGTGGTGAAATCGTTGTAAATGCAGTAGACAAAAATCTTGATGGAATTTTAACTATTAAAGTTCCTCAAAACATAAAAATCAAGTTTTCAAATCAAAGTAATATGTATCATTCTGATTTGATGCTGAAAAACCTTAAAAATGAAATCGAAATTTCTACAAGTTATAATAAAATCAAACTTGAAAATAATAGTGGTCCGATGAGTATTAAATCTCTATTCGGAGACATTGATGCTTCATTTCAAAACGAAATTAAAGGCCCGGTTTCTATCATTTCAGTTTATGGCCACGTTGATGTGCTTTTGCCTACTAATGTTAAAGCAAATGTAGAATTGTCTTCTGGTTACGGCAAGCTATATGCTGCTGATGAACTTAAAATTGCGATTGACAAAACTGAAAGAACGCAAACAGAACAACAAGCGAGTGTTAAAAATACCAATGGAAATACGGTAGTGAATGGAATAAGAATTGCCGAAGGTGTGAACACTATGACCAGCACATTTAGCGGTGCAAGAAGTGGTTCGATTAATGGGATTGGTTTAGCAGCTTATGGTGGTCGTAGTTCTGAAGATATTAAAGGAACGATTAATGGTGGCGGCAGCAATTTAATTTTAAAATCGAGCTACGATAATGTTTACCTACGCGTTAAATAACTCTTCAATTTTCTAACGGTTCATATATGCTTCCCGCAAATCTCTGAGCCACTAAAATTCTAAATTATGAAACCAATATTGTTTTGGCTATTTATAGCCATAGTGCCTTGTATTGCCTTTTCTCAAAGCAAAATCGTTAAAAATTATCCGGTTAATAAAGGTCAAACTGTTTCTTTTCATTTTGATTTCCCGAAAACGGTTCGCTTTAGTACCTGGGATAAAAATGAAGTATCAGTAGAAGCCACTGTAAAAGTTGAAGGGGTTGATGATGATAGTGTTTTCAGTATTGAGAAAACTGAATCAGATGGTAAAATCGTTATCAAGAACAAATTGGATATGGAGAAAATTCCATACAGTTATTTTGTAAGTGTAAACGGCGTTAAACATCGTTTTACAAACAAAGCTGATATGGATGTTTTTATGAAGGAGCAAGGTAGTTCTGTAAAATCAAACTATCAAACCAGAGATATTGAAATTGTTATTGATGTAAAATTACCGGCAAGTATTAATACAGAAGTTAACTCTGTTTATGGCTTTGTAGAAGTTCAGGATTTTAAAGGGCCAATTAAAGTTGATGCAACATACGGCGGAATTGAAGCCAAATTAAATCAGCAATTAATTGGAAAGATAAAAATGACCAACCGCTTTGGTAAAATTTATACCAATTTAGATTTAAAACCTAACGAATTAAAAGAAGAGCGTTTCTACACCGCAATAAATGCCACACCAGGTAAAGGACCGAGTTATGATTTCAATTCATCTTACGGGAATATTTACTTAAGAAATCCATAATATTTTAATCTCATTTTATGATTAGGGCTTATAATTGAAATAAATTTTTTGTCAGATGCAACGTTTCAACAATTATTTCGTCTTATCTGAAGTTATAATGCCCTAATCATTCTTTATTTACATCTATCTACCAAATTACATGCGAAATCCTAAATTATCACTCCTCAAAAAAAAATGCTTTCAAATTATCGTCCTTTTCCTTTGCACTCTGTTTTACTCCGTTACGTTTGCACAACAAAACCCAATTGCTGTTAAAGGAGAAGTAATTGATTCAGCATCAAAAAAACCGTTAGAATTTATAACCCTTGCCATTAAAAAAGATGGCGTTGTGGTTAAAACGACTGTCACATCAGAGAAAGGTTTGTTCGAGTTTAGCAACATTGCTTCAGGAAAATATACCTTAACTGCAATAGCCGTTGGTTACAATTCTAAAACGCTAAATTTTGAATTGAATGAAACGAAAAACACCTTCGATGCCGGGAAAATTAGTGTCGCCTCGCAAGTAAACAATCTTAATGAAGTTGCTGTGAATGCTATGCGGCCAATAATTAAGCAAGAAGTTGACAGAATTAGCTATGACATTCAGGCCGATCCGGAAAGCAAAGTTCTGACTGCACTGGATATGATGCGGAAAGTGCCATTGTTATCTTTAGATGCTGATGATAACATCAAACTTAAAGGTAGTGGAAACTATAAAATTCTCATAAACGGAAAACCATCGAGTATGGTTTCCCGAAGTCCGAAAGATGTTTTGCGTAGCATGCCAGCATCATCTATTCAAAAAATAGAGGTGATTACAACACCACCGGCAAAATATGATAGTGAGGGTTTAGCTGGTATCATTAACATCATCACTAATAAAAAAATTGATAATGGTTATAGTGGAAGCTTAAATCTTCGTCACCAATTTCCCGTTGGCGGTCCTGGAATTGGTGGTTTTTTAACCGTAAAGCAAGGTAAACTGGGTATTACAGCTTATGGCGGTACCGGTTTTTATTCGTCACCAGAAACTCAGAACACAAATACCAGAACAACCTTAGGTGCTAATCCATCAGAATTAATAAATATCGGTAGAAGAAAGTTTGATAATAATTACCGTTATGGTGGTGCAGAAATTAGTTTTGAAATTGATACGCTTAATCTGATAACTGCAGAGATTAACCCATACAGCGGCTACAATAAATCTACTAATAATCAGACTTTTAGATTAAGTTCTCCAGCGCAACTTACCGCTTACGATTTATTGGGACAAAACCGCTTTGATTGGAATGGTTTGGATATGACTTTGAACTATCAGCTAGGTTTTAAAAGTAATAAAGAGCGTTTGCTAACTTTCTCATACAAATTTAATAATGGGGGCAACCCGCAGAGAAATGAGTTAACATTCTCTAACAGACAAAATTTTACGGAACCAAATTATATACAGCAAAATGATAGCCGTTCAAAAGAGCAAACCATTCAGTTAGATTACGTGCATCCGGTAGGAAAATTAAATATTGAAGGTGGTTTGAAAGGAATTTTGAGGGATAACAATAGTAATTTTGAGTACAGACAACTTAATGCCGGCACCGGAGGATTTGAAATTGTACCAGCAAGAACAAATATTTTTGATAACAATCAGGATGTTATTGGCGCCTACAATTCCTACTCATACAACCTTACTAATTGGGGTTTTAAAGCTGGCGTTCGGATTGAAGAAACGTTTGTAAAAGCTGATTTTATCAGCAATGCTTCGAATGTTAATACCGATTATTTTAACATTATACCATCATTTTCTGTAAATCGGAAGTTTAAAAATCAAAGCAATTTAAATTTTGGTTTTACACAGCGTATCGAGCGACCGGGAATTGATAATTTAAATCCTTTTGTTGACCGTTCTATTCCAAATTTTGAATCAACCGGAAATCCAGACTTAAAAGCTGTTTTGAGTAATAATTTTGAATTGACGTACAGCCGATTTAAGAAAGGCTCTATAAATGCCGGTTTAGCCTACAGTTTTGCTAATAATACCATACAAACAATATCTATTTACAACGATGTTAATAAAATTACCAGAACAAGTTTCGCCAACGTTGGTAGAAATAAAAACTTGGGTTCCAACATAAATATAAATTATCCATTAACCACAAAGTGGAATTTAAGCTTAAGCGGCAACCTTGGCTATGCCTGGTTGGAAGGCACAATTAATGGTGTGTTGACTAAAAATGAAGGTGTTTCTGGATATGTTTATTTAAACACAGGTTATAAATTTGAAAAGCAATGGCGAGCAAATGCAAGTTTTAATTATAGCAGTGCTGATGTTTTATTACAAGGCCGTTCTGGTGAATATTATTACATGTCGTTTAGTGGAAGCAAGGAAATTATTAAAGATAAGTTAACGATTTCGGCAGGTATAAATAATCCATTTATAAAATACCGAATTTATGAAACGCTAACTGAAGGACCAAATTTTACACAGCGTTACCGTGGCGAAAACTACAATCGTTCGTTTAACATGAGTTTAAACTGGAAATTTGGAAAGCTGAAGGATTCTATTAAAAAGAGCCAAAGAAGCATCAGTAATGATGATGTGAAATCAAGCGGTAGCAAATCAGGAAGTTAATGTTGTAAAGCTGAACATTACGCTGTTATGGATTGGTTTTACACATCATCGTCATTCTCGCGAAAGCGGGAATCCTAAAGCGTAACGAAATAATATTATGCTTTAATATGCCCATTCAAGCTGAGCATGACGACCTCTCTAAATATTATTTCTTCAATACTTACTCATTCAATAAACTATCCACTTCCTTATTAAACTCCTCTACAAATGCAGTATAGAATTTTCCGGTTGCTGGTCCGCTGTAACCTGTATGAATCTTCGCAACTTCGCCATTTTTGTTAATAAATATGGTTGTTGGGAACGATAAGAAGTTATTCAATGCAGGTAAAGATTCAGAAACTAATTTTTTATCTGGTTTACCGGCAATCACCTGGTCGTATTTTATATCAAACTTCTCACGGAAACCGTTAATGGCTTTCTTTAAATAAGCAGAATCCAATTGTCTTTCGTAATGGATTGCAATTACTTCAACACCTCTCTTCTTGTTTTCCTTGTACCAAGGTGCAATAAATGAGGCTTCATCAACGCAATTTGGGCACCATGTTCCGGTAATGGTTATGATAACAGGTTTACCACGGTATTTTTCATCACTCAGTGAAATCTTTTTTCCGTTAACATCCGGAAAAGAAAAGTCTAAAGTTTTGTAACCCTCTTTCAAATAGGTAAGTTTGTAAGCATCAGGTAACTCAGCATTCTGGTTTTGGATACCTGTAAAAGCTATACTTCCTCTTGAATTTATAGATTCTCCGGTAATTTCTCCTTTTTGAGAAAAACTGCCTTTGTAGTAAGCAGGAGCCATGCCGATAAAACTGGATAAGTAAAAGTTATTACCTTCCACTATACCTTCAAGATAACGCGAATCTCCTGTAACTCTTAAAAAAGTTCCTGTTAATTTATCACCTGTTTGCTTAAAAACACCAACAGATTTTTCGTCTTTTCCGCTCGGATTTTTGAAAGTGACAGCATAAGTGCCAGAAAAATTTGCTGCAGGTTTTTCTCCAGAATTTTTAAACCTAAAATTTTCACCTCTTTTTGCAATTAAAACCAGTGGTTTTCCAGAATTATCTTGCTTTCTTAACGTACCTGTTAAAGAATCGCCTATAAGCTTTACCGCAATTTCGTTATCAAACTGGTCTAATTTTATACTTAAAGAATCTTCCTTCTGATAGACTTTCCCACCATCAAAACGTTCATCGCCATTAAGAAAAACTATTTTGTCATTATTAATTTCGAAGTTAAAAGGAACTTCTACACCAGGCTTAATTTGAAAAAGACCTCTCCAATTGCCATTTGCAGTTTTGTTAACTGTTGATGATATTTTAGATGGTTGCAGTTTTTTATTGGTTTGGGCATGTGCATTTATTATGCTTAAGCCCAAGCTTAATATGATGAGTATCGACTTTATTTTCATGGGATGATTTTTAATTCCGGCTCAAAGGTAAGCACTTAAAATAATATTTTCAATAAAATCTATAGAATTTGTAGACTATTAAAAAAATATACTATCTTTGCAGCAGTTATTTTAAAATGCTTATCGAGAAAGGTGGAGGGAATGGCCCTTTGAAACCTTAGCAACCAGCCTTATTTGGGTATGGTGCTAATTCCAACCCGTAAAGGGGTAGTTAAGTCAGTTTGATGCCAAGTAAATATTGATGACAATATATGAGAGCACTTCTGATTTTTCGGAAGTGCTTTTTTTATAAAAGTATTTCTTTGGAATGAAACGATTTGCTTTTTAAATGGCTCTTAAAAAATATTTAAATGAAAAAACCTGACGAGCAAAAGTTAAAAATTTCTACAGTTCCTAACTGTAAAACCATCCGAATGTGCATGGAGCTATGTTGTAGCTCATAAAGCTGAGCGCTAAGCTCCCAAATCTAAGATCAATTTAATGTTACAAAAAAATCGACACAGAGCGATGTGGCATTGCTTTGCCTAAAAAATCAAAAGTATAATTAATCATTTCTAATTAAGTTAACATGTATAAAAAAGTAAAGCTATCAGCATTTTTGTTTTTGCTATTGCTATCTACATTTGTTCGTGCTCAAAATATAGCAGTATCGGGCACTGTTAAAGACGCCACCGGAGAGGTTTTGCCGGGCGTTTCTGTATTTGTAAAAGGAACAAAACAAGCCGTTATATCAAATAATGAGGGTGCATTTACCTTAAACCTAAATGGTAAGGGAACACTTGTTTTTTCTTATATCGGCTACACAACTAAAGAAGTTGAAGTTTTATCAAGTACATCATCACTATCTGTTGTATTAAGTGATGCAAATAATTCGTTGGATGAAGTTGTAGTTACAGCCTTAGGCATCTCTAAGCAGAAAAAATCTTTAGGATATGCCGTTCAGGAGCTTAAAGGAGAAAATCTGGCCGAAGCCAAAGAAACAAATTTAGTTAATGCGCTTGCGGGTAAAGTTGCGGGTGTAAGGGTTACGAACAGTCAGGGCGATATGGGTTCATCCAGAATTGTAATTCGTGGAGAAACTTCAATTTCTGGGAATAACCAACCGCTTTTTGTTATCGATGGAATACCGGTTGATAATTCGCAGCTAAATTCTGCCGGAGCTAGAGATTACGCCAACACTATTTCAGATATCAACCCAAATGATATTGAATCGATGAGCGTGTTAAAAGGTCCAAATGCTGCGGCTTTGTACGGTTCTCGTGCTGCGGCTGGTGTAATCATCATCAAAACAAAATCGGGTAAAACTAAAAAAGGGTTGGGCGTAACTTTTAATTCAAATGCTGTAATAGAAAGTTTGCTAACGCTTCCAAAATATCAAAACGTATTTGGACAAGGCTCCGAAGGTAAATTTAGTTATGTTGATGGTAAAGGTGCAGGGATTAATGATGGTGTTGATGAAAGCTGGGGTCCAAGAATGAACGGACAGCTTATACCTCAGTTTTTTTCTAAAGGCGTAGCCGTTCCATTTGAGGCACATCCGGATAATGTTCGCGATTTCTTTGAAACAGGTTATGCCTTAACCAATGGTTTATCAATTGAAGATGCTGGCGAAAAATTTGATTATCGCTTATCTTACAATAACCTTAAACAGGTTGGTATTGTTCCAAACTCTGGACAAGGGAAAAACTCCTTTGCTTTAAATACAACCTTAAGAATCAATCCAAAACTAACTTTAACAGCTAATGCAAATTACAGCAAGCTTGGTTCTGATAATTTATCGGGTACGGGCGGTTCTCGCTCTACAAGTACCATGCTTCAATTCACCTGGTTTGGCAGGCAAGTAGATATTAATCGCCTAAAAAACTATTTAGATGAGAACGGAAATACGTTTAACTGGAACAATAGTTACTACAGCAATCCATATTGGGTGGCTTATGAAAATACAGTTTCTCAAAACAGAAACCGAATTATAGGTAGTATTGGCTTAAATTATAAAATTATTGAAGGCTTAAATTTTAACTTCCGTACCGGAACAGATTATTATAACGATAGAAGAAAGATTAAAATAGCTTATGGTACAAATGGTACGCCATTCGGTTCTTACACAGAAAGTGCTTTTACCGTTAACGAAAATAATACTGATGCGACTTTAAATTATAGCAAACAGCTTAATGATGATTTTAGTGTAGAGGCATTATTAGGTACAAACATTCGCTCACGCTACATTGAGCAAAACGACCAAAGTGCGCCAAGATTAGCTGTTGCAGGTTTATATACGCTTAGTAATTCAAGAGATCCTTTAACATCTTCTAACAATTATAGCAAGCTAAAATCATATAGTGGTTATGCTTCTGCGCAAATTGGATTTAGAAATTACTTGTATGCAAATATTACTGCCCGTAACGATTGGTCATCTACACTTCCGGCGCAAAACAGGTCTTATTTTTATCCTTCATTTAATGGAAGTTTTGTAATTACCGAGGCTTTTGACATTAAAAGCGATGTGCTTGATTACGCCAAACTTAGAGGAGGTTGGTCTAAAGTTGGTAAAGATGCAGACCCTTACCGCTTAATTAATACCTACGCTTTTGGTGCGCCATTTGGTACTAATCCACAACTTACGGCATCTACAACAGATCTAAATCCGGATTTAAAACCTGAAACAACTACTTCATCAGAATTAGGTGCAGAAGCAGTTTTATTTAAAAGACGTATCCTTTTAGATGTAAGTTTATACAATACCAATAGTTATGATCAAATTTTAAGTGTTGATGTTAGTCCGAGTACAGGATTTAGATCCAAGCTCCTTAATGCCGGAAAAATCAACAACAAAGGAATTGAAGTTCAATTAGGCATTACACCTGTTAAAAAAGCTTTTGTTTGGGATGTTGATGTAAATTATGCTGCAAACAGAAGTAAAGTTATCGAATTGGATAAAGCCGGCTTATTGCAAAACTATGTTGTGGCAACCAATTCAGCACAAGTTATTGCAGCCGTTGGTCAGCCTTACGGAACACTTTTTGGAAATGCATTTTTGAGAGATGGCAGTGGCAATATTGTTGTTAATGCAACCGGTGCACCTCAAACAGACCCAACTAAAAGGGTTTTGGGTAAATATACACCAGATTGGATTGGTGGAATTTCGAACACTTTTACTTACAAAAATTTAAGTTTAGGCGTTTTAATTGATGCTAGCTTTGGCGGTTCTATTTATAACGGTACTTACGCAACCGGAATTTATACTGGTGTTTTGGAATCAACTTTGCCTGGTCGTGCTGCCGAATTTGGTGGAATTTCTTATTATTATCCAGGTAATTTAAAAGCAAACGGAACAGTAAGAGTAACCGCAAATAATACAGCTCCTGCAGGTGTTACGGTTTATGATGATGGTATGATCTTCGAAGGTGTAACAGCCGATGGTAAAAAGAACGAAAAAATTCTTCCTGCTCAACAGTATTATAAATCTTTCCGTACAATAGATGAGGCAAATATTTTCGATGCTTCTTATGTAAAACTTCGTGAGGTTAGGCTAAGTTATAATCTTCCTGCTAAATGGCTTAAACCATTAAGCTTGCAAGGTGTTTCGGTAGCGCTTGTTGGTCGTAATCTAGCAATTCTTCATCGTAATGTTACCGATATCGATCCCGAAGTTGCATTCAACACAGGAAACGGTCAGGGTTTAGAAAGCCTTTCTAATCCAACCACACGTACCTATGGTATAAATCTTAACATCAAATTTTAAATCCCATGAAAAAGAATATTATATACAGCTTTTTATCTTTATCGCTTTTGCTGGCTTCATGTGCCAAAGAATTGGATGAAGTGAACATCAATCCAAATGCTACAGAAAATGCACAGCCCGACTATTTGTTAACGGCAGCCATTAAAAACACAACCGATGCCTATTGGGGCACAACGAATAACATGAACTCCAGTTTGCTGTTTGCTCAACATTGGGCAAAAGTTCAGTACACTGAAGAGGATAGGTTTATTTACTCAAATAGCAGTTTCACATCATTATGGTCTACGCTTTATTCGCAAAGTATAACCGGATTCAATAAAATCATCGAAATTGGGAATGCAACAAGTAATTCAAACTATAAAGGTGTTGCACTTACCTTACGTTCCTGGTCATTTTTGCTGTTAACTGATGCTTATGGCGATATTCCTTATAGTCAGGCAGGGAAATTAAACGAATACATCACTCCGGTTTACGATAAACAAAAAGATGTTTATTTTGGCTTGCTGGATGATTTAAAGGTGGCGAAAACTGCTTTAGACCCGAATGGAAAGGCAATTGCAGGAGATATTATTTATAGTGGCAACATCACAAAGTGGAAGAAATTTGCCAACTCGCTAAGGTTAAGAATCGCTTTGCGCATTGCGGATAAAGAGCCAGGAAAAGCTAAACAGGTTTTAGATGAGATTAAAGCCGATGGCGATTTATTTATCAGTGATAATACAGATATCGCACAGCTGATTTACCAGATTTCTCCGCAACAAAATCCAGTTAGTGCACAGTTTGATACTCGTGATGATTACCGCATCAGCAAAACAATTGTAGATAACTTATTTGCCTTGAATGATCCACGTTTATCTGTCTATGCAAGTAAAACACAAACGGCTACACCTCAGGAGTATGTAGGCTTGCCAAATGGATTAACAAATTCTGAGGCAAGTAATCTTGGCTTTGCCAGAACATCAAAACCTGGCGCTTATTTTCTTGCACCGCAATCTCCGGCAGTTATTTTCAGTTATGCTGAATTACTTTTTGATAGAGCGGAAGCTGCTGCAAGGGGTTTAACGTCAGAAAATGCTGCTGATTTGTACAAGCAAGGCATTACTGCCTCATTAAAACAATTTTCTGTTAGTGATGCTGCAGCTTCAACTTATCTTGCGCAAGCGGCCGTACAATATGACGCATCTAATTACAAAAAATCAATTGGCGAACAAAAGTGGATTGCTTTATTTGGACAAGGTTTAGAAGCGTGGGCAGAACGTAGAAGGTTAGATTATCCACAATTAACGGCATCTGTAAATACGGTGCTTAACGGACAAATACCGGTTCGTTTCATATATCCTGGTACAGAGCAATCTTTAAACGGACAAAGCTACAGGAATGCAGTCGCAAGTCAGGGAGCAGATTTGCTAACTACAAAATTGTGGTTTGATGCGAATTAGTAGGGTTTAGTTTTTTTTTATTTTGAAAGCAGTTCTTTTACAGGGCTGCTTTTTTTATTTTATGATTGAAAGGAAACTCTTTTCTTTACTTTCAAGGGGGGTATTCTAAATATTAGGCATGTTTTGTCTTCGCCAGACAGGCTTTTTCTTTTGTCTTGATACAAAAGAAACAAAAAATCAAGGCTGGCATCTTTTGCTGCATAAAGCGAAGAAAATACGGATAGCGGACATGTGAGGTCCCGAAGAAAAATCGGGACTGCAAATCTCCTTGGTTAATCGTAGAATGAAATAAGTACAAGTATTTTCTTGCTTTCTGCTTCCAAAATCTGCTAGACCGGATAGCATGGAGCGAATGCTATAACGCAATTTCGTCATTGCCTGCCTTCGGTAGGTAAGCTAGGCTGATTTTTCATCAGCCGTGGCAATCTCTTTTTAATGTTTAAAAATGTTTAGGAAAAACTTCCTTTTCTGATTTCAAGGGGATTTTATTCTAAATAGTAGGCATGTTTTTGTCTTCGCCAGACTGGCTTTTTCTTTTGTCTTGATACAAAAGAAACAAAAAATCAAGGCTGGCATCTTTTGGCGCATAAAGCGAAGAAAATACGGATAGCGGATATTTGAGGTCCCGAAGAAAAATCGGGACTGCAAATCTCCTTGGTTAATCGGAGAATGAAATAAGTACAAGTATTTTCTTGCTTTCTGCTTCAAAAATCTGCTAGGCCGGATAGCATGGAGATAATGCTATAACGCAATTTCGTCATTGCTTTCCTTCGGTAGGCAAGCGAGGCTGATTTTTCATCAGCCGTTGCAATCTCTTTTTAAAGTTTAAAAACGTTTAAGAAAAACTTCCTTTTCTGATTTCAAGGGGATTTCATTCTAAATATTAGTCATGTTTTTGTCTTTGCCAGACAGGCTTTTTCTTTTGTCTTGATACAAAAGAAACAAAAAATCAAGGCTGGCATCTTTTGTTGCATAAAGCGAAGAAAATACGGATAGCGGATATTTGAGGTCCCGAAGAAAAATCGGGACTGCAAATTTCCTTGGTTAATCGGAAAATGAAATTAGTGCAAGTATTTTCTTGCTTTCTGCTTCCAAAATCTGCTAGGCCGGATAGCATGGAGTGAATGCAAACTCCCGATTTCGTCATTGCCTGCCTTCGGTAGGTAAGCTAGGCTGATTTTTCATCAGCCGTGGCAATCTCTTTTTAATGTTTAAAAACGTTTAGGAAAAATTGCCTGTATTATTTTCAAAGAAGTTCTGTTTCGAGAAATTAAAATATGAACCTAAGCCATTCATCGCCATTGTAAAATATAGATTGATACTTGAGGAATATTCATAATTAAAATTACTTTAGTTAAATGAATCTACCCAAATATTTCTTGCTAATCATTTCAGTACTTTTTATTAACTTTTCCTTTGCACAAAATATAATCAAACCGGTAATTCCTGGTGACTTTGCCGATCCATCAGTCATCAAAGCTAAAGACACTTATTATGCTATTGGCACATCATCAGAATGGGCACCACATTTTCCAATCTATACCTCAAAAAATTTAAAAAGCTGGAAACAGTCTGGTTATGTCTTCGATAAGGCACCGGAATGGACTTCAGGCTCTTTTTGGGCACCAGAATATGTTTATCACCAAGGAACTTATTTCATCTATTATACAGCGAGGAGAAAGAAAGATAATATTTCTTGCATTGGCGTTGCAACATCCAAATATCCGGATAGAGATTTTGTAGATCATGGCGTAATTATCGACCATGGAAAAGAAGCTATTGATGGTTTTGTTTTTGCTGAGAATGGTATTCGGTACATTACTTATAAAGCTTATGGACTTGATAAAAGACCAATCGAAATTTTAGGCATCAAACTTTCTGATGATGGCTTAAAAACAGAAGGCGAAACATTTTCTATGATGAAAGATGACGCTGGTAAGGGTCTAGAAGGGCAAAGCTTTATGAAAGTTGGCGATTATTTTTATATGTTTTATTCTGCAGGAGCTTGTTGTGGAATTCAATGTGATTATAATGTTGGCGTGGCTCGTTCAAAATCGTTCAAAGGACCTTATGAAAAGTATGCTCAAAACCCGATTTTATCCGAAAATAGCGATTGGAAATGCTCCGGGCATGGTACTTTTGTAAAGGGAGATAATGAAAAAGATTACTACTTATATCATTCTTATAACAAAAAAACTACTGTTTTTTCTGGCAGGCAAGGTATGTTAGCAGAATTAATATGGCCAGAAAAAAATGGCTGGCCAAAGTTTAAAGAAGTTTCAGCACCAAATACTAATCAAAACTTAACTTTCAATTTTAATGATAAAAATGTAAGTCGGAGCTGGCAATGGGATTTTCGAAATTCTACACCTATAATTTCACAACTAAATGGTAAATTAAAAATATCAGGCGCTATTTCGAGCTCAAATTTAACTGGTATCGTAATAACGGTTCGCCCGGTTTCTGCAGTATTTGAAGCTACTACAACTGTAAGTAATTCAAACGATGCGCAAAAAGGCATCTGTTATTATGGCGATGCGGGCGCTGCAATTGGTCTTAGTGTTTCTGGTAATCAAGTGCAATTCTGGAAAGTTCAGAATAAAGAAAAAACTGTTTTATCAAATCAAAAAATTAGTGGAAAGGGTAGTATAGAATTAAAATTTAAGGTAAATCCTAATTTAGAAGTAAGCACATTTTACAAACAAGGTGCAGATGATTGGAAAACACTTAATTCTGATAACAAAGTTGATGTAAATTTTCTCCCACAATGGGATAGAAGTCCACGAATTGGTTTGAACTTTAATGGTAAACCTCAGGAATTTGCTGAATTTTCAACTTTCGAATTAAAATATTTTTAGTAGTTATACAAGTATTTGTTGTACAGTTAATTAGAGTTATATTAGTTTTTAAATCTCATTCTAAATTTAAAGCTATGTCAGTTTATAAAATCGTTACCAGCCTTACGGCCAATACTTATAAAACTGTTCCTGCGGCCTCAAAAAAAGGTGGTAACAACACATTGCTAATGGGCTCTTATGTTAAGCTTTTAGGGCAAAGCCAAAATAATTTTTCGTTGGTTAGTGCTTTCGGAATTGATGGTTGGATTGACAATGCAGACATTGGTGACGAACCAGGCTTAAAGATTTTTTTCGTAGATGTTGGTCAGGGTGATGGTGCTTTAATTGAGGTTGGCAACAATTTTAAAATGCTTATTGATGGCGGACCAGGCAATAATATGGCGGCTTATTTAAACAAATGGCAATACACTTATTACCATAATTTAAATCAGAAAGTTCATATTAATTACATTATTGTTAGTCATTTTGATAAAGACCATTACGAGTGTTTAATTGATATTATTAATGATGTGCGGTACACATTCGGTACAATTTTACATAATGGAATTGCAAAATTTAACGAGGATAATGAGAACTTTGCTACACTCTTTAATTGCGGTTTAGGTAAGAAAGAGAAAATTGAAGGTAAATCTTTTTTAACAACCACTTTTGATAGTATTGAAGACTTGAACAAACTTAAAGATACTGGAATGATGCAGCGATTGCATGAAAAATTCTGTTTTGCAGTATCAAATGCCAAAAAAGAGGGGCGTTTAAAATCTTTCAAACGTGTTGATCATAAAACCCGAACCATCAATTTAAATGAGTTTACAAACGTAGATTTTAAACTCGATATATTGGGTCCGGTTACGGCAAAAGTTGATGATAAAACCGCTTTTGATTATTTTAAAGATGATGCCCATACCGTTAACGGACATAGCGTTGTTGTAAAATTAATCTACGGAAAAAGAAGCTTTTTATTTGGCGGCGATTTAAACATTCCATCAGAAGAACATCTTTTGAAGCATTATAGAACCGATAATCCTTTCAGGGTTGATGTTGCGAAATCCTGTCATCATGGTGCATCAGAATTTACTGTTGATTTTATGAAACAGGTGAGTCCGATTGCTACGGTAATTTCATCTGGCGATAATGAAAGTTACGCACATCCAAGGGCAGATGCAATTGGATGCGCAGGGAAGTATTCAGTTTCAGATAGACCACTAGTGTTTTCTACCGAACTTGCCCGTTCTATTAACTCAGCCAATGAAATCAAATTTGGAATGATAAACCTAAGATGCAATGGCACCGATTTTATTATGGCACAAATGAAAGAAGTTGCCAGGCAAGGTTCGGTATGGGATTTATACAACCCGAAATAACAAAAATCATTATCTATCTATTATCATATATTTGCTCCTTTGCATCAAACCTATCTAATTTTATGAAGTTTAAATTATCCATCATTTTATGTTTTTGTGTAATACTTATAGCCGCTAAAAGTAGTTTTGCGGCAACGGTTGATACCGTTTTAACCCGCAGTAACGCAATGAAAAAAGATATAAAAGCTGCAGTTGTTAAGCCAAACGGATACAGCAACGGCACAAAATATCCTGTACTGTATCTTTTGCATGGTGCCGGTGGCAAATTTTCTGATTGGATAATCAATACACCAAATAAAGAAACGGTTAAAAACCTATCCGACCAACACAACATAATTGTAGTTTGCCCTGACGGAGGCGTTACCAGCTGGTATTTCGATATTCCGGAAGACGCAAAATATAAATATGAAACTTATGTTGCTACTGAACTGGTTAATTATGTTGATGCTAATTATTCGACCATACAAGATAGAACCGGACGAGCCATTACCGGTTTAAGTATGGGCGGGCATGGTGGTTTGTACCTTGCATTTCGCCATCAAGATATTTTTGGCGCTTGCGGGAGCATGAGCGGTGGGGTAGACATCAGACCTTTTCCTGAGAATTGGGATTTGTATAAAAGATTAGGCAAATACAGTGAACATCCTGAACGTTGGGAAGCAAACACGGTTGTGAATTTAACGCATCTATTAACACCAAATAAACTTGCCATAATAATTGATTGTGGAACCGGCGATTTTTTTTATAAAGTAAATGTAGCACTTCATGATAAGCTTTTGGATAGAAATATTCCACATGATTTCATTACCAGACCAGGCGTTCATAATTTTGAATATTGGGGTAATGCTGTTGTTTATCAAGCCTTATTTTTTAGCCGGTACTTCGAAAAGAACAAGAAAAACTAATTGTTAGTCTTTTTAGAATTCTCATAAAATGCTCCTGAGATTTATTTGAAAGTTTTTAAAACTTAATTTCTTACAATGTGGTTGTCTTTTTATCTATGAAAGCAAATACAACCCCTAAAACCCCCATAAATTATTTAGTAAATAGCCTCGCAAAATCAAGAACCTTAAAGAGAACGATTGGACCTGGTTTTTCAATCATAAATAGTTTAATGAGGGCAAACTTTACTAAAAAGGGTTCAACACCTTTTAGTTTACAGAGAAATATTGAGTTTGGAGCTGCTGGTGCTATTGCGGCATATAACCTTTACAAAGGCATCAAAAAACATAAAAAACATTTGGTTTTTCAGGCTGCAATGATTGGTATAGCGATTACCGGTTTACTAATTTTATCTGCTGCTGAAAAGAATAAGGTTGCAGAGAATAGTATAAAAGCCTAAATTCTTCTTATTCACTCATTATATTAGCCATTTCTTCCCTTTATCGCATCAATTTTATTTTCCTATCTTACAGTTAATTATGTAGGTATGCATAAAATTTATGTCTGATTATTTGCTTGCTAAAAATATTAGTATACTTTTGCCTTATTCTGCTGCGTTTTTGATGCATACAGAACAGATTAAAAAGAGGAAGATACTTTATGACAATTACGGTACTTGCAATAACAGAAACGGATTTTGTGCCCGATATTTCTTTGGGAAAGATAATGAATGAACGCTTGAAGCAGGCCGCTGCCGAACTTCAGGATATTCATTTACAGCCACTGCTTTCGGTAGGGGAAAGAAAAGACGATCTTGTTGTTTACATTAGTTATAACCCAAAATATAAAATAAGATTTAGAGTAGTTAACGATGTAACGGAAGATGTAGAAAACTTTGTAGGCTACGTTTGTGGTAATTTGGGTTACATAAAATGGAAAACCAGTGTTTTAAACGTTTTTAAAGGAAATGGATAGTGTAGATGAAAATCTGCTAAAATATTTCAATGGAGATTTAACAGCTTACCCGAACGATCCGTTTGAAAAATACCACAGGGAAAGTACATGGCACAAAAACTGGAAAAAGGCATTTCCAATAGAATATCGTGAGAAGGTTTTTTGCTGTCAGGATACAGGCGAATTACATAGAGCGGATGTTTATACAAATTGCGGCACTGCTATAGAATTCCAAAATTCGCCAATTACGTTGTCAGAAATGCAAAGCAGAGAAGCTTTTTACCCTAAGATGCTCTGGGTTTTAAATGGCAAAAAATTCAAAGGTTTTAGAGTGCTAAAAAATCTTCCAGATCCTTACGATCCCAAACTTGAAGCTTTTGAGTTTTGCAATACCGACCATCTTTCGATGTTTAGCAAATCAGAGGTATTATCTGGAATTGTTAAGCCCAAAGTTTTAAATTTCTATCATCCAGAATTAAAAAAAATTAAGCTTAGTTCAAATTATTATCATTTCTGTTGGAAACAACCACATGCGGTTTGGTATGCTGCAAAAGCTCCAATTTTTGTCGATTTAGGTGGTTTATTTCTTTATAGATTAAAGATAAGAAAACAAATTTCTGGAGATTACGCGTACCTGGAAATGATTAACAGGAAGAAGTTTATTGAAGATTTTCTTTAAGTTTAATTCAAATTAAAAGTATTTATCAATGCTTAAACCGTAGGTTAAATTTAAGTTTTCACGTTGTGTTACGTTTAATCTGTTATAATTTAATGCTGTAGTAAAGCTAATCCATTTTCTAATTTTTAAGCCCAGCGTGGTATTCGATCTGATAATGTAATCTCCTTTACGGCTATAAGAATTTTGCAAAAAATGGCTTCCATCTATCGTAATAATATCCTTTATAAGAAAATGATATTGTAGCCGTAAAGAGTTTCTAAAAGTACTATAATCTGCTAATTCTACTAGGCTGCTTCTATCGAAAAGTACGCCATTACTTAAATTGATGTATGCGTTAGTGGTATCAATAAAACTATAAGCAACACCTACACCAGCTAAAAGCTGATTTTTTAATTTAAGCGAATAACTTGTGTTGTAATTTACCAATCCCCAATAATAAAAATTGGTAAAGGTTTTATACAGATTTAGATTCATTGTAGTAGAAAAATCGTTATTGCTTAATGCATTATTTTGCTTGCCATAAAGCCAGCTGGTTGTACTGTTAAAAACAATACTTTTCTTTTTTAGTCCAAAATTGATGTTGTTGTTTAATAGATAAGCACGATCGTTATTGGTTTTGTTTATCGAGCCAGTTGACGATGCTACAATGTGGTAATTTGTGCTATCGCTGAATTGGGCAGAGGCATAGATATATGAGCATATCAGTAAAAGCAGTATAAAAATCTTCATACCACTTGAACATATATTGTTTACTGTATGTTTGAAGTAAATAAACTGTTTGACTAAGGTCATATCTAAAATGTAGCAGATTCTTTGATTAACTAAAGGATATTTTTGCGGGTACAATTGTAACATATATTCGTTTAATGGAAAATCTACTTAAAAATATACCATATTCTGTTTTAGATCTAGCAACCGTTTTAGAAGGGCATACCGCTGCCGATACTTTTAATACAAGTTTAGAAATGGCCCGGCAATCAGAAAGTTTGGATTATAACCGCTATTGGTTTGCCGAACATCATAACATGGCAGGCGTAGCGAGTTCTGCAACGGCAGTTTTAATTGGTTATATAGCAGGTGGAACAAAAACGATAAGGGTTGGCTCTGGCGGAATTATGTTGCCAAATCATTCGCCTTTAATTGTAGCCGAACAATTTGGAACATTAGCTTCATTATATCCTAACCGGATTGATTTGGGTTTGGGCAGAGCGCCAGGAACTGATCAGGTTACGGCTATGGCCATTAGAGGTCAAAACATACACGCCGCACATAGTTTTCCCAAAGATGTAGAAAGGTTACAACAATTATTTTCTGCTGATAACCGAAATTCTAATGTTAGAGCAATACCTGGCGAAGGCTTGGATGTTCCGATTTGGATTTTAGGCTCGAGTATGGATAGCGCCAGATTGGCTGCTGCAAAAGGTTTACCTTATGCATTTGCCAGTCACTTTGCGCCAACTTATTTTGAACAAGCCATCGAAATTTATAAAAATGAATTTCAAGCTTCTGAGGTTTTGCAGAAACCTTACGTTATGGCTTGTGTAAACGTGGTTGCAGCCGATACTGATGAGGAGGCAGAAATTTTATCAAACTCTGTAAAAAGAATGTTTTTGGGCGTAATTACCGGTAAACGTGAAAAACTAAAACCACCCGTTCAAAATATGAATCTGGTTTGGGATGCGATGGAAAAGGATGCTGTTGAGCAAATGCTTTATTACTCATTTATTGGCAGTGGCGCTACGATAAAAAATAATCTGGATGCTTTTGTAACTAAATATGGTGTAAATGAAATTATGAGCACTTCTCATATTTACGATCAATCTGCTAAGCTGCACTCAAACAAAGTTTTTGCTTCACTCTTTAAATAATTGTATCGATTTGTAAAGTAAATTAATTTAAAATCTAAATCAGTTTTAAATTAATTTACCTTTGAATCCAATATGAAATCTTACCTAAATCTGTTCGACTTTACGCAGAAAGTAAATTATCGTAATGAAATCTTGGCCGGACTCACCGTAGCCATGACGATGATGCCGGAATCTTTGTCTTTTGCAATTCTGGCAGGTTTTCCACCTTTAGTCGGTTTATACGCAGCCTTCATTATGGGTTTAATTACGTCAATTTTTGGCGGTCGCCCGGGTTTAATTTCTGGTGGGGCAGGTGCTACGGTGATTGTTCTAATTGCTTTAATGAAATCAAATGGAATTGAATATGTTTTTGCAGCAGTTATTTTAGCCGGAGTTATTCAAATCATTGTCGGTTTATTTAAACTGGGGAAATTTATAAGGTTAGTGCCACAACCGGTTATGTATGGCTTTGTTAATGGCCTAGCGGTTATTATTTTTTTAGCACAGCTAGAACAATTTAAAACGGTTGTAAACGGACAATTGGTTTGGCTTTCGGGTAATGCACTTTATTTGATGGCTGGCTTGGTTTTGCTTACCATCGCTATCGTTTGGATTGTTCCAAAATTTACAAAGGCAATTCCGCCATCATTAATCGCAATCGTAATCGTTTTTCTTATTGTATTAGGTTTTAATATCGATACAAAAACAGTTAAAGATATCGCTTCAGTAAGTGGTGGATTTCCTCCATTTCATATTCCAAAAATTCCATTTGAATTTGAAACCTTAAAAATTATTTTTCCATACGCATTAATTATGGCGGGTGTGGGTTTAACAGAAGGTTTGCTAACCCTTAATTTGGTCGATGAAATTACATCCACTAAAGGAAACAGTAACAGAGAATGTTTAGCGCAAGGAACGGCAAATATTGCTAATGGTTTTTTCTTTGGCATGGGTGGTTGCCCAATGATTGCGCAAACTTTGGTAAATCTTTCTTCAGGTTCAAGAGCCAGATTATCAGGCATTATTGCATCCTTAACTATTCTTACCATAATACTTTTTGGCGCTCCCTTAATTGAAAAAGTGCCAATGGCAGCGCTAACAGGGGTAATGATAATGGTTGCAATTGGAACCTTTGAATGGGCAAGTTTCCGCATAGCGAATAAAATGCCTAAGCATGATATTTTTATTGGAATTACCGTTGCACTAATCACAATTTTCTTGCACAATCTTGCACTTGCAGTTTTAATCGGGGTAATTATTTCGGCATTGGTTTTCGCATGGGAAAGTGCCAAAAGAATTAGAGCAAGCAAATCTATTGATGAGCATGGGGTTAAGCATTACAAATTGTATGGTCCGTTGTTTTTTGCTTCTGTAACTGCGTTTAATGATAAATTTGATATTGCAAACGATCCTGAAAAAGTTGTTATCGATTTTTCTGAAAGTAGGGTAGCAGATATGAGTGGGATTGATGCATTGCATAAACTTACGCAGCGATACGCACAAGCGGGCAAAGAATTACACTTAAAAAATTTGAGCTCGGATAGTAGAAGGCTTTTGAAAAACGCTGAAGAGATAATTGAAGTCAATATTTTAGATGAACCAAAATCTAAATTTCTAACGAACAAATAACCACTACAAAATCATTCTGCCTTTCAATTAAAGCTAAAAGATGGACATTAATTCCAAATTTTACGCTTCGCTTTTGCAGTTAAGTATTTTCTTTTAAATCCTTTTAGGTAAATAATTTGTTGTAAAATAACGTAGCTAAAAGGATTTACTATATTTACTGCCTAACCACAGATATAATGAAATTTTGGAAACTACTCATCCCTTTAAGCGTCTTAGTAAGCTTTAGTGTTCATGCACAAACCAGCTGGTCTTACAAAAAAGATAAAATTGTAACTGACTTTGCTGCACAGGTAAATCCAAATGCGCCATTGCCCGAATATCCGCGTCCACAATTGGTTAGAAACGATAACTGGAAAAATTTAAACGGATTGTGGGAATATGCAATTATTCCGAAATCAGCTAAAGAACCTGCGAAATATGACGGAAAAATTTTGGTTCCTTTTGCTGTAGAATCGGCACTATCTGGTGTGGGGAAAACCGTTGGTAAGGATAGTATTTTATGGTACAAAAATAACATTACAATTCCTTTGACATTAAAAAATAAGGAGGTTCTATTACATTTCGGTGCGGTTGATTGGCAAACCGAGGTCTACGTAAATGGCAAACTAGCAGGCAAGCACGAGGGTGGTTTTGATCCTTTCAGTTTTAACATAACTACCTTATTGAAAAAGGGTAACGTACAGGAGATTAAAGTAAAAGTTTGGGACCCTACAGATGAAGGACCTCAGCCCAGAGGCAAGCAAGTTAAAAAACCAGAAGGTATTTGGTATACGCCTGTAACTGGAATCTGGCAAACCGTTTGGATTGAAGGTGTGGCTAAAACACACATCCAACATACTAAACAAACTCCAGATATTGACGCTAAAACAATTTCTGTTTCTGCAAATATTACCTTAGCACAAGCTGCCGATTTAATTAGAATAGAGGTTTTAAATGGCAACAAAGTTATATCGCAAAATCAAGTTAAAGCTGGTGAAGTAGCAGTCGTACCAGTAGAAAATTCGAAGCTTTGGTCGCCTGATAGCCCTTTTTTATATGATTTAAGGATTAGTATTATCAGACAAGGCAAAATTATTGATGAGGTAAAAAGTTACTTCGCTATGCGGAAAATTTCTACCGGTGTTGATGCCAATGGAATTAAAAGGATGTTTTTAAATAACAAATTTTTATTCCAGTATGGCCCGTTAGACCAAGGTTTTTGGCCAGATGGTTTGTATACGCCACCAACAGAAGCCGCAATGAAATTTGATATCGATGAACTTAAAAAAATGGGTTTTAATATGATAAGGAAACACATTAAAGTTGAATCGGCCAGATACTATAATTATTGTGATAAAATCGGAATGTTGCTTTGGCAAGATATGCCGAGTGGCGATTTAGGAAATGGCTGGGAACCAAATCCCGGAATTATTGGAAGAGGAACTGAGCAAAAAAGAACAACTGAATCTGAAGGCTATTACCGCAAAGAATGGACGGCCATTATGGATGCTTTGCATAATTATCCATGCATTGTAGTTTGGACGCCTTTTAACGAAGCCTGGGGACAGTTTAAAACCGAAGAGATTACAGAGTGGACAATGAAAAAAGATCCATCTCGATTAGTTAACAGTGCGAGTGGAGGAAATTTCTTTAATACCGGGCATTTTACAGATTTACACCATTACCCGCAACCAGCAATGCCTCGCCCTGATTTATTTGGTAAAAATACAATATTGGTTTTAGGCGAATTTGGTGGTTTGGGTTTGCCGGTAAACGGCCACACCTGGCAAAATAAAAATAACTGGGGTTATCAGAGCTTTAAAACTGCTGATGAAATGTTAAGTAAATATAAAACCTTTATGGAAAAGATGGTCGAGCTGATTCCTTTAGGTTTATCGGCAGCCGTTTACACGCAAACTACAGATGTGGAAGGTGAAATAAATGGCTACATGACTTATGATAGAAAGGTAATTAAAATGCCATCTGCCGAGTTGTTCAAGCTCCATAAAAAGCTTTACAATACTGCTTTGGTAAAGTAGATTTTAATTCGAATACCAACAAAAAGGGAAATTATTAATTTAATTTCCCTTTTTAATTAGGTGCGTATTTTCCTACGCGTTCAGCAAAATCATTTAAATCAAACGGTTTGTTTATAAAATCTTCGGCGGTGCATTTAGATTTTACTTGTGCTAAATGGTTATTTGCAGACATCATCATTACCGGAATATTGTGTGTTCTGGCATTTGTTTTTAGCGCCGTGCAAATGTCAATTCCATTTCCATCAGGAAGCATGATATCTAAAATTATCATGTCTGGAGCTTGCATTTGCATTTGCTGCCAAAATGCTTTGGTATCCTTACAAGTTTTAACTTCATAAAGTTCTTCGGTTAGTAGAAATTCTATAATTTCTCGAATGTTAGGATTATCCTCTACAACATAGATACACTTTTTCATAAGCTTAATTCTATGCTTTAAAAACGAAATAATAGAACTTTTGGTTTACGTTATTTATTCACAATCATGCACTTATCAACGTTCAGGTCGTTTAAAATAACAGCTAATTTTTATCGTACCAATTGGGAACAGCAATGTAATTATCGTCCCAAATAATTTCGTTTTCGTCAGTTTTAAATCCTGAAGAAATATATTTAATCTCCGGTTCCTCTTCAGATAACTCATTTTTGAATTGATAAGCATCCGTAGCTAAATGTTGGTAAAGTTTAAATTGTTCTGCTTTGCTTTCGGTTAATAAAATCAGGGCCTTTTCTCCAGATTTTAGCGTAATAACCACTGTACCTTTTATTCTCATAATGGATGTATTTATTAAAACAACCTCTGTAATTGTTAAATGGTTTTAATAATATTCTGATTATCAGATATATGCTGATAAATTTTATTTTGAAACCTTTGCGTTTAGCTATGGTTTAATATTATGTAGTTTAATATTTAGCTGATATGAGTTTAACAAAATATAAATCGAAACGGGATTTTTCTAAAACAGCAGAACCTAAATCTGGTAAAAGTTCTAGTAAAACAAAGTTGATTTTTGTGGTTCAAAAACATGACGCATCTCGTTTACATTACGATTTTAGGCTGGAGATGGATGGTGTTTTAAAAAGCTGGGCAGTGCCAAAAGGTCCATCTACCGACCCAAAAAATAAGCGATTAGCAATGATGGTTGAAGATCATCCATTCGATTATCGAAATTTTGAAGGCATTATACCAAAGGGTGAATATGGCGGTGGTACGGTTATCGTTTGGGATGAAGGAACTTATGAGCCCATTGAACAGATAAAAGGTAAAGCAGCCCAGGAAAAGCACTTGTTGGAACAGCTTAAACAAGGTTCGTTAAAGGTTATTTTACATGGTAAAAAGCTAAAAGGCGAATTTGCATTGGTTAAAACAAACGGAATGGGCGAAAATGGCTGGTTACTTATTAAACACAAAGATGATTTTGCATCAGCTAAAGATATTACGAAAGAAGATAAATCTGTGCTTTCTGGTAAGAACATCAAAATGATGGAAAAAACACCTGAAACCGTTTGGAAGGATGGCCATGAAGCGCAAATAAAACCTGCAAAAAAAACACAACAGGATAAATTAGAACAGAAGATAGATACGGAAGAAAATGATAAGAATTTTGATGTAAAGAAATTACTTGCAAAAGCTAAAAAGACAGCGATGCCAAAAAACATCAAGCCGATGCTTGCTACATTAGTTGATGAACCTTTTGACGATGATGAATGGCAGTATGAAGTTAAATGGGATGGTTACAGGGCTTTAGCGTTTATAAACAAGGGCAAGGTTGATATTCTATCCAGAAATAATAAATCATTTAATGATAAGTTTTACCCGATATACGATTTATTGGGTAAGCAGAAGATTGATGCAGTTTTTGATGGTGAGATTCTGGTTTTAAACAACAAAGGCATATCAAACTTTGGCGCTTTACAAAATTGGAGAAGCGAGGCTGATGGAGAACTGATATTTTACGTATTTGATTTGCTTTGGTACAACAATAAAAACCTGATGGATTTGACCTTGGCCGAACGCCAAGCTATTCTAGCAGAAATATTGCCAACAGATGATGACAGAATCAGGTTGAGCAAAGTTTTTAAAGCTAACGGTATCGATTTTTTTGATGCAGCCAAACGAATGGGTTTAGAAGGGATTATTGCTAAGAAATCAAATAGTACCTATGTGTTAAATAAACGCTCTAAAGAATGGTTAAAAATTAAAGTTAGCAAAAGGCAGGAAGTTATTATTGCCGGCTATACAAGAAACGATGATACATCAAAAGAATTCAGTTCGCTTCTACTTGGTGTTTACGAAGGAAAAAATTTAAAATACGTAGGAAAGGTTGGTACGGGTTTTTCTGATAAGTTACAAAAAGAAATGATTTCTGCTTTCGATCCATTGGTAACAAAGAAAATGCCTTTTGATGAATTACCGGATGTAAATAAACCTTCGAGGTTTAGGCCAAATCCGCCGAAGGCGAAGGCAATTTGGTTAAAACCTGAATTAGTTTGTGAAGTTGCTTTTACTGAAATTACTGATGACGGCGTTTTTCGTCACCCATCATTTCAAGGTATGCGAGCAGATAAGAACGCAAAGGAAGTAATAAGGGAGGAAGAAATTCCAACAGATGAGTTAATTGATGATACAGAAAACCATGCAAAAGCACTTAAGCCACCAAAGGCTCAAACCTCTAAAACTTTATTAAATCCGAAGGATGAAACGCAGGTAAGAAAAATTAAAGGTCATGAATTAAAATTTACCAACTTAAGCAAGCTTTACTGGCCGAAGGATAAAATAAGCAAAAGAGATATGTTTAATTATTACTATCAGGTTGCTGATTATATTTTGCCTTATTTAAAAGACCGGCCTCAATCTTTAAATCGTTTCCCTGGCGGGATAGATGGTCAAAGTTTTTATCAAAAAGATGTTAAAGGTAAAGCGCCAGAATGGGCAGAAACTTTTCCTTATGAAAATGGGGAAGGAGAGAAAAAAGAATATTTGGTAGGCAACGGAGTTGATACATTACTTTGGATGGCATCTTTAGGTTGTATAGAAATCAATCCTTGGTTTAGCAGAATTCAAAAACCTGATAATCCGGATTATTGTGTAATTGATTTGGACCCCGACAAACATACTTTTAATCAGGTTATAGAAGCGGCAAATCAAACCAAAACGATTTTAGATGCCCTGGATGTTCCAAGTTTCCCAAAAACATCTGGTTCAACAGGTATCCATATTTATATTCCGCTAAATGCAAAATATACATACGAGCAAAGCCAGATGTTTGCAAAAATTATTGTGAGCCTGGTTAATAAACAAATACCAGATTTTACCACACTAGAGCGGACAATCTCTGCAAGAAAAGGCAAAATGTATCTTGATTTTCTTCAAAACAGACCAGGTGCAACCATTGCCGGACCATACTCATTGCGGCCAAAACCCGGTGCAACAGTTTCAATGCCATTAGATTGGAGCGAAGTTAAACCAGGATTAAAAATGACTGACTTTCATATTTTCAATACATTAGATAGATTAAAATCGGAAGGTGATTTATTTAAAGGTGTTTTAGGTAAGGGTATTGATTTAAAAAAGGCAATTGCTAAAGCGAAAGATACCTTTGGGTAATTTAATCAGCTTTGCTTTGGTTTAGAGAAACAAAAAAGGATAGGCCTAAGGCCTATCCATATCTAAACCCAAACATGCGCTCAAACATGAATGAATCAAACAAAGGTATCAAATATTTGATCTTAAATCATTATTTACATCATTAAAAACAATGTTAATTCTTTGTTACAGTTATTTTTAAATGGTGTTAATATTTAAAATTCAATGCTAAATAAAGCAATGCCGCGAGTGCTGCACCGCATATTGGGCCAACAATAGGCACCCATGCATACGCCCAGTCGCTAGACCCTTTACCCTTCATTGGTATAATGGTGTGAATAATCCTCGGGCCTAAATCTCGCACGGGGTTTATGGCATAACCTGTAGTACCACCTAAGGCAAGTCCAATTACCCAAACCAAAAATGCAACCGGAATTGCACCAATAGAACCTAATCCGATGGGTGTTTTATCGGTTCCCATTTCTGCATTTGTAAAATAAAAGATAACGAAAATCAATACGAATGTTCCGATAATTTCTGAGAATAAATTGGATTTATAATTACGAATTGCCGGTGCTGTAGCAAATGGTGCAGCTTTTAATCCTTTATCTTCTGTTGCATCAAAGTGGTCTTTATAAATTAACCAGACCAAAATTGAACCAAGCATGGCGCCACAAAGTTGGGCTAAAATATAATATGGAACTTTTATCCATGCAAATTTTTGGGTTATTGCCAAAGCGATAGTTACCGCCGGATTTAAGTGTGCGCCGCTGTATGGTGCTGCAATTACAACACCTACAAATACTGCAAGCGCCCAGGCAGTTGTAATTACCATCCATCCGCTATTATTGCCTTTGGTTTCTTTTAATACTACATTGGCAACCACACCATTTCCAAGTAGAATTATTAGCGCTGTGCCTATAAATTCTGCTACAAATTCTGTCATTTTTATATTTGGTTAAATATTAAATATCGTAAATATTTTAATGTTCTGCACAAACTCTTGCTGCTTTTACCGCTCTGTTCCATCCTTTAATATTTTCGGTATTATCAATGCCTTCGGTAGCAGTAAAAGTTTTATTAATTTTCCATTGAGAACGAATTTGTTCTATGCTATCCCAAAAACCCGTAGCCAAACCGGCTAAATAAGCGGCGCCAATTGCGGTTACTTCAGTTACCTGAGGCCTTACTACTGTGCTGTTTAGCAAATCAGCCTGAAACTGCATAAGTAAGTCGTTGGCAGTTGCACCACCATCAACCCTTAACTCGGCAATATTTACACCCGCATCAGCTTCCATAGCTTTTAAAACATCCATGGTTTGGTAGGCAATACTTTCGAGTGCTGCTCTGGCAATGTGTGATTTATTTGTACCACGGGTTAAGCCTGTAATGGTTCCACGGGCATGTTGATCCCAGTGTGGCGCACCTAATCCTGCAAAAGCAGGTACAATATACACACCTTGCGTATCGGGAACCTTTTTAGCCAATGTTTCTACATCGGCAGATTTTGAAATTAAACCCATTTCATCCCGAAGCCATTGTACAACTGCACCACCAATAAAAATACTACCTTCTAAAGCATAATGTACCTCATCTTTTATTTTCCAGGCAATTGTGGATAACAAATTATTTGCAGATATTTTAGGCTCCGTTCCAATATTCATCAGCATAAAACAACCTGTACCGTAGGTATTTTTTACCATTCCAACCTCGGTACACATTTGTCCGAAAAGCGCTGATTGCTGATCGCCTGCAATTCCTGCAATAGGTATTTTTGCTGCGAGTATTTTTCCGGCGGTTTCTCCATAAACTTCACTTGATGATTTTACCTCCGGAAGCATTTCTTTTGGGATACCGAAAAGCTGAAGTAATTCTTCATCCCACGAAAGTGTATGAATATTGTATAACATGGTACGGGAAGCATTGGTAACATCAGTTACATGTTTATCTCCTGCTGTAAGTTTCCAGATTAACCAAGTATCAATCGTTCCAAAAGCAAGTTTGCCGGCCTTTGCTTTTTCCATTGCACCATCAACATTCTCTAAAATCCATTTAGCTTTTGTTGCGGAGAAATATGCATCAATAATTAACCCGGTTTTTCCTTGAATTTTCTCTGATAAACCCTGGGCTTTAATTTCATCGCAGTATGCGGATGTTCTTCTGTCTTGCCAAACAATAGCGTTATATACCGGAATTCCAGTTTCTTTATCCCATACAACAGTGGTTTCACGTTGGTTGGTAATGCCAATTGAATTAATGTCATTTACCGTTAAGCCAGCTTTTACAACTACCTCTGCAACAACCGAAAGCTGGGTTGACCAAATCTCTAATGGATCATGTTCTACCCAACCAGCCTTTGGATAAATTTGTGTGAATTCTTTTTGTGCTATGGCAACAATTTCGCCATCGTGGTTAAAAATAATTGCCCTCGAACTGGTAGTTCCCTGGTCGATAGACAAGATAAACTTGCTCATAATGTAATATTAGGTTAGGTTACTGTTCGGTTAAAACCGATTGTGCTTTTTTATCGTTGTTGTAAATATAGCCTTGCGCCAAATTATTAAAAATTTCAATCTGGTTATGTTCCCAATCTGCATTTGCCTGTAACGCTTTTGCTAAAATTGATGCTACTTTCGGTGCCATTTCCATTGCTGCTTTGGCATCAATGAATAAAACCCGTAAACGGCGACTTAATACATCTTCAACAGTTTCGGCCATTTCATTTTCTATGGCCCAAACCACTTCTGCTTTATTGTAAGGAAAATCTGGATGTAGTTTTTCGCTTAATTCCGGATTTTTAGCCATCAATTCTTCAATGGCAGACTTATCTGTTCCATAAATATCGAGGAAATTACTATCACTAAAATTGTTGCAACCATGAATTTTTAAGGTTCTGGTTTTGCAATCACTTGCTTTCAGATTTGCATGCGTAATGGCTAAGTTCACCGTTTCTTCTGCCATGCGGCGATAGGTAGTCCATTTGCCGCCTGTGATGGTTATCAATCCTTTCGCAGAGATTAATAACTTATGATCGCGACTAATTTCCTTTGTGCTGTTTCCATCGTTATTAGAAGGTGCTGCTAATGGGCGTAATCCGGAGAAAACACTCAAGATATCACTTTCCAAAGGTTTACGATTGAAGTATGAAGCTGCAGTTGCTAATATAAAATCTACTTCCGCTCGTAATGCTTTTGGTTCTAAACTGTGCTCATTTATTGGAGTATCAGTAGTTCCAACCAATAAATGCTTATGCCAAGGCACTGCAAAAAGCACTCGTCCGTCTGATGTCTTTGGAATCATCAATGCAGAGTCTGTATTTAAAAAGCTTTTATCAAGCACAATATGAATACCCTGACTTGGCCTCACCATGTTTTTGGAGTTAGGGTTGTTCATCTTCAGAATATCATCAACAAAAACACCTGTAGCATTTATAATAACTTTTCCTTTAAAGTTATTCCTTTTACCGGTAAGCGTATCTTCTGTTTCAATACCGGTAATGCTTTCCCCATTTTTTTGCAAGGAAATTACCTTGGTATAATTTAATAAAGTAGCCCCGTTTTCAATAGCTGTTTGAGCAATATTTATGGCTAATCTTGCATCATCAAACTTGCCATCAAAATACTTTATTCCACCTTTTAAGCCCTTCGCTTTAATTTCAGGCATCAAACTTAAAGTTTCACGCTTTGATAAATATTCAGATTTTCCGAAGCTGTACTTTCCTGATAACCAATCGTAAATGGTTAAACCACTTAAATATTTGATAATCGAAAACCAACTGTAGCATGGTATAATAAAAGCTTCTTTATCAACCAGGTGTGCCGCATTTTTTTGTAATAATCCTCTTTCTTCCAGAGCATGTTTTACCAAACCGATATCACCTTGTGCCAAATAACGAACGCCACCATGAACCAGTTTGGTGCTTCTGCTCGATGTTCCTTTGGCAAAATCAGATTGCTCTACCAAAAGTGTTTTTAAACCTCTTGTTGTTGCATCTAAGGCTGTTCCTAAACCGGTGGCACCACCACCAATAATGATGATGTCCCAATTGGCATTTTCTTCAATAATAGGATTATGTAATCTATTCATTTAAAACGAAAGGTAATAAAACGAAACAATACGCAATTATACGTAATCATAATCGAAATAATATAATCTTCAGGTTAAAAAATTATTATTTTATTTATCCGATTGACTTTTCAAATTCTTAATTTGTGGCGTTTGAAAAACATACCAAACTGTTATGATGAATTTAGCCGAGAGGCACCAGTTAATTTTAAGTCGCTTACAAAGAGATCAATACATCAATGTTGTAGATTTATGTAAGGAACTGAAAGTATCTTCTGTTACGATAAGAAAGGATTTAAAACTTCTTGAAGATAAAAATCTTTTGTTCAGAACTCATGGTGGTGCAACCATGAATAACCCATATACGGTAGACAGGCCAGTAAATGAAAAGGAAAAGCTGCAATCTTCTGAAAAAAATAAAATAGGATTAGCTGCCGCTCAATTACTTAGCGAGAATGAATCAATCGTTATTGCATCAGGCACCACTGTATTGTATTTTGCTAAAAATATTCCGGCCGGTACCAATTTAACGGTGGTAACGTCAGCATTAAATGTGGCTTTAGAATTAATGAGAGAAAGCAGTATTGAAGTTATACAATTGGGTGGCTTGCTGAGAAAAAGTTCATCATCTGTAATGGGTAGTTATGCCGAACAAGTGTTAGGTGATTTTTACTTCAATAAACTTTTTTTAGGTGTTGATGGTATAGATTTAGACTTTGGTTTAACCACTACAAATGCCATGGAAGCGCATTTAAACAGAAAAATGATTAACGTTTCGCAAAAAACAATTGTACTTGCAGATTCTACAAAATTTGGCAAGAGAGGCTTCGGTAAAATTTGTGGATTAGAGGAAATCGATCACATCATAACAGATAAAGGAATTTCTGAACAAATTGTAAAACATTTAGAAGGTTTAGGTGTTACTGTTACTATCGTATAGTATATTTTCGATATTTAAACCAAACAATAATTTGAACTATGTCAAAAAAACGCATACACATTTTAGAAGATGATCAGGAAATCAGAAATGTAATCGAGATTTTTTTAAAAGAGGAGGGTTTCGAACTTCAACTTTCATCATCATTTTCAGAGTTAAAAAAGAACATTCAGGATGCAATGCCAGATTTATTTTTGCTTGATGTAATGTTACCTGATGGGAATGGAGCAGAAATTTGCGAAGATTTAAAAACAGATATTTTTACTAAGCACATCCCAATTATAGTAATGTCTGCACAAAATAACAGCGAGCAAAAAGCAATTGATGCATTTGCTGATGATTATATTAGTAAACCATTTGATATTTATGATGTACTTGAGCGCATAAATACTCAAATTAATAAGGCCAGAGAAGGAAAAGAAGCGAAAGCTTAGATGAAAATCATAAATGAAAGCGGGTTTTGCATGTAGCAAAACCCGCTTTTTTTTATTTAAAATCTTTTATAATATCGCCTTCTAAATTGTTAATGAACACTACAATATCTTCAAGTCTATTGGCGGTTTTTAATCCAGAAGGCGTTTCTGCACTAAATGTGAATTTTATACCTTTAAAATCAGCCAATCGCTGAGTAGATGTTGTAAAATATAAACCCCCACTATCTACAAATCGAACATACCAATACAATATTTCAGGTTGATTGGTTGTTGCATTTAATGTTGTTGTAGTAAAAACGTTAAGTTTTATAACATCTGGTTGCGGTATTGATTTTTTACATGCAGTAAAAGTAATTAAAAGCAAGAGGGCTAATATTGATTGTTTCATAAATCTAATGTTGGTAAGCCCAAAAATAATAAATTCTGCCTTTTTAACTATTTATCAAATAAAAAATTAATTCCATTTAAAAACAGTTGTGGGGGTTAGTTTAGCAAATTAAAACATTGATTAGCAATTTCATACTCTTCATTGGTTGGAATCACCAGGATATTAACATTTGAATTTGCTTCGCTTATATTTAATAATTGACCACTATATGCTCTGTTCTTCGAATCATCTAGATTAATACCTAAATAACTTAAGTTTTTGCATACCGAATACCTCATTTTAGCATCATTCTCTCCAACTCCGGCGGTAAAAACTAATGCATCAACACCGTTTAAAACAGCAGTATAAGCGCCAATAAATTTTTTAATCCTGTAGGCATAAATTTCAAGCGCAAGCTTAGCAGATTCATTTCCCTCATCAGCTAATTTATTGATATCACGCATATCACTCGATCCGCCAACGCCTAACAAACCTGATTGTTTATTAAGCAATGTACTTAATTGCTCTAGCGTGTAACCAGAATGTTCCATTAAATGAAACATTACTGATGGATCGATATCTCCCGAACGAGTTCCCATCATTAATCCGCTTAAAGGACCAAAACCCATACTTGTATCTATTGATTTTCCATTTTTTATGGCAGTGATGCTGCACCCATTGCCTAAATGCACACTAATTATTTTCGATTCACCTTTGTTAAGGTATTTAATAGCCTGTTCGCTAACGTATTTATGGCTTGTACCATGAAATCCATAAACCCTTATCCCTTGTTCTTTGTAGTAAGTTTCCGGTATCGCATAGCGATAAGCATCTTGTGGGATAGTTTGATGAAAGGCTGTATCAAAAACCGCAATTTGTTTTGCAGCACTAAAGGTTTGCTCTGCTACTTCAATACATTTATAATTAACAGGATTGTGTAATGGGGCTAAAGAAAATAATTTCTTAATCTGGTGTTTTACATCGTTATCAATTAATGTTGCACCGGCAAAATGTTCTCCGCCATGCACTACCCGGTGTCCAACCGCTGTAATATCTTCTGGAGTGGCAATTACTGCATTTTGCCCTTCAGATAATAAACTTAAAACTTGTTTTAACCCCTCCCCATGATTGGAAATAAATCCTTCCTTTTCTATCGTTAATTTTTCTCCATTAGGAAAAACAACATGTTTTATAAAAGAACCCTCAATACCGATGCGCTCTACCAACCCACTGCAAACGGGTTTCGGCGATGGCATTTTAAATAATTGATATTTGATTGAGCTACTTCCTGAGTTAATTACTAAAATATTCATAGGTTATTTTATATCCTGACATTGAATTGCGGTGATAACTACAGTATTAAAAATATCATCAACAGTGCAACCTCTGCTTAAATCGTTAATTGGTTTATTTAACCCTTGTAACATTGGGCCAATTGCCAATGCACCGGTTTCTCTTTGCACAGCTTTGTAAGTGTTATTTCCTGTATTTAAATCGGGAAAAATTAAAACGCTGGCTCGTCCGGCAACTTCAGAACCTGGTAATTTTTGCTGACCAACCAAAGGATCTACGGCAGCATCATATTGTATCGGGCCTTCAATTTTTAATTCCGGGTGTTTGGCTTTCACAATTGCAGTTGCTTCGCGTACACGCTCCACATCTTCCCCTTCGCCAGAACTTCCAGACGAGTAGGAGAGCATGGCAATTCTTGGCTCTATACCAAATTTTGAACTGCTTTCTGCTGATGAAATTGCAATTTCGGCTAATTGTTGTGCAGTCGGATTTGGATTTACTGCGCAATCGCCAAAAATGGCAACACGCTCTGGTAAGCACATAAAAAATATGGAAGAAACAACAGATACGCCTGGTTTGGTTTTCACAAATTGTAAGGCAGGCCTGATGGTGTGTTGCGTAGTATGAACCGCTCCTGAAACCATACCATCTGCATCGCCTTTATAAACCATCATGGTACCGAAATAAGAAACATCGGTCATCATATCCCGGGCCATTTCCATATTTACGTTCTTATTTTTGCGTAGTTCATAAAGGGTTTCTACATAATCATCGTATTGCGGAGATTGTGCCGGATTGTGAATGTTTATTGAATTGATATCAAGATTTAAACCCAACCTTTTAATAGAAGTTCCAATTTCCAAAGGGTCGCCAAGCAATGTAATGTTAACTACATCCTGAGTAATTAATTTTTCTACAGCTTTTAGTATCCTGTCATCGTTCCCTTCGGGCAAAACAATGTGTTTTTTCTCGCCTTTTGCCCATTTCACCAAATTGTATTGAAACATGTGTGGTGTTATGCCTTCGTAACTAAAAGTGATGATTTTATCATCTAATGCTTTCAAATCAACATATTTTTCAAATAGTTCAATAGCGAGTGAAATTTTCTTTTTATTATCAATCGTGATTTTTGAATGAATAGAACCGATTGCGGTCGTAGTTTCAAAAGTGCCTTTTTGAACCGAAATAATCGGAATTATAGTCTGTAATCCTTCAATCAACTTAATCATTGGCTCATCAGGCAAACTGCCCGCAGTTAATACAATACCTGCAACCTTTGGGTAGTTGGCAGATAAATTAGCCTGCAATGAACCGATAATAATATCGCCACGGTCGCCTGGTGTAACAATTAAGAGATTATCCTTTATATGCCTTAAAAAATTGGGCAACATCATAGCGCCAGTTACAAAATTATCTACCTGGTTATCCATCAAATCTGCTCCAAATAGAACCTCAGCATCTAATGCTTCTGTAATTTCTCTCATTGTTGGACTTTGTAAGCCGCTTTCAATAGGAATTACAGCAATTAATAACTCGGGCGGTAATTGATTAGTGAGTGCTTGTTTAATCCGTTCAGCTTCTTCGGGGTTAACCATGTTTGCAACAACACCCAAAACCTGTACATCTCTTAGCAAGAAATTACGGTAAATATTTATAGCCGATTTAAAAAGCTGACTAGCGGTTTTATTTTTACCTGAAACGACAATTAATACCGGTGCACCAAGGTTTTTAGCCATTAATGCGTTTGATTCAAATTCAAAAGCCATTCCTTCACCCAAAAAATCGCTTCCCTCAATTACAGTAAAATCGTAATTATCTTCTAATTTTTTGTATTTGCTGATGATTGTATTGATGACATCTCCACTATTTTGATGTTCATGTAGCATATCTTGCCTGGTGAAAGCAAAGGCATCTTCATATTTAACCGGCAGAGAAAAATAATCAAGCATTGCCTCCACATGTTTATCTTTTTCATTTACATCATCCTGAGCAATAATTGGCTTAAAATAGCCAACTTTTTGCGTTTTGGCGAGCAACATATTAATCATTCCGAAGGCGATTACCGATTTGCCGGTATATGGTTCTGCAGAAGCAATGAAGATATTTTTAGTCATACGAAGAGTAATTTTATAGATAAACCAACAGCCCGCAAGATAGTTGGAAAAATTTAAATTGCGATTTGTAAATTGTAATTATTTAGAATAATTCTAATGTAGCTTTTACCTTCGGTTCGCTTTTTTAAAATCAAAATCCTGCTAAAACAAAAAATCCTGATATCTTTCGATTCAGGATTTTTTAGCTTTTTGAGCGGAAAGCGAGGGATTCGAACCCCCGGACCTATGACAGTCAACAGTTTTCAAGACTGCCGCATTCGACCACTCTGCCAGCTTTCCGGAGGCAAAAGTACAAACTCTGCTCAAATCTGCAAACTATGATGTGCTTTTTTTTTTATAAAATTGATAATTGCTTAACACAGAGGAAGAAAAAAATTATTTTTTAGAAATATTTCCTTCAATAGGGTCGCTTTCTTTGAATAGATTAAAGGTGGGGCGAATAATTTTCACACTTTTTTTACTCACATCGATACTTGCATTAAGCTCAAAGCCTATTAATAAAATCAGGGAGTTTAGATAAAGCCAAATCATTATAACGATTAACGTTCCGATAGAACCATAAACTTTATTGTATGAACCGAAATTGTTGATGTAAAAGGAAAATCCCCAGATGGTTAAAAAAGCTAAAATAGTAGCCAACCAGGAGCCGGCACTAAATAGTTTCCATTTCTTTGCGTGTGATGGTCCGTATCGGTAAAGTATAGAGATTGTGATAAAATAGAGCGCTGCTAATAATGTCCATCGCGTAAGCTGAATGGCATAAACAGCTAAGCTATCTTTAATGTGAAGTTCTGTTTTAATGTAATTCAAAAGCAACTCGCCAATGGCCATTGCGCTGATGCAAATAATGATAGAGAAAAAAATTATCATCGTAAGGATTAATGCAATAAGGCGTTGCTTTAACCAGCCTCTGGTTTCTATTACCAGCGAAGCTTTGTTAAAAGCTTTCATTAGATTTTGAACGCCGTTTGTAGCAAAAAAGATTGCCGACAGAAATCCGAAGGATAATAAACCTCTGTTTTGGTTGTTGATGATATCTTTTAACGTTGTTTCGAATGCTTCAAACGCATTGTGAGGGAGAATCAATTCTATTAAACTTAAAAGCTTTTCTTGAAAACCTGAAATTGGTATAAAAGGAATTAAAGTAAATAGAAATATAATACTTGGGAAAATGGCCAGCATAAAGCTATAAGCCAATGATGATGATTTATTAACCAACGATTCTTTCTTAATTTCTCTGAAAAAGAAGGTTGCTACAGTAAAAAGGGGCAATGGGCTGAAACCAGGCAATACGCAGGATTTAGTCCACTCAATAAAGTTAGAGTAAAACCTGAAATTTAATAATTGCCTATGTAACCATTCCATTAATTAATTATACAAAATGAGGTTTAACTCCATCCATAAATTTCTTTGGAGGATGACATGGCCTGCGTGTTGTTTTATCTACAAAAACCAATACCGTTTTACCGATATTAATTAATTCTTCCTTTTCGTTATAAATCTCGTACTCTACATTAAGCCTTACGGTAGGCAGTTCTTTTACAATTGATTTAACTGTTAAAACCTGATTGTAAAGGGCCGGTTTCAAGAATTTTGATTGCAATTCTAAAAGTGGCAACATCACACCATCTGCTTCCATTGATTCGTATGTTATTCCCGAGCAAGCTTCAAAGCATTCAGTTCTGGCAATTTCATAATACAAAGCGTAATTTCCGTGATGAACTACACCCATTTGGTCAGTTTCCGCATAGCGAACTTTAACCTTAGTTTCGTGTACAAACATTATTTAAAGATGTTTCTTTTATTTAATGCATCACGATATTTCTTTGCATTGATTTCGTGCTCTGCTTTGGTTTCTGCAAAATTGTGGTAGCCGGAAAAATCTTCTTTGGCACACATATAAATGTAATTGTTCTTATTGTAGTTTAAAACTGCATCAATTGCATTTATGCTTGGCATCATAATCGGTCCTGGAGGTAAGCCAGCATATTTATAAGTATTGTATAACGATTGAACCTGCAACAATTTATTGGTTACTCGCTTTACAGTAAAATCATCATTGGCAAAAATTACCGTTGGGTCTGCTTGTAATAGTATGCCTTTGTTTAAGCGATTTAAATATAAACCCGCAATAATCGGCATTTCCTTATCGTAGAGCGCTTCCGCATCAACTATTGATGCCAAAGTGTAAACCTGAGCAGTTGTTAAGTTTAAGCTAGCCGCTTTTTGCTTACGATCTGCAGTCCAGAATTTTTCATATTCCTTGTGCATTCGCTCAAAAAATTCTACCGGCGATACATTCCAATACATTTCGTAGGTGTTTGGAATAAACATCGTATATACATTATCTTGATCAAAACCATATTTACTTATAAAATTAGTAGAGTCCATCAAGCTGATAAAACTTAAAGAATCGGCTTCTAAATTACTTGCTAAATAAGCTGCAAAATTTTCTTTTTTACGGATGTTTTGAAATTTAAGTTTTACAGGTTCCTGGTTGCCGGCTTTTATCATGTTAATTAAAGTACGGTTTGTCATTCCTTTTTTTAAGCGATAACGACCTGGCTTAACACTTGTAGCAAGATTCATTTTACCTGCAGCACTTGCAAATGATGAAGTGCTTTTTAGAATATCTTTAGTTTTTAAATTGTTAATTAAATCATCATAACTCGAGTTTGTTGTGATGTAAAGATATTTTTGATTTTCGGTAACGTTTGGTGCAAAGTATAACTTATAAATATTCAACGCAAAGTATCCGCCAATTAATATGGCCAAAACCAGTACGGTCAAAGCAATTTTTTTACCTGTTGTTGGGCTCTTTTTTTCAATCTCGCTCATTTGTGTAATGCGTAAAAGATTATAATTGTTTATTAGATAATGTGATGTTTATTCTTGTGCCAATCGCTACTTTGGTTAACGAATCTAAAGGCGATGGATCTTGTTTGGTGATTACTGCATTTGCACTATCAGTAATCGTACCTTCGTAGATGATATTCCCCAGAACTAAAGCAGAACCTTTAAGCGAAAATTTAGCTTCATCTATCGTTAAACCGGTTAATTGAGGTATATCAACTTCCTCGTTTCCTCTACCATCACCGAGCACTAAATCAATCCTTGAACCTACCGGGATGGTTTGCCCTGCCTGAATGGCTTGTCCGCCAAAAGTTGCTTCTAAGACTACATCACGACTAACATCTGGTTTATAAGTTGTATCGCCAAGTTTTAAACGAGAACTCTCAATAATTGCCTGTGCTTCTCTAAGTGTTTTAAAAGCAATATCGGGGAATTTAGTATTTGGCGTATTGGCTGTATTAATGGTTAGGTAAATAGTGCGGTTATCTTTAACAAAGGTATTTGCATCAGGATCCTGGTCAATCACAATGCCTGCAGGTTTATCCATAATGTAAACCGAATCTACCTCGTACTTTAAACCAGCCTCTTCAAGCTTAACTACAGCATCAGCAAAAGATAAGCCTTTTACTAATGGTACATTAAGCCCTTGACCATGTTTAGTGTAAAACCTTAAACTAAAAAATGCAACCAGAAGCAATACAAATACTGTTAAAACAGCTGCAATAAGGGTTTTTCTGAAGGATTGTGTTTTTAAATATTCTATAAATTTAGACATCAATTATGAATTCTTTGTTAAAGCGATTAAACTCAAATGTAGGCAAATTTTAATTATTGGTTTGTTGTATTGCATGCCTTTAAGCAATAAGCTTACCAACTCTATTAATTCTATTAATCAAAGTTAATTTTGCACAAAGATATTTATATTTTTGAGGATATATTTACATCAATTTCTAATTATAAAAGAATCTACAATGAAAAAAACTATAGCCTTACTAACAGGCGGAACCACAGGCGAATGGGTTGTTTCAGTTAAAAGTGCAGCTACAATTGCTCAGAATATTGATGCTGAATTATATGATGTTTATAAAATAATGCTTAACGATAAAGGCTGGTTTTATGAGCCCGCCGATTCAGTAAAGATAGATATTGATAAAAATGATTTCTCCTTAACTATAGAGGGTAGAAAAATAAAATTTGATGGTGTTTTTATCGCCATTCATGGTTCTCCTGGTGAAGATGGAAAGTTGCAAGGCTATTTCGATATGCTTGGCATTCCATATACAACTTGTGATGCTTTAACTTCTTCAATAACCATGAATAAAGGTTATACCAAAGCTATTGTTAATGGAATTGATGCTTTATACATTGCAAAATCAGTTCAAATATTTAGAAATGGAAATTATAACCTGAATCACATTAAGCAGGATTTGAAGCTGCCATATTTTGTAAAGCCAAATAGTGGCGGTAGTAGTATCGGGATGAGCAAAGTAAAACATGCTGACGATTTGGATGCTGCTGTAGAAAAAGCTTTTAAAGAAGATACACAAGTTTTAATAGAAGAATTTGTAAGTGGCAGAGAGTTTTCTATTGGTGTTTTTGGTGCCGAAGGCGAGATTGTAGTTTTGCCAACCACAGAGGTTATTCCGGCAAATGAATTTTTTGATTTTGAAGCCAAATATACTCCAGGCGCTACTGAAGAAATTACACCAGGCAATATGAGTGAAGAAGAAGTAATTCGGGTAAATCGTATTGTAACTGATGTGTACAAAAAGTTAAACTGTAGGGGAGTGGTTAGGATAGATTATTTTTTAGAACACGAAACCGGTAATTTTTACTTTATTGAAATCAACACCATTCCAGGTCAAACGGCAACTAGTTTTATTCCTCAGCAAGTTGCGGCTATGGGTATAAGCTTAAAAGAGTTTTATACCAGCTTGATGAAAGAAACGCTTAAAGGATAGTCTGTTAATGGATAGACAGAAGCTAATAGATATGGGTTGCCCGGTTCGAAAATATGCTAAAGATGCTATAATTTACGAACCGGGAACACAGCCTAAAAACGTTTTCTTTGTGAAAACCGGCGAGGTACGGATGGTAACGGTTAATGAAGATGGCAAGGAATTTATTCAAGGTATTTTTCAATCCGGACAGTATTTTGGAGAACCAGCGTTGTTAGTTGATAAACCATATTTAGCCTTTACAATAGTGAGTAAAGCTTCTGAAATTATAATTGTAAGTAAGGAAAATTTTTTTAACTTGATAAAAACCGATGCAGATTACAGCATGAGTTTAATTAAAGTTTTGAGTAATAGATTGTTTTATAAATCCATGATGTTAGAGGAACTTGCAAACGAAAAAGCTGAACATCGGTTATTAACAATGATAAACTATTTATTTAGCAATGCTGATAAAAGCCAGAGTTTGGGTGTTACCAGGCAGGATTTAGCAGATCTAACAGGCTTAAGGGTAGAAACAGTTATTAGAGAGGTTAAAAGTTTGGCTGCCAGGAATTTCATCATCATAAAAAAAGGAAAAATCTACAAGGCTTAAAAAAAAATGTATGATATATGATTTAGGTCATATTTTTTTATCGTATTTGAGCCTATTTTTGTAAGTAATTAGATAAACTATGGCTGAGCTAACAAAATTTCAGGCGGTATTGCAGTGCAAATGCCCCCGATGTAGAAAGGGTGATATTTTTACAGGCAATGCTTATGCGTTTAAACTTCAAAAAACAAATATCAATTGCCCATACTGTAATTTAAAATTTGAGCGAGAGCCTGGCTTTTTTTATGTAGCCATGTTTGTAAGTTATGCAATGAATGTTGCCGAAATTATAACCATTGGTGTAGCCTCATACGTATTAGGTTTGCCGCTTATCTACGAAAATTTGTGGTATTACGTAGCACTGATTTTAGTAGGGGTTTTTTTACTTTCACCAATAAATTACCGTTACTCAAGGGTTATATTATTGCATTGGTTAACCCCGGGATTAAGTTACGTACCAGATATACCGGCACATAAATCCTAATAATTGGCTAATTAATCACCGGAACCGGGTGCTGTATGTACTCTATTAATTCTACTATTTTGCCTTTTTTGAATTTAACTTTATTGTACAGATAAACGGTATCAATTTTACCTTCTTTTGTGATGTTGATTTGTTCATACCAGAGATTTACAGATTCTTCACTATCATTAACCAACGGTATCACCTCGTAAACAGTAATTTTAAATGTATTCATTCTATTAAATTCGTTCTCCATTTGCTGTAGCAATCGGCTCCTGCTGCCATTAAATCTATAGCCATCTAAAAAGAAAATTACTGTATCCGCCATTTCGGCGCTCATCATCGCGGTATCTAACTTTTCAAATCCTTTAAGCAGTCTTAACATTTTAAAAGAATTGGTACTATCTGTTCCAAGTTTCCAATTTTTAAATTCCTGAATTTTGTAAGGGATTTGGATGGTATCTGATGAAAAAACATCTTTTAAATTCTTTCCACTATATTGGCAGGCCATTAATAGCGGTATAACACCAATTAAGATTGATGAGTTTTTCATGATTAATTTATTTGGATGCTTAGTTAAGTAAATTTACTAATTATCTGAAAATTAATCAATTAAAATTATTTATGTATTTTTAAGGTTTTGGCAGTATTCTTTATAGGGGTAAGGTTAATTATTCAAAATTTCAACTAATTCTTTAACAGTATCTTCTGATGTTAGCTCATATTGATATTCATCTTCGATACTTCCCATTTTGGTTTCAGCGTTTCTGTATATCATTTTGCTGTTAACATAAGCCTTTGCTGATGCATGAAAATCGTTCGCTCCAGTTTCTGTTATTAAAGTTTTTAAGTTGTTTTTGTTTATACCTGCTCCAGGCATTATAGCTATTCTGCCATTGGCTTGTTTTACAAGCTTAGTTAATGTTTTTATACCGTTTATAGCAGTAGATGCCCCTCCTGAAGAAAGCACACGAATGATGCCTAAATCGATTAAATCTTCCAAGGCTTTTTCCATGTTATTGGTCATATCAAAAGCACGGTGGAACGCAACTTTCATTGGCGAAGCTAATTGAATTATCACTTTCATACGTGCTAAATCTATGCTTCCATCTGCTAAAAGAATTCCTGTAACTATACCATCACAATTTAGTGATTTAAAGTGCTTTATGTCTTCCTGTATTAGCGCAAATTCGAGCTCAGAGTATAGAAAATCGCCTCCTCTCGGACGGATAATTGGCCAAATTTCGATAGATAAATTTTTCTTGGCCAATGCAATTTGGCTATGGCTTGGTGTGGTTCCGCCTTCAGCTAAATTATCACAAAACTCAACACGTTTGGCACCACCATTTTGTGCTGCTAACGCAGATTCATAACCATTTGCGCAAACTTCTAAAACTTTACTCATTATTGTTCATTTATAAGCCCTAAAACTTTCCAGCCAATATCAGATTTAAAAGTATTTAATTTTTGAATTGATTTTCCACCATCAGGAAACCAGCATATTTCTGTTATAATGCAGTGATTCTCATCAATCATTTCCCTTTCGAAGGCATTTTGTAAGCCTGAAAAATTCGGAAAACCTTGTTCCTCAATATTTTTAATAAATGAAACCTCTAAAACTTCTGCAGTTTTGGCAATCATTTCTTCATCTGCATTGGTGTTAAGTCCGGAAAGCATCATTTTGGCTTCTTCATAAAAATTTCACAGGCAATTGCTGCATCTAAATTTTTATCATTGTAAGCATTTTCAAGGGCTAATATGGCGCCTTCGGGTGTATCAAGATTTGCTTTAAAATAATCAACGCCTTCATCAATATACAAGCCAATGCTATTATCGAATGCTGCCCTTTCATTTTCAGGAACACCATCTCTAATGGCTCTTATGGTATACCCTCCAATTAATTTACCGTTTTCAATTGTCATCCAGTCAGAAATCAAATTGCGGTCAATGCCAATCTTTTGATTCAGTTTTACTGTGTTAACATTTACCGGTTCATTTCCTACTGTTCCATAAAGGTTGCCTTCAGCATCAAAATGGGGTTCGGTTAACCAAATGTGTTCTCCATTTTCTCCATCAATTATATGAACTTTTACAGAAAAATAAGCATGATGAGCTTGAGGGTTTGCAAGGCTTTCTTCAAAATACCAAAGGGTTAGTTTAGCTTTTTCAATAGCCCAGTTCATACGTTCATCTTCGTTAGGAACATAGACCATATCAGGCTCACCTTTGCGTTCTTCTACATTTTTTTTGCCAAAAATTTTAGATAATAATCCCATGTTTTATTTATTTAAAGATTAATGAGGGATGATATCTGTAATTAGTAATAACTTTTTCCTTTAATTAATAGATCTTGTTTTTCTGCATTGCAAACTGCGTAACTAAAACCTTGCTGAATTGCATAAGCTCCGTATTCGCCTTTCTTATTAATGGCTAAAAAGCCAACCTGAATATTTTTAGCAGTTTCGGGTTTCTTTTTAATAATGCGCATTACGGCCTCTTTACATGCTGCTTCTGGCGAATAACCTTGACGCATCAATTCTACCACCAAAAACGAACCTACGTTACGCACCACTTCTTCACCAACGCCTGTAGAAGTTGCGCCACCAACTTCATTATCTACAAATAAACCTGCACCAATTATCGGACTGTCGCCTATTCTTCCGCGAAGTTTATAAGCCATTCCACTGGTTGTACATGCACCAGAAATGTTTCCTTTCGCATCAATTGCCAACATCCCAATGGTATCGTGGTTATATTGATTTCCTGGCAATTTTTGAGGGGCAGCTTTATCATAAAGCTTATTCTCAATATTCATCATAGGCTCGTATTTAGATGTTTTTAGCCATTCCTTCCATGCTTTTTCGCTAGCAGGCGTAAGCAAATTTTCCTTTTTAAAACCTTGCTCCAGTGCAAACTGTAATGCACCTTCGCCAGCAAGCATAACATGAGGTGTTTTCTCCATCACCTTACGGGCTACTGATATTGGGTGTTTAATATGCTCTAAAGCTAAAACAGCACCACAATTTCCGTTTTCATCCATAATACAGGCATCCAACGTTACTTTACCATCTCTATCAGGCAAACCACCATAACCAACAGTTTGATTTTTCTCATCAGCTTCTGGTACCCAAACGCCTTGTTCAACTGCATCTAATGCTTTTCCACCTTTTGAAAGAACCTTCCACGCATCAGCATTGGCTGCAATACCAAAATCCCAGGTAGAAATTACGATTGGGAAATTAGCGGCAGTATTCTTTTTTTGAACTGGAATTGCGTTTGCAATACTACTTTTATCAACAGCTAATAAACCTGCAGAAAGGGCAGAGGCTTTTATAAATTTGCGACGGTTAAACATGTAAGATTGAATGATTTAGGATTTGGTTTTATTGTAAATTGAAAATTTTTATTATAGATTGAAAATTGTACTTTGTTTATTGAGCTTTGTAATTTGATTATTGATTATTGTACTTTGATTATTGCAAATTTTGATTTATTTATTCTACCTGAACATTAATCTTCAATTTCAAATTTATCTGCATCTTTTAAGAAAGGAAACTGTCGCCTTATCTTCGCTAATTCTTCGTAATTAATAGTTACAGTATACATATCTTCATCTTCCGGTTTATAGTAAACCGTGCTTCCGTAAGGGTCAATTACCATCGAATGGCCGCCATGATAAACCTGGTTACCATCATGCCCAACCCGATTTACGCCAATAACGTAACTTTGATTTTCGATAGCACGAGCCGGAATTAATGCCCGCCAATGCGACGAACGTTTATCGGGCCAGCTTGCCACTAATAGTAAAATATCGTACTCCTCATTAACATTTCGCAACCACACAGGAAAACGTAAATCATAGCAAATGGCTAATCTAATTTTCCAGCCCTTTAACTCTACTATCAATTTATCTTTACCGGCACTAAAGTTTTTATCTTCATCGCCCATTCCAAATAAATGGCGTTTATCGTAATATTTATGGTCGCCATTTTGCTCCATCCAAATTAAACGGTTGTAATATTTGCCGTTTTCTTTAATAATTAAACTTCCGGTAACGATGGAATTATACTGGTGTGCAATTTTTTGCATCCATTGCATGGTAAAACCGCCCATTTCTTCAGCCAAGGCTTCAGAATTCATACTGAAACCGCTGTTAAACATTTCAGGAAGTATAATTAAATCAGTTTTTTCCCTAACGCCCGATGATAACCTCAATCCAAGATTTAAAAGATTTTTTTCTATGTTTTCCCAAAATAGATATGCCTGAAAAATCGTGACTTTCAGGTTTTCTATTTGAGTGTATATAGGTTTTTCCATGTATGTTTAGTTTTTAGGGATGTTAAACATTTTTTAATTTCTCTGCAGCCGATGCTAAAGTTGAATTTTCTTTGGCAAAACAAAAGCGGATTATTTTGTAATCGGTTGCTTTTTGGTAGAATGCCGAAACTGGGATGGTGGCAACTCCAAACTCTTTTATCAGTCTGATACTGAAATCAGTATCTTTTTCATCGCTGATTTTGCTATAACTTGCACATTGAAAATATGAGCCATTGCAAGGCAATAAGTCAAAACGGCTTTCGGCTAAAAGGCTTCTAAAATAATCACGTTTTTTCTCAAAAAAAGCCGATATTCCGTTGTAATTCTTTGGCTCTTTAATGTATTGGGCAATAGCTTGCTGCATAGGGCTATTAACGCTGAAAACGTTAAATTGGTGTACCTTTCTAAATTCCTTGGTTAGTATTTCTGGTGCTAAACAATATCCAAGTTTCCATCCGGTGGCATGTAAAAGCTTTCCAAATGAGGCTACTACGAAACTTCGCTTCCTTAATTCAGGAAAAAGCATTACACTTTTATGCTTTTGTTCGTCGAAAATTAAATGTTCGTAAACTTCATCGCTTAATATCAGAATATCGGTATCATTAACCAATTTTATAAGCGAGTTCATATCATTTTCAGATAAAATACTCCCAGTAGGATTTTGCGGCGAGTTTAAAATTATCATCCTGGTATTGGCCGTAAACAACTTTTTAACCATATCCCAGTCAATTCCATAATCTGGTGGGGCAAGCTCGTAAGTTTTTACAATACCACCTAATAATTTAATGGTTGGTGCATAACTATCGTAAGCCGGCTCAAAAATTATAACTTCATCGCCCGGATTAATAATAGCCGTTAGCGCAGTAAAAATAGCTTGCGTTCCACCGGCGGTTACAGTTATTTCCGTATCCGGATTATATTTAACGTTGTATAAATTTTCTACTTTTTCGGCAATGGTTTCCTTTAAAAAAATGTTGCCCGGCATGGGTGCATATTGATTATAGCCATCTTTCATGGCCTTTTCAACAAGCTGGGTTAATTTTGGGTCGCAAGGGTAATCCGGAAAACCCTGCGATAAATTAATTGCATTATAATCTGCCGCAAGTTTAGACATTACCGAGAAAATGGTTGTACTAACACCCGGAAGTTTTGATTGTATATTTAACATGTATAAGCGAAAATAGCAAAAAAACCTTTAGGAATAGACAGCTTAATGTTATATCAAGTCGGGATATTTTTTGGAAAGCAATTGCAGTAGTAAATGGCTTTGGGTTGGTCCCGCTTTGCAATCGGGTTTAGGTGGCGCCGTTATAAGTTCTATTAACGTTTTTGGTGCAGTGCAAACAGGTAAATACAAAATGAAATCAAAGCAGATGGATAATCGGATAATAAATTTTCAAAAGAACGAATAACCTTTGTTTTCAAACCCGACAGTAGCGAACACGGAGTGCAACGAAGTAAAGCGGATGGCGGGACTGAAAGCCACTATGAAATGGGAGCTTTCATTTCCAAATCATTTTAAAAGATAATGCCTATTAAACCCTGGTGCAGAAAAACTTAATGCGCTACTATGCTTGCATCTGTTGATGCTTCAATTTCGGTTTTAATAAATCTTTTGCCAAGCACAAGGCAAATTAAGGCAACAAAAGCTGCAGCTGTCATAACCAGAGGCATTGGCACAACAGAATGCTCGCTGAATAAACTAACTAAAACCGAAGCCAAAGCGCCCAAACCCATTTGTAATGCACCCATTAAAGCAGAGGCACTACCGGCATTTTTGGTAAATGGCGCTAATGATAAGGCTGCTGCATTTGGATTTATGAAACCTAAACATGAAAGAAATAAGGCAATAAAACCAATTGTTGAATATAAATTAAGCCAGTTGTTAATGGCAAAAGCCAGAAATATTAAACTGAAAGCACATTGCGCTAATAAGGCGTAGTTAACAATTTTTTTACTGCTAAACCATCTCAAAATGAAGCTGTTTAATTGGCTCGAACCGATAAAAGCTACAGATAATAATGCGAAAATCCATCCGTAACCGGTTTTGCTTACGTCATAAATTTTCATAAACACAGTTGGGGAGGCAGATACATAAGCAAATAAACCAGAAAATGTTATAGAACTGATTAATGCATAGGTTGTAAACTGTGGCTCTCTTAAAACGCTTAGAAAGCTATTGATGATTGGCTTTGGTTTTAAAGAATAATTTGGGTCTGGCTTGTAACTTTCCGGCAGCTTAAATATGGTAGCTAAAAGAATTATAATTGCCATAATACCTAAGAAAACGAAAACGTATTTCCAGCCTAAAGCTGCTATTAAATAACCGCCGGCAGTTGGTGCTAGCATTGGCGAAACGGCAATAACCAACATCAGCGAAGCGAAAACTTTTGGACTTTCTTCAACGGTAAACAAATCGCGAACCATAGCAACTGATGCTACAGCTGTAGCACAACTCCCTATTGCCTGTACAAAACGTAAAACAATGAGTTGATTAACATCGGTAACGGCTAAGCATAAAAATGATGCAAGAATATATAAAGCCAGGCCAAAATAAAGGGGTTTTTTACGTCCATATTTATCTAAAAGCGGTCCGTATAATAATTGACCTGCAGAAATACCTATAAAAAAACTAGAAAGCGAAAGTGCAACTGTTGATTCTGTACTTCTTAAATCTTGAGCGATATCAACAAAACCCGGCAAATACATATCGATAGAAAAAGGGCCAAGAGCTGCTAAAGAACCTAATATAAGTATTAAAAAGAAGTGCTGTTTTTTAGCCATTTTATTTAGTTTTTTCCGAGCCGCAAAGATTAGGAGATTAAATTGCTAATCCTATTATTAAGGTTAATGGATTGTAAAAAGTAACGTTTCAAAAATATAACGTTTAAAAAGTAAATCTGATTTGATTTATATTTAGATTTATAGGCTATGACTTTTAAAACTAAAGAAAGCCGTTTACTTCTCGTTCTGGGATGTTTTTTTGTGGCAAATGCAATCTTATCAGAATTTATCGGTGTAAAATTATTTAGTGTTGAAGAAACTTTAGGTTTAAAAAAGTTTGATATCAACCTTTTTGGTGTGCCAAACTTATCTTTTGTAATGTCGGCTGGGGTGCTAACCTGGCCAATTATTTTTATCATGACCGATATTATCAATGAGTATTTTGGGGTAAAGCAGGTTCGGTTTTTATCAATCCTTACATCGATTTTAATAGCTTTTGCATTTCTGGTTGTTTGGGGTTCCATGCATTTAAGCGCAGCTGATTTTTGGGTTCATCAAAAAATAAATGGCGAAGATTTGAATATGAACAATGCTTTTGCCGGGATTTTTGGTCAAGGAATGTGGATTATTGTAGGTTCGATTGTAGCATTTATTGTGGGCCAACTTGCCGATGTACTTATTTTCCACAGAATTAAAAGAATAACCGGCGATAGAGCACTTTGGTTAAGGGCGACAGGTTCTACACTTGTTTCTCAATTAATAGATAGTTTCGTGGTAATTTTTATCGCTTTCTATTTAAATCCTCAATACAATTATAGTTGGGAAATGGTTGCTGCCATAGGCTTAGTTAACTACACCTATAAATTTGTTGTAGCCATTTTAATGACCCCGATTTTATATGTTGTACATACTATAATTGATGGTTATTTAGGAAGGGATTTAGCTAAAAAATTAATTGATATGGCAAGTAGGGGTTAATAAAATAAAAATTATGAAATCTAAATTCTTAATTCTGGCGGCATCAATTTTAATGTTTTCTTGCAATGATGATGCTGATAAAATGGACAAAAGCAAGCTTAACATTCAAGGAACCTGGAAGTTAATTTCTGGCACCATTACCGATAATAAATCTGGCAAGCAGCATAATTATCCTATGGATTTTGAAATGATTAAAATCATTAACGATACGCATTTTGCTTTCTTAAAACATAGCTTGAATAAAAAAGATACATTAGGATTTGACGCTGGAGGTGGAAGCTACAAATTGAACAACGACAGCTACGTAGAGCACCTTGAATATTATAATAATAAAAATTGGGAAGGTAAGCACTTTGATTTTAAGCTGGCTTTACATGGCGATACGCTAATTCAAACTGGTATAGAAAAGGTAGAAAAAGAGGGAATTGATAGAGTAATCGTAGAAAAATATATAAAAACAAAGAAATAACGCAAAAGGTCGGAATCGCTCCGACCTTTGTGCTTAACAACAAAACAAATAAAAAAATTAACCTTAAAAAATCTTAAATCGCAGCTAAATCTTCAGCGTAAACATTATCTGCAACCTGCTCTTGCTTGTAAATTTGCCTGCCCGTATAAGCGATAAACACGTTTTTATCCAGAAGCAAGTCGCGGTTTTTAATTAAGTGACTTAGCTTTACTGTACCAATAACATATTTATATTCGCTTGCCGAGTAACGTTCACTTATGTTATCAAATTCCAATAAGCTGATTAAATCTTCATCTGCATAACGCAAATAAACTTCTAACAAAATATCTTCTGTGTGTTTAGCACCGTTTTCTGAATGATATTTTTTGTACTCGTAGCGATAATCGTAACGTAAAGCAGCAATATCCGAAAGCACTGCCGCACCGGTTGGATGTCCGCCCGCACCTTTACCAAAGAAAAATTGTTTATCAGCGAAAGCGGCCTGAACAGTTACTGCGTTGTATTCATTCTCAACATTGTACAAGAAATCATCTTTAGCAACAAGCTTTGGCAAAACGTAAGTAACAATATCTTTTTTATTAACTTTTCTGGCGGTTGGTACTAATTTGATTTTAAAGTTCTTCTCACGGGCATATTTAATATCGTAATGCGAAAGATTTTGTATGCCAATATTTAAAATATCATCTGGATTTACAAATAAACCATAGGCGTGAGCCGTTGCAATTGCCAATTTATATTTTGGGTCGTAACCGCCGACATCTAAAATTGGGTCGGTTTCTGCAAAACCTAAATCTTGTGCCTCTTTTAAAGCTGCATCATAGCTTTGGTTTTCATTAAATATTTTTGATAAAATATAATTAGATGAACCGTTAAAAATTCCACTTAAGGCATGGAAAAGTTCGTTGTCATAATATTCTTCAAGGTTTCTAATGATTGGGATACTTCCGCATACTGCGCCTTCATAAAGTAATGATGTGCCATGTTTTTGTTGCAAATCTACCAGCTCTTTTAAATGCGTAGCAATCATTTTTTTGTTTGCCGAAACTACATTTTTGCCATTTTTTAATGCTGTGGTAACAATATCATAAGCAGCATCTGCATCATTTATCAATTCTACAATCGTATTAATTTCTGTGTTATTCAGAATTTCATTTTTATCGGTTGTAAATAAATCTTTATTCAGCGTACGCTTTTTTCTCGGGTCTTTTATAGCAATTTTTATAATTTCAAGGTTGAGATTCTGGCTTTGGATAATATCCAACAAACCCTGACCTACAACGCCGAAACCAAATAAACCTATTTTTAAATTTTTACTCATGGTGTTTTTAGTATCAAGTATCTAGTATCAAGTATCAAGACTGGAAGCCTGAACACCCTCTATTAAATTTTATTATATTTTGCCACATAATTGCAGATTTATATAGAATGCAATCCCTTATTTTATTTATATGTGTTTAGGTGGCTGATTAATTATTTTAGCTTTTAACTTTAGTCTTTTTGCTTTAAGCTTAAGCAGTATGTTGCAATTTGAAAATTTTCTTATCTCTGCTTTCCTTAATAAAAGTTCCGATGATGTTTGTTAAAGCATTTGTTTCAATTAAGAAACCATCATGTCCATATTCAGAATGAATCGCAACAAACTCGGCATCTTTGATATTATCGGCTAAATATTTTTGTTCAGACACCGGAAAAAGGAAATCATTTTCAATTCCAATAACTAATGTATTTGCCTTAATTAGCTTCAATGCTTCGGAAATAGATTTTCTGTTTCGGCCAACATTATGGCTATCCATTGCTTTAGTTAAATAATAATAACTATATGCATTAAAGCGATTTATCAATTTATCTCCTTGATAATTTTGATATGAAGATGCACGGAAATTGTCAGTTTTATCATTTACACTTTCTACCTGAGTACTGCCATAAGCATTGTAAGTTCTATAACTTAGAAGTGCAATGCTACGGGCGGTTTTTAAACCCTTGCTGCCGCCATCAGGCTTATTTGCATAAAATGTTCTGTCGGTTGTTATCGCTAAACGTTGACTTTCGTTAAAAGCAATTCCCCATGGAGAGTGTACCGCATTTGTAGCCACCAAAATCAGGTTTTCTATTTTAGCTGGCTCAGTGATGGCCCACTCAACCGCTTGCTGACCGCCTAATGAGCCACCAATAAGCAGTTTAATCTGATTAACACCTAAATGATTAGCTAATAATTGATGCGCAGAAACAAAATCTCTGATGGTAAATTGTGGGAATGCTAAATAATAAGGCAAACCTGTTACCGGGTTTTTGCTTAATGGATTTGTAGTTCCATAATTGGAACCTAAAACATTTGCACAAATTATATAATGGTCGTTTGGGTTAAACAAAGCATTCTGCCCAAATAAACCTTCCCACCATTCAAAAACATCGGCATTAGCTGTTAAAGCATGGCAAACCCAAATTACATTATCCTTGTTGGCGTTAAGTTTTCCATAAGTTTGATAAGCAATTTGCAGATTGCGAAGTTTCTTTCCACTCTCTAGCTTAAATTGTTTTGGGTAGTTATATGTTGATGAAATACTCATTATAAATTGTTCAATCGTAGTAAAAATGTGTTTATGTTAGCAAATTTATTCTGTAATTCCCGAGCCGATACTTGCAAAAGCTTGCTCAAAATCTGCCTTAATATCATCAATATGCTCAATACCAACAGAAACCCTTAATGCATTTGGCTTTACGCCTGCGGCTAATTGTTCTGTTTCGCTTAATTGTTGGTGCGTTGTAGCTGATGGTTGAATTATCAAAGTTTTAGCATCGCCAACATTAGCTAAGTGTGAAACTAACTTCAAGCTGTCGATAACCTGAGTTGCGTTTTCTTTTGTACCATTAAGTTCGAAAGTTAACACGCCACCAAAACCATTGCTCAAATACTTTTTAGCTAAATTATTGTACTTGCTGCTTGCTAATCCCGGGTATTGCACTTCCTTAACCAAAGGATGATTTTCCAGCCAGGTTGCTAATTCCAAAGCATTATCTACATGGCGTTGTACACGAAGTGATAAGGTTTCTAAACCTTGTAATAATAAGAATGAGTTGAAGGGAGATAGGGCAGGACCTAAATCTCGTAAACCTTCTACACGTGCACGGATGATGAATTGAATGTTCCCGAAAGGACCGCCGATACCAAAAACATCATTAAAAACCAAACCGTGATAACCCTCTGATGGTTCTGTAAATTGTGTGAACTTACCGTTGCCCCAATTGTAATTTCCGCCATCAATGATAACCCCGCCGATGCTTGTTCCATGGCCGCCAATCCACTTTGTTGCAGATTCTACCACAATGTTGGCGCCATGCTCTAAGGGTTTAAACAAATATCCGCCAGCACCAAAAGTATTATCAACAATTAAAGGAATATCATATTTTTTCGCGATAGCGGCAATTTTTTCAAAATCTGGAACACTAAATGCAGGATTACCAATTGTTTCAAGATATATGGCTTTAGTTTTTTCTGTGATTCTTTCCTCGAATTCTTCCGGAACATCAGGGTTTGCAAAATCAACATGAATACCTAAACGTTTAAATGAAACTTTAAACTGGTTGTAAGTTCCACCATATATATGTGATGATGAAACAATGCTATCTCCAGCCTCTAAAATATTATGCAAAGCGATAAACTGAGCTGCCTGACCTGAGGCAACGGCCAAAGCTGCTACTCCGCCTTCTAATGCTGCAATTCTTTTTTCAAAAACATCAGTTGTTGGGTTCATTAAACGGGTATAGATATTCCCAAACTCCTTTAATGCAAATAAATTTGCGCCGTGTTCCGCGTTTTTAAATCCGTATGATGTTGTTTGGTAAATCGGAACAGCTCTTGAACCCGTAGTTGGGTCTATTTCTTGTCCGGCGTGTAATTGTAAAGTTTCAAATTTATATGAGGTTGACATGTTCTTAATAATTAATGTAGTGAATGTTTAGATGCTTAGGTATCTGATTACAAATTGGTAACCGCGATAATTTAAATTTGCGTATCCCAATTATTTGGGACCTTCCAATTTGATAAAGAGACAAGAATGGAAGATTTTTAGATTACTGTATGCAACAGCACATACACGTAGTCGCCTGCATATCAAAACACATCAATGAAATTAAAGAAAGTTCTAACTTTTTCAGCCTTGTAATTTTCTCGCTTTGCGATTGAAGATTTAATGTTTTCATCAGTTGTAATTTATATCTCCGGTTAACACCTTGTTATCCGGTCAGGAATTGGCACCTTCTCTTTCTGAGGGTTGCCAGTGGGTCATGGAGCCAGTCTCTCGCCACTTCTTTATAAATCAATCTGAATAAAGATTGACTTTTATTTAGCTTTTCGCCAAATAATGTTTCAAATGTCTGAATAATATTTTAATTCACAAAATTAAATTCTGTATTTTTTATAAAAAGATGAATTTGAGGCAAATAAATTTTAAATATTTAATAATCACATTAAAATTTACACAGAATTAATTGTAAAGTTCTAAGTTTGTGATACCTGCAAAATCTAATCATCAATGAAAAATTTAAAAATAATGCTCTTTACGCTAGCTTTTTCAGCAGCTAACCTAACCGCTAATGCCCAATTTGGCGGATTAAAAGATAAATTACTTAAAGTTGGAACAGCTCAAGGTGCTAAAGCGCTCGGCGTGGATAAGTTTTTAAAGCAACCAGAAGCCATTTCAACAAATTTTGAAGATGTTAATCGCGAAGGCGAAGAAATGCCCGGCTTCAATGCCAATGCAAAATTCCAGCCCTTATATTTATTGCCAAAAAATCCGGATGGTGGTTTTGTTTTATGTGAGGGATTTTATGAAATGACAAACAAAAGTTATTGCCTTAAAGCCGGGACTTTTGCACCATCAAAGGGCGATGGATATATGTTTGCACCAGTTTTAGGTCAGAAGGAAGAAATAGTGGTATCCATTTTAAAAAGTGCCGAAAAACATCCTGAAGTTGAACAACATGATATTCAGGTTTTATTATGGACCATCATCGCCAGAACAAAATTTGCAGATCATGCCGGACAAGTTAAAGTTACCGCTATCAAATTATTAACTCCAAAACAACTTACTCAATTAGAAGGCGGTGCATTAGGAATTTTACCATTCGATGTAATGGAAAAAGCTAAAGACCAATTGCCATCAGGTCTGAAAGCCGTATTTGAAGCCGAAAATAATATCCGTCAATTGGTTTCTTCTGGTAACTACACCTATGCAGATATGGAAAAATATGCAATACTTGCGGGTATGGCTCCACCGCGTGCTGATGTGCCAAGCGGAATCTGGACTAAACATCCAGATGGTTATTATGTTCGCTATTTTCCTTCAGGTTATGCTATTACTAAAGTTCAGGTTTATGTGCCCAAAGATTTGGTAGCCAATGGAAATAGATTAGTTTACGATGCAGCAGGCGATATTGCTTGTCCGGCGAATACAGATTCTCAGCGATTGGTGCAAACCAACGAGCCATTAAATGCCAATTATTCGGCAAAATTGTCTACAATTTGTAATCCTAAATAGATTTATAACAAAAAGCTAAAGCAAAAAACTATTTGTAACTATATTCGTATATAAAATAAACATAAAATGATAAGCACAATTTTAATCCTCCTGAACTTTTTGATGCCTTCGCCACCAAAAAATGTTTACGATTTCAGTTTTAAAACCATTGATGGTAAAGAAATTAAACTTTCTAAATTTAAAGGAAAGAAAATTTTAATTGTTAACACCGCTTCTAAATGTGGTTACACGCCACAATATGAAGATTTGGAAAAACTTCAAAAGCAATACGGTAAAAAAGTTGTTTTAATTGGTTTTCCGGCTGGTAATTTCGGCGGACAAGAATTTTCTTCTAACGCAGAAATTAAACAATTTTGTACAGGTAAATACAGTGTGTCTTTTTTACTTGCCGAAAAAAGCAGTGTAAAAGGTGATGATATTACGCCATTATTTAAATATTTAACTACGCAAACCAATACAGAAGAGCAAGGTGATATTAAATGGAATTTTGAGAAGTTTTTAATTAATGAAAAGGGTGAGTTGGTTCATCGTTTCCGTTCAAAAACAAAACCTATGGACGAGGCAATTGTAAAAAACCTATAATGACGTAGGATGAGAGATGGAATAAATTTCTCAAGTATAATAGCTAAAAAGGGTAAAATGGAAATTCCATTTTACCCTTTTTATTTGGTGCTCAATATTCGATTTCTGAATTACCAGAATAGAGAATGTGTATAGATTTTTTGATGTTTTCTACATCTCCCATTATCCATTTTACATTTTTAACTAGTTTTTTCTAAAATAGTTTTCCAAACTACAGCGCTTAAAATGGCTCCAGTGATAGGAGCGAGGATAAACAACCAAACCTGACTTAGTGCAACACCGCCTGCAAGCACAGCAGGACCAATGCTTCGGGCAGGATTTACAGATACGCCCGTTATCTGGATGCCAACGATATGAATAAGCACAAGGCTTAAACCGATTGCTAAGCCGGCAAAACCACCATTAATATTTTTTGTAGATGTTGCACCGAAAATAACCAATAAGAAGATAAATGTAAAAACGGCTTCGGCAACAAATGCAGCCATGGTATTATATTCACCCAAATAACCTGCACCCCAACCGTTAGAACCGAGTGCCCATGGTTTCATTTCGAAACCCGGATGGTTGCTTTCTATAAGAAGCAATAAAGCAGCGCCTGCAATTGCACCTAAAATTTGCGCTACAACATAATATGCTGCTTCGCTTGCTTTCATTCTGCCAGCTACAACCATACCTATAGATATTGCCGGATTGATATGGCAACCAGAAATATGACCAATTGCATAAGCCATTGCTACTACAGATAAGCCGAAAGCAAAAGAGATACCTAATAAGCCAACGCCGGTTGTTCCGTTTGCTCCGGCAATTACTGCACTACCGCAGCCCATTAAAACCAATACTAAAGTGCCAAGAAATTCGGCGGTAAATTTTGAGAATTTTGATGTTTCCATATAATAATTGTTAAAAGTTTTTAAGCTAAAAAATTATATAAGGACGATTCGTTGGCAAAGTAACGAAAAAACATCAATTGATATAGCAAATAAGAATATTCAAGTTTGGCCTGTTTTGATTGTTAACTTTTAGGACAAAAAAATCCCGAATGTTTTCACAATCGGGATTATACTATATTTTAAAATTAATCTTTAAACTAAAAATCCACCGCCAAGTAAATCATTACCTTCATAGAATACAGCCGATTGGCCAGGTGCAATGGCAGAAACATTATGATCAAAAACCACACGCATTCTGTCTTTTTCCTGTACAATTGTACTTAACATACCTGCGTCTTTGTACCTGATTTTGGTAATTACATCATTCAAAGGTTCTTCAATACTAGCATATTTTACAAGGTTGATGTTTCTAACCATCGCTTCCTTACGTTCTAATTCTTCAGCTCTGCCCAAAACAACGGTATTACTTTCTGGTAGTATTTGGGTAACAAACATTGGTTCGCCAAAAGCTACACCCAAACCTTTACGCTGGCCAATAGTATAAAATGGATAACCTTTATGTTGTCCAACCACCATTCCATTGCTTAGAATGAAATTTCCACCTGCAACACGGTCTTCTAAATCTTCAACCTTATGGCGTAAAAATGCTCTGTAATCATTATCAGGAACAAAACAGATTTCATAGCTTTCAGATTTTTTTGCCAACTCTTCTTGCCCCATATCTAAAGCCATTTGTCTTATATCCGCTTTTGCGAAACTACCCAAAGGGAATTTTGTGCGAGAAAGATTTTCTTGAGAAACACCCCATAAAACGTAAGATTGGTCTTTATTTTCGTCTTTTCCTTTCGAAATTACATAACGTCCGCTGTCTTGCTGGCGGATGTTGGCATAATGTCCGGTTGCAATAAATTCGCAATCCAACTTATTAGCACGTTTTAATAAAGCTTCCCATTTAATGTGCGTATTACATAAAACACAAGGGTTTGGAGTTCTTCCTGCTAAATATTCATCGACAAAATTATCGATAACATAATCGCCAAATTCATCTCGAATATCCAAAATGTAATGAGGAAAACCATAATTTACAGCCAATGTGCGGGCATCATTGATACTATCCAGCGAGCAACAACCAGTTTCCTTACTGCTGCCGCCAGAAGAAGCGTAATCCCAGGTCTTCATCGTAAGGCCGATAACCTCGTAACCCTGTTCATGTAACATAACTGCAGCTACCGAACTATCAACCCCGCCACTCATGGCTACCAGAATTCTACCGTGTTTACTCATCTTAAAATTATTGGATGCAAAAATAAGGTTTTCTTCCCTCAATTTAAGTAAAGCAAGTCAGTTACTTGTAAAAACCTAAGTTTATGGTTTAATAGAATTTGTAAAGCAAAAATAGTGTATAAATTAATGTTCGTCCAGCTTTTTGCTCATACCTACCAGCGGTAGGCAAGCGCCCGCAGGCCTTAATCACAAGGACGGTATCCGCTTAAATCTGGTTTAGAAAACTTTCAACTGTGCAATAAACTTTCAACTAAAAACTATAACTATTGCCATCATTTCGATTGAAGCACAGTGAAATAGAGTAATCATTGAGCTTAATTTAAACCTAAGTTAAAAGATTTCTCCGCTTCGGTCGAAATGACGATTTCGCTATGAGCTGGCAGCCTATTAACCCCACAAAATTTTCCTTTATTTCATTAGCGCACAACGAAATAGAGAAATCTTTGAGCTTAATTTAAACCTATTTTGATAGATTTCTCCACTTCGGTCGAAATGACGATTGCGCTATGAGCCTTCAAACTAAACCCGCAACCTCTGCCGTCATTTCGATTGGAGCGCAGCGAAATAGAGAAATCTTTGAACTTATTTAAACCTATTTTAAAAGATTTCTCCACTTCGGTCGAAATGACGATTTCGCTATGAGCTGGCAGCATATTAAACCCACAAAATTTTCCTTCATTTCATTGGAGCGCAGCGAAATAGAGAAATCTTTGAACTTATTTAAAACCTATTTAAAAGATTTCTCCGCTTCGGTCGAAATGACGATTGCGCTATGAGCCTGCAAACTAAACCCGACTTGGCGAAAATAATTTTTGTAGTAGTGACTTTAATAAATTGGAACCCTTAACAAAAAGATTGCCTGCCTGCGGTAGGCAGGCAGCATTTGGCGGGAATGTGGTAACCGAGAAACACTACAACTTCTTTTAAAAATATTCAAATAAAATATTGTATTTTTTTAGATAGTTAATCGATTTAGTTTAACTTTAGTTAATCAATTACAGATAAATTAATACCTTAGAATCTTTAAATTTTAAAACTGATATGATTAAAAAGATTATCCTGCCTTGTTTGCTGTTTTCTGCTTTTGCAGTTTCTGCACAGCAAAATTTGGTGCAGTATGTTAAGCCAATAATTGGTACTTCAAAAATGGGGCATACTTATCCAGGTGCTACGGTTCCATTTGGCGCTGTACAACTTAGTCCGGAAACTGATACTTTATCTTACGAAGTAAATGGAAAGTACAATGGTGATGTTTACAAGTATTGTGCTGGCTATAAATACGAAGATAAAACCATTACAGGTTTTAGTCACACGCATTTTAGTGGCACAGGCCATTCAGATTTGGGCGATTTTTTAATTATGCCCACTCAAGGTAAATTGCAATTAAATCCTGGTACTGCAAGCGACCCTAAGTCAGGTTATCGCTCTGCATATTCGCATGCAAATGAAGTTGCTGAGGCTGGTTATTACAAAGTTAAACTAGATGATGATAATATCACAGCTGAATTAACAGCTACAACCCGTGTTGGTATGCATCAATATACTTTCCCAAAATCAGATCAATCGCACATTGTTTTAGATTTGATGGCTGGAATTTATAATTACGATGAAAAAACCGTTTGGACTTATGTACGTGTTGTAAATGACACCTTGGTAACAGGTTATCGCCAAACAAATGGATGGGCAAGAACGAGAACTGTTTATTTTGCAATGAGTTTTTCTAAACCATTTAAAAGCTATGGCAGAAAGAGTTACGATGCAAAACAAGCTTACAGGGGTTTCTGGGGTAAATTTAACCAAGACAAAAACTTCCCCGAAATTGCCGGTAAAAAGTTAAAAATGTTTTTCGATTTTGATACTGAAGAGGGAGAGAAAGTTAAAATTAAGTTTGCTTTATCTCCGGTAAGTCAAGAAAATGCTTTACAAAATATGCGTGGCGAAATTTCCGGTTGGGATTTTAATAAAGTTAAGCAACAGGCACAAAGTATCTGGAACAAAGAGTTAAATAAGATTCAGGTAAATGCATCAAACGATAATAAAATTAATTTTTATACCGCTTTATATCATTCATTTATAAATCCAACGGTTTATACAGATTTAAACGGAGAATATAAAGGTTTGGACCAAGGAATACATAAAGCTGATGGCTTTACAAATTATACCACATTTTCTCTTTGGGATACTTACAGAGCGCTTCATCCATTTTTTAACATCATACAACCGGGTAGAAGTAATGATATGGTAAAATCAATGATGGCACATTTTGACCAAAGCAGTTTACACATGTTGCCAATTTGGTCGCATTATGCAAATGATAATTGGTGCATGAGCGGTTACCACAGTGTTTCTGTAATTTCTGATGCGATTATTAAAGGAACTTACAATGGCGATGCGAACAAAGCATTGGATGCTTGCATTGCAACGGCCAACCATCGCGATTATGAAGGAATTGGTTATTACATCGACAAAGGATTTATTCCCGCGGATAAAAGTGGCGTTTCAGTTTCCAATAATTTAGAATATTCTTATGATGATTGGGCAATTGCGCAACTCGCTAAAAAGCTAAATAGAATGGATGTTTACAATGATTTTATTAAACGTTCTAATAACTGGAGGAATAACTGGGATGCAGCCTCAGGATTTATGCGACCAAAATTGGCAGATGGAACATTCAAAAAAGAATTCGATCCAAAAGACACTGAAGGGCAAGGTTTTATAGAAGGAAATAGCTGGAATTACAGTTTCTTTGTTCCGCATGACCCGGCTGCGCTTATGGAAGTGATGGGTGGTAAAGCGAAATTTGCATCGCGTTTAGATGCATTATTTACCATGCATTTACCAGATGAATTTTTTGCGCATACTGAGGATATTACCCGCGAAGGAATAATTGGTGGTTATGTACATGGTAACGAGCCTGCGCATCACATCGCTTATTTTTACAATTGGGCTGGTCAGCCTTGGAAAACCCAGGCTCAGGTTCGCCATATTTTAAATATGCAATATAAACCTACTGCAGATGGTTTAGGTGGAAATGATGACTGCGGACAAATGAGTGCCTGGTATATGTTTTCGTCGTTAGGATTTTACCCCGTTTCTCCAGGTTCTGATGTTTACTCATTAGGCAGTCCGGCTGTGAATAATGCGGTTTTAAATCTCGAGAATGGTAAAACTTTTACAGTTGAAGCAATAAAACAAAGTCCTAAAAATGTTTACGTGCAAAAGGTTATGTTAAATGGTAAAGAAATTACCAATTACCAAATTAAACATAGCGACATTACAAATGGTGGTAAATTAACATTTTACATGTCGCCCAAGCCGAAGAAATAACACATCCTATTAGATTTGCTTACCGCTGGCATAATAACCAGCGGTTTTTTTGTTTCTATAAATACCTTAACCACCAATTGCTGTGTGTTTGTTTATACTTTTTAAACCATTTACATGGATAATAAAGCGATGCAACCACAAAAATCCATATTGCATAAACTATCCATAAATTATAGCCAAAAGCAACCGGTCGAAAGAAAAATGGCATCTGGATTATCTGAGCGGATGTGTTTCCCTCTAAAAAAAATAAAGCCACCAGAATGGTGTGCAATAGGTAAAAGTGCAAAATGTAATAAAAAAATGGAACGGAACCATATACGGAAAGCACTTTGCTTAGCTTATTAATAGCACCTTCTGTAATTGCCAAAAGAAGCAAGGCAACACCAATAGTCATCCCTGTAAACTGAAGTGATGGCGGATACTTGCTGACATTAAAAAACGAAAATAAGTTTTTAACTAAATCGTGATATTCTTTGCGTGGAGCCGGGTCGCCGTAAACACTCAATAAACGTAAGCCCACGAAAATGACCAAAGCCAGTGCCCCAAAATTAAGCAGATTTCTGTTTCTCTTAACTGGATTAAAATCTTTATTAAACCATTTTCCTGTGGCGTAGCCGAGAAACATTATACCGGTCCAAGGTAGGATAGCATAGAAAACCCCAATAAAATGGTTATTACCGATGGTAACAACAGTACCAAAAGCCGTAAAAAATATTTTTAAAACAAGGTTGAGGTTTTCATCATTCGGTGCTGGAAAGAGATTGAAAATATTATGGCCTAAAACTAAAAGTAAGCCCAATAACAGCACTAATTTGTATGAAACCCGACTAAAAATAGCCAGAAAAATCATGCTCCAGCCAATAGCCCAAATTACCTGTAAAATAACAAAATTATATGTAGGATTAAATGTTAAGCCAAGCGTAACAATTGCAACCTCAATAAAAATTAACCATAAGCCCCGTTTAAATAGAAAAGCGCTCGATTGCGATGGCGTTTTATTTTGAGCAGAAAGATATGCAGATAGCCCAGATAAGAAAACAAACGTTGGCGCACAAAAATGAGTAATCCATCTGGTAAAAAATAAAAATGGCGTTGTGGTATCTGGATTTAAGGGGTCGCCAGTCATGGCTTGAATGTGAAAAAAATCTCTTGTATGATCGAGTGCCATGATAATCATTACAAGTCCTCTCAGAATATCAATAGAAACAATTCGTTTGGATAAAAGCTTTTGTTCAGCATTCATGATTTCGGGATGAAATTGATTAAAAGTTTGGTTAGAATGGTAATTGTAGAATTAAATATACGTAGTAATTGAATAATTGTTAGAAAAAATCTTTTGAAAAAAATCAGATATAAATTAAAAACAGGTAAACTAAGAATATATTCCTAAAAGGAGTTAATTTATAAATGTTAATAACCTTGATTTATTACCAATATTAAAATGTAAAATATGGCTTGATTAAGCTAAATCTAAATTTTCGATAACATTATGATGTTGATAAAATTCATAAAAAATGTTGATAATGCTTAAGAATAAATATTTAGGTTTATGTAAGCCATTAATTATCCCTAATTAAAAGCTGGTTGAAGTTGCAGGCAAAACTTGCAAATGAAGCTCGTTTTTATAAAAGAATTTCAAAATGCCTAACCTATTTCAAACTCCAGGAGTTTACATCGAAGAGATTAGCAATCTAATATCTCTGGATACACTTATATCCATATCTACACAAGGATTTTCTTATCAAGACGGAATAATTAATAAAAAGATATCTTCAAAATTTATAGATATTCCTGATTTCAGATTATACGCATCCTTAAGCCCAGTTAAGCAATCTGCTTCCAACAATTATCAACCTAAAATTTATTAATCTAATAAAGCATCTTATGATCTTATTTTCATCCATCAGAACAAAGGCAGGTAGTTTGACCAATATCTTGCCTGATAATCAAACTGAAGATCCATTTCTTCAAAGCGATTGCATTGATAATAAAAAATTCAATCAAAATATAGCCGACAGTGATTTAGAAGACTTTATGAACGACTATGAAGCTTTGGCCTTTTATGTTACCCAAGGTATAAAACCAGAGTGGTTACCTTTAAACGCCACATTTGAGCCTTCAAAAATTCTATTGGATCTGCATAATAATTATGCAAGCTTATTTGCCGATTTTATTCAATCTATAAAAAATAATTGCGATTTTTTAGAAAGAGCGATTAAACTTATTGATAGACATACCTACAGTTTCAATCATAGTTTCCGGACAGAAATTTCTAACAGTTCTGGTTTTACAGAAATAAATCACGATTGGCTTTTTCTTTTAGCTTCTGATGGTTTGGCAGAGACAAACCAGCCTTTAGCAAAATCAGATTATTAGTTTCCCTTCTTCAAGGTACCCATTCAAGTCACTAAAACCTCCGCTTTTAGTATATGCTTGTAATATCTTTGGTACGTATAGCAAAATCGATTTAGTAATGCCTCAATTGCCTTTTTTGATTTTGAACTTCAGAAAATTTTAATATATATTTGTTTAAGTTCTAACCGGATTATTAAATAAGTTAATCAATGCGCTGAAACATATAACGGCATTTATCTACCATTGTATATAAAAAAACCTGAAATAAATACACGATAATATAATTATGAAAAGACGAACTTTTATTCAAAACACGAGCTTATTGGGTGCAGGTGTTGTGGCTTCAAAATTTTCTTTTGCTACAGCATTAGCTCCAGAATTTCCAATAGTTAGAGTTGCTGAAGGTAAAAGACATTTCAAAAGTAAAGCAGTAGACAATGCAATTAAAACATTTCAAAGCAAAGTTAAAAACCCTGAATTGAACTGGCTTTTCGAAAATTGCTTTCCTAATACTTTAGATACTACAGTTTATTATTCAGATAAAAATGGCAAACCAGATACCTATGTAATTACTGGAGATATTGATGCCATGTGGTTGCGTGATAGTTCTGCCCAGGTTTGGCCATATTTACAATTTGTAAATGAAGATGAGCCTTTAAAAAAGCTAATTTCAGGGGTTATTAGCCACCAAACGCAATGCGTTCTAAAAGATCCTTATGCAAATGCTTTTTATGGTGATGCAACAAAAGTAGGGGAATGGAAAACAGACCGTACAGATATGCAAGCCGGTGTACATGAGCGTAAATGGGAAATTGATTCGTTGTGTTACCCGATTCGTTTGGCCTACTTTTACTGGAAAAAAACCGGCGATAAGGCGCCTTTCGATGCTAACTGGAAAAAAGGAATTGAAACAACTCTAAAAACTTTTAAAGAACAACAGCGTAAAACTAACAATGGTCCTTATCATTTTCAGCGTAATACGCAACATCCAACTGATTCGTTGCCAATGGCAGGCTATGGTTTTCCTGTTAATCCTGTGGGTTTAATTTGTTCAGCTTTTCGCCCTAGCGATGATGCAACAATATTTCCGTTTTTAATACCCTCAAACTTCTTTGCGGTAACCAGTTTAAAGCAGGCTGCAGAAATGATAAAAGCTTTGCAAAGCGATGCCAAATTAGAGAGCAGTTTATTAAATCTTGCTGATGAAGTAAGTGCAGCAATTCAAAAACATGCTATTGTAAATCATCCTAAATACGGAAAAATCTATGCCTTTGAGGTTGATGGTTTTGGAAGCACTTATTTAATGGATGATTCTAATGTACCGAGTTTATTAAGTTTGCCTTATTTGGGTGCTGTTAAACTTGATGATCCGATTTATCAAAATACCAGAAAGTTTGCACTCTCACTTGATAATCCCTACTTCTTTAAAGGCACAGCCGCTGAAGGTATTGGTGGGCCACACGTTGGACAAGATATGATTTGGCCAATGAGTATTACGATGAGGGCTTTGACCTCAACAGATGATAAAGAAATTAAATGGTGTATAGAAACCTTACAGAAAACACATGCTGGTATGGGTTTCATGCACGAAGCATTTCATAAAAACGACCCGGCCAAATTTACCCGCTCATGGTTTGCCTGGTCAAATACCTTATTTGGTGAGTTACTTTGGAGAACTTACCATGAAAAACCTGCACTTTTAAAAGTTTAATTGTTAGCCCGTCTTCAATAAAATGAAGCGGGCTTTTTAACTTAATAAGTTCTGGTTCGAAAATGATAAATCGATTTAGGTATTCATAACGCTGAATGTTTATTTGATATCTAACCTAATGTACTAATCCTGATGAAAAACCTTAATCATAAATTTCTTTGTTTAATGCTGTTGCTTTTGTTGAGTACAATAAGCAGTAGGAGCCAAAATTTTGGTAAATACGTAAATACTTTTATCGGCACAGCGCCATTAACCGACCCAAAAATTTTAGGTTATAAATTGCCAGATGGATGGCGTTCTTGGGCGGGGTTAACTTTTCCCGGGAGCTCGTTGCCCAATGCAATGGTTCAGCTAAGTCCTATGACTGAGTATGGCTCTGGTGCAGGATATGAGTATGAAGATTCGACAATTTTAGGCTTTACGCACACAAATAAAGGACATTGGAATCTTTGCAATATTCCAATATTGCCAATGTCTAATCCGGGTGAAAAATTTGGCTCAAAGTTTTCACATAAAAAAGAAAGTTCGGCACCAGGTTTTTATCAGGTTTATTTGGATGATTATGATGTGAATGTTAGTCTGACTTCAACGCTAAGAGCAGGTTATCATAAATACGAATTTAAAAATAATACCAACCGCCAAATCCTGTTTGATATGGGCAAAGCAAACAGCCGTGTAACAACCTGGGCAATAGAACAAGAAGGCGACAATGTAATTAAAGGCTTTCAAGGAGGAGAAAATGTTTATTTCTATGCCATCATCAGCACAAAAATTAACAGGCTAAATAAAACTGAAGAAGGTAAAAGAACTGGCTATGCAATTGCTCATTTAGCTGATGGTAATAACCAACCGGTAGAAATTAAAATCGGCTTATCTTTTGTAAGTACAGAAAATGCCAAAGAAAATGTGCTTGCAGAGATTGGTAAAAAATCTTTCGACGAAATTCGTAAAGAAGCCACTTTAAAATGGGAGAAAATTTTATCGTCGATACAAGTTAAGGGTGGAACCGAAAAGCAAAAAGTTATGCTTTATTCGTGCCTGTACCGTTCTTTTTTATGGCCGGCGTTACGTAGTGATGTAAACGGACAATTTACTGATGCAAATAAAAAAGTGGTAAAGGCCGATTTTAATTATTACACAGAACCTTCTTTATGGGATACTTACAGAAATAAAGATGTTTTGTTGGGGCTGATTTCTCCCGAAGTTACGCTTGATGTTATCAAATCTATGAAAGATGTGGGCGATAAGAAAGGATTCATTCCAACCTTTTTTCATGGCGATCATGGTTCTTCATCAATTGCAGGCGCTTATCTGCGAGGTATTGATAATTTCGACATTAAAGGAACTTATGAAATTCTATTGAAAAATGCCAATACACCGGGTGGTGCACGTCCACATGTAGAAGAATACATTAAAAAGGGATTTATTTCAGACCCTGATATTCCAAATCCAAAAGTTGAGACCAAGGCAGCGGCTGGTGTTTCTAAAACATTAGAATACTCTTACGATGATTATTCTGTAGCTCAAATTGCTAAGAAATTAGGCGATACGGCAAATTATAGAATTTTAATGGCCCGTTCTAAAAATTATAAAAACATGTTCGATCCATCAACAAGGTTTATGCGTGGTAAATTGGCCGATGGTTCCTGGATTAAACCGTTTAATCCTCAATTTCCTTATTACGAATATATGTATAGAGAGGCTAATGCCTGGCAGGTTTCTTTCTTTGCTCCGCATGATATGAAAGGATTAGTTGAGCTTTACGGCGGACCAAAAGGCTTTGAAGCGAAATTAGATTCTTTATTTACTGTTCCATGGAATCCAAATTACATTGCAAGAAATGTAGAAACAATGATTGGGCAATATTGCCATGGCAACCAACCCGATCACGAAGCACCTTTTTCTTACCATTTTATAAATAAGCCAGAAAAATCTCAAAAAATACTGGATACGATTATGAATACTTTGTATGGTATTGGAGATAATGGACTGGCTTTATGCGGAATGGATGATGCCGGTGAAATGTCATCCTGGTATGTTTTTAGTGCGTTAGGCATATATCCTTTTTCTGCAACCGATGCCGAATACATCGTTACCGCACCACTTTTTGATGAGATTAAATGGCGTACTAGCAACGGAAAAACCATCACAATCAGTAAACCTAACAAAGGAAGAGCTTTATCATCTATCAAAGTTAATGGAAAATTAAACGAAGGCTATTTTGTATCTCACGATTTGTTTAAAAATGGAGGCCGATTGGAAATTTTTACGCGATAATGATATAGGGCAATCAATAATTATAAAGTTTAACAATCACATTATCAATTTTTCATAAAAAATTGATTGAGGATAAATTACTGGTCTAATAGAATTTTAATATCGCTTTTGGAAGGTATAGATTAATTTGTTTATACTTATGTGTCAAAATTATTTCGTGAGTAGTTTTTGATTTAAAATCCCAACAAAAGTTCGTAAACATGAAAACAAACCTGAAGTGGTTTAGCAGTATATTTTTTTCAGCCATACTTTGCACCAGCGTTTTTGCCCAAACTAAAAACAGCATACCCATTTATAAAAATCCGAAGGCCAATGTTGAAAGCAGAATTAAAGATTTGCTTTCGCGTATGAATATTGAGGAAAAAGTTGGACAAATTTCTATGCCCTTAGGCTGGCCAATGTACGCCAGAACCGGTAATGATGTTGAGGTAAGCGATGAATTTAAAAAATCATTAAAAACAGAGCATACCGGAATGCTATGGGCAACTTTAAGGGCAGACCCCTGGACAAAAAAGACATTATTAAACGGGTTAAATCCAGAGCTGGCTGCTAAAGCTACAAATGCTATCCAGAAATATGCCTTAGAAAATACCCGTTTAGGTATTCCAATTTTACTTTCTGAAGAATGCCCACACGGACACATGGCGATTGGTACTACAGTTTTTCCAACTTCGATAGGGCAAGCAAGTACCTTTAACCCTGATTTGATTAACCAAATGGCAAAAGTGATTGCCTCAGAAACCCGTTTACAAGGTGGACATGTTGGTTATGGTCCGGTGTTAGATTTAGCCCGAGAACCCAGATGGTCTAGAGTGGAAGAAACTTATGGGGAAGACCATGTTTTAAACAGCAGAATGGGCGAGGCGATGGTTAAGGGTTTTCAGGGTAATAGCATTAAAAGTGGTGGAAATATTGTGGCTACATTGAAACACTTTGCTGCTTATGGTGCACCAGAAGGCGGTCATAATGGTGGAAGCATAAGTGTAGGCATGCGTAGCTTAAATCAGTTTTATTTGCCACCATTTAAAGCTGCTGTTAAAGCGGGAGCTTTATCGGTTATGACCGCTTATAATTCTATTGATGGTGTTCCGTGTTCTTCAAATGAATTTTTATTGAATGATTTATTAAGAAGGAAATGGGGATTTAAAGGTTTTGTAGTTTCTGATTTAAATAGCATTTCCGGACTAATGTCAAACCATCATGTTGCTGCAAATGCAACCGATGCTGCTACGCTTTCTATCAATGCTGGTTTAGATGCTGATTTAAGTGGCATAGGTTATGGAAAGGCACTTCGCAATGCTGTAAAAGCGGGAAAAGTTTCTACAAAAACTTTAGATACGGCGGTAAGTAGAGTATTAAGAGTAAAATTTAATATGGGGCTTTTTGAAAATCCTTATGTTAATGTTGAGCAAGCCAAGAATAACATCAGAACTAAGGAAAACATTGAACTGGCCAGAAGGGTAGCTCGTGAATCAATAGTGTTGCTTAAGAATGAGGGCAATGTATTGCCTTTGAATAAAAGTCTAAAAAACATTGCGGTTATAGGCCCAAATGCAGATAATATTTACAACCAACTTGGCGATTACACTGCACCCCAATCAGAAGAGAACGTAGTAACGGTATTGGAAGGTATTAAAAATAAATTATCATCAGATACAAAAATAAATTATGTAAAAGGTTGTGGGATAAGAGATACGCTCAACAGCACTATTGATGAAGCGGTATCAATTGCTAAAAAATCTGATGCAGTGATAATTGTTTTAGGTGGCTCTAGTGCCAGAGATTTTAAAACAGAATACATTGAAACCGGTGCCGCTAAAATTAGCACAGCTGATAAAGGTTTGAGCGATATGGAAAGTGGTGAAGGCTTTGACAGGTCTACTTTAGATTTATTAGGCGACCAACTTAAACTTTTAAAAGCAGTTGCAAAAACCGGAAAACCTGTTGTTTTAGTGCTTATAAAAGGCAGGCCATTAAATTTAAACTGGGCTTCGGAGCATATTCCGGCTATTCTAGATGCATGGTATCCTGGTCAGGAGGGAGGAAATGCAATTGCTGATGTAATTTTTGGCGATTACAATCCGGCAGGTAGATTACCTATTTCTATTCCTAAATCGGTAGGTCAGTTACCAGTTTATTACAATGCCCGCTATCCTGAAAAGCATGACTACCTTGAGGTTGATGCAAAGCCTTTATATAGTTTTGGCTATGGCTTAAGTTATACAACTTTCAATTATCAAAACCTTAAAATTAAAAATGAAACCAACAGCCACACGATTAAAGTAAGTTTTGATTTAAAAAATAATGGCACCAAGGATGGCGAAGAAGTGGTTCAGCTATATCTTAAAGGCAAAACTTCATCTGTAGTTTTACCAATGAAGCAACTAAAACAGTTTAAAAGAATTTTCTTAAAAGCAGGTGAACTAAAGACTTTAAACTTTACTTTATCAAAAGATGACTTGGAAATCTATAATCAAAACAACAAATGGGTGGTTGAGGCAGGAACCTATCATTTGATGGTTTCATCATCATCTGATAATGTGAAATTGGAGCAAAATTTTACTATGGGTTCTACATTATGATAAACAAGTATCAAAAGGTTTCTTCATAAGAAAAACCAATTTTTTTTAGAATTTTTATAACAACTTAAAAATAAACTATATCTTTAGGTAATCAATTTTAGGTAATTGATTAATTGTTCTTAGAGAAAACAATTATAGGAGGGGTAGTGTTAATTCACTGCCCTTTTTTACATTCTATACTTAATAGTTCTTTGCTATTTCGTATTGAAAATCTTGATATTCGGCACTGTTATAGATTGTTTTCTCTACAATTTGTATCCAGTTATTGCCAGAATTAGAATATACTGTAACCTTACTAGGGAATTTTTGAACTAAATCTTTTTTGATAACTGATTTTTGTTCGGGTTGTATAATTGTTTCTACCAGTGCGAAAATTTTAAATACGTTAGCGCCTAAAGCATGACTATAAATACCTGTAACCAGCGTTTTGGTAATAGAAGCTTTTTCGACGTTTGTTTTGCCAATAAATTTTGCATTCCATTCTGATGGTTTTTTCGGTACGCAAATTATCTTCGCATATATATTATCGGCTTTATTTAAAACAAGCATTGGCACATTATTTAATCTAACACTGCTCTTATTAGATTTTATATAACCAAGCCATCCGGCCTTTACATCAGAGGTTTTACCAAACAAATCTTTGCCTTTTAACAAATCTATTTCAGGTGGACTGAAACTTAAAAAAACAAGCAAATTAAGCAAAAAGGCAATATTCATTAGAGGGATTTTAACCTGCAAGATAATGCAAATTAATACGTCCAAATGGCTTAAATGGTTTTATGACATTCTGTAAAGTATTGAGTATCAATAATTCTGTATTCTGCATAAGCTGCCTTACAATTTTTAGTATCTTTAAGAAGTTATTGCAGTATTTAAAAAAAGTTGTATATGTAGTACAATATCATACACGGCTGTAATAAATAAAGATTTAACTACCATTATTCTTTCGCAATTAAAACACCCGAAACATTCCAGGCGTTTGTCATCGAGCCTTCTGCTTTGCCCATAGGGATGGAGACTTTTATTGTATGTGTTCCTGCTTTTAAATCTCCCAGGTCGATAAAGTTTGGGTTAGTTACCGTTCCGGGACACCAGTTTGAGCGGCTTAAATCTGACGATGATAATCCTGTTTCAAAATTTCCTGATGCAGGATTTGAAAGGCGATAAGAGCCACAATCTTGTCTCCATGGCACAAACGAAAAGCTTTCTTTTCCATCCAGCCAAATGCTGTTTTTTTTCGGTACAAATTCATCTCCATTGCCCCAACCGCCATGCCCGGTTGTTATATAACGTAGCCTGGCATTTTTAATATTTTTATCCAATGTAAAAGAAACCTCTAAACCTTTGTCGATACTAAACATGGTTGCGTATTCTTGCCCTGCCATTTCCATTACGTTTGTGGTATTAAATAAAGGCATAATTAATTCTTTATCAGGTTTTTGCCTGCCAGCATTGTGCAAAGTAATATTTAAAGAAACCTTATGTCCGCCCTTATCGTAATTTCCTACAAATACGGCAACCCAAACTTCCTTGCCATTTATTAAAGGAAAAAGCTCTGAAATATCCTGGCGATAAAAAACTTGTTCAGCCCAGGCTTTACCTTTCAATTTCAAATTATTGTATTTGCCAACCCCAAAAGGCGTAAAAAAGCGCATCAACTCTACAACAGGTGTAAAATCCTGATTAGCAATTACACCCTGATATTGTTTCCCGTTTCCGTTATCATAAACTGGAAGTACTTTAACAGAATTTTTCAAAGCATCCATCAAGCTAATTTTTTTATCCGTTGGGATGATAAACACCGAACCGGTTCTGTCATAAGCGTCGCCATTAGATTGTTCTGTTAAATCTGCAAAAACGTTTTGGCTATTTTCAATAAACGGGAATTTTACTTTTCTAGCGATTACTGTGCCGCCTGCAAACCTAAAAATACTATCGTTTGACTGTGGTTTGTCTATAAAATTAATGGTTTCATTATCAAATATTTTCAGTGTGGTAAAGCGGCTTTTCCATAACAAATCTTTATAAGTTAGCGCATCTGTTAATTTAGATTTTGAATCCTTAAAATCCTTTAAATCAGAGCTTTTTATTTCTTGTATTGAAGCTGCTGTTAAATAGCTGTTTCCGTTTCTAACTTGTTCTAAAACTAAGCCTAAATTCTGACCAAGAACTGTTGGTGCAGCCTTTATTCCGGCATCGGTGGTAAACCATAAATCTATTCGATTTGAATTAACAACGGTTGTAGCCTTTTTACAGTTGTAACCTAAAATTACTTTGGTTTCATTGCTAAATTCAATTATTTGTTTTGAAATCGATGTACTATCAGCAGTAGCAATCTGTGTGTTACTGCTTAAATCGGCAATTTGAAATAGAATGTTCGAAGGTTTTTCTATTAAACTTTGTTCAAAAGGGTAGCGGCCTTTCCCATCAAATATTGATGCCGTAGTAATTAAATTCTGGTTTGCCTTAGCAATTACAATTACCGGGTTTCTATCATCCTTAGGCTTTCCATCTGCCGAACGCCAATAGGTAATTTTATAGTTAGCAGTTGGTTTTAACTTTTGCTGAGCAAAAGCCAGGAATGGAAAAATAAAAATAAAGGAAAGGCTGTAAATATATTTCATTTCTAGGCTGATTTAACGAGCTAAATATATTACAGAATTTTGGCTTATCTACATGAATTAGTCAAATGATGCTTAAGTATAGAAGATTTTACATAATTATCATTCGGAAAAATAAATCATCCGGAAATATAGAAGAATTAACTTTAAATTAGATAATCTAACCAACATCAAACCCTAAAAAATGAAGAATATTAATGTTTTAATTGGCTGTATTTATTGTTTACTATTTTCATCCTTTGTATCAAAAAGTTTTGCGCAGCAAATTCCAAAACTGGGAATAGTATCTTCAATTTCGAGAGACAGCATCATTCATGCAGCAGGATTTAAATATATTGGTGAATCAGTTTCGAATATGATTTCACCAGCTTTAAGTATTGAAGCATTTGAATCAAATTTAGAAAAGATAAGAAACGCCAAAACAAAAATTTTGAGTTGTAATGTATTTTTTCCAGGTAGTATTAAAATTGCTGGTCCGGATGTAGATTTGGCTAAAGTTTTAACTTATGCCGATGGTGTGCTCTCCCGAGCGAACAAAGCTGGTGTAAAATTCATCATTTTAGGAAGTTCATCAGCGAGGTCAATCCCGGAAGGTTATGATAAAGAAAAAGCAAAGTGTGATTTTGTTAAAACTTGTGCCGAACTGGCAAAATTGGCGGCTAAACATCATGTTATCATTGCGTTAGAAAATCTTCAATCTTCTGAAACCAATTTTATTAATACAGTTAGGGATGCAGCTGATGTGGTTAGAAAAGTTAACAACCCCTCTTTTCGTTTAAATGCAGATATTTTTCACATGATGCGGGAAAATGAATCTCCGGAAGAAATTGTGAAAGCAGGTAAACTGCTAGCCTTTTGCGAGCTTGCAGAAAAAGAGAAACGCAGCCTGCCGGGCGTGATGAAAGATGATTTTAAACCTTATTTTAGTGCTTTAAAGCGTATTAGTTACAGCGGTTATCTTTTTATCGAGGGAAAAATTGAGCATCCGGAAGTTGAAATCCTCTTTGCATTTAAGTATTTAACACAACAATTAACCGAAGTTTACAAGTGATAGGGGTTTAATTTATCCTTCCTCTGTCTCGGCATTTATTTTTTCTTCAGCTACTTCTAAATCTGCTTCTGTAGCCACAGGCGAATCATTTAATTTTTCAACCTTTGGATTATATTGTAAATCAACAAACATCGGGAAATGGTCCGAATTACAATTGGGTAGCCGCTTAATGGAACTCAAAGAAAAATCTGAAGAGCAAAAAATATGGTCTAATGGAAACCTTAAAAAAAAGTATTTAGCATTAAAACTATTGAAAAATCCGCGACCTCTTCTTGGGTCTAGCAACCCACTTATTTTCCCAAAAAGCTCGGTGGTATAACTCCAGGCAACATCATTCAAATCGCCCATAACAATTACAGGATATTCTGATTTTTTAGCCTTCTCTGCAACCAGTAAAATCTCTTTATCTCTTTCTGTAGATTTTGGATTTTCTTGTGGAACCGGAGGTTCGGGATGTAGGCAGAAAAGCTTTACAAGTTGCCCCGAAGGAAGCTTTATAAGTGTTTCTATTGATGGAATATCTTTCTTAACTAAATATTTAACTGAACCATCCGAAAGCTCTAATTTAGAATACAATAGCATACCATAAGTATTGTTTATTGGAACTTTTAACTGATGAGGATAATCCTTTCCGATAACATCCATTTTCGCTTGCCACCATTCATGTGTTTCAACCATTAAAACTACATCAGGATTACAAGCTTCAATCAGTTTTAAGTAAGCATTTGAGTTATGGTTTTCTTGAAAAACATTGGCAATAAAAACCTTCAAATTGTTATCGTTTGGTGGATTCATAGCACCAACAATTTGCTTGGAGCCTAATTTTGTAAAGGGAAATATCAGATAGATTAGGTAAGTAATGTTTAATAAAAGCATCCATAAAATTATATAATCCAATAAGATACTTGGAAAGCTAAAGCACAGGATTATAATGATGAGGATTACGTTTAAAACCAGTTTCTGCAAGCGGGGAAATTCAAAAACACGGAACACCCAAAAATCATGACGAATAAACGGGATTAACGTTGTTAAAACAAGCAGTACACTCGTGTATAGAAGAATATCGTGAATCAAGAATTTATGGATTTAAAATTTCTACAAATAGTTTCATGCTAAACCAACTACAAATAAATATGTTTTATTGATATTGATTGCTCAAATATATTAAAATCTGTTACAAAGATTTTAATGCTAACAATCTTCCGATTTTTCAACAAAACAGCCTTACAATGCATAATCATGCTATCTTTATAGCTTTTGCAAATTAATTTCAGTTTTGGCTAAAGATACGAATAAAGAAACCCCGTTAATGCAACAATACAACGCCATCAAAGCGAAGTATCCGGGTGCACTTTTACTTTTTAGGGTTGGAGATTTTTACGAAACCTTTGGCGAAGATGCCATTAAAACCGCTCAAATTTTAGGCATAGTATTAACCAGAAGAGGTACCGGCCCAAATGGTGGCGCTTTGGAACTGGCTGGATTTCCGCATCATTCTTTAGATAATTATCTTTCGAAATTGGTTAGGGCTGGGCAAAGGGTTGCCATTTGCGACCAGCTTGAAGATCCTAAAGCCACAAAAACTATTGTAAAACGTGGTGTTACAGAATTAGTTACGCCCGGAGTTGCTTACGGCGACAATATTGTTAATCAAAAATCTAATAATTATTTAGCATCGATTTTTTTCGATAAAACGCAGATTGGCGTTTCTTTTCTTGATATTTCTACTGGCGAATTTTTAATTGCTCAGGGCAACAGCGATTATATCGATAAACTTTTGCAAGGCTTTAAGCCCACTGAAGTTATTTTTCAGAAATCGAAACTACAGACTTTTACAGAACAATTTGGTGATAGATTTTACACTTTTGGCTTAGATGAATGGCCTTACACTTCTGATTATGCCGAAGAGACCTTAACAAAACATTTCGATGTAACTTCATTAAAAGGCTTCGGTATTGAGCGTTTGCAAAGCGGAATAATTGCCGCCGGTGTGGTTTTGCATTATTTAGGCGAAACCGAGCATCGAAATTTGCAACATATTACATCCATCAGCAGAATTGAGGAAGACCGTTATATGTGGTTGGATAGATTTACTATTCGAAATTTAGAATTGGTAAATTCTGCTAATGATAATGCAGTTACGCTATTTGATATTTTAGATCAAACCTGCACACCAATGGGCGCTCGTTTGCTCCAAAAGTGGATAATTATGCCATTAAAAGAGCTAAAGCCAATCGAAGAGCGCTTAGGCATGGTTGATTTTTTTGTCAGAAACGAAGATATTCAACACGAATTTTTAACGCATATCAAGCAGATTGGTGATATTGAAAGACTAATTTCAAAAGTTGGTTTGCAGCGTGTTGGTCCACGAGAATTGGTGGCGCTAAAAAGAGCCTTAACGCATATCGAAGCAGTAAAAAAGCTTGCTGCAAATTCCCAAAATCCGTTTTTAATTAAAATTGCCGACCAATTAAATCCATGTTTAGCTATCAGAGAAAGGATTGAAAGAGAACTTCAGCCTGAACCGCCTGCATTGCTTATTAAAGGAAATGTAATTAACGATGGTGTTGACGAAGATTTAGATCGTTTGCGTAAAATCGCCTTCGGCGGAAAAGATTATTTGGTTCAGATTCAAAAACGCGAAGCAGAAGCAACCGGTATTCCATCTTTAAAAATTTCTTTCAATAATGTATTTGGTTATTATTTGGAGGTTACACATACGCATAAAGATAAAGTTCCCGAAGGTTGGATTCGTAAGCAAACTCTGGTTAACGCAGAGCGATACATTACACCGGAACTTAAAGAATACGAAGAACAGATTTTAGGTGCCGAAGAAAAAATTCAGGCTATTGAAATTCGTTTGTATAATGAATTAATGTATGAAACAGCAAGTTACATCAAGCCTATTCAGCTTAATTCATTTTTAATTGCACAGTTAGATTGCTTATTATGTTTTGCGCAACTGGCTGAGAAAAATCATTATGTAAAACCATCTGTTAACAAAGAAAAAGTTCTTGATATTAAAGGTGGCCGACATCCAGTTATAGAGAAACAATTACCCGTAGGACAGGAATATATTACTAATGATGTTTACCTGGATACCGACTCGCAGCAAATTATAATGATTACGGGACCCAATATGGCCGGTAAATCTGCTATTTTAAGGCAAACCGCTCTTATCGTTTTAATGGCTCAAATGGGTAGTTTTGTACCTGCAAAAGCTGCTGATGTTGGTTTGGTTGATAAAATTTTTACTCGTGTTGGCGCTTCTGATAATATCTCATCAGGAGAAAGTACGTTTATGGTAGAGATGAATGAAACTGCAAGCATTCTAAATAATATTTCTGATAACAGCTTGATTTTGTTAGATGAAATTGGTCGCGGTACAAGTACCTACGATGGGATTTCTATTGCATGGGCAATTGCAGAATTTTTGCATCAACACCCAACTTCTCGTCCTAAAACGTTATTTGCCACACATTACCATGAATTAAATGAGTTGGCCAATACCATGCCTCGAATTAAGAATTTTAACGTTTCTGTTAAGGAAATGACTAACAGAGTAATTTTTTTAAGGAAATTAGTTCCAGGTGGTAGTGAACATAGCTTTGGTATTCATGTTGCAAAAATGGCCGGAATGCCACCAAAATTAATCGGTAGGGCGAATGAAATTTTAAAGAAACTAGAAATTGACCGCACTGAAGGGCAGAGTATAAAAGACAGCATTAAGAAAGTTCAAAATCAGGCCTATCAATTGCAAATGTTTGCTATTGATGACCCTGTTTTAGTTAAAATTCGGGATACATTAAATAATTTGGATGTAAATGCGTTAACTCCTGTAGAAGCTTTGTTAAAGTTAGATGAAATACAAAGGTTGATAAAAAATTAGTTTGGACACAAATTAAAGCTTGCCACGAAAACACGGGATTTTTCTGCGTTTTAGCTTTTAGTAAAAAATTAATCTGAGGGGAAAAAATAGTGTATGTTAAAAACGAAAAATTATTTCTGGTTGATTTTATTACTATCTGTTGTTATAACATCTTGCGGAAGTAGAAAATATACAACTAAAAGTGATACGAAGGCCTCGAAAGCGGCTGATGCCATGTCGAATCTTAAAAGCAAACAGCTCTACAAATTTATTACTGATTGGACTGGCGTTAGATACCGTTTTGGTGGCTTAGATAAGAATGGTATTGATTGCTCGGGCTTTGCTTATTTACTACAGAAAGAAATTTATGGCGTTACTTTACCAAGAATTTCCCGAGACCAGGCGAATGTAGTGAAGCGTAAAAGCGTAGATAATTTAAAAGAAGGCGATTTGGTATTCTTTTCTTTCGATGGAAACAACGTAGATCATGTAGGCGTATATCTAAATAATGGCTTTTTTGTGCATGCAAGCACAAACAGAGGTGTTATTGTTGATGATTTGAATATGCCGGCTTATCAGCGGGTTTTGGTAAAATCTGGTTCCGTTAATTAAGTAATTTTTAATGACAGCTATACTGAAAACCAAGATTAAATCTTTAAAATTTATAGTGTAAAATTATGCGTATAATTTTTATAATTTACTTATCTTTAATAGCTTACACTGCAGGAGCACAGGTTAAACTGCTTAATTTAGATGATTTAGATAAACGCATTGCGAATGGAAAAGATACCACTTATGTAATTAATTTTTGGGCAACATGGTGTGCACCATGTGTTGCAGAACTACCAAATTTTGAAAAACTTAGAATTTCAAATTTGAAAAAACCAGTAAAAGTTATTTTGGTGAGTTTGGATTTTAAATCAAAGCTTGAGAAAGCGGTGATTCCTTTTGTTGCAAATAATAATATTAAAGCGGAAGTTTTTCTTTTAAACGAACCCGACCAACAAAAATATATTGAGCGTATTGATAACAAATGGTCGGGGGCAATACCGGCAACTTTATTTGTTAATAAAAGGATACGGCGCTTTTATGAAAAGGAATTTACAGAAGTAGAATTAAATAATGCTTTGTTAAACTTAAAATAAATTTGTTATGAAAAACTTCTTTCTGATTGGTTTTATGCTAATTACGTGTTATGCCTTTGCACAAACCGAAGGTTATAAAGTTGGTGATGTTGTTAAAGATTTTTCATTGAAAAATGTAGATGGTAAATCTGTTTCGCTTGCAAATTATAGTAATGCAAAAGGCTTCATCATAGTTTTTACATGTAATACTTGCCCGGTTGCTAAAGCTTATCAGGATAGAGTTTCTGCGTTAAATTCATCTTATGCATCAAAAGGATTTCCAGTTATTGCAATTAATCCAAACGATGCAGACGCTGTTCCTGAAGAAAGTTTTGAGAAAATGCAAGCTTTGTCAAAAACAAAAAACTTCGGCCATCCATACTTATTTGATCCTAATCATATCGTAACCAAACAATTTGGTGCATTAAAAACTCCTCATGTTTTTCTTCTGAGCAAAACTGATAAAGGAAATGTTGTTGAATATATTGGAGCAATAGACAATGATTCTGAAGGCGAAAATCCTGAAAAGATTAGCTATGTTCAGAATGCTATAAGTGATTTGTCAGCTGGTATAAAACCTACAGTCTCTTCTACTAAAGCAGTTGGTTGTAGCATAAAATGGAAAAAGGGATAATTTCTTATCCCTTTAAATCAAATCGTCATTAACATAGGTCGCCCGATAAACGGCTTCAATTCCTAATATTCTTTTGATAGGCTAATTTTGTTTCTTTAAGCTTCATCAAAATTTGTGGCAGTTGCCAATGCTTTCCAGGCTTCCATATCCTTTTGCACATCTGCAATTTTTGCATGAGCAACCTGGTAGGCATCCGGACCTAAAAATAAATGTAAAGGTGCATTTTCACTTTCTGCAGCTGCTATAATCACATCAATGCCTTTTTCCGGGTCGCCGGGTTGTTGGTTATTGATTTCGTTTTGGTGGACAGCTTGAGAATCACGTACTTCCTTATATGCATCAATCGGATTTGCTGGAACCGCCAAAGAGCCAGATGTTAAAAATTCTGTTCTGAAGTATCCAGGTTCAACAACTGTAGCCTTAATCCCTAAAGATTTTACTTCTGCAGCTAATGATTCTGTAAAGCCAGCCACTGCAAATTTTGTAGCACAATAAATTCCAAAACCGGGGAAATTTCCAGAGAATCCTCCTATAGATGAAATATTAAAAATATGCCCTGATTGTTGCTTTCTCATCTGTGGTAATGCTTTTCTAATCACATTTAATGAGCCGAAAACATTCACATCAAAATTTTCACGAGATTCTTTATCACTTAATTCTTCTAAAGCACCAAGCATTCCATAACCAGCATTGTTAACAACAATGTCTATAGAACCAAATAAACTAATTGTTTGCTTTACAGCGCTCTCCACACTTTCCTCACTCAATAAGTTAACCGCAATCGGCAAAAAATTTTGGTGTGTACCAACTGCCTTCGATAAATCATTCACATTTCTTGAAGTTGCAGCTACTTTATAGCCAATACTCAATAATTTCTTCACTAATGTTAATCCAAGTCCTTTTGAAGCACCTGTAACGAACCATACTTTTTTATTTTCCATGATTTTTATATTAAATTTTATAATTAGATTATTTATACTTTATTTCTCTTTTTCTGATGATAATTGCTGTTTAATCGAAATCTGTAGAAATTGTTATTGCTTTCCAGTCTTCAAATTCCTTTGTTAGTGCATCAGTTTTTGCTGTTGCTCTTTGCAATGCATCATTTCCTAATAATAAATGGATAGGAGGGTTTGGCATACTTGCTAAAGAAATCATCGCGGCAGCTGCTTTTTCAGGGTCGCCAATTTGTGCGCCATCCATTTTTAAATACCTTGCATGTACGGCTCTAACATCCTCGTATTCTTCCATTGGATTTTTGGCTAACACCAACGATTCCGTAGTTAAAAAACTTGTTCTAAAAGCTCCTGGAGCCACAACAGTTACTTTGACACCGAAAGATTTTACATCTTCAGCTAAAACTTCTGATAGTGCAATAACAGCAGCCTTTGTAGCAGAATATATTGCCCAACCGGTTGCACCATTTATGCCTGCAATTGAGGAAATATTAATGATGTGTCCAGAGCGTTGACCTCTTAAATATGGTAATGATTTTCTAATCACATTTAATGTTCCGAAAACATTAACATCAAAACTGTTTCTGGTTTCTTCATCAGTTAATTCTTCAATACTGCCTCCAATGCCATAACCTGCATTATTAATAACAATATCAATTTTGCCAAATTGAGCTACGGTGGAGTTTATAGCTTGTTCAACATTTAATTCATTACCTAGATTTACGGCCAAGGGCAGAAATTTCTCTGAATTTGAGTTTACTCCAGCTATTAAATCATTAACATTTCTGGAAGTTGCCGCAACGTATTGTCCGGCTTTTAATAATTGTTTAACTAAGCTTAATCCTAATCCTTTGGATGCGCCCGTAATGAACCAAACTTTTTTAATACCCATAATTTTATCCTTTTTGTTAAGACAAAATTACAACAGACAAGCAGTTTCTTTATTACATGATTCAAACTGATGATTACGAAATTCAAACAATCCTGTAAGATGTAGGCGTATGATTGGTTAATTTTTTAAAAAAGTTGTTGAAATGTGTAGGTTCTTCAAATCCTAAGCAGTAGCCAATTTCAGATATATTCCAATCCGTATGCTTTAATAATGCTTTGGCTTCGCTTAATAGACGTTCGGTGATGTAATGCGTAGTAGTTTTTCCTGTTGTTTCTTTAATTGCCCTGTTTAAATGATTTACATGAATAGCAAGTTGGCCTGCATAATCTTTCGCAGAACGCATTGTAAATCTTTGGGATGTCGTTTCGATGGGAAACTGTCGTTCTAAAAGTTCTGTAAAAACAGAAGTAATTCTGGAATTTGCATCAGGGTGTTTAAATAAAGCCTCAGATGGTTGTGTTTTTAAAGCGAAGTGCGTTATCTCCGTAACATAATTTCTGAGTAAATCATATTTGTAAATGTAATCGGTATTTATTTCCTCTAACATTTTTAAAAAGATGGATGCAACATGAGCATCTTGCTTTTCATCTAAAACGTAAGCGGGTTTACCGCCAGGGGCGAACATGGGTAAATCGCTAATGTTTCCACGTATTTTTTCGGTAAAAAAAGCTTCTGTAAAAATGCAGAAAAAACCAGTAACATCAGCTTTTGTGCCGCTCGCTAATTCCCATGTGTATGGAACCAAAGGATTGAAGAAAATTAGCGCAGTTCCATTTATCTCAATACTTTTATCAGCATAGTGGTAAATATTGTGCCCGCGATTGAGTGCGATTTTATAGAAATCCCGCCGATTGTAACTCATTTGCTTATTGTCATCACGAAGGCAATCTTCGAGCCTAAAAACATTAAAATGGCCCACACCATTTTGCAAGTTCTCTGGTAAAAAATTAAATTTCTTCTGATAAAAATCTTCAATGGTTTCAGTTGTGCTCATAAATCAAAGTTACAAAATTCAAACTTAAAAATTATTGCCATTTATTTTCATTTTAAATGGTGAATGTTGAATGGATTAGGAAAGCATTCGTGTTAATTTGAACTAAATCAGCAAACGGTTTAATGAGCGCTAATTAATATGATAAAAAATAAACCATCATTCTTTTTCATAATGGCGATATTTGCCAGCATTGTTGTAAACGAGTGTTTTTACGACTTTTATAAAAACTAGCATAAAATGAAACGAGTAGTGGTAACTGGCTTAGGGGCAATAACGCCTTTAGGCAATACAGTGGAAACCTTTTGGAAAAACATTTTGGATGGTAAAAGCGGCGTTGGACCGATTACCAAATTTGATACCAGTAAATTTAAAACGCAGTTCGCCGCAGAAGTAAAAGATTTTAATGCAGAATCTTTTATCGATAAAAAAGAAATTAAGAAGTACGATTTATTTACACAATACGCAATAGTTTCTACCGACCAAGCCATTGCAGATGCAGGTTTGGATTTTACAAGCATGACAGACGATGAACTTGCTGAAGTTGGTGTGATTTGGGCCACAGGTAATGGAGGTATATCTACTTTTGAGCAGCAGCTGGCAGAATTTCATCAAGGAGATGAGACGCCGAGATTTAATCCATATTTCATTCCGAAAATGATTGTGGATATTGCTGCAGGTGTTGTATCCATTCGTCATAAATTACGTGGTCCAAATTATTGTACGGTTTCGGCTTGTGCATCATCTAACACGGCAATAATTAGCGCCTTTGATACCATTCGTTTAGGAAAAGCGAATATTATGGTAGCCGGAGGTTCTGAAGCTGCTATCACAGAAGCTTCAGTTGGTGGTTTTAACGCTGCTCAGGCTTTATCAAAAAGAAATGATAGTCCGGAAACAGCTTCAAGACCATTTGATGAAAGTCGTGATGGTTTTGTGATGGGTGAAGGTGCAGGTGCTTTAATTTTGGAGGAACTTGAACATGCAATCAATCGTGGGGCAAATATTTATGCAGAAATTGTTGGTGGCGGAATGGCCGGAGATGCATATCATTTAACAGGTACGCCTCCCGATGGAATTGGAGCAACTTTGGGCATGAAAAAAGCTTTAAACGATGCTGGAATTTCAGCTGAAAAAATCGATTACATTAATGCGCATGCAACTTCTACAGGTTTAGGAGATATTAGTGAACTTGTTGCCGTTAAAAATGTTTTTGGCGATTTGCCGGTTACAATTGGCGCATCAAAATCTATGACAGGGCATTTACTTGGTGCTGCCGGTGCTGTAGAAAGCTTAATCAGTATTTTAGCCATTAGAGATGGAATCATACCTCCAACGATAAATACCAAAAAGCTTGATGAAAAAATCCCACAAGGATTAAACATAATACTCGCTCAGCCTATAAAAAAAGAAATCAACTATGTTTTAAATAACACATTCGGTTTTGGAGGGCATGTAGCCAGCACAATATTTAAAAAGTTTAACGGATAATTATTTATCCATCAAGAGATTAACCAATTCTTTAAGTTCTTCAATTTCTTGCTCTAACTTCAATATACGATTTTCCAACTCTTCGCTGGGTTGGGAAATTGTTTTTTCTACAGTTTGATGTTCTGATTCAAAAACTTCTGGTTGCTCACCAAACAAATGGATAAATCTCGCTTCTTTTTGTCCGGGTTTTTTAGCCTGTAATTTAACAAAAGCAGGCTCTTCTTCCGAAAGCTTTTGCAACTGTTCTACAATATCTTCAATACTACCAAACTCATAAAGTCTGCCAGAATTACTATTGATTTCGCCAGGTGTTAAAGGACCACGTAATAATAATAAGCATAATATTGAAAGCGCTGATGGAAGTAAGGGATAAACGATTCCGAGGTTATGTTTATACTTTATTACTCTACTTGAACCCCCTGTGGCGGTTGATATTAATCCTTTAATTTTTAAAGAATTCAAGGTCAACGTTACAGTTTCTTCATCATAATTTACAACAGGATTTCTCGAACTTTTTTGATTACATGCAGCCGTTAAACTATTTAAAGTCATCGGGTAATAATCTGGTGTAGTGCGGCTTTTCTCGATTAAAGCGCCTAAAACGCGTTGTTCTTCTGCTGATAAATCTGGTAATGGTTTAAAATCTTCCATTTGATAAAAGTAGAAATTGAGATTTCATTTTGGAAATTATTTTCTGTCAACTTGTTACTTTTATTTAATTGACAAAGATTTCTCCACTTCTTTAGTTATGACGGTTAGTTAAATATCTGGATTAAATAGTTGTAAAATCCCTCTTATTAGAATTATTCTAAATTTCTAAATTTCAGGTTTTTACAGTTTAGATTACCGAACTTAGGAGAGCAACATCTCAAAACAAAAATATGCAACCATCTGACAAGAAAAGTGCCCAAGGCGATACAAGGAGGGATTTCCTCAAAAAAAGTTCGCTAATTACGGCTATTGCGCTAACGCCCGGGGTGGCGGTTAAAGCGGCAGAAAACCAAGCCGATGAACGTTTCGCCGAACTTTTCGAAAAAATTCCTTTAAACTTAACCGTAAACAATAAAGCCTACAAAAGTTCTGTTGAGCCGCGAGTTACACTCTTAGATTATTTAAGAGAAGAATTGCATTTAACAGGTACCAAAAAAGGTTGCGACCATGGGCAGTGTGGAGCTTGTACCGTGCATGTAAATGGTGAGCGGGTAAATTCTTGTTTGAGCTTAGCGGTGATGAATGAAGGTAAAAAGATTACCACTATTGAAGGTTTAGCCAATGGCGATGATTTGCACCCAATGCAGGCTGCTTTTATAAAACATGATGGTTTTCAGTGCGGTTATTGCACACCTGGCCAAATTATGTCGGCAGTAGCCTGTGTTAATGAAGGGCATACAAATTCTCGTGCAGAAATTAGTGAGTATATGAGTGGAAATATTTGTAGATGTGGTGCTTATCCAAATATAGTTGATGCAATTGTTGAAGTATCGAAAGGAGGAAGCAAAGCATGATAAACTTTCAATATCTCCGCACAACTTCTGCTAAATCTGCTTTAGCTTTATTGCTTAAAGATAAAAACTCAAAGTTTATTGCCGGTGGCACAAACCTAATCGATTTAATGAAGCGTGGTGTAACATCGCCAGAAAAATTAATCGATATCAACCATGTTCCGCTAAAGCAAATTGAACTGGTTGGCAATAAAATTATTATTGGTGCATTAGCTTCAAATACTGCTGTTGCTGAAAATTCACTGATTAAAGAAAAGCTTCCACTATTGGCCATGGCCTTAAATGCAGGTGCATCTGCCCAATTACGCAATGTTGCAACAGTTGGTGGAAATATGATGCAGCGAACCCGATGTGGATATTTTTATGATACCGAAATGCCTTGCAATAAGCGTGTACCTGGTTCGGGTTGCGCTGCTGTTGGTGGTTTTAATCGCATGCATGCCATTTTTGGAACATCAGATAAATGCATTGCAGTTCATCCAAGTGATATGTGCGTAGCTTTAGTTGCTTTAGATGCAGTGGTTGTTGTAGCTAATCAAAAAGGTGAACGTAAAATTTTGTTTAAAGATTTTCATCGCCTTGCGGGAGATACCCCTCAACTAGATAACAACTTAAAAACCGATGAGATGATTATTCGCCTGGAAATCCCAGCAAATAATCTGGGTAAAAATTCAAATTACTTAAAGGTTAGAGACAGGGCATCTTATGCGTTTGCATTGATTTCTGTAGCTGTAGGTATGGAAATTTCAAACGGAAAAATAAGCGATGTTCGCTTGGCCATGGGTGGTGTTGCACACAAACCCTGGCGCTTAACTGAAGCCGAAGATTTCTTGAAAGGGAAAGATGCCAGTATCGAAAATTTTGAACAAGCTTCGAAACTGGCAATGAAAGGAGCAAAAGGATTTGGTGAAAACGACTTTAAGCTCCAAATGGCGCCTAATACAATTATTGAAGCTTTAACTGTTGCAAAATCTAAAGCATAACCATGGAAAACAGATTTATAAATGATGAAAACGACCGTGTGGATGGCGTTTACAAGGTTACAGGAAAAGCTAAATATTTTGCAGAATACGAATTGCCTGGTTTAACTTATGGTGTTTTAGTTACCAGTACCGTTACTAAAGGGAAAATTACTGCGTTAGATACCAAAGCCGCAGAAAAGGCACCGGGCGTGATTGCGGTTTTATCTCACTTAAATAAACCTTCGGCGCCTGCCTATGAACAAGAAGGCGGACCTGCAATGAAGATTTTTTATACGGATAAAATATTCTTTAATGGGCAGCCAATTGCAATTGTAGTTGCTAATACCTTTGAAAGGGCAACTTATGCGGCATCTTTAGTGAAAGCATCATACGCAAAAGAAGAATTTAATACAGATTTTGAAAAGGCAATATCTGATGCAAAAGCAAAGAAATTACAAGGTCAACCAGATTATAAACGTGGTACAGAAAATGCTTATAAAACAGCTGAAGTAAAAATTGAAGCCAAGTATCATCTGCCGATAGAAACGCATAATCCAATGGAATTACATGGGATTATTGCCGATTGGCGCCCAAATAACCAAGTAACGGTTTATGCAAAAACGCAAGGTGTAAAGACCACGCAAGGAACAATTGCAAATGTGTTTAAAATTCCGATTGAGAACATCCAGGTTAATTCTGAATTTGTTGGTGGTGGTTTTGGGATGGCTTTAAGAACGTGGCCAGCAGAAATTGCAGTGGTAATGGCTTCAAAACATATCTCTAAGCCGGTAAAGTTGGTTATCACACGGATGCAAATGTTTACGATGGTTGGTAATCGTCCGGCTGCTGTACAAACCATTGGTTTAGGTGCCAGTAAAGATGGTAAACTAACCGGAATTACACATCGGGCTTTTGGCGAAACCTCGGCTTATGAAAACTTTACCGAAGGTGTGGTAAACATGGCAAAATTCATGTATCAATGCGAAAACGTAAACACACAATATACTGTTGTTCCTGTTGATTTAGGTGTTCCGATTTGGATGCGGGGACCAGGCGAAGCAACCGGAGCTTTTGCTTTGGAAAGTGCCATTGATGAAATGGCTCATGCTTTGGATATGGACCCGCTGGAATTTAGAATTAAAAACGACCCTGAAAAAGATCAGCAAAGAAATAAACCTTTTTCTGATAAAAATATTAAGGAAGCCTATCGCATTGGTGCGCAAAAAATAGGCTGGAGTGAGCGAAAAAATAAACCAGGTAGTTTAGTTGATGGTCAATGGAAATATGGTTACGGTGTAAGTATTGGCGTTTTTAATGCAAATAGAGGTAGGGCAAGTGCAAAAGGAATCTTAAAAGCTGATGGTACATTGGTTTTGCAAAGTGCCACAAGTGATATCGGGCCGGGTACAGGAACGGGAATGACTCTTATCGCCAGTAAACTATTAAATATTCCGGTTGAAAACATAAAATTTGAATTAGGAGATTCTTCACTTCCACCTGCACCAAGTCAGGGTGGTTCGGCAACACTTTCTACTGTTGGTTCGGCTGTAAATGATGTTTGTTTAAGCTTAAAATCTACAATTGCAGAGCTTGCAGCCAATTCCAATATGGATGCGACATCAAACTTTGTTGATGTACTCAAGAAAAATAATTTACCATCAATTGAAGTAACCAAACAATCGCAAGGTGGCAAGGAACGTGATGAATATTCGATGTATTCCTTTTCAATCCACTTTGTGAAAGTAAAAGTACATAGCCTGACTGGTGTTGTAAAGGTTGATAAAATTGTTTCAATAGGTGATTCGGGTAAAATTGTAAGCCCGAAAACGGCCAGAAGCCAAATGGTTGGTGGTGCAGTTGGAGGCGTAGGCATGGCATTACATGAAGAAGCCGTAATCGACCATCGTTATGGAAGATACATCAATAACAATTTTGCTGATTACCATGTTCCAGTTAATGCTGATATTCCCGAAATTGAAGTTCATTTCATCAATAAACCAGATCCGCATATTAACCCTATGGGTGCAAAAGGAATGGGAGAGATTGCATTGATTGGATTTTCTGCCGCCGTTGCTAACGCAGTATTTAATGCAACTGGTAAAAGGATAAGATCGTTACCAATAACGCCTGATAAGGTTTTGGCAGGATAATTTTACATACTGTTAACGCTTTTAGATCGCTTCGTACCTCACAATGACGACTCATTTATTTAGCTTTGAATTTTAAAAAATAATATATGATAGCTGCAAAGGGATATGCTGTTCACAGCCAAACCGATAAATTGGCTCCATGGAACTTCGAAAGAAGAAATGTTGGACCAAAAGATGTTTTAATTGAAATTTTATTCAGTGGAATTTGCCACTCAGATATTCACCAGGTACGTAGCGAATGGGGACCTGCTCGTTATCCGATGGTTCCCGGACATGAAATTGTTGGTCGCATAACCGAAGTTGGCACTGATGTTACCAAATTTAAAGTTGGTGAGTTAGCGGGCATTGGTTGCATGGTTGATAGCTGTAAAGAATGCCCAACATGTAAAGGCGGCCAGGAACAATTTTGCGAAAAAGGTGAAACCGTTTGGACTTACAACAGCTTAGAACGTGATAAAAAGACACCAACTTATGGTGGTTACTCAAACAAGATTGTTTGTACAGAAGAATTTGTGGTAAGTGTTTCTGAGAAATTACCTTTAGAAGGGGTTGCCCCATTGCTTTGTGCCGGAATTACAACTTATTCACCCATTAAAAGATGGGGCATTAAAAAAGGACACAAAGTTGCAGTATTAGGTTTAGGTGGCCTGGGGCACATGGCAGTTAAATTTGCTGTTGCATTTGGCGCCGATGTTACGGTTTTAAGTACCTCACCATCAAAAGAGGGAGATGCTAAAAAACTTGGTGCACATCACTTTGTGATTACAAAAGACCCTGAAGAATTGAAAAAATACGCTAAGCATTTCGATTTTATAATTGATTCAGTTTCTGCTCCGCATGATTATGAAATGTATTTAAAGTTGCTTAATGTTAATGGAGTACACATTTGCGTTGGTTTACCACCAGAACCTTTAAAATTTCCAGGTTCTGCTTTAATGCAAGGAAACAGAGCACTTACAGCATCGAGCATTGGCGGTATTGAGGAAACTCAGGAAATGTTAGATTTTTGTGCAGAACACAATATTGTTTCAGATGTTGAAGTAATTAACATCAATTATGTTAACGAAGCTTATGAACGTGTTTTAGGTAGTGACGTAAAGTATCGTTTCGTAATTGATATGGCTACTGTTTAGAAAATCTAAATGTTAGGTTACGAAAAAGGCGTTCCGTATTGTAACGCCTTTTTCGTTGGTGTGCAAACTTATTTATCGAAAGTTTATTCTAGTAAGTTGCTGCTAATTTTAATGCATTGTATGTATTTACGATACCACCACTAATTGATAAATCAGAGAATCGAACAGAAACTGTTTCGCCATTTTCATCTTCGCCTTTTTTGTAAGATACGTTGTGATTAACTTTAGTTACTGATTTCAAGATTATCTCTTTTACTTGTGCTGCAGTTAATTTAGGAAAGTAAGAACGAATTAATCCAGCTAAACCAGCAACCACCGGAGAAGCCATACTAGTACCATTCTGTTCTTTGTATTTTGAACCCGGTATAGTTGAATAAATTTTAACACCTGGCGCAAAAACATCAACCTGAGTTTTACCAAAGTTTGAGAAGCTGGCTTTCAAAGTCTCATCATCTTTTGGTCCGGAAGCACCAACAGTTATCCATGATGCAATGGTTTTTTCATCCAAACCCTTATGATTTGGAAAGTTGTTTTCCGTATCAATATCTTTATTTTCGTTTCCTGCAGCTTGTACCAGTAAAACATCTTTTGAAGCCGCATATTTCATAGCATCGTTAACAACAGCCTTATTCCAGGTGTAAGCTTTACCGAAGCTCATATTAATAACTTTTGCACCGTTATCAACCGCATAGCGGATACCGTTTGCAACATCTTTATCACGCTCATCGCCGTTTGGCGTTACACGTACACCCATAATAACAACATTATCAGCAACGCCTAAAATTCCTAATTTGTTGGTTCTGTCTGCTGCAATAATGCCGGCTACGTGTGTACCATGAGTCGCATCAGGACCTTTAACATCATTATTTCCATAAAATTTTTCTGTATCATCATTTTGATTATCGCCAACAATACTTCTTGGGTCGTAACTTACATTAAGGTTGTATTCTACCTGCTCTGAATAATATTTTACGCCTTCAGTAATTTGTGATTCGTAAAATTCAGCGAATGTAGTCTTCTTTAATTCATCAGATAATACTTCCTGAATACGTGCATCTGCATTGGTAGCAGGTTTAAAATTTGCAAAATCTTCTGCTGTTGGATTGGTTTTGCCAATTTTCTTAACAACATTATCTAAAGCGTTTTTAAATCCGGTTAAACCAGCTAAGTTTTGGTTAGCCTCTCCTAATTTTTGCTCCAAATCAGAACGCATTAGTTTAAACGCTTCGTAATCTTTCTTGTCTTTCTCGCTAACATTTGCATCTGTAACGTTTGCAAATCTAACTTGGTCGCGTCTAACCATTCTGGTTAATTCTAAAGTTTCATGGTCTACAGAACCTTTAGGGCCGCCAATGAAATTCCAGCCATGAATATCATCTATGTAACCATTTTTATCGTCATCTTTTCCATTACCAGCAATTTCTTTAGCGTTAACCCATATAATTCTTTTCAAATCTTCATGAGTTGCATCTACACCGCCATCGTTTACAGCAACAATTACTTTTGTAGATTTTTTGCTTTTTAGAAGCTCTTTATATGCTTTTTCGGTACTTATTCCGAAAGTAGAATCGGTTTTTAAATCAAGATTTTGCCAGTTAGGTTTCTGAGCAAATGCAAAGTATGGCAAGGCGCTAATCAATGCGATATTGAATACCGACTTGCAAATTTTATTCGTGTTCATTAATGTGTTTTTTTTGTAATTAACGGGAAAATATAGCTTTAAATTTCTTAAACCAAAATTTGATTAAAATTTATTTTTTTTATAACGGTTGCAAAATAAAAAATCCTGCACTTTTGGCAAGAAGCAGGATTTTCTGGTATTTAATTGTTTTCTATTTCAGGTTAGCTGCAATTTCTTTTGCTTTTACAGTATGCGCTTCAATAACCTTTAATGTATTAGTTGCCCAGGTTTTTAATCCGGCATCTCTATTTTGTATTCCTTGTTGGAAAAGCGTAACCGTTTTTTCATGATCATTAACCATCATATCAACGTAGTGCTTATCAAAATCAGCGCCTTTCATTTTTTTCATAGCATCCAAATGAATTTGATCTTCTGCAGGTAATGCCTCTGGCGTAATTACTCTTTTTGCTTCTGCAAATTCTTTTAATTCTTTGTTGGCTTTGCTATGGTCGGTAATCATCATTTCAGCAAAACTTTTAATTTCTGTATTAGAAGAATTATTGAGTGCTACTTTAGCAGCTTCAATTTCCATTATTCCGCCAACTGCAGCTTTTCTTAAAAAAGTAGCACCTTCTTCATCTAAACCACTAGCAGTGCTTTCAGCACCAGTTGTATGCGTACCGTTAACCATTGTTGTATCTCCAGAAACGCTATCTTTTGTAGTTGCAGATTTTTTATCAGCCGTTTGACAAGCCTGAAAAGCCGAAGCTGCCGAAATCGCTACTGCGATAAAGAATATCTTTTTCATCTATTATGTGTTTTTGTTTTATTGAAAACACGAAAGCAATGAAAAGGTTTTTTTGCTACTGGCTACTTTCAGCTTGATAAACATCTGCTACCACAATACCCATTTGCCGTTCAGGATTTTGTAAGGCTTTAAATCCAAATTGTTCATACAATCCATGAGCATCTAATGTAGCCAATTGATATCGGCGCAACCCTTGCAAATCCGGATGAAAAATCATAAAAGACATTAGCTTTTTTGATAAACCTTTTCTACGATGTTCATTTTCTACATAAACATCACAAAGCCAGGCGAAGGTTGCCTTATCAGTTATCCACCGGGCAAAGCCAACTTGTTGGTCTTCTTTATAAATTCCAAAGCAAAGCGAATTTTCTATCGAAATTTTAACCCTTTCAAGCGGGATTTTTTTAGCCCAGTAAGATTCTGTGCTCAAATACTTATGTATCGAATCTATCTTTAAAAGGTCTTTGCTATCCGAGAAAATGTAATCATGTTCTTGTATCTGCATTTTTATAAATTGATGTACAATTTAGTTACGCATGTTAATATATTGTAACGGCTGGCCAAAATCCTCGTTTCTGCAAAGATTAATCACAGCCTGCAAATCATCAATCTTTTTAGCATTTACTCTAACCTGATCATCCATAATTGCAGGTTGTACCTTCAAACCACTTGCTTTAATTTTAGCAACAACCTTCTTTGCAGCTTCTTTATCTAATCCTTCTTTAATACTGATTTCTTTTCTAATCATATTTCCAGAAGCCTGATGCTCATCACCAAAATTTAAACTTTTTGGGTCTAAATTTTGCTTCATCATGCGAGATATGATAGAGCCTTCTATGGCTTTTAAGCGCATATCATCTTCAGTAACAATGGTTACGGTGTTTGTTTTTTTATCAAGTTCGATGGTGCTTTTAGAATTATTGAAATCAAAACGATTCAAAATTTCTTTCTTAGCATTATTTATAGCGTTATCAAGTGTTTGCGCATCAACTTTACTTACAATATCAAAAGAAGGCATGGTTTTAGCTTTAAAGTAAAAAATTAAGTAGATTTAATTGAAATTAAATAACCTCACAAAAAAACGAAAAATAATATGAAAACTACTAAATCTAAGTCTCTAAAAAAGGTAACAAAAAAGGAGGTTAAAAAGCAGTTAGAGCAATCTATAACTGATAAATTTTTAGAAGTAATAAAAAGCCTGGGGCACGATGCTTCAGAAATTAGTACAGAAATTGGAAAAGCCAGCAAAAGAGTGGCTAAAAAGTTAACAAAGAAATTTACGGTAATTAAAGCAGATGTTGGTCAAAAAATTGATGATTTAGTGCATACAACAAAAGCTAAACAGAAAGATGTTAAAAAGCCTATTGCTAAAGGCGTTGCTAAAGTAGAAAAAACAGCTGCAAAGGTTGTTAAAAAAGCTGTTTCAAAAGCTAAGCCAGTTGTTCAAAGCGTTAAAGTTGCCGCGATAGCTTCTGAAGAAAAAGCAGAAAAATTAATATCTAAAAGCACCAATGCTGCAAAAAATGCAGTTTCTGAGGTGAAAAAAGCTACTCCAACTGTAAAGGAAGCCCAAACTGCAGTTAAAAAAACAATTTCTCGAGCCAAACCAGTTGCCAAAGAAACACTAGCAAAATCTGCCACTGCTACTAAAGATGCAATAGATTCTGCAAACAAAACGATTAATAAAGCTACAAAATCAGTTACAAAAAAATAATTTGTTAATATTAATCGGTTTATGAATTAACATCGATTTAACAAATAAATTTGCAGTTTTGAACATCCCTGTTTTACAGGGATTTTTATTTTTATAGATGAGCAAGAAGAAATTACCTTTTTTTAATAGAGAAATAAGCTGGTTGTATTTTAATGAACGCGTTTTACAAGAAGCAGCAGATGAAACTGTTCCTTTAATTGAGCGTATAAAATTTCTCTCTATTTTTTCATCTAATTTAGAAGAGTTTTATAGGGTTAGAGTGGCAACAATGACCAGGCTTACCAATTTGAATGATAAAGCAAAAGCCTTATTAGGCTACAATCCTAAAAAAATCCTTAATGAAATTAAGAATATCGTTGTAAAGCAAGAGCGAAAATTCGATCAGCTTTTTCAAGCGACTTTAATTAATGAATTGGCTCAAAACCGTATTTTCATTTTAAATGACACCCAGTTAAACGTTAGCAGAGGCGAGTTTGTAAAAAATCATTTCAGAGATAAAATCCTTTCGAACCTGGTTCCGATAATGCTCGATTTAGATAAGCCATTCCCCGAGCTTAAAGACCGTTTCCTTTACTTCTTTGTTAAGCTTTCTAAGAAAGATACTAAGGTTAGGGAAAAGTACGCCTTAATTGAAATGCCGCACAACCTGCCAAGGTTTTTGGTGTTGCCAGAAACAAATGATTTGAAATTTATCATCCTTGCAGAAGATATTATCCGTTATTGCCTTGATGATATTTTCTATGTGTTTAATTATGATAGTTTAGAAGCTTATTCTATTCAGCTTACGCGAGATGCAGAACTGGATATTGACAAAAATATTAACGACAAATTTATTGATGATTTAAAAAGTAGCTTAGAAAAACGTAAAAAAGGTAAACCCATGCGTTTGCTTTATGATTCGGCTATGCCGCTTAATATGCTTACCGTTTTAGTTAATAAATTAAAGCTTGAAGCAGAAAGTTTAATTCCTGGAAATCGATACCATAAATTTGGCGATTTTATTGCTTTCCCAAATGTTGGTGGAAAAGAGTTAGAATATTCGCCGATTGTTCCGTTAAAAGTTCATGGTTTACATAGAACCGAAAGTGTTTTTAATAAAATTGCTCATAAGGATTATTTAATTAATCTTCCTTATCAATCATACGACTATATTATTTTATTCTTACGCGAGGCTGCGATAGATCCAAAGGTGGTTGAAATTCAAATTACTTTATATCGCCTTGCAGAAAATTCTAAAGTTATAAATGCTTTAATTAATGCTGCAAAAAATGGCAAAGCGGTTTCTGTTTTAGTAGAACTGAAAGCACGATTTGATGAGCAGGCCAATATTTTTTGGACTAGCCGTTTAATGGAAGAAGGGGTAAAAGTTAATTACGGTTTAACCGATTATAAAGTACATTCTAAAATTTGCCTTGTTAAGCGTATAGAAAAGGATAAACCCGTTTATTATGCAAATTTAGCCACTGGAAATTTTAACGAAAAAACAGCCAACATATATTGCGACCACAGTATTTTCACTGCTAAAAAAGAAATTACAAACGATTTAGTAAAACTTTTTGATGCCTTAAATAAAAGAACTGTAACTAAAGGATTTAAGCACTTAATTGTTTCTCCGCTCGAAAGCCGTTCTCGTTTAACCAATTTTATCAATCGAGAAATCAGAAATGCAAAGGCTGGTAAAATCGCTTATATTTTATTAAAAGTTAATAGTTTAGCCGATGAAGGCATCATTAACAAACTTTATGAAGCCAGTAATGCAGGCGTTAAAATTCAGCTTATTGTAAGGGGAATTTGTTGCCTTGTTCCTGGTATTAAGGGTTTTAGCGAAAATATTTCTGCTGTAAGTATTATTGATAAATTTCTGGAACACGCCCGTGTTTACATCTTCAGCAATAATGGTAAAAACGATATGTATTTATCATCTGCAGATTTAATGAGCAGAAATATAGACCATAGGGTAGAAGTTGGTTTTCCGGTTTTAGACCCCGATGTTAAGCAAGAAATTCAGGATATTATTGATATACAACTTCAGGATAATACAAAAGCCCGCCAAATAAATGCTTTAAACAATAATAAATACCATAAAAACAGATTAAGTAAGAAAACCCGTGCTCAGGTAGATATTTATAACTATTTGAAAACGAAACATCAATAATATGTTAAGATACGCTGCCATAGATATTGGCTCAAATGCCGTTAGACTTTTAATTGCCGATATCTCTAAACACGACGGTAAATTTAAATACAAGAAAAATACCTTAATTAGGGTTCCGTTAAGACTTGGTGATGATGCATTTTTAGACCAGAAAATATCTGCTAAGAAAGCAGAAGACCTGGTTAAAACCATGTTGGCTTTTAAAAACCTTATGGATGTTTACCACGTTACAGAATATTTGGCCTGTGCTACATCAGCTATGCGTGAAGCTGATAACGGACAAGATATTGTGAAATTGATTAAAGAGCGAGCCGAAATAGATCTAGAAATTATTGAAGGTCAGCGTGAAGCTAATATAATTTATGCCAACCATATCGAACAAGATTTGGATCAAAGCAAAACATATCTTTATATTGATGTTGGTGGAGGTAGTACAGAACTTTCGGTTTTTGTAGATGGCATTCCGGAAGCTTCAAAATCATTTAATATCGGTACCATCAGAATGCTTGATAATCAGGATAAAGAAGAAACATGGGACGAGATGAAAACCTGGGTTAAGCACCACACCAAAAATCATAAAAATCTGGCAGCCATTGGTACTGGTGGTAACATTAACAAGCTTTTTCGCATGGCGGATGAAAAGGATGGCGCACCAATGTCTCTACAAAAACTAAATACACTTTATAATAAACTAACCAGCTATTCATTAAAAGAAAGAATTCATACTTTAGGATTAAATCCTGATAGGGCAGATGTTATTATACCTGCCAGCGAAATTTATCTTACTTTGATGAAATGGACTGGGATTAAAATGATTTATGTACCTAAGGTTGGGATGGTAGATGGTATAATTAAACTGTTAATAGAGGAAAAATTAGATTAATATTCTTCTGAATAAGCTTTGTTTAGATAACTTTTTACTTCAGTATTTATATCGTCGTTAAAATACAATCGCAGATGATGATTATATTGGTTTGTTCCGAAAACCTGAGCAATTTTTGTGAAACATAAATTATCTTCAAAGCAGACATTGAATGGAATTACAACGTGAACGAAGTTTTTGCCCAATTGGGTTACATAAGCGATTTTGTTTTTCCCTTTAATGGCGATCATAGATTTTAAGGGTTGCAATTCTACCGGGCCAATCTTATTAAATTCATCAATAAAAAAACGGAATAACTCAAGAGTATATTCCGTTTTTCCTTTTAAAAAATCTGATAGTTCTTTGTCAGACATATTTTATTCTTCCAATAATTTGGCTGCAGCTTCATCAACAAACCAGGTTAATTTACCATCAATTGGATTTATAAGTTGCGCAGGATAAGTTGCAAAATCTTTTGTTTCATCGCCAATAACATGCCTCAAAGCCTCTGCTTTATTTTCGCCAAATGCCAGGAAAGCTATATTTTCAGCTTTATTGATTAAAGGCGCCGTCATACTTACTCTGTAGGTATTAAGTTTTTCTACAAATACTGCGGCAACATTTACCTCTTTATCGTTTACCAAATCAGTATGTGGGAAAATAGATGCGGTATGTGCATCATCGCCCATGCCAAGCAAAATTAAATCAAAAACAATATCGCTTCCTTTAAAATGTGCGTCGATACTTTTCTTATATTCAATTGCTGCTTTTTCTGGCGCTAACGTGGTGTTAACATAAAAAATATGATCTTCTGCTACGTTTAAATTATCAAAGAAATTCTTCTTCGCCATTAAGCCATTGTAGTTTTCATCGGTATTTGGCACATTTCGTTCATCCCCAAAAAAGAAATAAACCTTTTCCCAGTCAATCCTGTCTTTACAATCAACAGATAAAATTCTGTATAATTCTCTTGGCGAATTTCCACCGGTTAAAACAAAATTAAAACGATCGTTTTCTTCAATTGCCATTTCAGCAATTTTTATAATGTAATCAGCTAAATCCTGATTTAATTCTTCGAGCGTTTTATAAATAAGTAGGTTCATGTGTTGTAAATTGGATGTCATGTTGAGCTACAAAGCAATCTTAAAATAAACTGATTTACTAACGCTTTAAGATTGCTTCGTGCCTCGCAATGACAGGTAATGAGTATTAATCTTTATTCTTTAATGGCAAATTAAACCAATGGAAGCCATCTCTTGCAATAAGTGCTTCGGCTTCTTCTGGTCCCCAACTATCAGCAGGGTAATTTGGAAAATTGATTGATTTTTTGCTTTCCCAAGTATTTAAAATCGGCATCACCAATTCCCAAGCAGCCTCAACCTGGTCGCCACGCATAAACAAAGTTTGGTCGCCCATCATGGCGTCAAGCAACAAAGTTTCGTAAGCTTCAGGTGTATCACCTTCATACGTTCCTTTATAATCAAAAACCATATCAACAGGGTTTAAAATCATATCTAAACCTGGTCTTTTAGCTTGTACCTGCATGCGGATGCTCATTTCTGGCTGCAAGCTGATGATTAATCTATTTTGTTGCCAGTTTTCGGTTACACCAGATGAAAAAATTTGATGCGGAACATCTCTAAACTGAATAGTAATAAGTGATGAAGTTTGATTTAAACGTTTTCCGGTTCTTAAATAAAAAGGAATACCTTGCCATCTCCAGTTATCAATATGGAATTTTACAGCAGCAAAAGTTTCGGTATTTGAATGGTCGTCAACGCCTTTTTCCTGGCGATAACCTGGAACTTCTTTACCTTCAACCCAACCTTTGCTATACTGCCCGCGAACGGTATTGAAACGAATTTCATCTGCATTAAATGGTCGCATTGCTCTTAAAACCTCAACCTTTCGGTTTCTAATTTCATCTGCATCAAAATTAATTGGTGCTTCCATACCAATCAAACAAACCAATTGTAGCAAGTGGTTTTGAATCATATCTCTTAATGCACCAGAACCTTCATAATAACCGCCTCTATCTCCAACACCTAATTGTTCAGATACTGATATTTGCACATGGTCTATATAGGTTCTGTTCCACAATGGTTCGAAAAGTGCATTTGCAAAGCGGAAAGCCATCATGTTTTGTACAGTTTCTTTACCTAGATAATGATCTATACGATAAATCTGCTTTTCAGTAAAAATTGTACTTAATAGCTTATTTAATTCTTTTGCAGATTCTAAATCATGACCAAAAGGTTTTTCGATAACAATGCGACTATTGTCTTCGTTTTGCGTTAACTTATATTTATGCAAACATTCTGCAATAATAGGGAAGAAGTTCGGTGCAACTGCCAGGTAAAAAATAACCTGCGTTTCTGGTCCGAAATCTTTTTGATATTTCTCTACTGCTGCTTTTAAGTTTTCGAAAGTTTTTGGTTGCGCAAAATCGGTAGGGCAGTAGTGTATAGTATTACCAAAATCTTCCCACTTCTCTTTTTTAACCTTTCCAGAACGCGAAAATTGGTTTACAGCATCCTCTAATGCTTCATTATAACTCTTATCTGTAAACTCTGTTCTACCTGTTCCAATTATTGCAAATTTATCAGGCATGTAGCCTTCCATAAATAAATTGTAAAGCGCAGGAGCAAGTTTACGTTTATTTAAATCGCCGGTGCCACCAAATATTACAAATATTGTAGGGCTTAATGCGGTGTTTGATTTCATTTTATTTGTTTATTAAAACTAGGGATGCGTTTAAGAAAGTTTATTCCAATCGGCATGGAACACACCATCTTTGTCAATTCTTTCAAAAGTATGAGCACCAAAGAAATCTCTCTGAGCCTGAATTAAATTTGAAGGCATTCTTGCCGTTGTTATGGTATCGAAATAAGTTAGCGTAGAAGCAAATGCCGGGATACCCACACCTGCATTAACACAAGCAGCAATGGTTTTGCGAGTGCCTTTTAATGTGTTTTTAATGATTTCCTGAATGCAGGAATCACCAAATAAATGTTCTAACGAGTTATTTTTATCGTAAGCCTGATAAATATTTTCTAAAAATTTAGCCCTGATGATACAGCCTCCACGCCAGATTTTAGCAATTTCCTGCAGTTTTAAATCGTATTGATATTCTTTAGAAGCTTGTACCAATAAATGCATACCTTGTGCATAGGCGCTAATCATCGAGAAATAAAAAGCATCTTCTAATTCATCAACTGAAACATCAATTTTGCCATCTTTTTTTCCAAATGCTTCTTCTAACGAAACTCTAAGTTTTTTAAATTTAGATAAATCGCGATTTGAAACGGCCTCATTAATGGTTGGCACCGGAAGTTGTAATTCCATAGAAACTTCAGAAGTCCATTTTCCTGTTCCTTTTGAACGGGCTTCATCTTTAATCTGATCTAATAAATCATTTTGAGTTTCGGTATCTTTAAATAGGAAAATCTCTGCAGTAATTTCTAACAAAAATGATTGCAGGCGACCTTCGTTCCATTTTTTGAAAACCTTATATATTTCTTCGTTTGAATAGCCTAAACCATTTTTTAAGATTCCGTAAACTTCGGCAATGAGTTCCATAATTGCATATTCTATTCCATTATGCACCATTTTAACAAAGTGACCAGAGGCACCCGGACCTATATAGGTTACGCATGGGTCGTTATTAACTTTTGCGGCAATAGCATCGAAAATATCTTTTACAACATTGTAAGCTTGTTTATCGCCACCCGGCATCATACTTGGACCAAAACGTGCGCCTTCTTCGCCACCAGAAATACCCATGCCAAAGAAGTGCAAGCCTTCTTTTTCTAATTCATCAACACGGCGGTTTGTATCTGTAAAGTGAGAGTTTCCGCTATCAATAATAATATCACCTTTGCTTAAAAGTGGTTTTAATTCGGCTATAACGCTATCAACAATTGGTCCGGCAGGTACAAGTAACACCAACGTTCTAGGTGTAGATAAATGACTGATAAAATTTTCGATATTATCGAAACCTTCGAGATTATGTTTTTTACCTTCTTCTTCGAGTTTTGCAATCATTTTCTGGTCTTTATCGTAACCAGTAACAGAAAAACCTTTATCGGCCATGTTTAGTAAAAGGTTGCGGCCCATGGTGCCTAAACCAATCATTCCTAATTTGTATTGCTTTGAATCGCTGTTTGCCATTTTTATTTCTTTTATACCCAAAATTAGGGTTTACAAATTAATATATGCGTGTGTGTTGTTAATTGATTGTAATAAAAATCTAATCGGATATTCAATTATTTCTTTGGGCTCGCAGTTGTGATGTTATTGCCATCATTTAGTATCCAAAGTTTTGCACCACCTTTAATTCCATCGCGATTTGATACTACTTTTATGTTGTCATCAAGCTTAAAATCGATGTGTTTAGAATTACCACCGCCTATATATAAAGTATCGTAATTGAAAACTGTTTTATAAATTTCAATAACTTTCTTTAGTCTTTTATTCCACCTTTCTGGTCCAATTTTTTCGAAGGTTTTATTACCGATGTAATCATCATAATCTTCTTCCTTATTAACTGGTAAGTGGGCAAGCTCTAAATGTGGTAACAATCCACCATCAAAAAGCAAGGCTGTACCAAAACCTGTTCCTACGGTAAAAACAATTTCAAAACCTTTACCCTCTACAACGCCTAAACCTTGTTGGTCTGCATCGTTAACAAGCCTTACTGGTTTATTTAAAGCATCAGCAACGCGTTGAGCTAAATCAATATCTTCCCATTTGTTTTTTGAAAGGTTAGGTGCAGTTTTAACAATACCATTTTTTACATAACCGGGAAATCCTATCGAAACCCTGTTAAAGGTATCTGGAATTGGCTTTATCAAATCAACAATTCCTGAAACAATATCTTTTGGAGTAGCGCCTTCAGGGGTTTTACTTTTCATGTATTCTGATAGCATGTTTCCATTTTCATCCAAAAGCACTGTTTTAATGCTTGTTCCGCCGATATCTATAGATAAAATGTTGCTATTTTCTGCTTGTTTTTTTGTAGCCATAACTTTGCCTTTTTGTTGGAATCGAAGTTCTATAAATAATTTAAAACCACAAAAATAAAATAGAGTAATAAAATATTAGTTTTAAACTACTAAATCTATATAATTAGTAGAATATTTTTAAGTTTGCATAGTTTCACTAAAAAATGATAATTAACATGTCGCACATTAACTATCTGGCCTTTGCAATACCTGCATTTTTTCTTTTTGTTTTTATTGAATATAGAGTTGCTCAGCATAGAAAGCAACAAACCGTTTTTAAATACGAAAGTTCGGTGGCTAATTTTAGTATCGGCATAGCAGAGCGACTTTTAAATTTATTTATCGCAGCAAGTTTTTACCAGGTTTATTTTTGGGTTTATAATAATTACGCAATTTTCAATATTTCTGATAAATGGTACATGTGGTTTATTTTATTATTGGCTACAGATTTAGTTTGGTATTGGTACCACAGACTTGGGCATGAAATAAACTTTTTGTGGGCAGCACACATTGTACATTATCAAAGCGAAGAATTTAACCTTACCACGGCGGCAAGGATAACAACAATCCAGGCAGTTTTTAGAAATGTGTTCTGGTGTGCTCTGCCTTTAATTGGCTTTCATCCAAATATGATAATTACAATTTTGCTCGCCCACGGCGCTTACTCATTTTTTACGCACACACAACTAATTGGTAAGCTAGGATGGCTTGAACATATTTTTATTACCCCATCGCTTCATGGAGTTCATCATGCATCAGATGAAAAATATCTTGATAAAAATTATGGCGACGTTTTTGTTTTTTGGGATAAGCTTTTTGGTACTTTCCAAACCGAAGAAGAAGCTCCAAAATATGGTTTAACGCACCCTATTAAAAGTTATAGCTTTTTGTGGCAGCACTTTCATTATTATTTAGAGATTTTAGAGGCCTGCAAACGTGCTACAAGTTTTAAAGGAAAAATTAATGCAGTTTTTGGCAGCCCGGCGTTGATGGACCAAAATATTAGGCCTTACCTCGAAGAAAAATATCATCAGGCTAAGAAACAAACTAAACCAATACAATTTAAATTTATCTGAATTTGCAGCTTGTGATTGTTGTAGGGTTATTAACGCTTACAACACTTTTCTTTAAACAACTATCTGCCCTGGATGGCGCTGCAGTTCTTACTTTCATACTTCTTTCATTAATCAATATCGGAGCTTTGCTAGAACAAAGAAGGTGGATTTATTACTTAGAATGTTTTAGATTGATTTTGACAACAGCCTATATTTTTTACAGCTTTAATATTATTGAATATTTAGCCCTTCCAGTTTTGCTTTTCATTGTTTTGGAACGGGTTTTTTCGCTTAGCGATAAATACTATAAATATGTTTTAGATTACCAAAAAACTTCAAAATAGTATTTCTTTATCTTTCGATTTTTCTAACCTACAGTATTGTTACAACTGCTATGCTTTCGTAAAAGCGCTCAAATAAACTTGTTTCTGTTTATCTGGTTTATGATTGGTAACAAAATTATTACTGCATTTAATTTTAGAGATAATTTAATCATTTAGCCTCCAAATGGCTGTTTTTATTCGTTTTTGACCGTTTTGCTCATGTTAACATATCATTAACTGGCTTGTAAAAATCTTCATAATGATTTTATACGCTTAACATGAGTTTAAATTATTTTTAGTTTCGATTTGTTTTCATAATTTTATTAACGAAACATTAAGAAATAAAAAACTAACAAATCGCAATTAAAAAGGGCAAGGTTGCAGATTTTAACAGTTAGTTAATATTATGTTAATGTAGGTGGGCTTATTTTGCCGGTAATCCGGCTCGAAAAAAAACAAAAATTAATATTCCTATAATCAGCATTACTAACCGGATTTAAACAATTTATGAACAAAAACTCTACCCAACAGAAATCAGGATTTCTTTGCAGCTTCTTTGCAAGAAAAAGTGGTCCGGAAGATTGCAAGAAAAACCGACAGTTTATCCCATCTCATTTATGGATAAAAACGCTGCTTTTATTCCTTTTAGCTTTTCCTCTTTACAGTCAGGATTTATTTGCTCAGCAAAACAATCAGAATATTACTGTAAAAGGTAAGGTGCTGGATGAAGACGACAATCAGCCTGTAATTGGTATTACAATAAGTGATAATAACAGAAGAGTGCTTGGAACAACTAATAACGATGGTAATTTTTCAATCACCATACAAAAAGGTACTACTATTTTATTTAACATGCTTGGCTATACTGTAGTTAGCCGAACCTTTAATGCGAATGAAAATAATGCGGTAATCAGGCTAAAATCATCTTCAAGTCAGTTAAAGGATGTGGTGGTAACCGCTTTGGGTATTAAGCGTGAAGAAAAAGCACTGGGTTATTCAGTAACAAAAGTTGACAGCAGTGCTTTTACAAATGCTGTAGCCAGCAACTGGACAGATGCTTTATCTGGTAAAGTAGCGGGTTTAAACCTGGTTAGAAATAGCGGTCCGGCTGCATCAAATAAAATTATTTTACGTGGAGAGAATAACCTGACGGGTGATAATGAAGCGCTAATTGTGATTGATGGTGTTGTTGCAAGTAGCTCGGCCAGAAGAACTGCAGCCTCATCTGGCGGTGTTTACGGAACTTCAGGTGATATCATGCCACCGGATTTTGGTTCTGCTTTAAACGATTTAAACCCAGATGATATTGAAAATGTAACTGTTTTAAAAGGTCCTGGAGCATCGGCATTGTATGGCCAGCGAGGGGCGAACGGTGCAATTATCATCACAACAAAATCTGGTAGTAAAAACAGTAAAAAACTTAACATAACTTTTACTTCAAACAGTACATGGGAGCAGGTAAGCCGCGGACCTGATGTTCAAAATCAATTTGGACAAGGGCAATTTGGCGTTTCATATTTTTCTTATGGTAACACAGAAGATGGTGGAAGCACAAACGGAACCAGTGCAAGTTGGGGTGCACCATTTGCAAATGGAGGTATGTTTTATCAATATGACCCTGCTACTAAAACCAGAGGTTTAACCAGAACGCCTTGGGTAGCGTACGAAAATCCGGTTGATGCTTTCTTTAAAACCGGTTTTGAATCCTCAAATTCTGTTAGTTTAGATGGAACGTATAAAAAAGTTGGAATGCGTTTTTCGGCAAGTCATGGAGATAACTCCTGGATTGTTCCGAACACAGGTTTAGAGCGTACGTCAGCTTCTTTTTCAGCAAATGCTGATGTAACCAAAAAATTAAGCTTGAATTTTAAAATAGCTTATAACAATAGGCATAGCGATAATTTACCGGCAACAGGATATGGAAACCAATCGTTAATGTATTGGTTTATGTTTGCGCAACCGAATGTAAACACAGATTGGTATCGCGATTATTGGGCGGTTGATAAAGTTGGAACTCAGTTTGTAAACATTACAACTACAAACCCTGAAAGTCCTTATGCAATTTCAGAACAATACTTAAACAAGCAGCGTAGAAATGGTGCCTTGAGTAGTTTACAAGCCAATTATAAATTTACCGATGAATTAAGTTTATTGGTTCGAGGTTCGATAGATTATAATCATGATATCCGAGAAACGCAACGTCCGTTTGATGCTGCAGGAAACAAATTTGCACAAGGTTCTTATCGTATTCAGGATATTAACTCGTATGAAGTTAATGCCGATTTCTTACTAAGATACGATAAAAAAATAACTGAGAATTTAAGGATGAACGCGAATATTGGTGGTAGCCAAATGCGTAACGAGTATAAAAAATCAGAATTACGTGCTGATGGATTAGTTACGCCAGGCGATTACAGTTTAACGAATAACGCTAGTCCATTGGTTTCTGTACCTGATACGGCACGTTATCGAATTAACAGTTTTTATGCGGCCATATCATTCAGTTATAAAAATTACTTGTATTTAGATTTAACTGGCCGTCAGGATTGGAGCAGTACATTAGCTACGCCATTCAGAACAGATAATGTTGGTTTCTTTTATCCATCGGCAAGTGTTTCATTTGTGCCTTCTGATTTATGGAAAATGCCAAGTCAAATCAGTTTCTTTAAGCTAAGGGCTTCAGTTTCTCAGGTTGGTAGCGGTGGAACAACGCCTTACCGTACAGCCTACAACTATAATCTTGCATCAAATGGCATTTATCCGGATAGCGCCATGTCTAACCCAACGATATTGCCAAATCCGAATTTAAAGCCACTAAAAACCACCACGATTGAAGTTGGTACTGAATTGCGTTTATTTAAAAATCGCTTAAATTTCGATTTTGCAGCTTACCTTGGTAATACCAAAAATCAAATATTAAGCCGTATTGTTGATAGGGCAACAGGTTACAATGTTGCCGTGTTTAATGTTGGTAAGGTAGAGAATAAAGGTATCGAGCTTGCCGTTAATGGAACGCCAATAAAGGCGGGCAAGTTTAAATGGGACCTTACCGGAACATTTACTGCTAACAGAAATAAAATTGTTGAATTAGCAGATAGCTCTGTTGTATTAAGAACCGGTGCTTTAGGTGGCGGGCAAATTGTTGCCAATGTTGGGGGCAGTATGGGCGATTTATTTGGTAATGGTTATCTACGTTCTCCAGATGGCCAGATTGTTTACGATGCCGTAACCGGAAACGCAAAAACCAGCACCGGATTAGTTTATTTAGGTAATACAATGCCGAAATTCAGATTCAGTTTTGGTTCAACTCTTACTTATGGTAGTTTCAGTGTTAACGGTTTGTTCGATGCTCAATTAGGTGCTGTAGCACATTCATTAACTTTTTCGAGAATGGCATCTTTGGGTAAATTAAACTTAACATTACCTGGTAGATATAATGGTGTAGTGGGTGATGGAGTAATACAAAATACAAACGGAACTTATCGCCCTAATGATGTTGTTGCTACAAACTTAGAAAGTTTTTACACATCACTTTACGGTTCAGACCAGGCGGAGGGTAGTGTTTTCAGAACCGATTATTTAAAATTCAGAGAAGCAAATATCACTTATGCTTTCAATCCTAATTTCTTAAAAAGAATTGGTTTCACAAAAATGACCATTGGTGCTTACGGTCGTAATCTTTTCATCTGGTCGCCATGGCCGGCTTTCGATCCTGAGTTTGGAACACTATCCGGAACTGATATCGTTCAAGGCTTTGAAACGGGTCAGTTACCATCTACCAGAACTTATGGTGTGCGTTTAGTTGTGGGCTTATAATTGAAATAAAATGAAAACTATAAATAAAATAACCAATTATATATTGCTGGGCGTAATTAGTTTATCTATAAGCTCATGCAAAAAAGATTTTAACGAAGTTAATACAGACCCGATTGGAAAATCATCGGTAAAGGCAAGTCAGCTTTTAGCGCCATCATTGGTCAATATATTATCTGCAAATATGGTTCGTAACCGTAATTTTAATAATGAGTTGATGCAGGTAACTGTTGATTTGAACGATGCAGAAGGGCGTGTTTTTAGGTATGACGTTAGGCGCACCTGGGCAGATTATACCTGGAATAACTGGTGTCCTGAATTAACTAATTTAAGAGATATCTACACAATTTCCAATAAGCCTGAATCGTTAAATGCATCTTACAAAGGTATATCTTTAATTGCTCAGGCCTGGGTTTTTCAATTATTGACTGATGTTTACGGCGATGTTCCTTATTCGCAGGCAAATCAAGGTAAAGAAGGGAATTACGAACCGTTATTCGACAAGCAAAAAGATATCTATCTTGATTTATTTAATAAACTTGAAGAAGCAAATAAATTGTTATCCGAAGGGAAATCTATCGTTACAAGTAGCGACCCGGTTTACCAGGGCGACATTAGTAAATGGCGTAGATTTGGTAACTCTTTATACTTACGTTTATTGCTACGTATATCCGGCAAAGCCGAAGTAAGTGCCCAGGTAATTTCTAAAATAAAAGAAATAGCAGATACCAATAAGGCGGGTTATCCTATTATGGAAAACAACACACACACAGCTAAAATATTATGGAACGGAACCAATAGCAGCACAGCAGTTTATTCTTCTCCTTTTATGATTAATGTGAGAGCGGTTGATTTTAGAACACCAGCAATTACAGATTTTTTTATTGGAAATTTAGCCATTTGGAATGATCCTCGTGTAAGCGGAACCTATGGTGTAAATGGCGTAAGCCGATTCGGTATAGCACCTGGTCCAGCCGGCTTAATTGGTGTGCCAAGTGGTTATGATGCGGGTACATCTGTGTTAAAACAATCTTACTTCTATTCAGATTCTCAAAATGCAGGCGTTACTTTACAAACCGCTGCTAATACGGGTATAATTATGAACTGTGCAGAGGTTGATTTTATTTTAGCCGAAGCTGCAGCAAAAGGCTGGATTACCGGAACAGGCGAGAGTTACTACATGAAAGGGATAGCAGATGCAATTAATTACTGGGTTCCAACTTTGTTTACTTCGGCTTCAGACCCTGCTTTAGCAAGCTATGTAGTTGCGGCAGACATTCAGTGGAACAACAGTTTACCTCTAAATAATACTGCAAATAATTCGCCAAGCAAGTTGCAATCCATTCATCTTCAAAAATATTATGCTTTATTCTTAGTCGATTTCCAACAATGGATTGAGTATCGCCGTACTGGCCATCCATTTATTCCTAAAGGAACAGGATTGGCAAACGGAGGTAGAATGCCTGCGAGATTAAATTATCCATTAGTTACACAATCAACAAACCCAACCAGTTATAAAAATGCTGTCGCATCTCAAGGTGCTGATGATATTAACACACTAGTTTGGTGGCAAAAACCTTAATCATATCTAAAAACAGTATGAAGAAGATAATATTATTTTATGGTGCGTTAGCAGTAATCTGCGGTACCTGGATGGGATGTAAACGCGATACCGATTATGTCAAGGTATCCGTTAGTCCATATATTTCAAATTTCGATTTGCGTAAACTTTTTAAAGGTTCAGATTTACAACTTAATGAAGATAATCTTGGCGGCGCTAATTTTATAAAAGGCATTGTTGTTTCAAATCAATCGGGCCTTAATATTCCTGCCGGATTATTACTTGTGCAAAATAGCAGGATAGCCGGTAACGGAATAGATTCGTTAAGAGGAATCGCTTTTAATGTAGGTGCGGAGGCTAGTAAATATGTCCCGGGAGATTCTGTTCATGTGAGCGTAACAGGCACAACACTTAAAAGAGTAAATGGTAATCTGCAAATTGAAGGCGTTACTGCAACAGGTATAGAAAAAAAAGCCAGTGGCCGGAATATTATAGTTAGAGCCGTTAATACCGGAATGTTAGCTACCCGACCAACGTTTTATGAAAGTACATTAATCACCATCAGTAAAGGAAAAATGAATCCTGAACCTGCACAAGGTGATGTATTTAGCGGCAATAAAACCATAGGTGATGGTTTTGGAACGGCTATAGTTCATACTGAAGCCAATGCAACATATGCTAAACAAGAAGCTATCCCTTTTGCAGATTATACAGGTATTGCCTTTTCGAGCTCAACTGGTATGCAACTGTGGCCAAGAACTACTGATGATATTTTCGCATTGCCAGAAATCAAGCCATCAGCTTTAATTATAACAGGTTATTTAACCGACCCAACTGGTAGTGATGCAAATTATGAATACATCCAGTTTAAGGCAACAAGAGATATCAATTTTGCTACGACGCCATTCTCGATAGTAGTGTGTAATAATGCAGGTATTTTAGCAGCGCCGGCAACCGGTTGGGCATTAGGTGGCATCAGAACTTATAAAATTAACATCAATTCTGGTACGGTTAGAAAAGGTCAATTCTGCTATGTTGGTGGTAATAAAGTGATTTGGGGTGCTGGTTCAACTGATATAAGTGCTGCAGCGTGGATTGCAAGTAAGCAGTACTCAACTGTAGATGGCGATGGTTTTGGAACCGCAACCACAAATTTACTTGCAAATAGCGGAAACGTTGCAGGTATAGCCGTTTTCGACGGGCTTACGGTAACCGGTACTTCTGTTCCTTTAGATGTTATTATGTATGGTGGTAATGGAGCAGTTTATTCTGCCGGACCGCCCGAAGTTGGCTACAGAATTACAAACACTGATAAATACAGTACCATTCAAAACAAAAAGGTGGTGGCATTTTACGGTGGAGGTACAAATACCAATAAATTTGGATTCCCAGGTACAAGTAACTTTACAATGTTAGGCGGGGTTTACAATGCTGCAACAGGTATTTGGAGTACTGGTAGAACCGCAACAAACATTACATTAACCCCAACATCGCCTTTATCAACTATAGAGCAAGCTGCTGGATTTACCACGATAACAAATTAATAAAATAAAGGCAAGCCATCTAAATCAGGTGGCTTGTCTATTATAAACATCCTAATGAATAGAAGATCATTTATCCAAAAGTCGACCTTACTTGGTACAACCTTATTTGTAAGCCTTAAAGCGTTTCCGTTCTCTTCAACTTTTTTAGATAATAATATATCAGGTAAAATCACAAGTAAAGGCAAAGGAATTGCTGGCGTTATAGTTTCTGATGGTTTTAATGTTGTACAAAGTGATAGGCTTGGTAACTACACTATTGATATAAACCCTTTAGCCAAATTTGTTTGGATAAGTACACCTTCGGGTTACGAGTTTAAAACAGAAAGCCATATTGCTAAATACTACGAAAGTGCAATCGGTAAAACTAATTTAAACTTCGAATTAAATCCGCTTAAGTTTAAAGATGAAAAACATAATTTTATTATTTGGGCCGATCCTCAGGTAAAAAACAAAAAAGATGTAGCTCAAATGATGGAAACCTCTGTTCCGGATACGATTAAAACCATCAAGGCAATGAACCCGAAAATTCCTGTTCATGGAATAACTGTTGGAGACATTGTTTGGGATAACCACGAACTTTTTACAGATTACAATACAGCAGTTGCAAAAATGGGCATTCCATTTTTTCAGGCATTAGGCAATCATGATATGGATTACAGATTGGGTGGAGATGAAACATCTGATAAAACATTTCAAGAGCACTACGGACCAACTTATTATTCGTTTAATAGGGGCAAGGCGCATTATGTCGTTTTAGATGATGTTCGCTATTTGGGCACTGAAAGAAATTACGATGGTTATATAAATCAGCAACAGCTAGATTGGCTTGCCAAAGATTTGAAATACGTAGCAAAAGATGCTTTACTGATTATAAATCTTCATATTCCGGTGCATAATGCTGTAAAAAATAACACAGATTTTTATGCGGTTTTAAATGGCTTTACAAATGTGCACATCATGTCTGGGCATACCCATTACAATAGAAACGTAATTACCAACGGAATTTTTGAGCACAATCATGGTGCGGTTTGTGGCGCCTGGTGGACTGGTCCAATCTGTGAGGATGGAACACCAAGAGGATATGGTGTTTATGAAGTTGATGGAACAAACTTAAAATGGTATTATCATCCAACAGGTTCAAATAAAAAGGAGCAGGTTCATGTTTATGTTGATGAATTAACAAATCAAAAACGTTTAATTGCAAACGTTTGGAATTGGGACCCGGAATGGAAAGTAGAATATTTTCTGGATGGAAAAGCAATGGGTGCTTTAGAACAGAAAAAAGGTTACGATCCCTTATCAGTGAGTTTATATAAGGGTGATAAATTGCCTGCCGGAAGAACATTCCCGGAGCCAAGTAAAACCGACCATTTGTTTGTAGCACATTTCGAACCTTCAGTAAAAAATGTAAAAGTTGTTGCAACAGATCGTTTTGGAGAAAAATTTGAATCCGAGTTTAAAGGTTAATTTATTTCAAAAGATGAAAACTTCAAAAAAAATTATTGTTGCTTTATTAGCAATGGGTTCAGTTAATGCATCAGCTCAAGTTGCAGAATTTCCTAAATTTAGTGCAGAGGCGCATCGTGGTGGGCGTGGCCTATGGCCCGAAAACACAATTTTAGCTATGCAAAATACCATGAAACTTGATGGTATAACCACTTTAGAAATGGATACACACATTACTAAAGATGGAAAAGTTGTGGTTACGCATGATGATTATTTAAGTCCGGCGTTTATGCGCACACCTGATGGAAAGGATATTTCAGCCGCTGATTCAAAGAAATATCCGGTTTTTCAGATGGATTATAAAGAACTAAAATCTTTTGATTTAGGTTCTAAAGATTTACCGGGTTTCCCAAATCAGCAAAAGATTAAAACTTATATTCCTTTATTATCTGATTTAATTGATGCCGTTCAGAAAGATATTAAAGCAAATAAAAGACAACAGTTTTTTTATAATATTGAAACTAAATGCAGTGCAGCAGGCGATGGAATTACAAATCCAACACCAGAGGTTTTTGTAAAACTTTTAATGGATGTAATTCAAAAGAAAGGAATTACACCTTATGTTGTTATTCAATCATTTGATAAACGAACCATTCAAATCCTCCATGAAAAATATCCGAATGTCAGAACCTCATTTTTAGTCGCGAATAAGAAAACATACGAAGAAAATATTGCAGATTTGGGTTACAAACCTTTTATTTTGAGTCCGGTTTGGCAAATCGTTAACGAAGATTTAATTAAAAAAGCCCATGCTGATAACGTAAAAGTTATTCCCTGGACACCAAATACGGTTGCAGATATTAAGGCTTTAAGGGCATTAGGTGTAGATGGTATCATTTCAGATTACCCGGATTTACTGATTCAATCCAAATAAAACAAAACTATGAAAGCTATTTCTTTTAAATTATTAATCTTTTTAGCAACGCTAACTTTTTGCTTTTCGGCAGATGTTAAAAGCCAGACCGTAAAATGGGACAGCACATACAGGCCGGGTAAATACGTAGAATTGGTTTCTAAGTTTAAAGCTGAACCGAAATCGAAAAAAGATTATATTTTTTTAGGGAATAGCATTACGGCAGGTACAGATTGGGCCAAATTACTAAATCTACCGCAAGCAAAAAACAGAGGTATTTCTGGCGATATCACTTTTGGTGTTTTAGAAAGGCTACAAGAAGTTATTGATGGTAAACCAGCAAAGGTTTTTATCCTTATTGGGATTAATGATGTTTCGAGAAATATTCCTGACAGTGTGATTTTGAAAAACTATAAACTAATGATTAGCCGGATAAGAAAAGGCTCAAAAAAAACGCAGATATATTTTAATACGCTTTTGCCCGTAAATAGTGCTTTCGATAAATTTAAAAATCATTACGGAAAAGATGAACACATCCTTTGGTTAAATACGGAAATAAAAAAGCTTGCCGCCAAAAAGGTTACTGTAGTTGATTTGTATTCACAATTTACAGATAAGGATAAGCATTTACGTGCCGAACTTACTAAAGATGGGCTCCATCTTATACCAGAAGGATATAGGGTTTGGGCAGATTTTTTAAACTCTACAGGCTATTTGAAATAGCATTTGCTGTAAATAAATAAAGCGTTCCGAAAAATATGGAACGCTTTATTTATAATATTAAAAATTTATTTTTATCCTTGAGCAGGAGGGTTTGAAACAACCGGAGCTTTATCTTTTCTTGGCTTTCCTGGTCCTTTTCTCATCTTATCACCTCTTTCTCTTGCTTCGGCTCTAAAAGCATCAAGCTTTGTTTTTTGCTCTGCAGTTAAAATGTTATCTAATTTAGTTTTTGAAGCGTCCATATCTGCTTTTCTTGATTTCATTTTATCTTTCATAGCAGACCTGTCTTCATTTCTAAAAACATCCATTTTCTTTGCTCTATCTAATTCAATAGCATAAACCTTTGTTTTTTGGTCTGCTGTTAAACTTAGTTTCTTATCCATTGCATTGGTGGCTCTTTCGGCTCTTTGCTCAATGGTAAGATTTGGCATTGGTCTTCTTGCTCTAAGTGTCGAATCTTGTGCGAAAACTGCAGTAAAACCCATTACTGCAATTGCCATTGTTAAAATTAATTTTTTCATGTTTATGTGTTTTATCTAATAGATACTAAAACATGAAAACGGTTTAATCGCTAACTGTTAAAATTTGTTAATTCTTATTTAACTGAGAAATTGATTTTTGCATCTGTGCCATCATTTGGGTTAAAGTTTCCATGGTTGGGTCTGGTGCTGGTTCGGGTAATGATGTTGAAATATAAGCCTTTGCACTCCAAATTTCGAGTATGTCATCTGCAGCTATTGTATAAGGATCATATACTTTATTATCAGAAACAAGTTTTAAATCTTTATTTTCTCTGAAACGATTGCCTGCACGTTTATAAACTACGCCTTCATTTTTACTTATAATGATGTAAGTTTCACCAGTCTTAACCTCGTTCCAGTTATCCAAATATTCGCCTATAATTACGCTTCCTGGTTGAACAGGCAACATACTATCGCCCATAATTTCAAAGGCACGGAAAGTTCCCTGGCGTAAGGCAGGAATTGGCAGTTGAAATTTTGGTAAATCACTTATGTACTGCGGATCAGAAAAACCATTTAAATAACCTGCACTAGCTTTAACGGGTACAAGCTCAATATTTTCTCTATAATTTGCATCAACAGAAATACTTAAAACCCGAAGATTTGAACCCTGGCTTTTAGGTTTCGGTTTCCAGCTATCAGAAATTTTTTCATTGATAAATTCATCAATGGTTAAATCGAAATATTCTGCTATTTTCTTTAGCAAATCATATTTTGGTTCGGCCCGGTCTTCTTCGTATGCACCAATTAGCGATCTTTTAATTTCCATAATATCAGCAAATTGCTGCTGCGTATGGCCCTTTTTCTTCCTTAGGTACTTTAAATTATTTGAAATATTCGACATAAAAATAAATTTTAAAATAAATTTGGAATTACTAAAATAGTTAGTAATTTTATGCTCATAAAGTTAGTAATATTATTTTGATTTGCAAGAGGGTATACTAAATAGATTAGTTTTTAATTTTAAATTCGTTATTATGAAAAAGTTTGTTTACATCGTTACCGACAGAAATCGTACTAGTATGCATGTTGGCATGAGTTCTGATTTAATGAAGACTTTAGATTTTTATAAGCAGATGCCAAACTTATTTTTTGATAATGGAAAGCAACTAACCCGTTTAGTTTATTTTGAAGAATTTAAAACTGAAGAACAAGCTTTGAGCCGTTTTAAATTAGTAAGTAGATTTACACGCGTGCAAAAAGAGCGTTTGGTACGTTCTTGCAATCCTGATTGGATAGATTTAACTATTGGTTTGGATTTCGAAAATATCCTTTTGCACAGAAATATAACCAACCAGGTTAAATTATCCTTTACGAGTTTATCATAAAATATCATACATAAAAAAATCGCACCTTAAACAGATGCGATTTTTTTAACTCATTTTTTGCTTACCAACCCGGGGCAAAAGTTAAACCAAAAACACCGGTTTTAACATCCTTTCGCTGAAAAGGTATGGCGTAATATGGCTCTATTACAAAGTAGCCAAATACGTTTACTCTTAAAGATAAACCAACGCTCATAACCGGAACACGTTCTGTAGTGGCCAGGTAAGAGCCTGTTTGGGTACCATCGGCACCAATAATTGGTGTGGCAACATAAGTTGGTTCACTTTTAAATGAAACCTGAGTCTCATTAGTCCAGGCAACACCAGCATCAAAAAACAAATTCAAATCAGAAAATAAAAATTTTGAGGGTACTGCAGCCAATTTTTTAGGGCCTGTAAATGGTAATCTAACTTCAAAATTAAATACGGCCATTTTACTACCACTCAATTGATTAATGTCGAAAGATTGATTGGCCCTTTCTGTAGTGGTTTTATAAATAGAGTTAGATTCGTAACCTCTTATTAAGTATGGATAGCCTAAAAATAGTGGATAAAGTCTATCAGCATCTTTGCCCAATCTTAACATGTTGTAACTTCTAACGGCAAGTGTTACGGGTTTAAGCCTCCAATATTTTCTTAAATCAATTGTTGCACCTGCAAAGCTGTACGTGCCCAGATATTTTTCTCCGCTAATTCTATATCTAAAACCATCTAAAGGCGCAGTTAATCCGAAGATAGAATTATCGCCAACAAAGCCGGCATTTAATTGATACAAGGTAAATGGATTAAATGGTACGCCATAATCTTGGGTAGCCTGCTCATTTGACACTTTGCTTCGCTCTGAACCTACATAGAAACCAGTGTTGTTGTAATAATTACTGTATCTGTCAATTCTGTAGCTGTAACGAGAGAAGGCGGCCCCAAGTTCAAACCTATGGATTTTGCTAAGCGGATAAGCTCCAAATAGTTGAACCTGATCTTCAAAAGTTCTGATGATATCAGTTCGCTGATTAATTACATCAATGGTACTTGAACCCGATGTCAGCCTCTCATTTCCATAAGAATTAAAACCTGTAACGTAAGGGATATGCGATATTGCAAGCCCCCAATTAATTCTACTTTTTTGATTAATGTAACCAACCAAACCGCCAAAATCATAAATCTCACCATTTACAGATAGGTTTGCAATGATTTGATTTGTACCTAAAATATCGCTAAACATTCCAACAATACCTCCTTGTACACCGGTACCAAAGCGACTGGTTGAAACGCCAACACCACTGTTTGCCAGGTAATCTAATCTAAATTTAGGGCGATATGGAACAACCCGCATAGAATCTGCAATTACCTTTTCAAATCTATCAAAATTTATCAGGTTGGAATTAATGATGTTTACGCCAACATTTTCCATCGGTGGCAAAACAGCTGCATCAAAATTTTCATCGCGGCTATTAATTCTTTTTGGTTTAAAACTATTTAGGTTTGCATTATACAAGGTATAGCGCTGGTAGCGGTAGTAACTGTAAACAATATCATTAGTTTGCGAAACCGAAATTGCCGGAGAGAACTCCGTAATTCCACTTATACCAGTAAAATAATCAGTTAATTGATCTACAGTATTATCAGTAAAACTGTATTTGTAAAGATTTCTAAAACCATCTCTGTTAGATAGGAAATAAACGCTTTTACTATCAGGAGCAAATTGTGCGTTTAAGTTATTTGCACCTGGAAAAACATCAACATTGTTAACGGTTTTAGAAGCAATATCATAAACGGCTAAGTTTATTGGATGTACAGCCGTAATATTATTGCTTTGAATGGCTCCTCTATCTGATGAAAATACAATTTTTGTTCCATCAGGTGAGTAATTAGGTGCATAATCTGAGTATGCATCATTTGTTATCGGTGTAACCTTTTTAGTATCTAAATTGTAAGAGAAAATATCACTTTGGCCTTCAACCATTCCAGAAAAGGCAATGTCTTTACCATTTGGCGACCAGGTTAAATTACCGAACTGGCTAACTTCGCCCATATCTGTTTCTAAAACCGTGCTGCCGTTGCTCACATTAATAATCATCATGCGGTTTTTACCACCACTAAAAATACTAAAGGCAAATTGCTTGCTATCCGGAGACCAGGCACCTGCAGATTCTATAAAGTTAAAATCATCTATGTGGCCATTTGAAATCTGGCTTGTTAATTTTCTAATTATTTTTCCCGTCTTTGCATCCGCAAGAAATAAATCAATACCAAATAAATCTTTTTCAGACATAAACGCCACAAATTTACCATCAGGGCTAAGGGCAGGAGCTACATTCATATTTCCTGCGTTTTTATTATCTAAAATCTTTGTTCCGGTAATTTTAATTTGAGAACTATCTGCTTTTAACATAGGTTTATAATGCTCATCAATGGCATTTTTCCATAAACCGGATAGTGTTTTGTCATCATAGCCAAATGTATACCTGATGGCATTTTCATAGCCATATTTAGCTGTATTTTTAAATAAAGGTACAATTGTAGTATCGCCATATTGCGAACCAATATAGGTCCAAAAGGCCTGACCATAACGGTATGGGAAATATTTATTAGAATTTGTAAGGTCTTTTAATGAAGGAATATCACGGTTAAGCATTGCATCACGCATCCACATTGACGTAAAAGCATCCTTTTTGCCGATGGATAAATATTCAGCCATACCTTCAACCATCCATAAAGGCGTTTGGCCAACATTATCTAAACTAATCGAATCTTTTTCTAATAAAACATGGTATTGAAAGGCGTGAACCAACTCGTGACCTAAAACGTGCCTGGTTTGATTGTTAAGTTCCATAACCGGCATAATAACCCTATTTTTAAGGGCTTCGGTAACACCGCCTGTACCTATACCAATTTCTCCGTTAAGCGCTGTAGTTTGCTGAAAATCAGGATGGTTATTATATAAGATAATTGGGTTTTTCTTTAGAAAGGTATCTCTAAATACTTCTTGATGCATCTTGTACCAGGTCTCGGCATCTTGAGTAAACTTTTTTAAAAGATTATCATTTTTGATATAATAATAGATTTCGAAATGTGGTGTTTGTAAAACCTTAAAATCTAACTTTTTATATCTGACTTTATTTTGTCCGAAGTATTGTGCCTGTGCAGAAAATGCAATAAAAAGTAGGAGTAAAGCCGGTACAAATTGCCTTAATAAAGTAGAGGTTTTTTTCATACGTGTGGTTTTTATTTATGCAGTTTAAAAAAACTGATTTTAAATTTATCTGGAAATAAAAATAGTGATTGTTTAAATCACTATTAAAATTTTAACATTATTTAAAAGAGTAAATTAATTATCGCCATTTTTTCTCTTTTCACGCTCTTCCTGGCGCTGCTTTCTTTTAAGTTCACGCTCTTCTTTTTTTGTTAACGGAACTACAGCAGCAGGTTGATTTGGCGCAGGTTCAGTTTTCTTCTCATCCTTTTTTACTTCCGTTTCTGTTGGTACGGTAGCTGGAGTTGTTTCACCAGGCACTGCCTCCTCAACGGCAGCAGTATCTACTGCTACACTGTCAGTAGAAGTTGTATCCTGAACGTATCTCGGACTAGGGCAGTTATAACTTCTTGTAATTTCTACCGTAGCTTTTGGAAATAGACCATACGTGTAACCCGATTTTGGATCTAAATAAACCTTTTCCATAAATTTAGCAAAAATAGGCAAGGCAGTTCTAGAGCCTTCTCCTTGTTCTCCATTTTTAAAGTGTGCAGTTCTTTCATCGCATCCTACCCAAACACCTGTTACTAAATCTTTGGTAAGGCCCATATACCAGGCATCTACATAATCAGATGACGTTCCGGTTTTGCCACCAATCTGGTTGTTCTTTTTAAATAAATCGGGCCATTCCCAAAGCGCCTGAGAAGTTCCTCTTGGCTCTTCCATACCTCCGCGAAACATGTAAGTCATTAACCAGGCGATTTCTTCGCTTAAAACTCTTTTTGTTTTCGGCTTAAATTCATCAATGATATTATCATCCTGATCAGTAATTTTTTCAACTAAAATTGGATCAGTTTTAACGCCATTATTCATAAATGTGGCATAAGCCTTAACCATTTCGTAAACTGTAACATCGTTTGAACCCAATGCAACAGATGGAACAGATTCTAAATGACTATCAATACCGCATTCATGCGCCCATTTTACCACATTATCCCATCCCACTTTTTCTGTTACCTGTGCAGTAATGGTATTAACAGAACGTGCCATAGCCAAGCGTAAACTCATATCCTGATAACTAACGCTGTAATCTGCATTTTTTGGCTCCCAATATTCAGTTTTGCCTTTATTTTGATAAGCTATTTTTACAGGCTTATCGGTAAATTTATCGCATGGACTCATGCCTTGCTCTAGGGCAGTTAAATAAGCAAAGGGCTTAAATGTAGAACCCGCCTGACGTTTTGCCTGATTTACATGGTCATATTTAAAGAATTTATGATCGATACCACCAACCCAAACTTTAATTTTACCACTTGATGGCTCCATAGTCATCATGCCGGTATTCATAATTTTTCCGTAGTAACGAATAGAATCTAAAGTAGAAAACAATGTATCTCTATCACCTTTGTAAGTAAAGATTTGCATCTTTTTCTTCTTGTTAAAATAGGCCGTAACAGAATCAGGATTATTAGGGAATTTCTTTTGTAGCAGACTATAAATTGGCAGGTTTTTCATGGCTCTATCCGGATAATCAACTTTGTTTTTTTCTGAATCGTACCACGGGTCTTCATTTGCCCAAACGCTGTAAAACCTACGCTGAATAACTTTCATTTGGTCTTGCACAGCTTCTTCAGCATATTTTTGAAGTTTCGAATCAATAGTGGTATAAATTTTTAATCCATCTTCATACAAATCATATCCATTATCTTTACACCATTTTTCTAAATGCTTTGCAACAGCTGCTCTTAAATACGAGTCACCATCGCTGCCATCTTCCATTTTACCTTCTTTAAGTTTTATTGGTTCTTTAGCAAATTGAGTTAAACTATCCTTACTTAAAAACTTATACTTATTCATTTGGTTTAGAACAGTATTTCTTCTATCTAAGGCTCTTGTTGGGTTTTTTACCGGATTGTAGTATGTTGTTCCCTTAAGCATTCCCACAAGCATTGCCGCTTCATTTGTAGATAATTCTTTTGTTTCTTTATCGAAATAAATTCTACTTGCGGTTTTAATTCCGTATGCATTATTTCCGAACGATACCGTGTTTAGATACATGGTAATAATATCTTGCTTAGAATAATTGGATTCTAATTTTACAGCAGTCATCCATTCTTTAAGCTTAAAAATCATGGTTCTTACCAATGGGATTTTGTTTAAAACCCCTTGAGATTTGTTGTAGCGGGTACGATAAAGATTTTTAGCTAATTGTTGGGTAATTGTACTTGCCCCACCTTCTTTACCAAAACCTACAACTGCACGCCCCACCGCTTGCGCATCAATTCCCCAATGCTTGTAAAACCTTACATCTTCTGTAGCTACTAGCGCATTTATTACACTTGGCGAAATTTCATTATAATTTACGGGTGTTCTGTTTTCTTTAAAATATCTGCCTATAAGTTTTCCATCTGCGGTATACAATTCAGAACCTACTCGCAGGGTAGGTACTTTAATATCGCGATAGCTTGGAGAATAGCCAAACAGCCACAAAAAGTTGAGCTGAAGTGCAGAAAAGAAAATAATTACAAAAAAAACAAAAATTGAGGTATAACGTAAGTACTTGTTTTTTATCTCTTTAAACATATAGTGTAAGATGTTGAGTAGGTAAAGGCAATAGGGATAAATATAAAAAAAACTCTAAATACAAATTAACGTATTTAATTTACTTATTTTTTAGTCTATATTTAAATAAATCACGTTAAAATTAAAGCTTTATATAGAAATGAAAAACGAATTTAAAAGCCTAATTGTACAAGGCGATAGAAAATTTTCGCTAAAAAATGTTAAAACAGATTATACTGGAGAATATAATAAAGAGAAAGCGAAGGATGCACTTGTAAAATCAAAAATAGAGGTTAGTCAGTTACAAGAAAAATTATATGCTTCTGGTAAATATTCTCTGCTAATTATATTTCAGGCGATGGATGCTGCCGGAAAAGATAGTGCAATTGAACATGTTATGAGTGGTTTAAATCCGCAAGGTTGCCAGGTATTTAGTTTTAAAGTGCCAACAACAGAAGAATATGAACACGATTTTTTATGGAGGCATTATAAAGCATTACCAGAAAGGGGCAGGATAGGTATTCACAATCGTTCGCACTACGAAAATGTATTGGTTTGTAAAGTGCATCCAAATTATATTTTAAGTGAAAATATTCCGGGATATGCAAATGAAAAGGATATCAATAAAGATTTTTGGACACAGCGTTATAAAAGCATCAGAAATTTTGAAGAGCATTTAACCGCAAATGGCGTTGTGATATTAAAATTCTTTTTAAATGTTGGCAAAGATGAACAAAAGCAACGCTTTTTAGATAGGATAGAAGACCCAACTAAAAACTGGAAATTTTCTTCGGGTGATATAAAAGAAAGAGCTTTGTGGAAGGATTACATGAAAGCTTATGAGGATGCAATTAACGAAACAGCCACCAAAGATGTACCTTGGCATGTTATTCCGGCAGATAAAAAATGGTTTGCAAGGTTGGCAATAAGCGAAATTATCGAAGATAAGTTAAAAAGCATGGATCTTAAATTTCCTGTATTAGATGAAATTGAACAAGGAAAACTGATGGAAACAAAAACAGCATTGCTTGCTGAAGAAATAGATTAGCATTTGCATGCCTGAGCTTGTAGAGAAAGATTTAAAATATATTTAAATTGTTTTTTCTACAAGCTCAGGCAAATCTAGTTTTTACTAATTTACAATAGGAAAAGCTGAAATCCTTAATCTCGCTCCGCCCATTGGTACTAATGTAATTTCCTTTGCAGTTTCCTTACTGTTTAAAGGACTTTTTGGTAGAACATCTACCAAGCCATATTGGTCTATTTTCCATTCAGGAATAAGTTTGCCCTTAGCTTTAATTTCAATTGGTGCATTTGTATTGGTAAACGGATTATTATCCTTTGGCCATTGTTTTTTAATAACCGAAAAAGATTTCTCAATATTTGATTTATCAATCACCAAACCATAATTCCAATCCGTTTTTGGATGTATTTCATACGATGGCCATTTTTTCGGGTCTGCACCATTTTGCCATCTCGAATCGCCAATGGCGGTTTCTTTACTATCTTTCTCCATATAATTTTCATCAATTTTTAAAGAATATGTTAGCGGACCGTAGTTTACGCTTACGCTATTTTTGTTTTTCTCCCACGCTCGCAGTACTAAATTCATAGGAAATTGCAAAGCGATTTTATCGCCATTTTTCCAGAGGTTATTTAATTTAATGTATCCACCAATGTGTGCATTAATACTCAGTTCTTTTCCATTTATTTTAACCTTTGGATTTTTACACCATGCCGGTATACGTAGATACAGCGGGAACGCCACTGGTTTGGGTGTGGTTATAGAAAGGCTTATCCTATCTTCAAATGGATATTTGCTTACTTGATTAATTGTAACATTCGTACCAGATCCAACTTTTGCGGTTACTGATGATTCTGCATAAAGCTGTGCTGCTATTCCGTTATCTGGAGTTGCCATCCAGGTATTCTCTGCATAATAAACCCAACCTGCCGCGTGGTTATGTTGGCAACAGCGACTGCTGAAAGGATTCATCATTAAAAACGGTCCGGTATTATCAATTCCAGGATGATGATTTTTTGCATCGCTGATAACCATATTTGGAGCTGTTAGATATCTTAAAGCTTTGTAATCTGGTGTAAATGCAGCCGAGAAAGTGTTAAATGCTACATCTTCACAGTTTTCTGCCCAAAAAGTATCGCCAGTCATAGAGAGCATCATCTGGTCTGATGTCATTTGCTCTACCATACCGCAAGTTTCAACTGCTTGTCGAGGATCATCATAACCTTTTCTGGAGTTTTCATCTCCACCAAACATCCCGCCCGGAACCTGACCATAAATATCTCTGATAAGTTTTTGATTGTTGTAACTCGCCTCTAAATCAGATTTATTATGGCTCTGTAAATAATAGGTTGCGGGTTCGCGGAAACATTGAGCAATATTAACATTGTGCCAATTCGGTAAATTGTTTTTTTGTCGCCAATCTGATGTGTTTTTATCAATTTTAGTGGCTAAATCAAGTAAAAATTTATCTCCGGTGCGATTATAAAGCCAATAAATACTTACAATATTATCTCCACCTCGGCTTTTTTCCCAATAATCTTCCAAAAGTTTCTCATCCGGAATAGAAAGTTGCCACTTGAAGTATTTGGTCATCATATCAATTACCCTCTTATCACCGCTGTACTCATAGTAGGCTTGCAAACACCATAGCATTGGCATATTAGTCCACAAATCTCTTTTGCCTTCTCCTTTTTCTACTAAAGGTCCAAAATCTCCGTCAGGGCGCTGATTGTTGATGGCAGCATTTAACCAAAACCTTGCTTCAGATATCATTTTCTGATCATTGAGCATATAACCAATGTTTGCATATCCTTTTAACCAATACGGAAGTTCTTCCCAGCCATACTTACCTTTACCATCTTTGTGCAACCAGGCATTATCTTCCTTGGATAACCAAATACTAATCTCACCTAAATTACCTGTTAATCCATTTTTCTGAAGATTTAAAGCATTTTTTAACCATCCGCCTGGTTTTATACTTCCTATTGGCAGTTTTATATAATGGTTTTTTAAAAGTGGTGCTCTGTTATTTTGATAGAATTTATTATCTAGGTTATTGTTGGTGTTTTTAACAACTGAAACTTTTAGGCTTTGTGCATTTAAATTTAAACTACCTATAACTCCAAAAATTAATAAAATTAGTAGGGGAGATTTGTGGCTCATAAAATCGATTTAGCTAATGGTTAGTTCAATAAATTTAAAATTTTTATTCGATTTAGTAACCGAATAAATTAGAAATGTTACATGGTAATATTTCCCTTAATAATTTTGAATAATTCACTAATTTTTACCACTTTGTTATCAAATAAAATCCTCATGAATATCTCATTCCGTTTAATTTTATCCATAATTCTAATTGGATTAACTCAAAAAACAATGGCGCAAACAGAACAAAAACCAGCGCCTGCGGTGCTAAACCATATTGCTGTCTATGTTGCTGATTTAAAGACAGCAAGCGATTTCTATGAAAGTCTATTCAATTTGCCACAAATTCCAGAGCCTTTTAAAGATGGTAAGCATACTTGGTTTAGCTTGGGGCAGGCGGGTCATTTACACATTATTCAGGGTGATGATAGCAAGGCCACCTTTAATAAAAATAACCATTTATGCTTTAGTGTGGCTTCTATAGATGAATTTATTAAAAAGCTAAATGCAAAAAATATAAAATTTGAAGACTGGCCAGGCAAACCAGGTGCAGTTACCGTACGTGTTGATGGTGTTAAACAAATTTATTTTAAAGATTTAGACGGTCACTGGCTAGAAGTGAACGATGCCAAAGAGTAGGATGTTGAAAATACTTGAAATTGCAAACAAATACCGGTTTTTAAGGAAGCATTAAATCTATTTATTAATTTGCGGTCCATCTTATTGTTATAAATTTAAAAATGCAGAGCGAGATATTTTGTCAGATTGGTGACACCTCAAGAGATATTTATTTTATTTTCAACTACGGAACTAAAGAATTTGATTATTTAGGACCGGCATTCGAACCAATATTTGGATTTGATCGGCATTCGGTTAAGGAAAATCCAATAAAAATAATTGATTTTGTTCATCCAGAGGATGTAAACCTGGTTTTAGAGTTTTATAGAGAAAGTTCGCAGGAAGCCGTTAACCGAAAATACGAATTTCGGATTATTGATGCAGAACAAAACACCAAGTACATAAGGGTTAGTGCCTACCCGATGAAAAAAGACGGTAAACTCTCTTGCATATCCGGCATTGCCGAAGATGTTAGCGTAGCTAAGCATAACAATTTTCACATTGAAAAAATAAATGCAAGAAAAAATACTACACTCGAAATTGTTTCTCACGATTTAAAAGAACCAATGGCCATGATTAGTATGGCAGTTTCTGATTTACTTAAAGATAAACTTTTTGAAGGGCAGGATAGGATTTTAACTTCGCTAACATTTATTCAAGATATGTGCGAAAGAAATATTTTGCTCATCAGAAATTTAATAAATCATGAATTTTTAAGATCATCAGAAATTGAAATTCGGAAAGAACGGGCAGATTTAGTTAGCGAAATTAGAGATGTGCTTGGTTTTTACAAAAAAGCAGAATCTAACCTGTTCAGGAATTTTATTTTTACATGCGAAGAAGAGAAATTATATGCTGCAATAGATAGTATGAAGTTAATGCAGGTGATTAACAATTTAATATCTAACTCCATAAAATTTACTGAAATTAATGGAACAATATCTGTTCATGTAGAAGATAATGGAGAAAATGCCTTAATAACTGTAAGTGATGACGGGATAGGCATTCCTGAACATTTGCAGCCTTTTATATTTGATAGATTTGGCGTAGCTATGCGAGATGGATTAAATGGTGAAGATTCTTGGGGTTTGGGGATGGCAATTGCACAAGCAATTGTAAAACTTCATAATGGTAAAATCTGGTTAGAAAGTGTAGAAAATATGGGCGCTAAATTCTTCATCGAAATACCTAAATAAAATTATTTTTATTCATTTTTTTTGATTTTGTATTCATTCATTTCTGTTTGATTTTATTCACTTTATTCATACCGATTAAAATTTTAACATTTTATCTAATTTGTGGTTAATCATAAAAAGCTTATCAGGATTGGAAGCAATGATTAATTTAGAGGATTGCAGGTTATGCTAATGTAGCCTGCAATTTTTATCTTCAATTAGAATAATTAATCATTTGCATCGATTTTGGTATTTTAAATCTAAAATATCATGATAGAAGTTAACCACAATACACCTTCACATGAATTGGATAACATTAAGGAAGGCGATCGAATTTGCTACAAACATGGCAAGTTAGGTTTGGTAGAAAAAATTCAGGTTATTCTTTCCAAAGGGCGACGAAAATATTTTTACAAATTAAAAAATGATAAAATACTTTTTTTAATACGATAATATAGTTTTAGCAAAAAAAAACAAAGCCCTGAAATTTTTCAGGGCTTTGTTTTTTGGTTCAATTTGTTTTGTTGTTATGAGGTGCCTGCCCTACACGGATACCCCGCTCACAGGACTTATTTTCTGCTTATTTGTTGATAACAAGTTAGTGAATGAAAGGTTTCGTTTCAAAAAATAATTATAAACAAAAGCATAAAAATGTTAATAACTACATGATGATTAAACTTCTATTTTGCATCAGATTAAAGTATCAAAATAGGGGTCGTTATAATCTTTAACAACTTTTAAAACATTTGGGTATTTAATAAAATCTTCAGCAGGGTGAGCAGTGCTTAAAACGATACAATTCATGCCGGCGTTAAATGCTGCTTCAACGCCTTTAGGTGCATCCTCAAATACCAGGCAATCGGTGGGCTTAACATTTAATATGGTTGCGCACTTTAAAAAAGTTTCTGGATGAGGCTTGCTCTCTGCAACATCATTTGCGCTTACAATAGCACTAATGTAATTTCTGATATTTAAACCATCCAAAACAAAATCGATATTAAATGGTATGGCTGCTGAACCAATAGCCATAGGTAATCCCAAAAATTTTGCCTTATCTAGAATTTTAGCTAAGCCATCAATTAATCTTAAATCTTTCTGATAATCTCGCTGGTATATTTTTTCCTTTTTTATTGATATGTCGTCCATTTGCTGCTGTGTAAAATAGCCCTTACCAAATACACGCTGAAGCAGCTCATCGTTTTTACCATACATTTGGAGCTTAACATCTTGATAGGAGATGTTCGCATTCAAATCATCATTTAAAATGGTGTGCCAGGCTTTATTATGATAGTCCATGTCATCTATCATCGTACCATTCAAATCAAATAAAAGAGCTTTCGGTTTAAATTTCATTTATCAGTATTAAGCCCTAAAGATATAGAAATAGGAAAAATCATCGAAGAATTAATTCAAACTATTTAATTAGTTATATTAGTTTAAGAATACATAAATACTTTATATGAGATATTTAAGCTTAATTTTTCCGTTTTTAATTATAATCGGATTTATATTTTGGAAATATAACAAGAAGGATGATAAAGCAAACCGAATAAATAAGGACGGAAAATTTATTAAATACGGCATACAATGGGAGGATAGTTTTTATGATCAAGTACCAATAAGTTTAGATACAACCATAATAATAGATGATTCCAACGGAAAGCCTTTAAGATTTCATCAATATATTAAGCCAATTTTTAATGGTGATGCAATGATATTTTTAGAAAAGGGGAAATGGAAATTGCAGCGTTTCACAAAATCTGCAATAGATTCTTTAATGAATGATGATTTTGCGATTGCCCGTGCAGATAGGTATCAGGCGTATCGTAATCCGGATTCGTCAAATTCAGTGAAAGAAAAATTCGCAAACATAGCCCACAGATTAAATATGGCTGATAATATCCTGGTTATAAAACATCAGCGTAAAATGTATATACAGCGAAATGGTAAAAATCTGTTACAATTTAACATCAATTTGGGCGGTAATCCGATAGGACATAAACAGTATGAAGGCGACAATAAGACACCTGAAGGCATATACCATCTTGATACTAAATTTACCAGAACAGATAAGATTTACAAAAGCTTTATGATTTCTTATCCAAACAAAACTGATAGAGAAAACGCGGTTAAGAAAGGATTAAAACCAGGTTCGAGCATCTTAATTCATGCAAGTACGGTGAAAAGAAAAAATGCCCGAGACTGGACAAACGGCTGTATTGCTTTGACTAATGCAGAAATGGATACACTTTTTAATCATGTAATTGAAGGAACCAGAATAGAAATCAAGAAATAGCAGGTTATTCGCCTGCTGTTTCTTTTGCATAGGTTTTAAGGTATTTTTTAAGCATATCTCTAGCTACAAATATTCTCGTTTTTACCGTTCCCAATGGTATCTGAAGCATATCTGCAATTTCATGGTATTTATAACCTTCAAAATATTTAATAAATGGTGTATGGTAAGCTTCTGGTAATGAAGCTAATGCTTTATTAATATCACCAACAACAAATTTACCAACGGCGTCATTTTTTGTTGAGCTATGCATTAAACTTGATGAGGAAATTTCATCAGTTTGTGTAATTAAGGTTCTGGTTTTTGATATTCTTCTGTAATTATTTATGAATGTATTACGCATAATTACGAAAAGCCAACCTTTAATATTTGTGCCTTCCTGAAAATTTTTATAAAACCTTATTGCTTTTAATAATGTTTCTTGAACTAAATCATTAGCATCTTCAACATCGTTGGTAAATTTTAATGCATGTAGCCTCAAAGAAACTGCATGATCATTAATAACGTGGTTAAACTCAAGTGTGGTCATAATATTTAGTTTTAAGATGTACCCACCTTGTTTACAAAACATATACCACGTTATAAATTTCTAATTTGACCTAAAAATACAATTAGACCAAATAGACGGTTTCTTTGTTTTGAAGATAGTTTAAGAATTTAAGTATAAAACTTAAATGGTATTTATACGCAGTTAATTGGGTATTTATCAGAATAGATAAAATAATTCCAAAGGGATAAAATGATTATTTATACGGTCAATTTGTAGAGGTTTTGGACATAATAAAGATAGTTAAACCCACAATTCTACATTAAAACATCTATATACCTCAAATTCTGTTTAGATAAATCGTTTTTTTAATTTTAAAACCGAATCTGAATTAATTTTAATTGGGCACTACGTTGTCAGGCTTTTTGAAATAGTAATAACATAACGGGAACAGGCAGATTAAACCCAACAAAAAGCCTCCAACTGTATCAGTAAACCAATGTGCCCCGAGGTATATTCTCGAGGGGGCAATCATTACAACTAAAAATACAGAAACATACGTAATCGCGTTTCGAAGATTTTTTGGGATGGTTTTTAGCCTTTGCATTAAGATAATTAGAAAGCCAAAAAAAAGTACATAAGATAAAACATGTCCGCTAGGGAAACTTTGAAAGCGATTTACCTCCACCAATCTTACATAAAAGCTTGTTGGCCTGGGTCGGTTGATAATGTTTTTTATACAAAGGATAATTAAGCCAGAGCATAATACAGAAGCAATAAAATAGCTTTCGCGTTTATAATTTTTATAATAGAATATTGCTGCAACAACTAACACTGAAAGTAATGACCATGGCAATTCGCCAAAAAAACTTATTGCCAACATCAATTTGTCCAGCCATGCCGTCTGGTATTTCTGCACATCTAATGAAACATTAACATCGAAAGGAAGAACGGGATGTTTAGCTATATAAAAGCTGAGGATGATAAAACTGATAATTAGTAGAAAAAGAATTGTTAAAAGAAGCTTTTTGTTTTTAATCATGGCAGATGTTATGGAAAATCCAAAACTATAAAATTATTTTTAATGCCCTTAAACATATCTGAAATCTTATTTAAATATGAGTTTGTAATGCATATTATCCTTTCTATCAAGGATTTTAAATTGTTTGTATAAACTAATTGGTATTACAAATTAGTTTGGCAATCTTCGAGCAGATTATAGGAAATCTAAGCTTAAACAGTCGGCACAGCTACCTCTCTGTCGACTGTAAAAGCAATCTAAATTAACGCTCTTTTAGTATACCCAAATACTACCTATAAAAAACCGCTCTTTATTACACGCTCAAAAAACAGATTAGATGAAATAACAAGTCTAATCTGTTGTGTTTTTTAATGATAGATTTTTTAAAGAGCGATACTTATTAAAAGCTAGCCGAAAGAAATTTTGCTTTAACGATTAAACTTTAATTCAAAAATTATTTTACCACAATTTGCTTTGGTTCAGTTACTACAATTTGATATTTACCTTTAAATTCGCTCACAACGCCAGTAATACAAATGTTGTTGCCTAGATACATCGTTGCCGGCTCTGATGAAAATTTTGAAATATCTGCTTTATTTATGGCAACGGTTAGCAACTCTTTTGGATAAGCTCCGCCTAAATTTATTAAGCTAATCTTTTCTAAAGCCTTAGTACTATACACAGAATCGCAAATGGTTACGGTTTTACCTACGTATTGTGCAGCATCTTTAGCTAAAATTAATGTTTGACTTTTGCTTGCATAACTTAGCGAAGTTAAAAGCAATATAACAAATAGCTTTTTCATAAAGTGATTTTAGGGATAATTGTTGGTGTGTAGTGCAAATATACAACGCTAAGCTCATTTTTATACAGTATATTTTTTTCAACAACAATATTACCCGATAAACTAAATCATTTGCATACATTTTAAAACATTAATTTATATTTAACATATATAATTAACCAGCACCTTTAATGAAAACTGTAACCTCCATTGCCATTACCGGTATTGCAATAACATTTCTTGCTCTGCCATCCTTATTAACGAAAAATTCTTTCTCCATAAAAACAAGTGAAGATGGTTCGAAAAATAAATCAATATTAAGAATAGATACTCCAGACCAGGACCGGTTTGTTAAAGTGAACCTTGTTCAGGGGCAATTTACGGAGCCTACTGAAATGGCTGTACTTCCAAACCTTGATATATTGGTGGCGCAAAGACGAGGTGAGTTGATGCTGTATAAAAATCAAACTAAAAAACTTTCTCAAGCGGGCAAATTAGATGTTTATTTTAAAACCGGATTAGCTGATGTAAATGCAGAGGAAGGTTTATTGGGATTAACAATCGACCCAAAATATAGTATAAACAAATACGTGTATCTATTTTATAGCCCAATGGGAAGTTCGGTTAACCGTTTATCAAGATTCAAAATGGTAAACGATATGCTGAGTATGTCTTCAGAAAAGGTAATCCTTGAATTTTACTCTCAACGAGAAATTTGTTGTCACACTGGTGGCTCGCTCGCTTTCGGACCTGATGGTTTGTTATACATTTCTACAGGAGACAATTCAACGCCATTCGATGTTCCAAATCAAAAGTTTGTGAATAAAGGCTATGCGCCATTAGATAACAGACCTGGCTTGCAACAATATGATGCAAGGCGTTCTGCAGGAAATACGAATGATTTACGTGGTAAAATTCTTCGAATAAAAGTGAATGAAAATGGCAGTTATAGTATTCCCGAAGGAAATTTATTTGCTAAAATGGATAAAGGACGACCAGAAATCTACGTAATGGGGAATAGAAATCCGTATAGAATATCTGTTGATCAGAAAAATAGTTATTTATACTGGGGCGAGGTTGGGCCAGATGCTAGTAATGATGATGAGTTGAGAGGACCCAAAGGTTATGATGAGGTAAACCAAGCCAGAAAAGCCGGTAATTTCGGTTGGCCGTTATTTATTGGAAACAACTATCCATATAAAGCATACGACTTTACAAATGGCTCCAATGGAGAAGCATTTAATGCAGCAAAACCTGTAAATAATTCGCCAAATAATACAGGCTTAAATGATTTACCTCCAGCACAGGCAGCATTTATATGGTATCCTTACGGAGAATCAAAAGAATTTCCGCAGGTTGGTTCTGGTGGGCGAACGGCAATGGCCGGTCCAGTACTTTATACTGATAATCTCTCTGCTTACCCTGCGTACTACAATGGTAAACTAATTATTTATGAATGGGTTAGAGGATGGGTAAAAGCGGTAACGATGGCCCCTAATGGCGATTATTTAAGCATGGAGCCAATAATGTCGAACTTATCATTTGCAGCTCCAATTGATATGGAACTCGGGCCAGATGGAAAAATATATATTTTGGAATATGGAAAAGGCTGGTTCTCAAAAAATCCTGATGCTGGAATTGTTAGAGTAGATTTTCTTAAAGGCAACAGACCGCCAGTAGTTAATGCATTAGAAATTGAAAAACCAAGCGGTTTATTACCATACAAAATGATAGCAAAAGTTGATGCCCGTGATGCTGATGGCGGAAAATTAATCTATATATGGAGTTTAGGGAATGGCTTAAAGAAAACTACAACGATACCTCAAATAACGCATACTTTTACAAAAGCAGGCGAGTATCCGGTAAGCGTTTCTGTTGTTGATAATGCTAACGCGGCAACCAAAAGTAAAACAATTCAGGTATTTGCCGGTAATGAACATCCAAAAGTTGATATTAAAATAGCAGGCAATAAGTCTTTTTATTTTCCGGATAAAGCCGTTAACTATGAAGTATTGGTGTCGGATAGAGGTACAACTGTAAGTAAGGATAGAATCTTTATCTCAAGCAACTATACCGAAGGCACTGATATGGCTGGTGCTCAATTAGGTCATCAACAGGTGGCGCAAACTATGATTGGAAAATCATTAATGATGAAATCTGATTGCAGCACTTGTCATAAAGTTTCAGAAACATCCATCGGGCCTGCATTCAGTAAAATTTCTCTTAAATATCAAAAAGACCCAAAAGCTGTTGATTATTTAGCCTCGAAAGTGATTAAGGGAAGCACAGGTGTTTGGGGAGAAGTTCCTATGCCAGCACATCCATCAATGAAAGAAAGCGAAGTTAAACAGATTGTGGAATGGGTGATGAGCTTATCTGCAAAAGAGAATAAAGTAGCATCGCTGCCAACAAAAGGTTCTGTTACACCACCAAAAACAATTAATAAAAATAAATCTGTTTTAACTTTTAAAGCAAGTTATGCAGACCTTGGCGCTAATGGATTAAAGCCTTTAAGTGCGCTAACAACTTTAAATTTACGAAGTAATAGCATTAGTAGCAATGATATTATCGGTAAAAATTTATCGGGTTTTAATCGTAATGATGATGGGAGTTTAACGTTAACCAAAAAAGAAGGATGGATAAAACTTCAAAATATTGATTTAACAGATATAAAATCAATCCTACTTTCGCATGAAATGAGTTCTGATGAATACGAAGTGGACATTAGATTAGATAACGAAGCCGGTAAAATTCTTAAAAAATCTACATTTAACAATGGATTATTCCCAATAATGGAAGCAACTGATGGAAACTTCCACAACGTTATTATATCCTTTAGGCAAATAAAGGATACGAATAATAAACTCTATATAAAAGAAATAATCTTTAATGCTAAATAAAAGAAAGGGCTTTGAAAATTCATCAAAGCCCTTATTTGTTTAATATTAAAAAATTAGTTTTGTTGCATCAGGTTTTGCTTAACAAAAAGAACAAAAGAATCTTTGTATTTATTCGCTAAGGAAGTTGCTAACCCACCGGTTAGGACAATCTGATCGCCCAAAAAACTTTTTATATGTTGCTTTGATATAATAGTTGAAGTATTAATCTGTATAAATGCCGGATGCTTGCGAAGCATTTCTGCAATTTTATTAAAGCTTAAGCTAAAGCTCATATAATTATCGTTAATGGTTTTAAAATAAACCATATCATTAATTTGTTCAAAAATAACTAAGTCGTTAAAAGCAATTTCAACTGTATCAAGGCTATTTTCTCTTAACTGAACAAAAAAAGAATCTCCCAAAATTTCATCACTTAATGGATTTTCGTTTGGATAGAGGTTATTAATCGCTTCAGAAAAATGAATGCAAGAATATGGTTTTAATAAGTATCCATCGGCAGCAACATTAAAGGCATCCAAAGCATATTTAGAATGTGCCGTTGTAAAAATAAGGTGTTTGGTTTTTTTTCTGATTAAAGAAGCCAGTTCAATGCCGGATAATACTGGCATTTCAATATCCATAAAAATAATATCAACCGTTTCGGCTGATGAAATATCTGTTAGAGCCTGTAAAGGGTCGGTAAAGCTTTTTATAAGCTGTAAATCAGGAATTTTAATCAAACAGGAATTTAAGTTCTCTAAAGAACTTGGGTCATCATCTATCGCAATACAGTTAATCGGCATGTAAAAGAGGTTTTGAGATTTTAATTTAAATTAAATTTTGCTTTAGATTATTAATCTAAGTAAAAAATAAGATTGTACAAAATTTACTGCCTTGCTTCATCAAAAACAATTACAGTTCGGCTAATTTATGAATTATCTTTGTTAATTTCCTGCTTTTTTATTGTCATATCTACATTAAAGTGTTCATTATCATCTATGTAACTATTAATGTTAGCCTGTAAACCATAACTATAATTCAATCTTTTTCTGATGTTATCCATTCCAATACCAGACCGATTGAGCTCTTTTGGCTTCTGTTTTATTAAATTTTTGGTTTTGATACTTAACACATCTCCGTTCTTATTAATAGATATTTCTGCGGGCTGCTCCAATCTAAATAAATCGCCATGCTTAAAAATATTTTCAACCAGCGTTAATAATACCATCGATATAATTTTTTCAGATTTTACTTCATCATCATACCAAAACCTAATTTGTAAATTATGACCATTTCTTAATTGATGCAAGTTTATCAAAGTCTCGGCTTGTTCTATTTCATCTCCAAGTAGCACAAATTCATCTCTGTGGGTGCTATCAGCAGCATATCTCATAATATCAGATAAGGCTACAATTGTTTCTGCAGCAACTGGCGAGCTATCTTTAGTATTTAAATAGATAAAATCTAATGTGTTAAACAATAAATGAGGCTGTATTTGTGCTCTTAAAAAAGCATTTTCTGATTTTGATAACTGAATAATGTTATGAAGTTTTTGTTGCTCGAGGTTTTCGGTCTTTTTTCTTTCTTTTATATAGGTTGCCAGAAAATAATATGCAGTACCAAAAACAACAAAATATAATGCCCTGATAAAACCGCCTAAGAAAAAATTTCTGTTTATTTCAATATTGTTTACTGTTATAATATGTGTATATCTATTTACGAAATGATATGCACAATACATAATTAACAGAAATAGTGCAATTTCTAAGACTAAGTAAAGTGGTAACTTCCATATCGCAGATTTTGGGTTTTCTAAGCCATATTTTAGCACAAGTAATGCGTGGCTGTAAAATATACCAATGTTTATCAGGTAATGAAAAATATACCGGCCAGGCTCACTAAACTGGCCTGAATACAAACCAACAGCAACAATCTCGTAAAATAAAAATACGGCCCAGAAAATAAAATGGTATTTATTTGAAACGAACCAGTTCCATAAAAATAAATTTTTGGCGTTAGAATTTTGAGGCATTAATATTATGATCTACCGGTTTTAATTGTCTTTTCTTTAATGTATGCTAATATTTCATCGCGATAATTGTTGCCTATATTTACTTGCAGGTTATTAGTCATTTTTAAAGTATAACCTTCTAGCTTTTCGATGTGATTTCTGGAAATGATAAATGACCGATGTGCTTGTAGAAAATTTGCTCGCTCCTTTAAAATTAATTTAATTTCAGATAAACCGATGTAAGCTACAATATTCTCATCTTGCGTATATATGCGAACATAATTTTGCAAACTTTCTACGGCAACGATATCATTATATTTAACTTTTATCAAGTTATTATTATCATTCTTGTTCCTAATAAAAAAATAATCTTCTTCGGTTTGAGAAGAAAGAATATTAGTTGTTACAGGACTTGAAGGATATAATCGGTTAATGGTTTCGGCAAAGCGAGCAAAGGTATAGGGCTTTAACAAATAAGCACTTGCTAAAATCTCAAATGCTTCGTAGGCATATTTACTATGAGATGTGGTGAAAATAAGTTTGTCGGCTTTGTGGCGAATAGATTTCGATAGTTCTATCCCCGATATCAGCGGCATGTCTACATCCATAAAAATTATATCAACATGCGGACCGGCAACGATTTCGTTAAGCGCTTTTAACGGATCTGAATAAACTTCTACTAATTGAAGGTTGGCTAGTGATTTAATGTATGTTTTGATTCCCTCAACAGCGTGAGCATCATCTTCAACAACAATACATTTTAATTTTATATTTGGCATCGGCATAAACAGCTGCAAATTAGCTTATCCTAAATTAAAAATAAAAAATAATCTATTCGTATCGTAATTATATCTATCAGTAAAGGATGGAGTTCTATTCGTGTAGCAATCTATCATTACCATGCTTTAAAAACAAGTATGATTTTTGTGCAATTTTTTGATAAAAGTCAAATTCGCACGACAGTTTACATAACTTTATGTAAATAAATTACAGGCTTTGTCTCATAAGTACAACCGGTTGGATAGCTTTTGTATTATTTATGCCTATAGTTTAAAATTTGGCAACTAAAATTGAAATAAAGTGATAATTTTATCGGAGAATTGATTTAAAGGGTTTTTGTGCACATTAACAACAATTTTTAAATTGAATTTAAGGCTAACACATAAAAAATTCTCCCTAAAATGAAGTTATTATTTGATCAAGTTTCTGAAGAATGCAGTAAGCTTACCACAAAACGATATAGCACCAGTTTCTCTTTCGGCATTTATTTTTTAAATACTAAACTTCGAATGCCAATTTATTCCATTTATGGTTTCGTACGCTTCGCGGATGAAATTGTAGATAGCTTTCATAATTATGATAAAAAATATTTATTAGATAAGTTTTCATCAGATACTTTCGAGGCAATTGAATTGGGTATCAGCCTTAATCCTGTGCTAAATTCTTTCCAAAAGGTGGTTAACCGTTATCATATTGATAAGGAATTGATTACACTTTTCTTAAACAGTATGCAGATGGATTTGCAAGAACAAGTTTACACGCCAGCGCTTTATAAAGAATATATTTTAGGTTCGGCAGAAGTTGTTGGCTTGATGTGTTTAAAAGTTTTTACAAACGGTAACCAAAGCGAATACGAGTTGTTAAAACCTTACGCAATGAAGCTGGGCTCGGTTTTTCAAAAGATAAATTTTTTACGAGATTTAAAGGAAGACCACAAAGGATTAAAAAGAACGTACTTTCCTAATGTTAATCTTTCAAATTTCTGTGATAACCAAAAGAAATCTAATGAAATTGAAATTGAAGAAGAATTTAACGATGCTTTAGCCGGAATTAAAATGTTACCTAAGTCATCAAGAATTGGAGTTTATTTATCCTACATCTATTACAGAAAACTTTTTATAAAAATAAAGGCTTTATCAGCAGAAAGAATAATGAAAGAGCGCATTAGGATTTCTAACCCCCGAAAAATAGGGTTGATGTTTGATTGTGTGATTCGGCATAAATTTAATGCCATATAAAATAAGTATAGATAGAACCTAAAAACAGTTAATTAATGGAAGAACAAGTTATACTTGTTGATGTGAATGATTTGCCAATTGGTAAAATGGCAAAAATGGAAGCACACGAAAAGGGCATTCTACACAGAGCATTTTCAGTATTTGTTTTTAATTCGAGAAATGAGTTGTTACTACAGCAGCGAGCAAAAAGTAAATACCATTCTTCGGGTTTATGGACTAATACCTGTTGCAGTCACCCACGATGGGGCGAAAGTAATATTGATGCTGCAAACAGGCGGTTAAAAGAAGAAATGGGAATGGAATGTGATTTGCGTTATGCATTTAATTTTATTTATAAAAGTGAATTCGAGGATGGCCTGATTGAGCACGAACTCGACCATGTATTTTTTGGTCAATCTGATATTCTACCAAAGATAAATACAGATGAGGTTGAAGATTACCGATATATGAGTTTATCAGATTTACAGCAGGATATTTTAAATAAGCCTAAAGATTATACAAGCTGGCTAAAAATATGCCTTGATAAGGTTATTGAAGCAATTTAACTCCCTAAAACAAAAAACGGGCATACAACTTTCGTCGTATACCCGCATCTAAATTAACGCTCTCGAGGACAAAGATAGAGTTAGTTATGATATTTTCTAATTTTTTTTAACATATCTTTTATTTTTTTTCATTTTATTTTTCAAGCCTAATTTTTCAGCAAAAGATTGCAAATGTCTTTTTGCTTAATTTGGAAGCAATGGGCTATTTTTCCTTCAATTCTGATTCTTCCTTTGCCGCTCTTATTTTCTCTTTCTTCAGGTCTATTCTTATCAGATTATATAAACTCATATACACATTGGCAATCCATATTATTGAAAAACCAGCTAACAAATAACCACGCCAACCTTCGTAAAGTAATGTATATTTTGTTATGATTAAAAGTAAAATTGTAACGTAATGACTAAAGCAGTACTCGCAGGTAAATAAGTAAAAAAATTTTCTTTTATAAAGCTTATCGCAGCTTTGTGAGCGGGCAACACAAAATTCTCTGGCCTCCTTAAAAACTTCTTCTTTAGTAACTGTCCACGCTATGCAAGCCACCGGAATGGCTAATATAAATATGTAATAAATCGTGTGTTCCATGGTTTGATAATCTAGACTATTAACCTTCGCTCTTTTCTAAATGTTTTTGTAAACATTAATTAATATCAAATGTTTCATATTCAAACATTTAATAATGGAAAGAGCAGAAATAAAATCTCTACTTGAGGTTATTGAGCAACAAGTTAGTTCATCGATATTAGGAGGAATGGATGAACAATATGAAGAATTAGAATCGCTGGGTTTTATAACCATAAATAAGCAAGCTGTGCAATGGTCTGCAACGATTACACCGGCCGGGGTCGATTTCCTCCACAACAACTAGTGCCTTTACCATCATTGTTTTTTCGAATCACTAACAGTATCGTTTAATTCTGTAAATTTGAGGCTTGCTAAAACTATAACATAGTTCAGCATCAAAACTATGGATAATATTAATTTACGAACCGTTAATGTAACCCGATATGTTACGCCACTTCGCGAAGGTGGCTCTATGCCGGCTATTGCAGAGGCAGACGATGATTTTCTTTACATACTAAAATTTAGAGGTGCAGGACAAGGAGCCCGTGCTTTAATTGCTGAGTTAATTGGAGGAGAAATAGCCAGAATTTTAGGCTTTAAAATTCCTGAACTTGTTTTTGCAAATTTAGATGAAGCTTTTGGTAGAACTGAACCTGATGAAGAAATTCAGGATTTATTAAAAGCGAGTGTAGGCTTAAATTTAGCGCTACATTATCTTTCTGGTGCCATAACTTTCGATCCTACGGTAACAAAGGTTGATGCGAAATTAGCTTCTCAAATTGTTTGGTTGGATTGTTTGTTAACCAATATGGATAGAACCTGTCGCAATACAAACATGCTTATGTGGCATAAAGAATTGTGGTTGATAGATCATGGCGCATCTCTATATTTTCATCATTCATGGCAAAATTGGGAAGAACAGGCTAAAAAACCTTTCGTATTAATTAAAGACCATGTACTATTGCCATGGGCAGAAAATCTTGAGGAGGTAGATGCTGAGTTCAGGGCTATTTTAAAACCTGAACATTTGCAAAAAATTGTGTCACTTATTCCTGATGAGTGGCTGGAAGGCGAACACATTTTTGAAACCAAAGATGAACATCGCCAGGCTTACGCAAAATTCTTAGCAATAAGATTATCTAATTCGAATGTATTTTTAAAAGAAGCACAGCATGCAAGAGAAATTCTTATTTGAGTATGCTGTAATTCGGGTTATGCCTAGGGTAGAACGCGAAGAATTTATTAACGTGGGTATTATTTTATACTGTGCTAAGCAAAAATTTTTAAAAAGCATTTATATAATTGATGAAAATAAGCTAAAAACATTTTCACCCGAAATTGATATAGATGAAATTGAAGCAAACTTAAAGGCTTTGCAGCGAATAAGCGCAGCAGCAAATGGTTCGGGCACTATTGGCGCTTACGATACGGCTTCCAGGTTTCGTTGGTTAACGGCTACCAGAAGTACGGTTGTTCAATGCTCAAAAGTACATCCGGGTTTTTGCCTAAATGCTCAAAAAACATTAAATAGACTGTACGAACAATTGGTACTCTAAATTCACTAAAGCATTAACAGATACAACACACCGAAAATCGTTGAATAAATATTTTGAAGAGCAGTTAGAATTGCTCAAAATGGAGCGTAAAGCCGACCATGATGCGTATATAAAATTAACACAAAATAGTTCTGCTGCAGACAGGCGTAATCTGGGCTTAACCTGGTACCCAATCGCTATTCGCAATACGGAAATCGGGAGGGGAGATTACCTCAACATTGAAATCGAACGAACAACACATAAAGATTTATCGCAACAATTTCGCTTTGGCTCATCAGTTGTTTTATTTTCAAATCATAATGCTAAAGAGGATAGGATTGAGGGCGTAATTAGCCACTTAAATCGCGATAGGATGAAAATTAGTTTAAGGTTGGATGAATTACCAGACTGGACTAAAGATGGGAAACTTGGAGTTGATTTATTATTCGACAATAATAGCTATGATGAAATGCAAAATGCATTAAAATCTGCCAGTTCAATTATTGATGATGATGATAAAAACAGATTAGCAAAAATTCTGATTGGCAAAGAAAAAGCAACCTTTAGTGCTTTAGAAACTCCTTTCCATTCTTCAAACTTAAATTCATCACAAAACGAAGCCATAAATAAAATTTTAACGGCTAATGAACTGGCAATTGTTCATGGTCCGCCAGGAACCGGAAAAACCACAACATTGATTGAAGCCATTAAAGCAGAACATAAACTAAAAAAGCAAAAAATTTTAGTGGTAGCACCAAGTAATACCGCTGTAGATTTATTAACTGAAAAGTTAGCAGAAAATGGTTTAAATGTAGTTAGAGTTGGTAATCCGGCAAGGGTTTCAGAGCATTTGCTACATGCTACGCTTGATTATAAAATGTATGCACATGCAGAAATGAAAAACATTAAGGCTTTAAAAAAGCAAGCTGCAGAATACAAAAACATGGCTCATAAGTATAAACGAAGTTTTGGCAAGGCAGAACGGTATCAGCGAAAAGCTTTGTTTGATGAAGCACATAAAATTGGTCTTGAGATAGAAAATGCTGAAAAATATATTGCTGAAAATATTTTTAATAACGCCGAAATTATTACCGCAACCCTGGTTGGTTCTAACCATTATTCAGTCAAAAATTTAAAATATGGAGCTGTTTTTATAGATGAAGCCGGGCAAGCTTTAGAACCAGCCTGTTGGATACCGAGTTTAAAAGCTGATAAAGTTGTTTTGGCTGGAGATCATTTCCAGCTCTCTCCAACAATAAAATCGAATGAGGCTGCAGATAAAGGTTTAAGCAAAACGCTGCTTGAAAAATGTGCGGAGCAGCATAATGAATCTGTAGTTTTATTGCAAGAACAATATAGAATGAATAGTCAGATAATGGGTTATTCATCCAAAATATTTTATAATGATAAATTAATTGCAAATGCTTCAGTTGCGAATCATCAACTTTCTGAAAACGAATCACCTTTAATGTTCATCGATACATCAGGATGCAGCTTTGATGAAAAAGCTGACGGAACGAGCACTACAAATCCTGATGAAGCTGTTTTTCTATTAAATCATCTAACAAATTTAATTGAAAGTTTAAAGGCATCAAATGCTGTTTTACCGAGCGTTGGCGTAATTTCTCCATACAAACAGCAAGTTTATCTTTTAAAAGAATTGCTTAAAGACAATCCGCTTTTAGCTGAAAATGAAGGTAAAATATCTATAAATACGATTGATAGTTTTCAAGGGCAGGAGCGGGATATAATTTACATCAGTTTAACCAGAAGTAATACAGATGGTGTAATTGGCTTTTTATCGGATATTAGAAGAATGAATGTTGCCATGACGAGAGCCAGAAAAAAACTTGTTGTTATTGGCGATGGCAGTACCTTATCAAGGTTTCCTTTTTACAACAATTTTATAAAATATGCTGAAGATTTAAATGCTTACCATAGCGCCTGGGAATATATTGCCATTTAAAATATCTGATTTTCTGCTTGCTACTCGATAAAATTATTATTTTTGAATATCATCCCATATTGGCAGCGAACATCCTATTTTATCAAACCTTCATGTGGTGCATGTTTTTTTACGTGAATAATCATCCCAAAAAATTAAATGAAGAGCATATCAAAATCCTAATAGCCGACGATACGGAGTTAATGCGTTTGGTTATGCGTAGTTTTTTTAAAAAACTTCTGCTAAATCCACAAATATCAGAAACTGAAAATCTAAATGATACACATCAAAAACTGAGCGAAGAAAAGTTCGATTTGTTGTTGTTAGATATCAACATGCCTAATGGCGACAGCAATCCAAATACGGTAATAGAGATTAAGAAAAAATACCCTGAACTACAAATTGTAATGTTTACCGGTAACGATAAAAGCACTTTGGAAGCCGAATATGCTGCCGCCGGTGCTGTCGGATTTATTCAGAAAGATGAAAATATGAACGTTTACGCAAAAGAAATTGTAGCTAAATTATTTGGCTAAAACAGCATCTTTCCGCTCATCAATTTTACCTGATATACTTGCACCTGCAACCAGCAGTTCGGCGGTAATCGTTTTAGTATATTCTTGAATTTCCTGCTTAAATTCTTTAACAGAAGCACCTGAGCGTATTTCTTCCAGTCGCTTTTCCCACTGACCAGTTAATTCTGCCTGGGCTATACGCTTATCTTTAACAACATCATAAACCGCTAATCCTTTATTTGTTGGCACTAAATTTCGTTTCTCCCTGCTAATATATTCCCTGGTAATTAAGGTTTCAATTATCGATGCCCGGGTTGCAGGAGTTCCTAAACCACTATCTTTCATTGCGTATCTAAGCTCTTCATCCTCAATCTCTTTACCAGATGTTTCTAAAGCTTTTAATAAGGAAGCTTCATTGTACATTGCCTTTGGTTTTGTTTGTTTTTCTAAAAATGCTTTCTCGATGATGGGCAATGCTTCGCCAACTGTAACCTTTGGTAATGCAGCATTATCCTCATCTTTCTTATCATCTTCAGTTTCGTTGAAAACAGAGCGCCATCCCGCAGAGCGGATAACAGTTCCATTCGCTAAAAAAGTTGTTCCGGATTGTATTGTAATTTTAGTTATCTCTTTTAAACATTCTTGATGAAAAGCTTCAATCATTCTTCCAACAACCATATCATATATTGCTTGTTTATCAGCACTTAAGCCATAAGCATCTTCTCCGGTTGGTAATATGGCATGGTGATCGGTTACTTTTTTGGCATTTACACTACGCTTATTTAAACTTACGGTTTGCAAAAAGCTTGCTTGCTTTCCAAAATCATTATGATTAGTAAATTTCGAAATTAAAGCGGGTACACCTGCAAACACATCATCGCCAATGTAACGGCTCCCCGTACGCGGATAAGAAACCAATTTACTTTCGTATAAATTTTGAAGCAGATTTAGGGTTTGGTCGGCAGTGAAACCTTTTTTCTTATTCGCTTCTTGCTGTAATGAACTTAAATCGTGTAATAGCGGTGGCGGTTCTTTGCGTGGTTTGGCTTCTACAGCGCTAATATTTCCACCATTGGTAAAGCCTGAAGCTACGTCTTCTACCATTTTAAAAATAGCTTCTGCTTCAGCCTTATCTTTGTAGTTATTTGTAGAAATGGCTTTAAAAGCTTGTTCGTCCTTAATTAGTTGAATACTAATTTGGTAATAGGTTTGTGGTACAAAGTTTTTAATTTCTAAAAAACGGGCACAAATCATGGCAAGGGTAGGTGTTTGTACCCGACCGAGCGAAAGTACCGTTCTGTTACCTGCAGATATGCTTAGGGCTTGTGTTGCATTCATTCCAACTAACCAATCAGATTCTGAGCGGCAATGTGCTGAATTGAATAAGGTATCGTAATCGGTTCCAGGCTTTAAATTTCTAAAACCATCTTTTATTGCTTCATCAGTTTGTGATGAAATCCATAAGCGCTTAAATGGTTTTTTACATTTGAGATAGTAATAAATGTAACGGAAAATTAATTCTCCTTCACGTCCCGCATCCGTTGCAACAATAATTTCTGTAGCCTCATCAAAAAGTTTCTTTATGGTATCAAGTTGCTTTCTAACCGCTGGGTCTTCAACAAAGCCATCCTTAGTTTTAATTTTTCTAATTGCAAGCTTAAATTTTGCTGGTAACATTGGCAAATGTTGTTTTCTCCAGCCAATAAAGCCATAATCTTGCGGGGGTGCCAATTGTAATAAATGCCCAAAAGCCCAGGTAAAAGAATAGCCTTTACCTTCAATGTATCCATCTTTTCTGCTTGTTGCGCCAAAAACTTTTGCTAATTCTCTACCAACTGAGGGCTTTTCTGCAATTACAATTTTCATTAATAACTTTGGTGTTTTGAACCTCAAAGATGATTAAAATTATGCTCTCGCAAATCAAAAAATTATACACAATTGGATTTGAAAAAGCTAAAATGCCTATCCTTGTAAACAAAACAATTGATTTTCAGTAATATCCAATTTTTATCTTAACAATTTGATATTTCATCTGTCTTATCATTATTAATCAGTTAAAATGGATAAGGTTTACCAGCTCTGCAACAACAAAATTAAGGTCAGCATTCAGGAAGGTTTGATTCGCTTAAAAAGCGATAAGGCGCTTTGGACCTATCTTGATGGCGCAACTTTAGAAAGAACATTATCATTAGTAAAGCTTATTAAAGCCGACTATATAAACGAGTATAAAAGAGCACTTAACATATCCAACGATTCTTTAGTAGTCGAAATTTGGGCTCATGTTTACAGCCATTATTTTGGCTTGCTGATTAATCGGAACAATAAAATTAAGTGGCTTAAAAAACTTTTAGCTAAGGGAATAAATAGGGCTGAAATAATAGATTGCGGTGAAAAACAAATAGATACGAATAGATGGTTTTGGGATTTGATTTCTGTTTTTAAATTGCCAATATCGTGGTTTACACCAAAAAATATTGCCAATAGAAAATTAATTTCCTAATCAAAGTTTGATGCCAAAACCTCTGATTGCTCATTAAGTGCAACATTAGCTGCCAAGGTTTCATCTAAATATCTCGAATTATAAGATTGCCCCGATCCATTAATAAATAACACCGTTTTATCAGCAATTGTATTTATAACTTTATTGGATAATTTAGATGATACAGCCGGACAACCCTGGCTTCTTCCTAAACGCCCCAATTGGTTAATACTTTCCTGACCAACATAATCTGCTCCATGAACCACAATTGCCCTTTCTCTGGCATTGTTGTTAAAACCATAATCCATACCATCAAGCTTTAACGAGCGACCATGTTTACCGAAGTAAATTTCTCCTGTTAGGTAAAAACCCAGACTGCTTTCATTAGAATTTTTGGAATTTGAAAAATGCGAAGGTTTATCGCCACCACTATTTAAGCCATGGGCAACCCAGGTATTTAATATCAGTTCTTTCTTATCTAAATCTATAACGTAAAGTCGCTTTTTGCTGCTTTCCTGGTCAAAATCTGCAATGGTTAATATAGATTTTGAATGCATTAAACCAGAATGTTTAATATTATAGAAGCCTGTTAAAGCCTTTTCAAAAACATTAACATTTAAGCCAGCAGAATCAAGACCAACCTGGTGATAGAGCTTCTCGATATGCTGATTGTAAAGGCTATCGGATGAAATATTGACCGCAATAAGATTTTTATTTTGATAATCTACCGGTTTCCAACTTGTTAAAATGATGCTGATGCCTGATAAAAGGCATATTGCCGTACTCACTAATCTTTTTCTCATCAAGGGATATTTGTGTGATTCTTAATTACTTATACGAACAAATACGAGAAATATTGTAACAGCGATGATACGAATTGAAGATTAACACCATAATGACATTCATCTGATGGATAGAAAATCAGATTTTATGGTAGATTTATCAGCATAAAAAAAAGTTACATTAATTTAGATTTATCTCAATTATGCCCAATCAAGATAAAGATTATTCATTCTGGACCAAATACAAACGCTTTGCAACAACCGAAATTATAATGTATTTGATAATGATAGTTGGAATAACGCTTGGCATTATTTTTTTAAGCTGAGAATTAGCTTATATCTATCTGATGTGTTTACATCGCTGATAAATTTATTAAACTCTGCATAAGCTTCAGGCGGAAACGTACCTTCATTAAGCATTAGCTTTCTATAATAACTAAGTTTATTGCCTTTTAAAGTTGTTGTGGATATATACTCACCAAACTGATTTGAAAATTTTTTATCATTTGGTGGAATTTGTGTTGTTATAATACCTTCGGGTAAGGTGTAGGTAATACTATCCTCATCGGTAAAGCCTCTATTTAAATAAAGTGGTTTAGTTCTAACCCGCGATTCCGGAATGTTCCCTTTTACATTGAAAGCATTCAGCACCAAAAATAATTTATCGTTATTTATAACTGCATACTTATTAATATTGATATTTAATTCCTCAATTATGCGTGGCGTACTGCTCTTATCTTTAGTGTAATTTATTTTATTAAATGCAATATTATCAACATCGTAAGCATCTGTTAAAAGCTTTTGCTGCTCTGAGAATGGTTTACCTATAATGCTTTCATTATTATCATACTGTGAACCAGAAAATATTGTTTTAACGGTTCCTTTAATATCTCCACCTGCAAGAATTGTTAATTCTGCCATTCTAATTTGCTTATTATCCTGTGTTTCAAGTTTTGGCGTTTTTAATAATTTTCCACCTTCAGCTGTGCAAGCTAAAACCAGCCTGTCATCTGTAAAATCGCCAAGAAACCCGAACGGAGCTTTTTGACTTGTACATTCAAGCCAGATTGTATCGCCTTTTAAGGGCAAACATAAGATAACATGATTTCCTTGCACCATACTTGCATAATTTGCATCAAAGCTTTTCTTTTCATTTCCAGCTTCTACAACGCAATAATAGGATTCTATGCCTGCAACACTTAACAAACTTTGTGTGTAATTAACCAATGCTTTACAATCTCCGTAGCCAAGTTTATCAACTTCAGAAGCTGCTACCGGTTGATTGCCTCCAATACCAATCTGCACACTTATATATCGCGTTTTATTTTGCATGTACTGATAAATTTTTCTTGCTTTTTCTTTATCATCAGTTTCATTTTTTACCAATTCTTTTATGGTTTCAATTGTATTTTGCGGCAATGCAGAACGCCCTTTTAATAAATTTTCATATATCCATTTGCCCAATTCATTCCAATTATGATAAGAGCCTTTGTAGTTATAGAAGAAAAAATCTTTAGGCGCTATTTTTACACTGGTTTCGTAAGTTTCTCTATCCGGACTGTAAGGTTCTGGTTTAGCTGCCGCGATATTGCTAACCGACCAAACGTATGTTTTTTGCTTGTCGGTTAAAGTTTCCAAAGGATTTCCAGCATAATTTTGAGCTTTAATTCTCAATTCATCCGTTGGTTTGCAAATAAATGTGTAATTACTTTTCTCTACCGAAACATCGCTTGCAGGCTTAGGGTTCCAATCCGGAATGGCAAGATTTTGCTTGTGTTTTACCTCGTAATTATAAACTACAGTATAAGGATATACATTCTCGTTAGGCAAAAAATGCTTAACTCTATCATCAACAAACAAAGAAAATCCATCTGCGGCACTTTCATCGCTAAAATTACTTTGGGTAAATTTACTGGTTAATTTGCCCGCTGCGTTATAAACTTCGCCCTTAATGCCTTTAATCGTAGTGCTTTTATCATAAAATAATACCAAGCGAGCAGCATTTTCGCCATTTTTATTTAAAACGGTTATTACTTTTTTTACAGTTTGAACCACATTATCTGGCGTTCGCATATCAATAACCGTTTCCTGATTTCTTATGGTAGCATTGGCCCGGCTTTTTAAAGTTTGAGGAATTAAATCGGCATCATAATTATCCTGAGCAGATGTTTTAAAAAAAATTACGCAGAGCGATAGAAAAAGCAATACATATTTCATTATTTAACTTTTTTAAGTAAAAGTTCGGCCTTTTGATTTTGGATGATTTTGCTGTAAAATTCTTTTAAATAAAGATATTCTTCGGGCATGTAAGTCGCTTTGTTTAACTGCATAATTTGGCTCAAAGAAATCAAATTATCATCAATTCCTGTTTTAAGCAAGTATTTTCCGCCAGCATTTGGTAAGGCAATTGCCAAATCTTTAGGCTTTTCTTTGAGTTCATATTTGCCCGGAAGTTCGATATTTATGAGTGTTCTTGTATCTGAAGATGAACCTAAATCTACCGGATAAGTTCTTGAGGCTAAATTAAATGGATTTTTGGCAACCGGACTAATCATAAATGGATTGAAATAAAGTTCATCTTTATCTGCACTAGATTGTGAAGCAAATTCTACCTCATAAATTTCGGTCAATGTATTTTCAACGCTGTCCAAATTCCTAATCTCATGCTTTAGAATTTTTATCTTAGCCATCGATTCATCAAGTTTTTCTACATAGTCATCAATGCTATTGCTCTTTTTAATTGCCTTTCTCTTGTTAAATGCTTCATAGCCTGTGCTATGTGTTATAATGGTTCCCGATATCGTTCCATCGATATTCAATTTTCCTTGTAAAACGTAGCTGGTTGATGATTTTTGTGCCGCAACCAAATCAATCCAATAAGAAGGCTTTTTTAAATTTATTACCCTGCCTTGATCATTAATGCAACGCAATGGCAATAATCCAAATGGTAACAAAGGTTCAGTAGCATCAAGCATATAACTTTTATCACCAATATTAACTTTTGCAACCAGATAATTAAAATCGCTTATGATAGGGAAAAGTTTATTCACAGTACCATTATCGCGGGTAGAGAGCATAACAGCCTCTGTGTCAAAGTTAGCGGCCGAAAGTGCGGCAATCAAATTTAAATTAACATCAGCAACATTACCAGAGCGCATATCTAAAGCTTTTTTAATATTGTCTTCGCTGTATTTTCCATAATAATTATTCCACTTAATTTGATTTTTAACAAAATTGTAAATGGCTTTGGCTTTGCTTAAATCATCGCTGGCATTTTTTAATATCGATGGCAATAAATCTTTATATATATCCTTTCGTTTCATTTGAGAACCGAAATTTCTTTCGTTTACTAATTCATAATCAACATCTTTCCACGTTTTTGTATAACTAATTCTCGATCCTGTGGTGGTAACTTGGTCTGATAATTCAAAATTAATAGCCGATTTAAAATTGCTTGCCGCAGTCATGTAATCCTCTTCAACAAATGCAGGTATATCTTTCATAACATACCAAATTTTAGAGCAATCTATTGGCGTTCCATTTAATCGCAAACACTCTCTTGCTACCTCACTTTTTGTGCTACTTAATTTTTGAAAACCCCGTAACGATACATTGTAATTATAAATTGCCGGGATATTAACCAAATATTCACTATAAACTTTTGGAATATCAGTCTGAAAATCCCATGTTTTAAAATTAAATATATTTGGAGATTCCAGCCTGTAACTATATTCTATAATCGAACCATCTTTAATATTTGGTAAAGTAAACTTTGTTAGCGTAGCATATTTAGAGCGAACTTCATTAAATATAGCCTTCTTATCCATAATGGTTTCTACAAATCTTCCATTTTCATAGTTAAAGGTAGAAGCTTTTATGTCTGTAATTATCTCTTCACGGCTATCATCTTTATAAATAGGGATAATAACATTAGCCTGATTATAACCTTCTTTGTTGTAGATTTTAATTTTTACATGATATTCAAAGTATATGTTTATGCTATTAGTTCTGTCACTTACCTGCATGGATGACGTTCCAAACTCTCTAAGCACTACAGCATTTGCATTACTATCTAACTTATTTCTGTCAAAATCGTTATCATCATGAGTTATTCTACCAAAATCGAAATTTTGTGCAGAGCAGTAAATCGTAAAAAGAGAGAAACAAAATAATAATAGAAGTTTACGCATTGAGTTTGGTTAATTTTTGGCAATTTAATTTTAAGCGCCAACATTTAGAAATAAATGTTAATTAATATTTAAAATTTAAGGTGGCTTTATAAAAAACAAACCAATCCTTTTTAGCACTTTTGGTTTAGAAACATTACCGGCGTTTGAGCGTCAAAATATATATCATAATGAAATTAAATTTAAAACGCCCCTTAGCATTTTTCGATTTAGAAGCAACAGGGATAAATGTAGGTGCAGATAGAATAGTGGAAATTGCTATTTTGAAAGCTATGCCTGATGGTGAAGAAATTGTGAAAACATGGCGTGTTAACCCAGAAATGCCAATTCCCTTGCAAACATCGCTAATACATGGTATTTATGATGAAGATATTGCTGATAAACCAACATTTACTGAATTAGCGAAAGAAATTGCAGAATTTATTGGAGAAAGTGATTTAGCAGGCTATAATTCAAATAAGTTTGATATACCAATGCTTTTAGAAGAATTTTTACGGGCAGATGTGGATTTTGACATGAGCGAACGCAAGTTTGTAGATGTGCAGAATATTTTTCACCAGATGGAACAAAGAACTTTAAAGGCAGCTTATAAGTTTTATTGTAATGATGATTTGGTAAATGCCCATGCTGCAGAAGCCGATGTAATTGCTACTTACAAAGTTTTGCTCGGTCAGTTGGAGATGTATGAGGATAAAGAATTTGAAGATAAGCAAGGCAATAAATCAAAACCGGTTGTTAATGATGTTGATGCTTTGCATATTTTCACAAATATAAATAAACCTGTTGATTTTGCCGGAAGATTGGTTTACAATGATAAAAACGAGGTTTGCTTTAATTTCGGGAAGCATAAGGGCAAAACAACCGAACAAGTTTTTAGTATCGAACCAAGTTATTATGCATGGATGAAAAACGGCGATTTCCCGCTTTATACCAAGAAAAAACTTGATGAAGAATGGGCAAAGTTTAATGCTAAAAAGAATGAAAACAGACCTCCTAAAACTCAAAACCAAGCTCAACAAGCTAAACCACAATATAACAAACCAAAACCTCAGGAAAAACCTGCTCAACCGCTAAATACTGATATGTTAGAGCAGTTGAAAATGAAATTCGGCAAATAATTTAATGCCACAGATAAAGAGGATAAACACAGATATCGATTAATTTGATAGAACTTAATCTCATAACAGAAAAAATTATTGGTGCTGCTTACACAGTTTCAAACACATTAGGTGCCGGATTTTTAGAAAAAGTTTATGAGAACGCAATGTTTCTCGAAATCTCATAAATGAACTTGAATGTTGTGAAACAACAATCATTAAATGTTTTGTATGATGAGCAAATTGTTGGCGAATATTTCGCTGACCTCATCGTAGAAAATCAAGTAATTGTAGAAATAAAAGCTATTAGAGAACTGACCGAAATCCATCAAGCTCAATTAATGAACTATTTAGTTGCTTGCAATAGGCGATGTGGCTTTCTAATTAACTTTGGAAAGCCGAGAATAGAAATCAAAAGAATGCTTAACGGATATCAATTAAACATCAGTGTTTATCTGTGTACATCTGTGGTTAACCTAATCTTTAAATATGAAATTTTTAAAACTTATTGCCCTTTTTATCCTTACTGGAAGTTTGGCAATTGGCCAAACCAAACTTCCGGTTGAACCCGTTTTTGAAAGAACTTACCAAAACAAAACCAGAAGTTTTGATGGTAAACCAGGTGAAAAATACTGGCAAAATTCTTCAAACTACAACCTTAAAGTAAACTTTAACCCGATTAGCAGATTGTTATTTGGAAAGGTTGATGTGGTTTATACCAATAATAGTCCGGATACTTTGAAAAAAATTTGGTTTAAGCTCTATCCAAATTTGTATAAAAAAGGTGTTCCGCGTAAAGCGAAACTCTCTGAATCGGATTTGGGTGATGGTGTTAAAATTGAAAATTTAGCAGCCAATGGAAAAACCATCAACGATTATAACATTGATGGGACGAATATGACCGTGAAAATTCAGCCCCTTTTGCCTGGTAAAACCATAAATTTTAGCATTTCTTATCATTATATTTTAAACAAAGGTTCGCACATGCGTACCGGACAAGTTGATGAAGGCTCGCATTTTATTGCTTATTTCTTTCCAAGAATTGCAGTTTATGATGATGTTGATGGCTGGAATAAATTCCCTTACACTGGCGCTGAAGAATTCTACAACGATTTTGATAATTTCAATGCAGAAATTACTGTTCCGGGTGGCTATGCTGTTTGGGCCACTGGCGATTTAAAAAATGCCAATGATGTTTTTCAAAAGGAAATTGTATCCAGAATTTCATCTGCAGAAAAAAATGATGCAGTTACAGATGTTATAACTGAAAAAGACCTTGCTGATAAAAGGGTAACGCAAAATAAACCATTCAACACGTTTAAATTTAGTGCGAAAAATGTAACTGATTTTGTATTTGCGCTTAGCGATCATTACTTATGGAAATCATCAAGTTTAATTGTTGATTCAACAACAAAAAGGCGAACAAGGGTAGATGCCGTTTTCAATCCTAAACATAAAGATTTTTATGAAGTGATTGATTTCGCCCGTAAAACCGTTGATGCCATGAGTTTCAAATTTCCAAAATGGCCATTCCCTTACAGCCATGAAACAGTTTTTGATGGTCTAGACCAAATGGAATACCCAATGATGGTAAACGATAATCCGGTTGATAGCCGTGAAGACGCGATTACCCTAACCGATCATGAAATTTTTCATACCATGTTTCCTTTTTATATGGGAATAAATGAAACAAAATACGGCTGGATGGATGAAGGTTGGGCAACTATTGGCGAATGGCTAATATCACCGATGATTGATTCGACAATTGTTGATGAATATGGTATTCAAAATACAGCCTCAAGCTCTGGTGGCAAAGATGATTCGCCGATTATGACTTTAACACCCGACTTAAAAGGTTCTGGTTCTTTTACCAATTCTTACCCAAAACCAGCTTTAGCTTATTTATTTGTTAAAGATTATTTGGGTGATGAATTATTTACTAAAGCTTTGCATCAATACATAAAAAATTGGAATGGAAAACATCCGATGCCTTACGATTTCTTTAATAGCATAAATAAGGGTAGTGGAAAAGACCTGAACTGGTTTTGGAAACGCTGGTTTTTTGAAGGTGGAGTAACCGATATGGCCATTAAATCAGCAATTAAAACTGCTGATGGATACACAATCACTATAGAAAATAAAGGAAAACCGCTACCGATTGATTTAATGTTGAAGTTTGATGACGGCTCAACAGAAAAAAACCACAGTACCATTTCTGTTTGGGAAAAAGGAAATAATGAAACAATGATTAATATTAAAACACAAAAGAAATTATCCAAAGTTGTAATGGGCGATGCACATACACCTGATAAAGCTAAATCAGATAATAGCCTTTCTGTAAATTAAAATTTAATAGTTGCGAAGCATGAACAATTGAAAAAGATTGATTCGGGCTTCGCAATTTCTATTTAAGTAGATTTCAAGAAATCGATATTTCTTTTTAAACCAGCATATTTCGTTCGTTTAACTGCCGAACCTTTGAAAACTTTCTTAAAAACTTCATCCGTAATTTCAGTAAGTTCTTTTGCCGTTAAATCCAGTAAACCGCTTTCTGGTAAAAAAGCCTGTTCATTGTGGACTTTAGAAAATCGGTTCCACGGACAAACGTCCTGACAAATATCACATCCAAACATCCAATTGTCCATCTTATCTTTAAACTCATTCGGAATTTCATCTTTAAGCTCGATAGTTAAGTAGGAAATGCATTTTGTACCATCAACTATCTGAGGAGCAATTATTGCATCAGTTGGGCAGGCATCTAAACATCGGGTACAGGTACCGCAATGGTCTGTTTGGAAAGGGTGGTCGTAAGCTAGCTCTAAATCAATAATCAGCTCTGCTAAAAAGAAAAAAGAACCATGTTGTTTACTAATTAAGTTTGAATTTTTGCCTACCCATCCAATGCCCGATCGTTTTGCCCAGGCACGATCTAAAACAGGAGCAGAATCAACAAACGCTCTTCCAGAAACCTCGCCTATGTTTTCTTCAATAAAATGAGTGAGTTCTTTTAATTTATCTTTTATAACCGTATGATAATCTTTTCCGTAAGCGTATTTTGAAATTTTTGGCGCATTTGCATCTTGCTGCTTATCCTCGGTATAATAATTTAAAGATAGAGAGATAACTGATTTTGCACCCTCAACCAATAAGCGAGGATCAAGCCGTTTATCAAAATAATTCTCCATGTACTTCATCTCGCCATGATGATTATTATTAAGCCAATGCTCCAAACGCGGCGCTTCCTCTTCTAAAAATTCTGCCTTGGAAATACCACAATCTAAAAAGCCTAAGCGCATTGCTTCGCTCTTAATCAATTGACTATATTTTGCAGAATTACTGTACATCGATTTGCAAAGATAGGGCTTAGAATTAAAACCTTTTGCTTAATCGCTTGTTGTTATTCGAAAAGCTATTTAAAATGATTGACATCATTGAAAATTTAATTAGCCCGAATACGCCAACTAACGCAAATTTTTTATAATGGAAAATATAGATCCGAAACATACGGAAAGCGGAGAAGCTCCAAAACCGATAGAACAAGATTACGAAAATCATAAAAACGACCCAGGACCTGCAAAACCGGCAGTTACAGAAAGAGACGAAAACGGAGCGGGTTCTGTTTTAAAATGGATATTACCAATAGCCGTATTAATTGGCTTAATAGTATGGTTCGCCCTGCGAAAATAATTAGCTTTAGTACAATTGAAAAGCCGTTTATCTTTGTGATAACCGGCTTTTTTTTGTGAAGAATTAGCTTTATTTGAGAAGTTTTACCTGATACAAATCTTTTCTTCTATCCTTTAAAACCTTTACCGTTCCGTAATGATGCAATTCATCCAAAAGGTGTAAATCAACATCAACTACTAAAACCATTTCGGTATTTGGCGTGGCTTCAGCTTTTACTGCATTTGTTGGAAAAGCAAAATCAGATGGAGTAAAAACAGCAGATTGAGCAAACTGAATATCCATATTATTCACCTTTGGTAAATTTCCAACGCAGCCTGCAATAGCTACGTAACATTCATTTTCAATTGCCCTGGCTTGCGCACAATGCCTTACACGTGTGTATCCGTTTTGAGTGTCCGTTAAAAACGGAACGAATAGAATTTGCATTCCCTGGTCGGCATAAATTCTGCTCAGTTCCGGAAATTCTACATCATAACAAATCAAAATTCCAATTTTACCACAATCTGTATCAAACACCTGAACTTTATCGCCACCAATCATTCCATAGTATTTTTGTTCGTTCGGTGTGATGTGTATTTTTCTGTATTCATCAATTTTACCCGTTCTGTGGCATAAATAGGTTGCGTTATATAATTTGCCATCATCCAATAAAGGCATGCTTCCGGTAATAATATTCACGTTGTAACTTAAGGCATATTCGTGCATTCTATCCACAATTTCCTGAGTTTTCTCAGCTAACTTTCGCATGGCTTCAATCTCTGGTAAATGATTGTAAGGCTGGAGCAATGGTGTATTAAAAAGTTCCGGAAACATCACGAAATCAGATTTATATCCACTTAATGCATCAACAAAGAATTCTACTTGTTCATAAAAAGTGTTCAAATCAGGAAATAATCGCATTTCCCATTGTACAAGGCCCAATCTTATCGTCATTGCAGAACGGGCAGATGCATCAATACCCTGATAGTAAATGTTATTCCATTCAATCAAAGTTGCATATTCCTTTGATTCCTTATCACCGGGAAGATAATTTTTAAGCACTTTTCTAACGTGAAAATCATTAGAAATCTGGAACGTAAGGGTAGGGTCGTAAATTTCCTTTGCCTTAACTTTATCAATATATTGTCTTGGTGTAAGCGTTTCAGCAAAGGTATGGTAACCTGGAATTCGTCCGCCGGCTATAATGCTTTTTAAATTTAAGCTTTCGCAAAGTTCTTTTCTTGCTTCGTAAAGCCTTCTGCCTAATCTTAAACCTCTAAATTCTGGATGAACAAAAATTTCTATTCCGTATAAAGTATCTCCATTCGGATCGTGAGTAGTAAAAGAATAATCTCCGGTAATCAATTTATAAGTATGTCTATCACCATATTCATCATATTCTACAATAATCGATAGCGAGCAGGCAACCACTTTATTATCTACAGCAATACAAAGCTGTCCTTCAGGAAAAATATTTATGAGCTTGGCAATACTCGATTTCGGCCAGATAGAACCACCCATGCTATCATAGGCTTGCAGCATAGATTCTTTTAGATCGGCATAATCTTCGATTGTTAATTTTCGTAATTCGATATTCATAATTTGCTGGTTTTACAACTTATGAACAGAAAAGTTTGGTTAATGTTTTTCTTTCTACCTGTTTTAATTGTGGAGGAAGATACAGTTTTACTCTTAACTGGAATAAATATTATTATTTTTAAAAATGACAGAGAATGAAATATCTTATATAATTCGCGGTTGCGTATTTAGAGTTTATAATATTTTAGGACCAGGGTTATTAGAATCCGCATACGAAGCAGCTTTAAAATACGAGATTCAAAAAGAAGGTTTGAAGGTAAAAAGTCAGGTCTCTTTGCCGATGGTTTATGAAGAGATTTCTATTGACGTAGGATACAGACTTGACTTACTAGTTGAACAAAAAGTGATTTTAGAGCTTAAATCTGTAGAAATTATAGCACCAGTCCATCACAAACAGTTATTGACCTATTTAAGATTATCTGGTTTGAAATTAGGATTGCTTATAAATTTTAATACTGATAATATTTCAGATAATATTTTCAGAAAGGTTAATAAGCTTGATTAGCGTGCTAGTTCTCTCCCGCAGATTTCCGCAGAAAAGAAACGCAGATTTAAAATGATTTTTACTTATGAGTGTTCAAAATAGATTGATGTGATTCACGAATGCAAATAGTTCTCTCCCGCAGATTTCCACAGAAAAGAAACGCAGATTTAAAATGATTTTTACTTATGAGTGTTCGAAATAGATTGATATGATTCACGAATGCAAATACTTCTTTCCCGCAGATTTCCACAGAAAAGAATCGCAGATTTAAAATGATTTTATCTTTTGGCAATAATCCGCGAAAATCTGCGGATTTTATCATTTTAAATCTGCGGGTAAAATTAAAACAACTTCCCGGTTTGCCCAGGAAAACTTTTCTTAAGGTGCTTATAAGCCGCTTCGGTAACTTCCCGACCGCGAGAGGTGCGCATAATGTAACCTTCCTGAATTAAAAACGGTTCATAAACCTCTTCAATCGTACCTTCATCTTCACCTACAGCCGTTGCAATAGTTTTTAAACCAACCGGACCGCCTTTAAACTTATCTATAATGGTTACTAAAATCTTATTATCCATTTCATCAAGCCCATGCTCATCTACATTTAAAGCATTTAAGGCATAACTAGCAATTTCAGTATCAATTTTGCCATTTCCTTTTATTTGAGCAAAATCTCTGGTTCGGCGTAAAAGTGCGTTAGCAATACGTGGTGTACCCCGACTGCGGCGGGCAATTTCATAAGCACCTTCATCACTAATAGGCGTTTTTAAAATTTCTGCAGAACGTAGAACTATGGTAGTAAGCAATTTAGCATCGTAATAAGCTAATCTTGCATTAATCCCAAAACGAGCCCTTAAAGGCGCAGTTAACAAACCCGAACGGGTTGTTGCACCAACTAAAGTGAAAGGATTTAAAGAGATTTGAACCGACCTTGCATTGGGTCCGGTTTCAAGCATAATATCTATCTTAAAATCTTCCATTGCAGAATACAAATATTCTTCTACCAAAGGTGATAAACGATGAATTTCATCAATAAAAAGGATATCTCCTTCATCTAAACCGGTTAATAATCCGGCCAAATCACCAGGTTTATCTAGTACTGGTCCGGAAGTTACCTTTATGCCGGTAGCCATTTCATTAGCTATAATGTGCGATAAAGTTGTTTTCCCTAATCCCGGAGGACCGTGAAGTAAAACATGATCTAAAGATTCTCCACGAAGTTTGGCTGCCTGAACAAAAATCTTCAGGTTTTCCATAACTTTTTCCTGCCCGGTAAAATCCTCAAATGCCTGCGGACGTAAAACACGTTCAATATCTCTATCTATTGGTGTTAAATTGTCTGCTTCCGGATCAAGATTTTCATTCATATTGGCAAATATAAAATTAAATGCTAAAAAAATTAGGATTTTTTAAATTTATCAGCAACTACTAAATCCTTCGAACCAGCAGTGTATTTATAAAAACCTTCGCCAGTTTTTACACCTTTTTTACCAGCCCTTACCATATTTACAAGAAGTGGGCAAGGAGCATATTTTGGATTTCCAAAACCATCATTCAGTACATTTAAAATCGCTAAGCAAACATCTAAACCAATAAAATCTGCTAATTGGAGTGGACCCATTGGATGTGCCATTCCTAATTTCATTACGGTATCAATTTCATAAACACCGGCAACTCCTTCATATAAAGTAAAAATGGCTTCATTTATCATAGGCATTAAAATACGGTTGGCCACAAAACCAGGATAATCATTCACCTCAACCGGTGTCTTTTGTAAACTTTCTGAAAGCGACATAATAGTTTTAGTCGTTTCATCACTGGTTTGATAACCTCTAATAACTTCAACCAATTTCATCACCGGAACGGGATTCATAAAATGCATTCCGATAACTTTATCGCCACGATTGGTAGCAGCGGCAATTTGTGTAATAGATATCGATGAAGTATTTGAAGCTAAAATTGCATCGGCAGGAGCGAAGCCATCTAAATCCTGAAAGATTTTTAATTTAAGCTCCACATTTTCCGTAGCTGCCTCAACAACCAAATCAGCTGTTTTTACACCATCACTTATTGATGTAAATGTTTGGATATTATTTAATGCATCAGCTTTTTGCTGCTCTTTTAAAGTTCCTTTACCAACTTGTCTCTCTAAATTTTTATCAATTGTTGCAATTGCTTTATCTAAAGCGTTTTGATTAATGTCAATTAAATTTACCTGATAACCAAATTGAGCAAAGGTATGTGCAATTCCGTTGCCCATGGTACCCGAACCTATTACTGAAATATTCTTCATTTTAAATCTTTAAAAATTGATGTTCTTTTCTGATGGCAATAAAATAAAATTATATCAATTTATGGCGCTAACCTGTTCTTTATCCAAGCGCCTTTTACCAGTTCAAAATTGATTCTATCGTGCAAACGACTCCGGCGTCCTTGCCAAAATTCTATTCTGGTTGGTTTTACGATATAACCGCCCCAATGGGCAGGTTTAGCAATTGATTTACCATCGCTTTTAGTTTTAAGTTCCTCAAATTTCTCTTCCAAAAATGCTCTGTTTGGTATAACCTGACTTTGAGGAGATGCTACCGCACCAATTTGACTTGCAACAGGGCGTGTTATAAAATATTCTTCTGAAGTTTCCTTATCAAGTTTCTCAACTGTACCCTCTATTCTAACTTGTCGTTCTAAATCAGGCCAAAAGAAAACTAATGCCGCATAAGGATTTCTTTTTAACTCTTTGCCTTTTGCACTTAAATAATTAGTGAAAAATCTGAAACCATCTTCGTCAACACCTTTTAAAAGAACAATTCTTGCATCAGGTTTTCCTGATTTGTCGGCTGTAGCTAAAGTCATTACGTTGGGCTCATAAATCTGAGCCTCAACAGCATTATCAAACCATTTTTTAAACTGGGTAATTGGATTATTATCAACGTCAGATTCATCTAACGTGGCGCTTTTGTAATCTTGGCGCAGGTTTTGTAGAAATTCATTTGTAACTTGCATAAACAAACATAAGCATCTTTTATGGTGCTACAAATGATTATCATCATGCTTAATAACATAAAACCAAAAACTGGCCGATTATTAATTTCTGAGCCTTTCATGGCCGATCCTAATTTTAAACGTTCAGTGGTTTTGGTAACAGAACATGGCGAAGACGGGACTATAGGTTATATCCTTAATCAGGTTGAAAATATTCTTCTAAAAGATGTAATACCAGATTTATGGGATGCGCATAACCACATTTATTTTGGTGGCCCGGTTGCTGCAGATACGTTGCATTTTATTCATCGTGCTTACGATAAACTACAAAGTGGTGAAGATATTGGTAATGGAATTTATTGGGGTGGGAATTTCGAAACCCTGAAAATTCTCATCAACACAAATGCAATTCAAGAAGATGAAATAAAATTTTTTATGGGGTATTCCGGATGGGATAACGGACAATTAACCAAAGAATTACAGCAAAATGCCTGGATGGTTAGTGATATTTCTCATCCTGATATAATTTTTGGAAACGATGATGAGCAATTGTGGAGAGATGTAATCGTAAACCTGGGCCCGAAGTATGCACATATTAGCAATTTCCCTACAGACCCAAGTTTAAATTAATTAATTTGTCATCCCGAGTTTGCCGAAAGATTAAATGTTTTAGACAAGCTCAACACGACATTTATATTTGGCTCATCTCATTAGCACTTTCTTCAACTTTTTTTCTCAAATCATCTTTATAAGCCTGCATTTTCACAGTTAAAGAATCATCAGCGGTAGCTAAAATCTGAGCAGCTAATAAACCAGCATTTTTAGCTGCGTTTAAAGCCACAGTTGCAACTGGAATTCCGTTTGGCATTTGCAAAATTGATAAAATGCTATCCCAACCATCAATAGAATTGGATGATTTTACAGGAACGCCAATAACAGGTAAGGTAGTGATGGATGCCACCATGCCAGGTAAGTGTGCAGCGCCACCTGCGCCAGCAATAATTACCTTTAAACCTCTGCCTTGTGCTTCCTTTGCATAATTAAACATGCGTTCAGGCGTTCTGTGAGCAGAAACAACGGTTATTTCATAATCAATTCCAAATTCTTTTAAAATATCAGCAGCATCTTGCATTACAGGCAAATCTGATTTGCTGCCCATAATTATTCCAACTTTAGCACTCATTCTTAATTCTTTATATCTTTTAATTTCAATTTTATCCTTGTGCTTTACTCCATCAGGCAATTACCTTTAAAGTTTTTTGAACATATCTGGCTTTTTCAATTGCTTTTTCTCTGTCGATATCGACAATGGTAACGTGTCCCATTTTGCGGAAAGGTTTAGTGTATTTTTTGCCATATAAGTGTACAAACACGCCATCAATAGCCAAAATCTTTTCCAGATTTTCATATTGTGCTACACCTTCAGAACCTTTTTCGCCTAATAAATTAATCATTACAGCATTGGTAATACTCGTTGTATCGCCTAAAGGCAAATTATAAATAGAACGCAGATGTTGTTCAAACTGAGAAACATAATTGCCCTCAATAGTTTGGTGCCCACTGTTATGCGGACGAGGTGCTACCTCATTTACTAACAATTCTCCGTCTTTACAAACAAACATTTCTACAGCTAAAATTCCGGTTATATTCATTGAAGAAGCAATATTCATTGCAATGTTTTCTGCTTTTTGCTGCAAACTTTCTGCAAAAGTTGATGGTGAGATCAAAAACTCTACTAAGTTAGCTTCAGGATTAAATTCCATTTCAACCATCGGGAAAGTTTTCATATCACCTTTAGAATTTCGAGCTACAATTACTGCAACCTCCTTCTCAAAATCTACTAATTTTTCGATAATACAAGGTGCATCAAAGGCTTTGTCTAAATCAGCCGAACTGTTAATTCGCATCACGCCTTTCCCATCATAACCATCTTTGCGTAATTTTAAAATGTAAGGGAAAGGAATTTGACTGTTTTCGATATCTTCCTTAGTATTTACAATTTGAAAAGGAGAGGTGGGGATGTCATTTTCTTTAAAAAACTGCTTCTGAACACCTTTATCCTGAATCAATCTTATCACTCTCGATTGAGGAAACACTTGCTTACCTTCTTTTTCTAACTGCTCTAAAGCTTCAATATTAACTTTTTCAATCTCGATAGTAATAATATCAGCCTTCTTTCCGAAATTATAAACGGTATCAAAATCGGTGATAGAACCATTCTCGAAATAGTTTGCAATCTGCTTGCAAGGCGCATCTGGGTCGGGGTCTAAAACTAATGAGTTTACATTATAATTTATCGCTTGCTGAATAAGCATTCGGCCTAACTGTCCGCCTCCTAAAATACCTAACTTTAATTCGCTAATCTGTTTTGCCATCAGTAAAGATTGAGTTTTTAAGACGCAAAAATAGCAAAAAGAACAAGGATAAAGGCACAAACATCAATTTGTATCATTTAAGTTTCGTAGCGTAATTGTGCTATATAAAACAGACAATACTATAACCTTAAAACTTATAACTTTGCAAAATGAATGCTGATGCAATAATTATTGGTGCTGGTGCTTGCGGATTGATGTGTGCGGTACAAGCCGGATATATTGGAAAGAAAGTAATTATACTCGAAAAAAATGAAAAGCCGGGCGCCAAAATTTTGATTTCTGGCGGTGGCCGATGTAATTATACAAATCAATTAGCCTCAGCCGAGCAGTTCATATCATCCAATCCACACTTTATCAAATCATCTTTCACGCAATGGACAGTAGATGATACCATCAATTTTTTTGAAACTTATGGTATCCAGGGAAAGGAAAAAACTTTAGGCCAATTATTTCCTGATGATAAAAATGCTAAAGATGTTGTAAAAGTTTTTACATCAATTTGCGAAGATTTTGGACAAGAAATTCGATGCAATGCTGATGTGAGAGAAATTGAAGTTCTGCCTGATGGATTTCAGGTTCTTTACGAAAAGAATGGTAAACAAATTACGATAAAGGCAGAAAAACTGGTTATTGCCACTGGTGGTTTACCAATACCAAAAATGGGTGCAACAGATTTTGCATTACGTTTTGCCCGTAAACATAATTTAAAAATTATCCAAACTGCACCTGCATTAGTTCCACTAACCATTACTGGTAAAGATGAAGAATGGTTTGCACAACTATCGGGTAACTCTGTATTTTGTAAAGTTAGCAACGATGAAATTTCTTTCGAAGAAAATATACTATTTACGCATTGGGGCTTAAGCGGACCGGCAATTTTACAAATTTCTTCATTTTGGCGTAGAGGTTCAATAATTAATCTAAATCTTCTTCCAAGCCATAATATTGTTTCATTGCTGGATAATGAACGTAAATCGAATGGTAAAAATATGTTATCAACTTTGCTGAACAGATATTACACCAAAAAATTTACGGATGCTTTGGGTAAATTTTTACCGCTTTCAAAGCCAGTAGCAACTTTAACAAAAGCCGAAATTGATTTAATAGAACAAACTATACATCATTTTAAAGTTAAACCTGCCGGCGATAAGGGTTATGATAAAGCCGAAGTAATGCGTGGCGGAATCGATACAAATGAAATTTCATCGAAAACTTTAGAATGTAAAAAGATTCCGAATTTGTATTTTGGAGGCGAATGTTTGGATGTTACCGGTTGGCTTGGTGGCTACAATTTTCAATGGGCCTGGACAAGCGGTTTTGTTATAGCGCAGAATTTGTAGTTTATTTTAAAGATTATAAAACAAAGCATTGTCTGTGACTTCCGCGTTTCCATGGCAAAATGATAAGTAACTACAAATAAACGTTCGGCATAATTTCCCAGGCCCAGGGCTTTTTAAACGTTTTAAAAGTTCTCAACTGCGAAAAATATAAAACCTCACTTGTTCTACGATTTGCTACATCTCTTCTATGCAAATTGCCAACCGTTGTAAACAATTCACGTGTTTTAAAATCATAAACTCGCTCCGTCATATCGCCAGTATTCTGGTTAAAATACAGATTGATAGCACTTGTTAAAAACCAATCTTTATTTTCAAATTTGAAAGTATAACCCATTTCCCAGCGCCATTCTGCACCACCTTGAAAACGTAAATACAATTGCTGGTCTTTAATCCCGATTTGGTTTAGAGGGTCACCAAGCTTTCCGCCTTCTTCTGAACGTAGTATAAAGTCGTTATTTTGTATTGATAAGTTATAATTTCCCGTTGATAAATTTTTAAAAAAGATTGCTAGAATACGTGGTTTCTGTGTTTCTTTAATAATGTCTGAATTGTTATCTCCGTAAGTTCTGGTTTCATCTATAATTCGATTAGATTCAAAAATTATGGCGAGATCTGCCTCACCATCATCGTTCAAATCGCCATTCGCCTTATCAATAACTGTCCAGTTAACTGGCGTGAGTTGTTCAATTGAATTGCCTTGTGATTTCACTTTTGGAAAAGTAAAAGATTTTTGGGCAAAAGAAGTTAGTGCAGAAAATATAAATAAGAGGATTAGCAAAAATCTCATTTAATAAATGGCGTTGATGTAGGTATAAAACGTTTAAATTAGGCTTTTAGTTTAACTACTATCTTAACAAATTCGCAATGCTAAATTTTGTGTAGCATCTTTAAAGGCTAAATACGCTTAAATAAATTCAGAGTGACGACCTTTTTATAAACCAATCTTCTAAAATTCCTTTACTTTTGCATTTTAAAAACTCCTTTTGAAGACCGACGTTTTAATTGTTACTCCGCCATTCACCCAACTGAATACTCCGTATCCAGCAAGCGCATATATAAAAGGTTTTCTTAACACTAAAAATATCAGTTCTACACAGGCAGATTTAGGTATTGAGGTGATTTTAGAATTGTTTTCAAGAAAAGGTTTAATCGATGTATTTCAGTTAGAGAATTCAAAAACCAAAAGTGATAATGCCAGGCGTATTTTAGCTTTGAAAGATGAGTATTTGAAAACCATTGATGCTGTAATCTCTTTTTTACAGGGAAAAAACCCAACATTGGCTTTGCAAATTTGCGGTGATGATTTTTTACCTCAAGCTTCTCGTTTTGCGCAATTGGAAGAATTAGATTGGGCATTCGGCGCTATGGGAACTCAAGATAAAGCCAAACACCTTGCAACGCTTTATTTGGAGGATATTTCGGATTTTATTGTAGAACGTGTTGATGAAAACTTTGGTTTCAGCCGTTATGCAGAGCGTTTGGGCAGAAGCGCAAATTCTTTCGATGAGCTTTACCAGGCTTTAGGTCAGTCGCCAACCTATATTGATACGATTTTAATATCTATCTTAAAAAAATACATCGAAGAAGTTCAACCTAAATTATTTTTGATTTCCGTTCCTTTTCCAGGTAATTTATATAGTGCCTTTTGTTCGGCTCAATGGGTGAAAAAACATCATCCTGAAATTAAAATTTCGATGGGTGGTGGTTTTCCAAATACGGAATTGCGTTCACTTTCTGATAAACGTGTCTTCGAGTTTTTTGACTTTATCACTTTAGATGATGGAGAATTGCCAATTGAATTGTTGATTCAAAACATCAGCGGAGCAATTCCAAAAGAAATGCAAATGTACAAGCGTACTTTTTTGCTCGAAAATGATGTAGTGGTTTACAAAAATGATTCTTTCAGAAAAGATTATAAACAAGCCGATGTTGGTACACCGGATTACACAGGTTTACTTTTAGATAAATATATTTCTGTTATTGAAATTGTTAACCCAATGCACCGCATGTGGAGTGATGGCCGTTGGAATAAACTTACCATGGCACATGGATGCTATTGGGGTAAATGTACTTTTTGCGATATTTCTTTAGATTACATTAAGGTTTATGAACCTGTACAGGCAAAGCAAATTGTAGACAGGATTGAAGAGCTGAGTTTAAAAACCGGCCAAAATGGTTTTCATTTTGTGGATGAAGCTGCACCGCCTGCTTTAATGCGTGAAGTTGCCCTGGAAATTCTTCGTAGAAAACTCGCCGTAACCTGGTGGACTAACATTCGTTTTGAAAAAAGTTTTACAGCAGATTTGTGTCTTTTACTGAAAGCATCTGGTTGTATAGCGGTTTCTGGAGGTTTGGAAGTTGCATCGGATAGGTTATTAAAACTGATTGATAAAGGCGTTACGGTAGAACAAGTTGCTCGTGTAACCAGAAATTTTACAGAAGCTGGCATCATGGTTCATGCATATTTAATGTATGGTTACCCTACGCAAACCATTCAAGAAACGGTTGATAGTTTAGAAATGGTGCGTCAGCTGTTTGAAGCCGGAATTTTACAATCCGGATTCTGGCATCAGTTTGCTATGACGGCACACAGTCCGGTAGGGATGTATCCCGAAAAATTTGGTGTGATTAAAGAAACAGAAAGCATTGGCACTTTTGCAAATAACGATATCAACTACATCGATAAAACAGGTATCGACCACAATAAATTTAGTTTTGGATTGAAGAAATCGCTTTTCAATTTTATGCATGGAATTTGTTTTGATTATGAGCTGCAAGATTGGTTTGATTTTAAAATCCCAAGAACTAAAATTCAATCTGATTTTATTGAAAAGGCAATAAATGAAGAGAATAATTTCAATACAAAACCTACTGCTAAAGTAGTCTGGATATGCGGACAGCCATCTGTAGAATTCTTTACTAAATCAAAAAAGGGACATACTTGGGAAATGGCTTCTTTAACTATTTACGATAAAAAAGAAAGCTTAACGATTCAAACCAATAAAAATGAAGGGGAGTGGTTGGTGTCAATTTTGGATAAAATCCACATCTCAAATGAAAAGGTTTTTTCTTTTGCTGAAGTTAAAGCTGATTTTGAAAATGAAATGGAAAATTTTGAGTTGTTCTGGTACTCCAAACCAATAAATACTTTGAGGGAATTTGGGTTGTTGGTTTTGTAGCTATTTAATTTGTCGTGCTGAATTTATTTCAGCATCTCTTAGCAAAAAAACCTGTAATAAATTAAAGGTGATGAAAAATCACTATATCAAGGAATGTAAATTCATATAAGTTTTTCTTGTTACGTCATTCCCGTGAAAACGGGAATCCTAAAACGATATGCAAAATCTAAGCATTAGGATACCCGCCTACGAGGGAATGACGAAAGTGTAACTAAATTAATCGCAATGCGGAACGGTATAGGTCCAGGTTTCTGATTCACCATTAGGAATTACATAACCATTTCCACGAGCGTTTTCAAACCACAATTTGCCACGTAGTTTCTCTCTCGTACCCACTTCATTCATAGTCGCACTATCGTACAAGCGTCCGTTAATCATCACATATTTAATTTTTTCCGAATTGCGAATATCATCCAAAGGATTCGCATCCATAATTACTAAATCGGCCAATTTTCCAACTTCTAAAGAGCCAATTTCTTTGTCCATGCCTAAATAATGTGCGCCATTTAAAGTTGCGTTTCTGATGGCCTGCAGAGGTGAAAAACCGCCTTGCACAAACATCCACAGTTCCCAATGTGCTCCTAAACCTTGAATTTGGCCATGAGCGCCTAAATTTACTTTCGTGCCTCCATCAGCAATTTGCTTAGTGGCTTTTGCGATATCAATGTGGTTGTAATCGCTATATTCTGAAGTTGTTCTACGTCTTGCTCTCGAATCAATAATAGAACGTGGTGTGTAAGTCATTAATTTTTCATTTTCCCAAACATTGGTTCTATCGTACCAATAATTTTCACCCCATTGTCCGCCGTAAGCTACAATTAAAGTCGGCGTATAACCAACTGTAGTATTATTCCAAAGCGTGGTAACATCTTTATAAACCGGTAAAACCGGGATGCTGTGTTCAATTCCCGTATGTCCATCGGCAACCATATTCATGTTATGAAAAAATGTAGAACCGCCTTCAGGTACAACTTCCATTTTTAATTGACGGGCTGCTTCTAAAATTTGCTGACGCTGCTCTCTACGTGGTTGATTGTACGATTTTACAGAAAATGCTCCAACAGCTTTTAAGCGTTTTAAATTAGCTAAAGCATCATCCAAACTATTTATAACAACTTTAAAATCTCCATCAGCACCGTATAAAATTCCACCTGTTGAGTAAACCCTTGGCCCAACCATTCTACCGGCTTTAAGCATTTCACTTTGACTGAAAACCATTTCTGTATTGCTTGATGGATCATGCGAAGTAGTTACACCAAAAGCCAGATTTGCCAAATAACTCCAATCACTTTGTGGTGTAATGCCATCCGGACTTGTACGTAAATGCGCATGCACATCAATAATTCCAGGCATTATAGTTTTGCCATTTACATCGATAATTTTTGCGTTTGAAGGAATAGTTACCGCATCGGCTTTGCTAATAGAAGTAATTTTGTTTCCATCTGTTAGAATTACACCGTTTTCAATAACCTCATCACCTTTCATCGAAATGATTCTTGCACCTTTAAGTGCAACAATTCCCGTTGGCGCATCAGATTTTAAAGTTAAATTTATATCAATTGAACTAGCCTGCGTTTTTGGTGCAGAGCCATCAAAGTTGAATGCGCTATTCACATCAATGGTAAAATATTTTGGACCTAAAGTCCAATGCAGGTTTTTACTATCTGCACTCCATTGAATATATGTTCCGCCATCGGTAGTAACTTTTGCAACAGGAATTGCTTTATTTCCAGCTGATGCATCTTGTGCAACGCCAACATTTATCATTGGTGTGATGTAAACATTAAATAACTCGTTAAAAGCCACCCATTTATTATCCGGACTGATAACGAATTGGTTAGCATACTGAGAAGTAAAGTGCGTTCTTTCGTTTGCGCCATTTAAATCAATGCTTTTCAAAGCTTTTTTACCATCAGCATAACTTTGAAAATAGATTCGGGTATCTGTATTGTTAAATTGCGGGCGAATACCATTTTCAGAAATTAAAGTTTTAGCCCCGCCGTTAGAAGCCATAGTAAAAATACCTGTTCCGCGGCCATAGTTATAACCCAAAACATCATTTCCACTGCCTTTTCTAAAAACAATTTTATCACCTTTTGTAGAATATTGAGGCGAATAATAAAAGCCCTTTTCATCAGTTAAAGTAATTGTTTTGCCCGATTTTAAATCAGTCCTTTTTATTGCGCCACGCAATTCATCACTCCAACTTACGTAAACAATATATTTTCCATCCGGACTGAAACCTGGTTCAAACTCGAAATCCAAACCATTTGTTAAGCGTTCTGGCGTTCCATTTGGCAATTCTTGTTTATATAAAAACCCGGCTGCATTAAACACAATGGTTTTGCCATCAGGCGATGTAGTTAATTGGCGCAACATTTTAGCAGAAAATTCATTACTAAAAACCTGTTGCTCGAAATGTAATGCTTGTTGTACCGTTTGAACGGTATTTGCCTGAAATGGAATTGTTGAAGTTATTAAGTTTTTAATTTCAGTTTTTCTGATTTTTCCTTTAGCATAAAACACCAAACTTTTACTATCTGGGGTCCAGGCGAAATTAGGGTAAACACCAAAAATTGCCCAGGTTTCCTGCTGGTCATGTGATAACTCATCATTAACAGCCCATTCTTCACCGGTTTTAATATTTTGAACATACAACGTAGATTTTAACCTTACACGTTTCACAAACGCAATCAAATTTCCATCGGGAGAAACCTGCGGCCTACAAGCACCACCTTGCTCGTTAATTAATGTTGTTATTTTACCGCTCGTTAAATCTAATTGGCGAATGGCGTAAATTGTTCCATTTGGATCTTTACTGTATTCGAAATTTGGACCTGGAGTAACATCCTCACTAAAATAAACGTATTTGCCATCAGGCGAAACATTTGGTTCGCCGGCATCTTGCTGGTCGTTTTTACGTTTAGTTAATTGTACACCATCACCACCGTTAATGTTATACATCCACATTTCGCCAGCACCTAACGAGCGGCCAGCAGTAAAATGTTTTCTGGCTACGATATATTCGCTATTTGGCATCCAGGTAGCATTATTGAGCAATCTGAAACTCTCTTTTGTTACTTGTTTTTTATTTGAACCATCTCGGCTCATAATCCAGATATTATCTCCTCCACTTCTATCACTTGTGTAAGAAATATACTTACCATTTGGGCTAAAACGTGGCTGAACATCGTAAGCAATGCCTCCACTAATTAGTTTTGCTTGTCCGCCGGCAATAGGCATTGTATAAATATCACCCAACAAATCAAACACAATTTCCTGCCCATCCGGACTAACATCTAAGTTCATCCAAGTACCTTCATCAGTATTTAGCGTGAAATTTTTAGTGGTACCTTGATATTTTTCTACATCCCATTTCTTATCCTGGGCTTTTGTAATGAAAAATAGAAATGAGAGTGCAGAAAGAAAATAGAGTTGCTTCATCTAAATTTTGATTAATTGTGGTGCAATTTAGTAATATCAAGAGCTTTTTTATAGTTTTGATACCGCCGATTTATGACAGCAATAGAGATTTTACAAAAGTACTGGGGCCATCAAGCTTTCAGACCATTACAACAAGATATTATTACTTCTGTATTGGAGGGAAAAGATAGCTTGGCTTTATTGCCAACGGGCGGAGGCAAGTCTGTTTGTTTTCAGATTCCGGCAATGGTAAAAGAAGGAATTTGTATTGTAGTTTCTCCATTAATAGCCTTGATGAAAGATCAGGTTGAAAACCTAAAAGAAAAAGGCATAGAAGCGATTGCAATTTATGCCGGGATGGGCAAACGTGAAATCGATATTCTTTTAGACAATTGCATCTACGGCAAAATCAAATTCCTTTATTTATCACCAGAAAGATTACTATCAGATTTAGTTCGGGTAAGGATTTCTTACATGAATGTGAATTTAATCGCTGTTGATGAAGCGCATTGCATTTCGCAGTGGGGTTATGATTTTCGACCTCCATACCAGCAAATATCAAAGCTTAGGGAAATTTTACCAGATGTACCCATTTTAGCATTAACCGCCACAGCAACAGACTTTGTTAGAAAAGACATTATAAAGAAACTGGAGATGAAAAATCCGCAGGTTTTTATTAAAAGTTTTGCTAGAGATAATTTAAGTTATGTTGTTTTTAATAAGGAAGATAAATACAAAAAGCTTATAAATATTTGTAGGAATGTTAAAGGTACGGGTTTAGTATATGTTAGAAATCGTAGAGAAACTGCAGAGGTTTCTAATTTTATCAACAGAAACCAAATCAAGGCTGATTTCTACCACGCTGGTTTAGAAAAAAACGAACGTTTTCAGAAACAAGAAGACTGGAAACAAAATAAAACCCGCATAATGGTTGCAACCAATGCTTTTGGGATGGGAATTGATAAAGCTGATGTTCGTTTTGTTGTGCATTTAGATTTACCAGAAAGTTTAGAAGCTTATTATCAGGAAGCAGGTAGAGCTGGTCGGGATGAAAAGCGAAGTTATGCCGTTTTGCTAGCCAATCAGTCAGATATTTTAAGTCTTGAGGCTCGGTACATAAATAGTTTTCCATCACCAGAAGAAATCAGAAAGATTTACCATTATCTGGGTAACTATTTTCAGTTGGCATTTGGAGCAGGCGAGGGACTAACCTTTGCTTTTGATATAGCCGACTTTTGTAAACGTTTTAATGTTAGTGTTTTAAAAACTATTTCGGCTTTAAAATTTTTAGAGCATGATGGTTACGTAATACTGTCGGAGAGTGTTTTTCTGTCCTCAAGATTAATGTTTACGGTAGGGCACGAAGATGTGTATCGCTTTCAGATTGAAAACAAAGCTTACGACAATATCATAAAAACCATTTTGCGTTCTCACGGGGGTGCTTTTGATGGTTTTGTTAATATTAATGAAGCAGATTTAGCGAAGAAGACTGGCTTATCTTACAAAGAAATTGTTGCCTTTTTAAATAAGCTGCAATCTATAGAACTGCTTGCCTACATTCAACAGACTGACCAGCCGCAATTGCAATATATAAGGCCGCGGGTAGATATGGAGCATTTTGATGTTGACGTAAAATACCTTGAATTGCGTAAAGATATTTTACTCAAACAAATAAATGCAGTTGTAGCTTATGCATCATCAAATATTTGCAGAAACATACAATTATTAAACTATTTTGATGAAATGAATGCGAGCAGATGTGGTGTTTGCGATGTTTGTTTAGCAGAAAAGAGAGTTGATAACGATGTTCAGCTTAATGATGAAATTGAATTTGAAATCATTTCGCTTTTGCAACATCAGCCTTTAATTTTAGATGATTTGGTTATCAACATAAAAAATGGTTCGGAAAATGAACGTATAGATACAATAAGAGAATTATTAGATGCTGGCAAGATTAAAACTGATGGAAAGAAATATTACATTTGATTTTTGATTTAAGAATTACGATTTTAGATTTCCATCCACAACTTTCGAACATTTAACGCTTATTCATGATAGAAAAAGATAATAAGAAAACCATTCGCTCATGGGCTTTCTTCGATTGGGCAAATTCTGCTTACAATTTAGTTATCACTTCAACAATTTTTCCGGTTTACTATGTAGCAGTAACTACAACCGAAGCACATGGTGATGAAGTTACCTTTTTTGGAAAAACCTTTATTAACACGGTTTTATCTAACTATGCTCTGGCATTTGCTTATTTAATTATGGTGGTTTTACTACCAATCTTATCTTCCTATGCTGATGCAAAAGGCAAAAAGAAATTTTTTATGAAATTGTTCACTTATGTGGGTTCAATTTCTTGTATGTGCTTATTTTTCTTCAAGCTAGAAACGCTGGAAGCTGGAATTATTTGTTTCGTTTTAGCTGCAATGGGTTATGTTGGCGGCGTAATGTTTAATAATTCGTATTTGCCAATCATCGCATCTACTCAAAACCAGGATAAAGTGAGTGCGCAAGGTTTTTCTTATGGATACGTTGGCAGCGTAATTTTACAGCTAATTTGTTTTGTATTTGTGTTAAAACCAGAGCTTTTTGGCATTACAGATAAATCACTTCCTGCACAGATATCGTTTTTACTAGTTGGGATTTGGTGGCTTGTATTTGCTCAAATTCCATTCAAGGCATTGCCAAAAGATATTCCTGTTTTATCTGCCGAAGAAAAAGGCATTTTAAAAAGCAGTTTTGGAGAATTTGAAAAGGTTTGGAATCAATTAAAACAAATGAGTTTTTTAAAGACCTACTTAATTGCGTTTTTCTTCTATTCTATGGGGGTACAAACCATAATGCTTGCAGCAGCAGGTTTTGGGGCCAAAGTTTTAAAGCTAGAGTCGGGTAGTTTAATTGCGGTAATTTTAATTATTCAACTCGTAGCCATACTAGGTGCATGGCTAATGTCTAGGTTAGTCAAAAAATTAGGAAACGTTAATGTATTAATTATTGTAGTAATCATTTGGATTGCCTGCTGCATATATGGATATTCAATCACTACAGAATATCAATTTTATGGTTTAGCGGCAATTGTAGGCTTAATAATGGGCGGCATCCAATCCTTATCACGTTCTACGTATTCTAAACATATACCCGAAAATACTACCGACACGGCTTCATTTTTTAGCTTTTACGATGCTACAGAAAAGTTAGCAATTGTAATCGGTTTATTCAGCTTTGCTTTAATTGAAGGACTTACGCATAACATGCGCCAATCCATTATCGCTTTGGCATCATTTTTTATTGTTGGATTAATCTTTTTGGTAATCTTAAGAAAAAACGAACGCAGAGAAAACTAAAAGTGTAAGTTTGTAGCTCCAATTGTAATGATAAATAGATGAAAGTAGAATTGTTTGTTCCCTGTTTTGTAGACCAATTATATCCCGAAACCGCATTTAACACTTTAAGGTTATTAGAAAAATCGGGATGTGAGGTAGAATACAACTCAAAACAAACCTGTTGCGGACAGCCTGCTTACAACGCCGGTTATTGGGATGAGGCTAAAGAAGTTGGAACAAAATTTTTGAACGATTTTACGGAAAATACCTATGTGGTTGCACCATCCGCATCATGCGTAGGAATGGTAAAAGCTGGTTTTAATGATTTATTTACCAATACAATTGTTCACAATAAATGCCGCAGTTTGCAATCAAACATCTGGGAACTATCTGATTTCTTAATTAATGTGGCGAAGAAGGATTACTTCGGAGCAGAATTAGAAGGAAAAGCTGTTTACCATGATTCTTGCAGTGCTTTAAGAGAATGTAAAATAAAAGACGAACCACGTCAGCTTCTATCTAAAGTACATGGTTTAGAAATGCTTGAGTTACCCGATAACGATATGTGTTGTGGTTTTGGTGGTACTTTTGCTGTAAAATTTGATGCAATTTCATCTGCCATGGCAGAACAAAAAGTTAACCATGCGCTTGCCCAACAAGCCGATTATATTATTTCTACAGATTTATCTTGTTTGCTTCATCTTCAAGGTTATATCGAAAAAAACAATCTGCCAATTAAAACCATGCATATTGCAGATGTTTTATGTAACGGTTGGTTAGAAAGCACAGAATATTAACAAACATATTACTTCTGTTTGCTAAGCGTTTAACACTTTTTAACATGCTTTGCGTTAAATAAAAATATCTTTGTTAAACCTTTTTTAACCTTTCATATCTAACAACAAAAACATAACAAAATGAAAAAAGTAATTCTCGCTTTTTTAGGCGTTTTATCTTTAGCATCTGTAGCGAGCGCACAAAAGAAAACATCTGGAGCAATACAATATGAAACTACTATTGATCCTGCTACGATGATGGCAGCAAGTGGTATTAAAATCCCCGAACAAATGGCTGCAAGAATGCCGTCTACAAGTAAATCAAATTTTGAGTTACTATTTAATGCCACAAATGCGAGTTACATGCCGGTTGAAGAAACAGAAGATAGTAACGGTGCTGGCGGTGGCGGCGGTGGAATGGGTCGTATGATGAGAGGTTTTGGTGGTGCAGGTGGTAACAGAGAATATTACTACACATTTGCTGATAAAAAATTAGTTGAGGTTTTCGATTTAAATGATACTACTTATGTTATGCAAAGCGGATTAAAACTGAACACCTCAGGACCTATAAATACTTTTGGCGGTATGGGTAGAAACAATCCTAACGATACAACTAAACCTAAACCTATTGTTCCTCCAAAAATTGAGGTGGTTAAAACTGATGCTACTAAACAAATTTTAGGTTTAAACTGTAATGAGGTTATCGTAAAATCAACTCGTTCAGTTAAAATTTTAGGTATGGATAAAGATGTGACCGAAGAAACTCACATTTGGTACACTAAGGATTTAGGTTTTGATTTCTCACCAAATCCAAATATGTGGACAGAAGGAACTGTTTTAGCAATTGAGGGCAGAGGAAACAGCACAATTGCTAAAAGCATTGAATATAGAAATGTTAGCAACAAAGATGTAACAGCACCAAAAAAAGCCATTGCTATTACCGATGCTGAATATAAAGTGAAGATGGAAAACATGATGAAACGTTTTAGAGGAAACGGAAACAACAGACCAGCCGGAGCTGGCGGACAAAGAGTTATCGTGGTTAACTAATTTAAATAAGTTATTTTATTAAGCCTGCACAATTAAATTTGTGCAGGCTTTTTTAATTTATCTACTATTTAAAAACAATAGCGACTGTATATTTCCGGTTACATTTTGGCTAAAAACCACAATTGTTTAAATGTAATTTCAATATGAATGATTATTATTGACTATATCTAACATTCTTCAAAATGCAAAACAACAATTCCTTACTGAACACAAAAAAACATTTCGAAATTTTAGATGGGTTAAGAGGAGTTGCCGCCATATCTGTAGTACTGTTTCATTTCATGGAGATAATTTTCCCTCCCAAAGAAAATGTTATTGTTCATAGTTTTTTGGCAGTAGATTTTTTCTTCTGCTTATCAGGCTTTGTTATTGCCTATGCCTATGATAGTAGGATAGCACATCTTGGTGTTTGGCAATTCATAAAACTCAGACTGATTAGATTACATCCATTAGTAGTGATTGGTTCGGTTTTAGGTTTACTAACTTTTTTCTTAGATCCTTTTAGCAATTTTTATCCAACTTATGGATTCGGCCAGACATTGCTGATGTTTCTAGCCTCGGTTTTTTTAATCCCTTATCCTTTGATGGAGGAACGTTTTTTTAATTTATTCAATTTAAATGCGCCAGCTTGGTCGCTCTTTTGGGAATACATTGCCAACATTTTTTATGTATTCGTTCTGTATAAGTTTAGTCGCAACACATTGCAAATTTTCACTTTCGTTGCCGCTGCATTAATTTGTTTTATCGCATTTAAATCAACCAATTTAATGGGCGGCTGGAGCGGACCAACATTTTGGGATGGTGGCGCACGTGTTTTATATTCTTTTTTAGTTGGAATGTTAATTTTCCGCTCAAACTGGGCAATTAAAAATAATATAGGGTTTTTAGGATTATCAGCTTTGCTGTTGTTGGCATTTATAGTTCCTTTTAATGATAATTACAATTGGCTCACCGAACCCTTAATTGTGTTAATTTACTTTCCTGTTTTGGTTGCTTTGGGTGCTGGTGCAACGATAAAACCTAAGTTAGAGCCTTTGTGTAAACTTTCAGGAGAAATTTCTTACCCCTTGTACATGATTCATTATCCATTCATTTGGGTATTTTTAACCTATTTTGTAGAGATTAAACCAGAGATGGCTTTACTCAAATTTACAGTGCAGTTTATATGGTCTTATTAATCGGTTTTGCGTATTTAACAATGCGTTTTATTGATGTACCAATTCGTAATTATCTGAAAAATAAATGGGTGAAAAATAATAGATAATTGACTTGTAATTTTATTCATGAAATCAATTAGTATTAATCAAAACTTGCATTTTAACGCAAAAAACAGCATCTTTGCAGCAAATAAAATCACTTTGTATGTGATTTAGAAATAAAATTATTTGTAAACCGTTCCAATATTCCAGCGTGATGAGGGGCAAAATCATAGTTGTAGATGATTAATATTACTTTACCTGACGGCTCCGTTCGTCAGTATGAAAAGGGCACTTCTGCTCATCAAATTGCATTGTCAATTTCCGAAGGTTTAGCAAGAAACGTTTTAGCTGCAGAAGTTAATGGCGAAGTTTGGGATTCAACACGTCCAATTGAAGCAGATTCTTCTGTAAAATTACTAACCTGGAATGATGCTGAAGGCAAAACTACTTTTTGGCATTCATCGGCACACTTAATGGCCGAAGCTTTAGAGGCGCTATATCCTGGTACAAAATTCGGTATAGGCCCGGCAATTGAAACTGGTTTTTATTACGATGTAGATTTTGGTGACAAGGAATTTTCTTCGGATGATTTCAAAGCCATTGAAACAAAAATGATTGAATTGGCTAAGCAAAAAGAAACTTTCAAACGCGAAAGTGTAAGCAAAGCTGATGCAATTAAATATTTTACAGAAAAGGGCGATGAATACAAACTTGATTTAATTGATGGTTTGGAGGATGGAAAAATAACTTTCTATTCTCAGGGAGCTTTTACCGATTTATGTCGCGGTCCGCACATTCCAAATACTAGTTTTGTTAAAGCAGTAAAACTGATGAATGTTGCAGGTGCATACTGGAGAGGTGATGAAACTAAAAAACAATTAACACGTATTTACGGTGTAACTTTTCCAAAAGCAAGCGAGCTTACCGAATATCTTGCAATGATTGAGGAAGCTAAAAAACGCGATCACCGCAAGCTGGGAAAAGAGCTTGAGCTATTTGCTTTCTCAGAGAAAGTTGGAATGGGTTTACCTTTATGGTTACCTAAAGGAACAGCTTTGCGTGAGCGTTTGGTAAACTTTTTAACTAAAGCGCAGGCAAAAGCTGGATATGAACAAGTAGTTACGCCACATATTGGCCATAAAAACCTGTATGTAACTTCTGGTCACTGGGAAAAATATGGTAAAGATTCATTTCAGCCAATAAAAACGCCTCAAGAAGGAGAGGAGTTTTTCTTAAAGCCGATGAACTGCCCGCATCACTGTGAAATTTATAAAACAAAACCACGTTCATACAAAGATCTTCCGGTTCGTTTTGCCGAATTTGGAACAGTATATCGTTACGAACAAAGTGGCGAATTACATGGTTTAACTCGTGTACGTGGCTTTACTCAGGATGATGCACACTTATTCTGTATGCCGGAACAAGTAAAAGATGAGTTTAAGAAAGTTATTGATTTGGTGCTTTATGTATTTAAATCTTTAGGTTTTGAAAACTATACCGCTCAAATTTCGTTAAGAGATCCTGATAATAAAGCTAAATACATTGGCTCTGATGAAAATTGGAAGCTTTCTGAAAATGCTATTATCGAGGCTGCTGCAGAAAAAGGCTTAAATACTGTAATTGAATATGGTGAGGCTGCCTTCTATGGCCCGAAGCTGGATTTTATGGTTAAAGATGCTTTAGGCAGAAAGTGGCAGTTAGGTACAATTCAGGTTGATTATAACCTTCCTGAGCGTTTTGAATTAGAATACACTGGTAGCGATAATCAGAAACACAGACCAGTAATGATACACCGTGCACCATTTGGTTCACTAGAACGTTTTATTGCAGTTTTGATTGAACATTGTGCCGGAAACTTCCCTTTATGGTTAAGTCCGGAGCAATATATTATTCTTCCTATTTCAGAAAAATATGAAGAATATGCAAAAAAAGTTTTAGATGAATTAAATAATTCCGATATTCGCGGGCTGATTGACTTTCGAGATGAGAAAATCGGTCGCAAAATCCGCGATGCGGAGGTTAAAAAAATCCCTTACATGCTCATCATTGGTGAGAAAGAAATGGCTGAAGGTAAAATTTCAATCAGAAAACATGGCGAGGGAGATTTAGGTGAAATGACGTTGGAGGAGTTCAGCGGCTTATTATTAAAAGAAATAACAGTTTAAATTAAAATTAATATTATACAAATTTGGCATTAGGAAGACCAGGATTTAACAGGGGACCACGTCCGCCTTTTAAGAAAAAAGAAGCAGAACATAACATTAATCAGTTTATTAAATCGCCTGAAGTGCGTTTAGCAGGCGATAATGTTGAACCGGGGATTTATCCTTTGGCTAAAGCTTTGGCACTTGCTGATGAACTGGAATTAGATTTGGTAGAAATTTCTCCGAATGCTGTACCTCCGGTTTGTAGAATTATAGATTACAGCAAATTCGTTTACGAGCAGAAGAAAAAGCAAAAGGAAATTAAATCTAATGCTAAACAAACTGTTATTAAGGAGATTCGTTTCGGTCCTAATACAAACGACCACGATTTCCAGTTTAAATTAAAACATGCCATCAGCTTTTTAGAGAACGGTGAGAAAGTTAGAGCTTATGTGCATTTTAAAGGTAGAGCAATTGTTTACAAAGAGCAGGGAGAAATTTTATTACTAAAATTTGCTCAGGCTTTGGAAGATGTAGGAAAAGTAGAGTTATTACCGAAGTTAGAAGGTAAACGTATGTTCCTAACAGTTGCGCCTAAAGTAGCAAAAAAATAAAAATAGGTTTATAAATTAAAAAACAGGTTATGCCAAAAATGAAAACCAATTCCAGTGCTAAAAAGCGTTTTTCGCTTACTGGAACAGGTAAAATCAAAAGAAACAACGCATACAAAAGTCACATCTTAACAAAGATGAGTACTAAACGTAAACGTGCACTTGGAAATGCTAGCATGGTAACAGCAGCAGATACTGGTAACGTTAAACGTATGCTTTGTATCGGAAAGTAATTTATTAATTCACCAGGTATCAGGCATTAAAGTTCCTTTAAATTAGGACGCCGCTTACCAAAAAACAACAACAACATGCCACGTTCGGTAAACGCAGTAGCTTCGAGAAGAAGAAGAAAAAAAATCCTTAACCTTGCAAAAGGTTATTGGGGAGCAAGAAGTAAGGTTTATACTGTTGCTAAAAACACAGTAGAAAAAGGTTTGCAATATGCATACCGTGACCGTAAAGTTAAGAAAAGAGAATTCCGCGGATTATGGATCCAACGTATTAATGCAGGTGCTCGTCAGCACGGTATTTCTTACTCTCAATTAATTGGTAAACTTGCTTCGAAAGAAATCGGTTTAAACCGTAAAGTATTAGCTGATTTAGCAATGAATCACCCTGAAGCTTTCAAAGCTGTAATTGATGCAGTAAAATAGAAATTTTCGCTTCGGCGATAATCATATTTTAAAAAAGTCCTGATGCAAATCAGGACTTTTTTTTTGTTAAAGCGTTTGGTCATCAATTGATGCATCAGGTGCATTACTTTTTACCGATGCGATGCCATTATCTCTAGAAGCTTCACTTTCGTACATTTGGCTCGAACCAATAATTTGCCCGTTAGTAGCTTTAAGGTTGAAATAAGCTTTGTCGTTCGTGGATGTTTTTTTCTCAAACTTAGAATCATCCTGTGAGTTTTTTCTTACAGATTCGATTCCATTTTCGCAGTTGGCTTTTGTTACATAGCCTTCACTGCTTAAAATCGTTTGTCCATTACCGGCGTTTAAATTAAACTGAAATTCGCCATTTTTTCTTTTACTGATTACAAATTTTCCCATTTCTAATTTTTAAATAAATAATACCAATTATCTATAGGAGATGATTTTATTTAAAGTTATAAAATCAGTTTCAAATTAAAAACTATTTGTAATCCATCTTATATTTTGAAAGATTAGGCTTGTTATTCTTCTTTCTGATTAATTCAGCTTCATAAATAGTTCTGCCTAAGTTTTTCATAAAAGGAAAGCATACGGTTTCGTATTCATATTTATTATCATTGTAAATGCCATTTTCATTACTTTGAACAACTGCTGTTAGTAAAAATTCAATGCCATTTTTAAAATCTATGAAATATGAATTATCAATGATAAAACCGTAGCTATCTCCATACTTATTAAAAATTCTTATGTTTTCATCCGGTTGGATTTTTAGCTCACGCCCATAGTAAAGCATTTTAGCATAAGTTGGCCAAAATTCCTTTGCATCATATTTTGGAAAATCACTCTCGTTTGGCATTTTGCTCATGTAAGTATAAATCAATTTATAATCCTCTGCAGTTAAATTATATCGTTCTTTTACTGGAAAAACTTCTGGAAACATTAACTTTTTCATCAGTTGTTGTTGGTCCTCAATTGCAAAAGCATTTTTATTCTCTAAACTAAATGGCTTGTTTATTAATTTATCGGCACTGTCTAAATAACCTTTACCCATCACCGTATTGGTTAAGTTTAAATTATATTCTTTTTCGTCGTACTGTGCCGACTGGCTGTAGATTAATTTATTTCCATTATAAAATTTAACCGGATTGGTGTGCTTAGATGTTTCGCCGGCATCGCCAACGGCCAAACGGTTTAATATTCTGCTATTAGCCAGTCCATTCTTTCTTAGCTTTTTATTTATTTCGGCTCTTCCAATAAATTCGAAAAGCCTATTAAATGCATCGTTATCGCTGGTTAGCAAAATCTTTTTAATGTAATGCTCAATGCTTGGTAAACCATTTTGTGCTGAGGTATCTTTAGTAACTTTGGTTTGTTTTTTAAAAGCACTATCTGTTATCATTACGCTTTTAGCTGTTAAACCGGTAATTTTTAATCTATTTACTTTTTCCAAAGCAAAAATCACGGCTGCTAACTTTACTGTACTTGCAGGATAAAAGTAACGGTGTGCATCAAGGTTATAACTAAAACTTTTAAAGCTGGGTTTGTTGTTGGCGTCCCGATTAATTTGCGTGTATAAAACCTGAATTTGATTTTTATCAGGATGTGTTAAAACACCACTAAAAAGTTCGGGCTTGGTTTTCATTAAGTTTTCGAGATATGTGGTATCTATTTTTTGTGCCATAGCTGAAAAACATGCAAATAGTAGGAGTGAAGTGAAAATTGATTTCATGTTAGGTATTTGAATCTTAAAGTTAACGTTTTGTATTTCAAATGCCATTTTCCATCATCCATTTTACAACCAACATTATTTTATTACTTTTGCAGCGCTTTTGGTTTCCGGCTTTACACCCGGAATTAAAAGGGAATGCAGTGAAATTCTGCAACTGTCCCGCAGCTGTAAGCTCTATAACGGTAATTCAATCTAAAGCCACTGTTTTTAATTAAACGGGAAGGTAGAAATCACCGGGAGTAAGTCAGAAGACCTGCCTTTAGCGATTAATTTCATAGCTTTCGGGGATTGAAGCTAGGATTGAGGTACTTAACGTTACACGTATTTTCATTTCCTTTCCTAATCTGTTGGCTGTGGGCAAAACTCACAATCAAATGAACAAAAAAAGAATTTTAATTGCTGCAGGCCTGGGGTTTGCACAATTAAGCTTTAGCCAATTTGCTAAAGCACAAGACAGTTTAAAACTTGATGATGTTGTTATCAAGGCAACTAAAAACGACCAGAAGCAATCGCAAACTGGTAAAGTTGTAACTATCATTTCTAAAGAAACTTTAGAACGCAGTCACGGTAAATCGTTACCGGAATTAATTAGCGAACAAGCCGGAATTATCGTTGCAGGTTCCAGTAGCAATCCTGGTTTAAATAAATCTGTATTTTTTCGTGGTGCCGGAAGTGCTTACGCAGTTGTATTAATTGATGGTATTGTTCAAAATGACCCATCTGGAAATGGTGGAGCATTTGATTTACGATTAATATCTATCGACCAAATTGACCATATAGAGATTTTACGAGGCGGTCAATCTACAATTTACGGTTCTGATGCGGTTGCTGGTGTAATCAACATCATTACCAAAAAGGGCGGACCAAAAGGAAATACAATTTATGGTGTTGCAACAGCAGGCAGCTACGAAACTTACAAAGGAACTATTGGTTTAAATGGTGCTGTTGAGGGATTTAATTATAACATTAATTACACTCAGCATAAAACAAACGGCATTTCTGAGGCAGCTAATCCAATAGGTAACAATACAGAATTTGATAAAGATGGCTTTAGAACTGGTGCTTTAAATGCAAACTTCGGGATTGAACTGGATAAAAATTTTACTGTAAATCCTTTTGTTAGGTATTATTATGGTAATTATAGTTTTGATGGTGGCTCTTTTGTAGATGCCGGTAATTATTCAATTTTAAAAAATGTTGCCGTTGGTACAAATGCTAAATATGAATTTGGAACAGGTAAAATTAATTTAAACTATAGTTACGAAAGTACATCGAACGATGCGCACAGCAGTTTCCCTAGCTTTACTCAAGGTAAAATTAATATAATTGATTTATTCTACAATCAAAAATTAGGAAGTAAAGTTGATTTATTGGTTGGTTTGGATAACAGAAGTATGAAACTTAAAGCTGGCACAGCAAGTCCGAACACAAATATTTTTGCTGCTTATACATCATTATTTTTGCATGATTTAAGCATATTTAATTTAGAAGTTGGTGGGCGTTATAATAAACACGAGCAATATGGCGAAAACTATACTTACTCTGTAACGCCAACAATTAATATCATAAAAGAAATTAAATTATTTGGTACGGTATCTACAGCCTTTAAAATTCCAACATTAAATATGTTGTTCGGTCAATTTGGTGCTAACTTAAATTTGAAGCCCGAGAAATCTCAAAATTACGAAGCAGGTGTAAATTTCAGCTTTGCTGATGATAAATTTAGCCTGAGAGTTGCAGGTTACAAACGCGATTTATCAGATGCAATTATTTATGCTTATCCGGCAGGATACATTAATCAGGTGAGCCAAAAAACAAAGGGATTTGAAGTTGAACCAGCGGTAAAATTTGGTAGATTTAATGTTAGCGGTTACTACGGTTATGTTGAAGGAAATGAGTTTAATTTTGTTGATAATGCAATTGCTGATTATTTATTCCGCAGACCTAAACATACTTTCGGTATAAATGCAGGCTTACAAGCTACAAGCAATTTATATGTTAGTGCTAACTATCGTTATTTTGGTAAACGTACTGATGGTAACTTTTCTAGCTATACTGTAGATACTTTGCCTGCTTACAAATTACTAAACGCCTATGCAGAATATGCCTTGGCAAACAAGCGTGTTAAGATTTTCTTTGATGCAAAAAACATCCTGAACGAAAAATACAATGAAATTATTGGTTATAACACTATGGGTTTCAATTTTAATACAGGCGTTAGTTTTAATATCCGCTAATAAAAAATTAACTTTGCAAAAAGATCTTAGGTTTAATTCCGATATTTTATATAAAATACTTAATAAATAATATGGCTCATTTAAAATTTAATCCACGTACGGCAATTTTACTGTTAATGATTTTAGCAATAACGGCCTTCCGTTTACTGGTAACTTTTAACTCTGATGAATTAAAATTTGCAAACTTCTCTTCAATAGGCGCTGTAGCATTATTTGGCGGAGCTTATTTTAAAGATAATTTGAAAGCTTTTGCCTTCCCTTTGTTAAGTTTATTTTTAAGCGATTTCGTTTTAGCCACAACCATATTTAGTAAATACAGTAATGGCTTTTTGTATGAGGGCTGGTATTGGGTATATTTAGCTTTTGCCTTGATGGTTTTGGTTGGCAGAATTTTATTAAAAAATATCAATGTAGTAAATTTGCTAACATCAACATTTGTAATTGTTTTAATTCATTGGATTGTTACCGATTTTCCCATTTGGTACAAAAACCCAGCTTATACACAAGATATAGCAGGCTTTTGGCTTTGCTTGGAAAGAGCTATTCCTTTTGAGATAAGATTTTTAGAAGGAACTATTATTTATGGGGCGATTTTATTCGGAGCGTTTGAAATTCTAAAATCAAAATATCCTGTTTTAAAATTGCAAACACAAAAAGCATAATAATTCATTACATGGCTATTGAAAATCCTCTTTTGATTAATTTCTAAAGAGGATTTTTTTCTTTAACATTGAGCAATAATAGCAACTAAATCAGCCTCCGTCATTCATTTAACCTTTTACCATATATGAAAGTTGTCTCTTTCCTTCCCGCTGCAACCAAAATGATTTACGACATGGGGTTGCAGGAATATCTGCATGGCGTTACTTTCGAATGCCCTAAAGAAGCAGCCGATATGCCTAAAATTGTACGCTGTATTTTAGAAGGAAAGAATTATTCGAGCATGGAAATTGATAGGATTTTTTCAGCCTCAAAAGCACAAGGAAAAAGTTTGTATTGGGTAGATGATGAACTTTTGGAGCGCATTTCGCCTGATATTGTTTTCACACAAGATATTTGCGAAGTGTGTAATATTGATACCGTTTGTACTGAAACTGCAGTGATGAAACTAAGCAAGCAACCTAAGCTTGTTCCACTATCTCCAAATAATTTACAGGATGTTTTTGAATGCGCTTTAACAATTGCCAAAGCTATTGGTAAAGAAGAGGTTGCTCTAAAATATTTGGCTGGTTTACAAGTAAAAACCGATTCTATATTAGATAAGTTAAGGGCAAACCGAGCTCCTTTAAAACGTGTAATGTTAATGGAATGGATTGAACCTATTTACAACTGCGGACATTGGATTCCTTTCCAGATTGCTGCTGCAGGTGGTGTAGATATGCTTTCAAACCCTGCCGGAGATTCTATTGTTACCCAATGGGATAAAATTTTAAAATACAATCCTGAGGTTCTGGTAATTGCACCTTGTGGTTTTGATGTTATTCGAAGTGCCGAAGAAATGACTTTACTTACATCTAAACCTGGATGGGATAACCTCGAAGCTGTTAAAAACAACCAAGTATATATTGCTGATTTCGATATGTTTACTCAACCGAGTATTGGTACCTTAGTTGAAGGTATTGAAGCATTATCTTGCATGTTTCATCCCGAAATTTTTTCAGCTGATGATAGAATCGCGAAGAAATTCATCAATTATTCGGAAATAAAAGTTAATTGTTAATGATGAAATTGGTAGTATTAACTGGTGCTGGTATTAGTGCAGAGAGCGGCTTAAAAACCTTTCGCGATTCGGATGGATTATGGGAAGGACATAATGTTTATGATGTTGCTACGCCCGAAGCCTGGGAACGAAATCCTATACTGGTGCAGGATTTTTATAATGAGCGTAGGAGGCAGGTTTTGGCGGCCAAACCCAATTTAGCACATTCTATTTTAGTAGAATTAGAGGAGGAATTTGATGTTGAAATTATCACCCAAAACATAGATGATTTACATGAGCGGGCAGGTTCTACAAAAGTTACGCATCTTCATGGTGTGATAACTAAATCTCAATCTGATGTAAATTCATCACTCACATATCCAATTAATGGTGCGGAAATTAAAATGGGCGAATTATGCGAATTGGGTTCGCAGCTAAGACCGCATGTGGTATGGTTTGGTGAAGCTGTACCAATGATTGAGTATGCTGCCAGACTTTGTCAATCTGCAGATTTTTTTGTAATAATCGGAACATCTCTTGCGGTTTATCCGGCTTCCGGTTTGGTCGATTTTGTACCGAAACACACAACAAAATACATTATCGATCCTCGGACTCCAGATATTAGACATTATAAAAATGTCGTAAATATTGAACAGAATGCGGTAAATGGCGTGCAAATGCTGAAGAAAATCTTGCTAAATGCCATCTAAAAAACAATGTATTTTCAATTGGAGTGGTGGTAAAGATAGTACACTCGCACTGCACTATGCTCTACAAGATGATTCGTTGGAAATAAAATATCTGGTTACAACGGTAACTGAAAAGTTTAATAGAGTTTCCATGCATGGTGTTAGAGCAGCTCTCTTAATAAAACAGGCTCAAAGCGTTGGTATTCCATTGTATCAAATTCAACTGCCAGATATGCCTGATATGGAAACCTATGATAATGTTATGAAAAATCACATGAACCATTTTAAGGCATGTGGAATAACACATTCTATATTTGGTGATATTTTTCTCGAAGATTTAAGAAAATACAGAGAGGAAAAACTGTCTGAAGTTGGCCTAAAAGCAATATTCCCGTTGTGGAAGCGAAATACTACCGATATCGTTAACGATTTTCTAAATTTAGGTTACAAAACAATAATAGTTTGCTGTCAGCAAAATCTAAAATTATACTGTGGCGAAGTTATTACTAAAGATTTAATAAATAATTTGCCACCTGATATTGACCCCTGTGGTGAAAATGGTGAATACCATACATTTGCCTTTGATGGTCCAGTGTTCAATAATAAACTCGATTTCAATATAGGCGAAATGGTTTTTAGAAGCTATTCAAAGCCAAGCGATACTACCCAAGATGATACTTTATCTATCAGTAAATCAGATAGTTTAGGTTTTTGGTACATTGATTTAGAAGAAAAAAATTAAAACATTAAAACTTTTTGGCATCATTTTTTCTTTACTATCTGTAATTAACTAAAAAACACATACAAATGAAATCTTTTGGCTTTAGGTGGCTAAAGGTTTACTTTAAAAAATTTATGTTATGAAAAAGATATTAGTAGTAATCGCATTAAGTAGTTCGGTTTTATTCGCTTGTAACAATAAAGCAAAAGAAGAAGCTGCATTAAAACAAGCAGAAGCTGAAAAAGCAATGGCCGTTAAAGCCGTAAAAGATAGTTTAAGATTGGATAGTTTCAAGAGAGCAGAAACTGCAAAAATTGAAGCAGAAAAAGAAGCTAAACATCAGGCAGAATTAGTAGCTGCAAGAAAAGCAGGACAACGTTCTTCGTATTCTGGTTCTGGTCGTACTTATTCCAGCACTAGCTCAAGCTCTTACGGTGGTACACAACCAACTGCTAAAAAACAAGGTTGGAGCGATGCTGCAAAAGGTTCAGTAATTGGTGGGGCAGCAGGTGCAGTTGGTGGTGCATTAATTGATAAGAAAAAAGGTAGAGGTGCAATTATTGGTGGTTTAGTTGGAGCTGGTGGCGGTTATTTAATTGGTAGAGGTGAAGACAGAAAATCAGGTCGAGTGCAACCTAAAAACTAATATTTTTTTTCACTCTTCGGAGATATGATGAAGTGGCAACCAGTTAATGGTTGCCACTTTTTTTTTGGAGGTATTTAACCATTATCGTTATTTTGAACATGTTTGAGTTTCATTTTGATTGAGGATTTTTTTTTAAACTAATACATAAAAGCTCCGTGCTTCATTGCGAGAGGCGTATGCATTTCGTGATTCTGAACTTTCTCCTGAAACTTTTTCATTGATGATTATATACAAACCGATATGTAAGCTTCCTGCGTCATTGCGAGGCACGAAGCAATCTTATGGCGCATGCCATTTAAACTTGATGTTTAAGATTGCTTCGTGCCTCGCAATGACGTGGTGTGTAAGTGTGTCGTGTTTCTGAACTTGATCCTGAAACTCTTTTATTAAAGATTATATTGAAAACTATGCCTACGGGATCATGCGTCATTGCGAGGTACGAAGCAATCTATTAGCGCTGGCCCCATTCAAACCTTAAGATTGCTTCGTATTTTGCAATAAGTTGGTGTGTAAGCATGAGGTAAGACATAAGCTTCCTGCGTCATTGCGAGGTACGAAGCAATCTCATGGCGCATGCCAGTTGCACCTAATGTTTTAGACTGCTCCGTGCCTCGCAATGACGTGGTGTGTAAGCGTGTTTTGATTCTAAACTTGTTTAAGAATCATTTTCATTGAGGATTATATACAAACCTATATGTAAGCTTCCTGCGTCATTGCGAGGCACGAAGTAATCTCATGGCGCTTGCCATTCAAACCTAATGTTTAAGATTGCTTCGTGCCTCGCAATGAAGTGGTGCATATATGTGAGAATGTCGTGATTCTGAACTTGTATAAGAATCTCTATTATAAAATTTCACAAGCGGAAAATTCTTTTGAAACATCAATAAACGCAAAAAAGCCTCAATGAAATATTTCACCGAGGCTTCAAACTTAATTTTAAACTATTAATTAATATAATGTAAATTCTACGCGACGGTTAGCTTGACGTCCGGATGCACTTTTGTTAGTCGCAATCGGTTGGTCTGGCCCGTAACCTGTAGCTTCGATTCTTGAAGCATTAGCACCTTGAGACACTAAATAAGCTTTTACTGATTCAGCTCTATCTTTAGATAAACGTAAGTTCAATTCTCTGCCACCAGTGTTATCTGTATGTCCAGCTAATTTTAAGCTAAAGTTTTTCTCCATTAACAAAGTAGCAACTCTGTTTAACGTTTCGTAAGATTTAGAACGGATTGTTGATTTACCTAAATCAAATTCTAAGTTAGAGATTGCATCTCTTACCACTTTACGGTCAGCTTCTGTAATTACAGTAGTTTCTTTAATTACTTTAGTTGTTGGAGCAGCTAATGGACAACCTGAACCATCAACAACAGTACCTGAAGCAGTTCCAGGGCATTTGTCGAATTTGTTAGCTACACCATCATTATCATCATCAGCTAAATCTTTAGCATATTGTGCTCTGTCTCTGGCAGCATTTTCTTCAGCTGTAGATAAAGCTCTTCTTAACTCATTACTTTCTTCAGCAGTTTGTTTACGTAAATCTGCAATAGCGCTGTAGTTCTGTAATTGAGAGTTTTCTTTGTTTCCTAATGCAAACTCAAGACCTACGTGAGAGTATGAATATCTGTTCTCTAAGTAAGCACTTTTAACTGTTGGAGAAGATTTGATAAAGTTAATGTCGTAACCTAAATCGATGTTAATTCCTTTTGATACACCAAATTTAAATCCAACACCTGTTGGGATATACCAACCTTCTCTGTCTTGAAAAACTTGAGTAGCACCAACTTGCGAATCTGACGACATGTAACCGGCACCCGCTTTAATGTAAGGGATTAAAACTGCGTTTTCAGTATTTAAACTAAAGTTAGCAATGTTTAATACCGCAGTTAATGAACCAGCCCAATTGATGCTGTTTTTTTGCTCGATTGTACTTGTAGCATTTAAAGTTTTAATCTCACCACGTAAGAAATCTGCTTGTAAGCCTAATGCAGGAAGAATTTGTTTTTTGATAAAAGCTCCGTAACCTACGCTTTTAAATTCTCTAGCTTTAACACTTCCGCCGCCTAAGATGGTATTTTGGCTGAAGATACCACCCTGAGCACCAACGCTCCATGTTCTTAAATTTTGTTTGCCGAATCTACCAGAAGCGGTAGGTGTTTCTTGTGCAAATAATTGTGATGATAATCCTAATAAGGCAACCAACATTGTTGATTTTGTAATTTTCGTATTCATATTTTATTTTCTAAATAATAGTGGTTAAACAGCTTATTTATAATTCTGTTTTACACTTTTTAGAAAAATATATGCCTAAATATGATTTAAAACTGCAAACCGCAATAAATCAATTACTTATGTTATAATTTTTTTCACAAAAAAGTTACGTTGATATTTAAATTATATCACAATATATATGTATTTTATGAAAAACTATGCTTTTTTAATCTTCAAAATACCTAAGCAGACGGATTCTTCTTACCATCTAAAAGCATAATTAGTACCTTATCAATTCTTGCTTGTCTTGTTTTTTCTTGTTTGGCTGATAGAATCCAAAGTACATACTCCTTTTTATTGGAGTATGCCAGGCTTTCAAAGTAACGAATTGCTTGTGGATGTTGTTCCAAAACAAATTTTAGACCTGAAGGTAAGGTTACTTTTTTATTTACAACATCGATAAAATCCGAATAATCATTTGTTTGAATATGGTCGTTTCTTAAACCGCTTGGTTTTATTTCGCCTATAAATTTTAATCTTAAAGCTGTCCAAATCTCATTTACAGAAGCAGATGAACAAGGATTTAATCCAAAAACATCCAACTCATGCCAGCTTTTCATCAAATCTAAATCAGTTTTTATTTTTGATGATTTCTTTGGTGAGAAAATCCAAATTATAGTTTTTGGATTTAAATACATTAGCTGACTTTCGATTTGGGCTTTTAATTGATTTTGAGAAGTTGTAAAAGTAATAAGTGCATCAAAATGATTTACCTCATCGTAACAGATGGAAATATTATCTGGTTTATTCAAAAAGATGGAGTCTACGTTTTCTGGCGCATCAATAACTTTGACAACAAAGCCAGGCTTAATTTGTAGCTTTTTTAATAAGGCATGTTCCATCTTAGTCTTTTTATAACCTAAGTTTTGCAAAGAAATCCCAAAAAACAATTCCTGCAGAAATGGTTATATTAAACGAATGTTTTGTGCCAAACTGAGGAATTTCGATGCACTCATCAATTTTAGCCATTACTTCATCGCTCACACCATCAACCTCGTTACCAAAAATTAAAGCGTATTTTTTGTCTTTATCTGGCGAAAAAATATTAAGCATTGTGCTATTTTCTGCTTGCTCGATAGCTACAATTTCATAACCTTTTGCTCGTAATTCATCAACGGCAGTTGTTGTATCAGCATAATGCATCCATTCTACTGATTGCGTTGCGCCTAAAGCCGTCTTTTCAATTTCCCGATGTGGTGGTTGTGCCGTAATACCACACAACACTACTTGCTCTAATGCAAAACCATCTGCCGTACGGAAAATAGAACCTACATTGTGCATACTTCTAACATTATCCAAAATGGCTACTACGGGTAACTTTTCTTGTGCTTTAAACGATTCAACATCTGCTCTGTTAAGTTCGTTTAGTTTTAACTTTTTCATTTATAAAAAGGTTAGCTAAATCTTTAGCTAATAATTAAATTATAATTTGGTTGGTCCGTTGCCAATGTCACTTACATATATTTCTCCCGGGTATCCAATTCTTGCTACATAATAATCTGTTAAATGTTTCGCAAAATCTTCCTCAAAGCCTTTTTCTAAAAGTGCTATTGCACAACCGCCAAAACCAGCACCAGTCATTCTCGCACCAATTACATGTTCATAATCTATACAAAAATCTACAACTGTATCTAACTCTTTACCGCTTACCTCATATAAGCTGCGTAGCGATTGATGTGACGCATACATTAAACGTCCAAATTCTTCTAATTCACCGGCATTAAGCGCTTTGGCAGCCAAATGAACTCTATCATTTTCTTTAACTACGTGAGATGCTCTGTTTAAAATCGTTTCATCTGCAATTACATGCTTGTGAAGCGCAAATTTCTCCGCGTTTAAATCGCATAAATTATTCAGTTTTACTTCTTCATTAAGCAATTTTAGTGCAGTCTGGCATTCTTCCACACGTTCATTATATTTAGAATCGGCTAATTCGCGTGGTTTTTTTGTATTGATAATTGCCAGAACATATTTGCCTAAATTAATATCAACCATTTTATATTTAAGTGTCTCGCAATCCAAAACAATTGCTTTATCTTTCTCCCCGAAAGCAACTGCGAATTGATCCATAATGCCAGAATTTAAACCAATAAAATCGTTCTCAACCCTTTTAGCCTTTTTAACCAATTCTAAGTTATCATAACCAAGGTTGAAATAATCGTTTATTGCAAAAGCTGTGGCAATCTCAATAGATGCAGAAGAAGACAATCCTGAACCTATAGGGATGTTTCCAAAATATAAAAAATCTAAACCACTGATTTCTTTACCATCTTTAATAAACTCATTGATTACACCAATAGGGTAATTAGACCATAAACCTCCATTTTTTTGATGCAGAACATTACTTTCTACCTCAGTTTGCTCATTAAAGTTTAAACTTTTAAATCTGAATTTACCATCGTTATTTGGTGAGATGGCCAGCCATGTACCTAAAGTAATTGCACAAGGCATTACCAAGCCGCCATTGTAATCGATATGTTCACCAATTAAATTTACACGACCAGGTGTAAAATAAACCGCATCAGCATTTTTTTGATATTGTTCTGCAAATTTTTCTTCGAGTTGAGATTTCATCAGTTTAAAATATTTATAAAAGCAAGTATTAATGGTATGTTTGTTTAGCAAACAAAAGCCCTAAGTTACAATTTATGAGCATTAAGCAAATACCAACAGGAAATATAATTAATGGCGAAGAAGTTATCGCAATAGAATTAACTAATAATAATGGCACCTACATTAAATTATATAATTATGGAGCCATTATTAATAATTTTATAATTAAAAATGCCAAAGGCAATATGCAGGATATTGTTTTAGGCTTTGATGATTTTAACCAATATTTCGGAGCAGATTACCTGGATAACAATCCACACTTAGGAGCAGTGATAGGCAGATACGCAAACCGTATAAAGGGTGCATCATTCCAAATTGATGGTCAAAATTTTAATTTACCTAAAAATAATAACAGTGATACCTTACATGGAGGGATTGATGGTTTTGATAAAAAGGTTTGGGATATAGTTGAATTTGATGAAGAAATATCATCCGTTACTTTACAATATGAAAGTATTGATGGTGAAGAAGGCTTTCCAGGTACTTTAATTGTTGATTTAACTTTGCAATTAACAGAAAACGATGAACTTATTTTAAGCTACGAAGCTGAAACAGATAAAGCGACAGCCATAAATTTGACTCACCATGGCTATTTTAATTTATCACCTGATGGTGGAAAAATTGATAAACATAAGCAACAGATTTTTGCCAAAAATTATTTAGAACAAGATGATAATTATTGCGTAACCGGCAAATTAATTCCTGTTAAGGATACCGCACTTGATTTTACAGAGTTAAAGGAATTTGGTAAAGACTGGAATCCGGAGGAAGGTTATGACCAAACTTATGTTTTAGATAAAACTTATGGAGATTTAACGTTGGCCAGCAAAACAGTTGAGCAGGAGAGTGGTTTAACGCTTAGCATTTATACTACAGAACCGGTAGCGCATTTATATACATCAAAATACTTAAAGGTAAAAAATGGTAAGGGCGGAAAAGATTATAGTGGTTTTGAAGCTTTTTGTGTGGAAACCCAACACCACCCGAATGCTGTAAATATTATTGAATTTCCTTCAACAATTTTGCGACCAGGAGAGTTATATACTCAAACAACCATTTACAAAGTATCAACTAACAAATAATTATATGTTTTCCATAGAAGAAATAAAATCTGCAGAATCAAAAATTAAAACCGGCGCAGATTTCCCACAATTTATAAAAGAGATTGCAGCCTTAGGGGTTGTTAGAAATGATGTTTATGTAGCAAATGGATTATCGGTATATTTTGGCAATGATGATACTTCTGTTCAGGCAAGCCCCGAAAATTATCCTGAATTGATTATCAATGATGAATCATCTGCTGAAAAATTAGCGCATGCTTTAAAAATTCATCAGAATGGTGAAACTGATTATTTTACCTTCTGCAAGCAGGCTGCTGATGCAGGAGTTGAAAAATGGGTTATAGATATTCAGAAAATGACTTGCTCATATTTAGATATGGAACAAAAGGAATTGGTAAAAGAAACTATACCAGGTGCATAAATAGCTTATAATTCAAAGTATTATTTTTCACATTAAGCCTCTCGAGATGTTTATAATTCGCTTTCGGGAGGCTCATACAGATTTGGAATTAAATTCTTTCGAGCACCGTTTCAATTGCTTTTGCAACAATTTTATCTGGCTGATTACTAAATTCATATTTCACCCGACTCGCTAATATGGCATTAACAGATAATGCATTATGCCCTAAAATTTTTGCTAAAGCATAAATTCCGGCAGTTTCCATCTCCAAATTTGTAATTCTTTCTTGATTGCATTTAAAACTGTTAATCAAGCCAATAAAATCCGGAACTGCATTTTTCGCCCTAACTTTTCTACCTTGCGGTGCATAAAAACCTGGAGCTGTAATTGTAATTCCTTTAACCATCTCTTTTCCAATCGTATCCAATAATCTACTGCTCGAAGCCGTTAAATAAGGTTTTATATTTTTTAAATGGCCGAAATGAATATTAATATCGTTTAATAAATTTTGCTCGTCTCCATTTAATTCATGTACATAATAATTCATTAACGAATCCATGCCTAAGCCGTATGATGATGACAGAATTGTTCCCATTTCTATATCAGGCTGAACTGCGCCAGATGTACCAATTCTTATGATATCTAGTGATTTAAGTTTGCTATTTACTTCGCGTGTTTCAAAATTAATATTAACCAGAGCATCAAGCTCGTTGAAAACAATATCAATATTATCTGTACCAATTCCGGTTGAAAGCACAGTAACCCGTTTTTTACCCACATATCCAGTATGTGTGATAAACTCTCTTTTGCCTTTTTTAAGTTCGATACTATCAAAATACTTGCTAACCTCGCCAACGCGATCAGGGTCGCCAACCGTGATAACCGTATCCGCAATATCTTCAGGTAATAAGTTTAAATGATAAATTGTACCATCAGGGTTTATAATAAGGTCGCTTTCTGGAATTTTCATAATGAATTTGGCTGATATTTAATTCGAAAAGATAATAACTATTTATGGTTACAAGGTTTCTAAATATTTAAGTTTGATGTTTTCAATCTTATCAAACTTAGCTAAAACCTGATTTAACTGGGCTTTTCTTATTTCAAATTTTATGATACAATTGATATCAAATTTCTGCTCAATAACTTCCAGACCTTCATCTTTTATCAATTTCATTACATCGTTCATTTGCAAATAATCGAAATACACTTCATAAACATCGTTTATAGTTTTGGTAATCTTTTCTGCGTTTTGAAGTGCTTCAATTGTAGCCGTTTTGTATGCATTAATTAAACCCGGAACGCCCAATAAAGTTCCGCCAAAATACCTTACAACTACAACCAAAATATAAGTAACATCTTCTGATAATAAGCAGTTCAAAATCGGTCTGCCTGCTGTTCCTGATGGTTCTCCGTCGTCATTTACCCTAAAAACAGAACGGTCTGTAGTTAAACGATATGCATAGCAAAAATGCCTGGCTTTGGCATGTTCAGTTCTTAAAGCATTTATTATTGGCTTAATTTCTTCATCAGAACGTATTGGGTAAGCATAAGCTATAAATTTGCTTCCTTTATCCCTAAAAATTGCTTCTGAAGGTTTATTAATGGTTTTATAAGAATCGTCAAATAGCATTTAGTTGTGATAATGTAATTAAGATAACTGCACAAATTGCAAAAGCAATTCCGATGTAATTAATGCGGCTTAATTTTTCTTTAAATACGAGCACACCAATTAAACTACCAACTACAATAACACCTAAATTCATAGCTGCAAAAACTGTTGATGGATTGTTGGCAAGTGCTTTATGGGCTTTCATGTAGAATAATATGTTTCCAAAATTGAATAATCCTAAAATTAAACCACAACCGATATTTACGATTTGTATTTTGGTTTTTTTAATTAAAACCATAACTAATACAATAATTAGGGAAACGATAAAAGCGAGACAAAAAACAATAAATAATGATGTTGTATAAGGAAATTCTTTGTGCAAAGCAATTTGCTTAAATAATACATCAATCACTCCAAAACCTATAAACACCGAGAGTGGAAAAATCCATCTACTGTTTTTTTGATTATTATCGCTTTTGCGGAGAAAAGTTAAAACTATAGCAGCAAAGCCAACAGCCAAACCAACAAATTTTAAAGGGTTAAAATTTTCTTTAAAGATAAAGTAGGCGGCAAGAATTGGGATAAACAAGGATAACCTTTGTGCAATATCAGTTTTAACAATTCCTAAATTTTTAACCGATGCCGCTAGTATTAAAAAAATTGATGGTAACAAAATAGCTAATGATATATATATTGGCCAAGGTGCGTGAGCATCAATTAGCTTAACATCTGGCTTAAAGAAAAGAAAACATAAAAATAACGCGGTAAGGTAATTTATAGTAACTGCTTGTATTATACTAATCTTATATCTTTTTGCAAGTTTTAAAAGCACTGCTACAGTAACGCTACATAAAACGCTTAATATAATGTATGTCATTAATTTATATCATTTACATAAATAGAAAGTTTATCACTTTCAATTTGAATTTGTTCGGTTAAAATACCTTTTATCACAGGAGATGCTATTCCTGCAGACCAACTATTTTTTGAAGAAAAAATTCTGGCTTCATCCCAAATTCCAGCACCTAAAAATTGATTTAGAATATTAGCACCACCTTCTACAATTACAGATTGAATATCCATTAGATAAAGCTGAAAAGCAATTTTTTGAGGCAAATAAAAGTGCATGTCTTCCATTTGGATGTAGTGGATATTATCAACTACATCTGTTTTTACCTCGTTAAATATGATGGTTTTAGCTTCCTTGTTAAAAACATTATTATCTGATGAAATTTGAAGATTTTTATCAATCACTAATCTGATTGGATTTTTCCCTGGCCATAATCTACTTGTTAATTGTGGGTTATCAATTATAGCAGTTTGTTTACCAATTAAAATGGCATCTTCTTCAGTGCGCCACTGGTGCGCCAATCGTTTTGCCAATGCGCCACTTATCCACTTTTGATGTCCATCTAAGCTAGCGAAAAAGCCGTTTGCAGTTTCTGCCCATTTAAGTATTATGTAAGGTCGCTGATTTTGTATTCTGGTAAAAAATCTTTTATTAAAACCTCTGCATTCTTTATCCAGAACACCACTAATTACTTCAATTCCGGCATTTTTTAATTTCTCGATACCTTTTCCATCAACGCCAGAGAAGGGATCTCGATTGCCAATTACAACCTTTTTTAGTTTATGTTTAACAAATAAATCTGCACAAGGTGGTGTCTTACCAAAGTGTGCACAAGGTTCTAAATTTACATAGGCTGTTGCAGTTTTCAATAAATCATCGGCCTGCGCACCAAATTTCTCTATTACAGCTTTTATTGCGTTTGGTTCGGCGTGTGCTTCACCGTATTTCTGATGATAACCCTCGCCGATTATTTCTCCGTTTGCTACAATTACGCAACCTACCATTGGGTTCGGACTAACATTTCCGATTGCCTTAGCAGCCAGTTCTAAGCAGCGCTTAACAAAAAATTCATCGCTCATTAACACAAAAGTAGTTAAATTATGACAAGGAAAGTTACACGATTTATTACTTTTGCGGCAGATGAATATTAAAGATTTAGAAAAAGAATATTTACAGAGTTTAAAAGATTTATACGGCGCCGAAGAAGCAAAAGCTTTATTTATTTTATCAACATCGAATATTGTAAAACTTACACAAAGTGAGATCCTTTTAAAACAAGATAAAGTTATTACTGTTAAACAAAGTGATAAACTTTTAAAAATTTTGGAGGATTTGAAAATGGGGAAACCCATACAACATATTTTAGGCGAAGCCTATTTTTATAATTTGCCGTTTCGGGTTAATGAAAATGTTTTGGTGCCCAGGCCAGAAACTGAAGAATTAGTGGACTGGATAGTTACTGAAGTAAAGCAAACTAAAAAGAGTTTGATTGATATTGGAACTGGTTCTGGTTGCATTGCGGTTAGTTTAAAAAAGAATTTGTCTCACTTAGATGTTTCTGCTCTAGATGTTTCGGAGAAAGCATTAACTGTTGCTCAAGAGAATGCCAACCTAAATCAGGCAGAGATTAATTTTATCGAAGCAGATATTTTATCCTATACAACTTCTGAAACTTATGATATTATTGTTAGCAATCCGCCTTACATAAGAGAATTGGAAAAAGCAGATATGCATCAAAATGTTTTGGAACATGAGCCACACCGTGCATTATTTGTGAGTAATGAAAATCCACTTATTTTTTACAATGCCATAGCAGATTTTGCCTTAACAAATTTAAATCCAAATGGTTACCTGTTCTTCGAAATTAATGAGTTCTTATGGGCAGAAACGCTTCAAATATTAATTGATAAACAGTTCAAAAACATAGAGTTAAGAAAAGACATGCAAGGTAAAGACCGCATGATTATGGCGAGAACAAATCCTTAAGAACGTGGATGAAAGTGAGTAATCACTTCTTTTAAATAATTTCTGTCAATATGCGTGTAAATTTCAGTTGTGGTTATACTGGAATGACCAAGCATTTCTTGTACAGCTCTTAAATCTGCACCACCTTCTATTAAATGTGTAGCAAAAGAATGGCGCAAAGTGTGCGGGCTAATCGTTTTCTTTAAACCAATTGCCGCCGCTAAACCTTTAATTAGCGTGAATATTGTAGTTCGAGATAATTTCGCCCCAAACCGATTTAAAAAAACGAAATCTTCATTGCCTTTTTTAATCGCTTGATGATTTCTAACCTGATTAAGGTAAATATCTATCAATTTTAACGCAACACCTCCAATTGGTATCAATCTTTCCTTGTTCCCTTTACCAATCACTTTAATAAATTCTATTTGTGGATAAAGATTAGAAATTTTTAAATCTGTTAACTCAGTAACACGTAAACCACAGCCGTACAAAACCTCTATAATCGCTTTATTGCGCATACCTTCTGGTTTTGAGGCATCAATCGCGTCAATAAGTTGATTAATTTCATTAATATTTAAAGTGTCGGGTAGTTTTCTGCTCAACTTTGGCGCCTCAATAAGTGCCATTGGGTCGGTTTCAATAACTTCTTCTTGTATTAAATATGAAAAAAAAGCCTTTAAGCCAGAAATTACTCTTGCCTGTGTAGTAGCTAACATACCTAATTCATTTAACCAGGTAATAAATAATTTTACATCATCAGTTTTAACCTCCGTTATTTTTGGCTGTGTATCAAGCGATTCAAAAAATTGACTGAACTTTTCTACATCGCTTAGATATGCGCTAACTGAATGGCCCGATAAGGAGCGTTCGAGTTTTAAATAACCATTAAATCCTTTAATATATGTTTGCCAAAGCATGTTTTATTTAAGATTTTTTATAACATTGCAACGTTACAATAATTAATGCGATAAAATAAAATGAAAGTACAAATTATCAATGGTCCGAATCTTAATCTTTTAGGTGTAAGAGAACCTTCAATTTATGGAAATACTAGTATTGAGGATTACATTAAAGAATTAAAATCTATTTATACCATTGTAGAAATTGATTATTTTCAAAGCAATGTTGAGGGTGAAATCATCAACAAACTACACGAAGTCGGTTTTTCTTTTGATGGCATTATTTTAAACGCTGGCGGTTACACACATACATCAGTTGCCATTGCAGATGCAATTGCAGCCATTAAAACACCGGTTGTAGAAGTACACATCTCTAATATTTATGCCAGAGAACAATTTAGACATACATCTTTAACAGGAAAAAATTGTGCTGGCGTGTTAACTGGTTTTGGAATGAATGGTTATCGCCTTGCTTTAGAAAGTTTACTAATTAAAACTGATAAATAATGATAAAAAACACGCTCTTGATCTCTCTGATTTTATTTTCCTTTTTTTGCTACGGACAAAACCAAAGCAAAGCGCCAAACCCTCTTAATGAACAAACAATTGTTAGGGGAGAAGATGGTATGGTATATCCTTACAATATTTGGCAATCATTATTAAGAACCGGAAAATATTCCATCCGTAGCCGGAATACAAAAAGCGATAAGGGCGAACCGGAGTATTTAATTTATGAGCTATCTGCCGAACAACGGAAAGCAATCATGGATAAGATGCCCAAACCACGTACAAGCGATGCATTTCAGGAGGGTGAAGCTTTTAAAGGCTTTAAGGTTACCGATATGAATGGCAATAAGTACGATTTAAGAACAAATACAGGTAATGTGATTGTGCTAAATTTTTGGTTTATTAACTGCCCGCCTTGCAAAGCCGAAATACCGGAATTAAACGAATTGGTAAAGAGTTATGCTGATAACAAAGAAGTAATTTTTCTGGCTGTAGCTTTAGATAGTAAGTACGAAATCAAAGATTTTTTAAAAACTAATCCATATCAATATAATATTATTGATGATGGAAGATTTATGGCCGATAAATATGGTGTTAAATCTTACCCAACTCATGCTGTAATTGGTAAGGATGGTATTGTAAAGTTTGGTACAGTTGGTTTGGCATTTAATACGGTTTCTTACATCAAAAAAACTATCGATGAAGCTTTAACGGCTAAGTAAGTTGAGAAAACCATTTCACTTTTTTAATGAAGAAAGCCCATACAATGCTGTTTTTGTAAACACCTGCATGTTTTAAATACGGCTTTTGGTACGCAGATCTTTTAGCTGCTGTTTTAAGTAGAGATTTTAAAAAATGCCAATGCCCTTTACTTACGGCCATTGTAAATTTTGGCTTACCAGATAGCAGAAAATGCCACCAGGCGATAAAATCAATACACATCCTGATAGAAATACGAAAAATAGCATCGCCAAATGGCAAATTCTTTTGCATTATTATTAGGTTGTTTCTAAAATTTAAATAGGTTTTAAAAGGATTTTCGGTTTGTAAAGTGCCACCGCCAACGTGGAAAACCTCACTATCCGGACAATAAACTACTTTGTAATTTAAGTTTTTCAATCTCCAGCATAAATCAATCTCTTCCATGTGGGCAAACAAATCGGCATCTAATCCACCAGCTTCTAACCAGCATTTACTTTTGATGAAAAATGAAGCACCACTTGCCCAAAAAATTTCTTTAGCATCATTGTACTGTCCATTGTCCGTTTCATATATATTAAATAATCGTCCGCGGCAAAAAGGGTAACCATAAACATCTAAGTAACCGCCAGCAGCACCTGCATATTCAAACTGACTTTTTTCTTGCTGAAATTTTATTTTGGGCTGTGCAGCAGCAATCTTTTCATCGCTTTTCATTAAATCGATAATGGGTTGTATCCAATTTGGCGTTACTTCTACATCACTATTTAGAAGAATAAAGTAATCAGCTTCAACACGTTCTAAAATTTTATTGTAACCACCTGCAAATCCATAATTAGCCTCATTTTTAAGAATTTTAACTGTTGGAAAGTTAATGGCCAAAAATTCTACCGAATCATCAGTTGAGCCATTATCACCTACAACTACCTGCAAATTATCGTAGCTTGACTTTAAAACTCCCGGGAGGAATTTTTCGAGCCAGCTTCTACCATTCCAGTTTAAAATTACAACCGCTACTGAAGGATTCATTTATATATTTTCGGGTTTAAATTTCCAGCGTTTATGGCTCCAAAGCCAATATTGAGGAGTTTCATTAATTATATTTTCTAAGAATTTGAAATGCAATTTTGTAATTTCACCATCTACAGTTTCTGCAGGATTTAAACACATAGGCAGCACTTCAACATCATAATAACCTGGTTTAACCACATTTACTTTAAAATAATAAATCGGCCGGTTGGTTGATTTGGCAATTTTTTCTACTCCTAAAAGGGCAGGAGTAGGTTGATTTAAAAAATCGAGAAAGAATTTACTTTCTTCTCTAACAGGAGATTGATCACTTGCAAAACAAAGCAAACTTGGCTCATTTTTATAGGTTGCCATACAACGCAAAGTTTGGCGCATAGCTACAAAAATGTTCCCAAATTTTGTTCTTATCTTATCAAACCATTCTTCAAAAACTTTATTGTTAATAGGTTTGTAAATTACAATAGTTTTGGCCGATAAATTTAAGCCGAGCGCCAACGTACCAAGTTCCCAATTTCCATAATGGCCTGTACAAGCCAAAATACTTTCACTTTTTTTAAAGTGCTCTTCTAATTGTTCTAAGCCTTTAAATTTTACACGCTTTAAAGTCTCTTTTTTAGAAATTGAGGTAAGTTCTATGATTTCAAAAATGAGTTGCGATAAAAATTTATAATACTTTTTTTCAATTGATTTAATTTCAATAGCTGTTTTTTCGGGAAATGAATTACGAAGATTTTCGCTAACTACATTTTTTCTATAGCCGATAACATAATACAGGATATAATAAAGTATTCTTGCAAAGATTGATAATACTTGCAGCGGCAAAAGCGAAATAAGGTACAATAAAAATACGCCTACATGCGCAAAACCCCTTTTAATCATTAATTTTGAAACGTTTGAACTACAAACATATATTTTCAAATGCAAAATACAGCTATACTTCCATTATTTTATCTTCCTCCGGTAGGCTATATTAGTCGGCTACAATCAGTTAGTGATAATTTTTTACTAGAGAAATACGAGCATTTTCCTAAACAAACATATAGAAACCGGGCAAGTATTTATTCACCTAACGGGAAATTAGATTTAACAGTTCCGGTTGTTAAGGGTTCTAAAATGCGTACGGCAATGAAAGATGTTAAAATAAGCTATGATTTTAATTGGCAACGCTTACATTGGATGAGTTTTGAAAGTTCTTACCGAAGTTCGGCTTATTTTGAATATTACGAAGATGAAATGGCCGTTTTTTATAATAAGAAGTACGATTTTCTGTTCGATTATAATCTGGAGCTTTTGGAATGGATTAGCAAAAAGTTAAAGTTGAACGTAGAATTTAATTGTACAACAGCGTACACGGATGATTTAGCCGAAGGACTTAATTATCGAGATTTTATGAATCCGAAGAAAACTGAAGAATATTTAAACAATAAACCATATTATCAGGTTTTTGAAGATAAACATCAATTTATTGCTAACCTTAGTGTTGTAGATTTACTTTTTAACCAGGGTCCGCAAGCAAAATCATATCTCTAATTATGGCTAAAAACAAACCTCGTAATCGAAGCAGACATACACATTATAAGGTTCCCGAACCAGGTACAAGTCCAGGTTCATACGCCATAGACGAGAATGCTTTGAAGCCTATAATAACGCTTCACAAATACAATACAAAATCGTACGAGAAAGAAGAGTTAAAAAACATCAACAATATTGATAAATTAACTGCTAACAAGGATTTTTTTTATTGGTTTGATATTAAAGGCTTAGCAGATCCAGGTATTTTTGAAACACTTTTTAAAGAGTTGAACATTAGCCGTTTGGTTTTAGAAGATATAACCAGCTCATATCAGCGCCCAAAATTAGATGAATACGATGCTGATGAATATGTTTTTTCGGTAAGCAGGCATCTTTATATTAATGAAGAAGGCGACTTAATTAATGAGCAAATCTCCTTTGTACTCACTACAAAATGCTTGATTACTTTTCAGGAAAATTACGAAGATTGCTTTAATCCCGTTAGGAAACGCTTAGAAATTGGCAAGGGAAATATTAGAATTGGCGGAGCAAGCTATTTAATGTATGCCATGATGGATGCAATAGTAGATAATTACTTTTCGCTTTTAAATTACTGGGGAGAGGAGCTTGATGCAATTGAAGATAGGTTATTTGATAATCCGGATAGGAGAATTATGTACGATACACAAGGCATTAAGCGTTCTTTGATTACAATTAGAAAAGTTGCCTGGCCCGAAAGAGATAAATTAAACGATATTATTAGAAGCGACAGTAACTTAATTTCTGATTTGACCAAAACCTACATGAAAGATGCTTACGACCATTGCATCCAGATTATCGATTTTATCGAATCTTTAAAGGAAATAGCCTCTGCCAATATCGATATGAACTTATCGATAACAAGTAACCGTATGAATGAGATTATGAAGGTTTTGACTATAATCTCCTCTATATTTATTCCGCTGACATTTATTGCCGGTATTTACGGCATGAATTTTAGCCGCGAAGACCCGGTTACAGGTAAAATTTTAAAAGATAACATGCCAGAACTTTACTCCGAGCATGGTTACTTCTACACCTGGTTGGTTATGTTGTTAATTGCCATAGTTCAGATAATTTATTTTTGGCGTAGGGGATGGTTTAAATAAAATCTTCTTTTTTTAAAGTTGATTTAAAGCATTAAAAATCTATTAGAATTTCTATTTTAGGGGAATTAAAGCTATGCAGTCATCATTCGAAATAGATAAAAGCGACGTTGTAAAGGTTAAGAATGCGATCTTAGCTGGCGATGAAACCCTTAAAGAGGTTTTAGAAGAGTATCATGCCTCAGAAATTGCAATTCTTTTCGAAAGGTTAGATAAATCAGAGCAACAGCATATCATAAATTTATTACCGGCCGAAATCGCTTCAGAAATTATTTCGGAGATGGATGAAGAATCTCATCCTGAAGATTTGCTTTTTCAGCTCCATCCGGATAAGCGTACAGAAATTGTAGAGGAATTAGATTATGATGATGCAACAGATATTATCTCTCAACTCGAAGACCACGAGCAAAAAGAGATTCTTGAGGATTTGCAGGATGACCACGCATCTGAAATACGAAATCTTTTAACTTACGACGAAAAAACAGCTGGTGGTTTAATGAATACAGAATTAATCTGTGTTAACATTAACCTCACTAAAAAACATGCTATTGATGAAATTATTCGCCAAAGCGAAGAAATGGAAGAATTTTATACCATTTACGTTGTTGATGATAATGATGTTTTTAAAGGTATTGTTTCGCTAAAAGAAATTATTAAGGCCAAACACGATGCAAAAATTACGGAGCTTGTTATTACTAATGCAGTTTACGTTTCTCCCGACACCGACCAGGAAGAGGTGGCGCAGTTAATTTCGCAGTATAACTTAACCAGTATTCCGGTAATTGATGAGAACCAGAAATTACTAGGAAGAGTAACTTTTGATGATGTAATTGATGTTTTAGAAGCAGAAAGTACGGAAGATATCTTAAAAATCTCCGGTGTATCAGAAGATGAAGAACTTAGCGGTAATTGGGTTGAGGCTGTAAAATCTCGTTTGCCGTGGTTAATTATTAACTTAGGTACAGCTTTTTTGGCATCATCCGTTATCAGATATTTTGACCCAACCATAAAGCTAATTCCATCATTAGCTGCATACATGACAATAATTGCCGGAATGGGTGGTAATGCTGCTACACAAGCCTTAGCCGTTACCGTTCGTCGTATTTCTTTATATGATTTAACGGATAATCAAGCCTATAGAACTGTTTTAAAAGAATTTACTGTAGGCTTAATTAATGGCGCCGCAAACGGCTTAATCGTGTTTATCTTTGCTTATTTCTTTGATGGAAACCCAATGCTTGGGGTTGTTATTTTTCTGGCGATGACGGGCAATTTGGTTATTGCAGGCATTACCGGTGCAAGTATTCCTTTGGTTTTAAAAAGAGTAGGTATTGACCCTGCTATAGCATCATCTATAATTATTACAACATTTACAGATGTTTTCGGCTTTATGCTGATTTTAGGTCTGGCCAGTAAACTCTTATTATAAATTAGTATTTACATAAAACAAAAATGGCAGATTATTTATCTGCCATTTTTGTTCCGTATTTATATCGCCGTAACTCTCACTTCGATATTTCCTTTTGTTGCTTTAGAGTAAGGACAGGTTTTGTGAGCCTTATCTGCAATTTTTTGAGCTTCTTCGGTGGTAATGCCAGGTATATGAACATCCAATTCTGCTGATAAACCATACACGTTTCCATCCTTATTAAAAGAAACCTGAACGTTAACAGTTGCTTCGCTAGTATCAACACCTTCACGTTCGGCAATAGAACCTAATGCGCCTAAATAGCATGATCCCCATGCTGCTGCAAATAATTGCTCAGGATTTGACGCACCACCTTGACCGCCCATTTCTTTTGGTTTTCTTAATTCCAAATCCAAAATTCCATCATTCGACTTTACATGTCCGTCTCTTCCGCCGGTGGCTGTTACTTCAGCCGTATATAATTTTTCCATAATACAGTTTTAATAAAGGATAACAAACAATGAAATGCATTGTTTTATTTAAAATATATCCCTAAAACGGTTAAATTTCGTGTAAAAATCTCCTTTTTCGTTTGTAATTCGAGATTGCAATTTTTCTACTCAATTCAATAAAAACCAGCTCGTTGCTTATCAAGTTTAAAACAATATATATTCCTAAAAGGAGTAATTCATGTAAATTACTTGTTCTAAGCATACTAAGATTGATATTCATAATTCATTAAGATCTAATTTTGGGTAACCAAATTGATAAATCTATAAATCTCCCTATAGTGAACTTCAAAATTTTGTTGATGCTAATTGTGGCTTGGATTGCCGCAACATCAAATTTGAGAGGGCAACAATGCCCGGAAAATATTGATTTTGAAAATGGCAATTTCAAGAATTGGAAAATATACACTGGCTTAGTTACCGAAATATCTCTTGATTTAGCACCAGTCTCTGCCGAAATTTTTGGCCGCCACACCATCATTAGTGATAAAAATGCAATCGACTTGTATGGCCAATTTTCTATAATTCCAAAAAATAGTGGTGGAAACGTTGTAAAATTAGGTAATGATGGCACAGGTGGACAAGCAGATGCAATATCATATTTAATAAATGTACCAACAAATAAACCTGAGTATTCAATAACTTACCAATATGCGGTTGTATTAGAAGACCCTATGCATGTTACACCAGAGCAGCCTAGGTTCATTGTTAGGGTAAGGGATGTTTTAACAAATGAATATCTTCCTTGCGCCTCATTTCAATACATTGCAACATCAGATTTACCTGGTTTTAAAAAATCGCCAACAGATCCAATCGTGATATATAAGGATTGGTCGGCAGTTACTTTAAATTTATCAGGCTATCAAGGCAAACAGTTAGAATTAGAATTCATTACGACAGACTGTACTCTGGGTGGTCATTTTGGATATGCATACGTAGATGTTAGCGGTATATGTGGCGACATGATTTTAGGGGCTACTTATTGCAAAAGTTCTGAACAGATAGCAGTTTTAGGGCCTAGCGGTTATAAAAGTTACACCTGGTATAATGAAGATAGAACTATAAACTATGGTAGCGGCCAATCGCTAACGATAAAACCTACTCCAGCTGAGGGAAGTAAACTCCTTTTAGATTTAGTACCTTATACAGGTTTTGGATGCTCAAATACTGTTGTAACGGTAATAAAAAGTGTAGATTATAAACTCGAATTGCCACCAAAATTTACTGTTTGTGAAGGCACTGTTATCGATCCTTCAGCAGAAGAATTCATATTAAACCGGCATCCTGATTTTACCTATTATGTTTATGAAGATAAAGATCTAACAATTCCTGTAAATGGCCCATTCTCCGTAACTCAAAATAAAACATATTATGTGCAGGCTACCAACAATAGAGGTTGTGTAAGTGTAGCATCAATCGATATTTCGCTCTATCCTTTAGCGAATGTAAAAATTAATCATCCGCCAAAAGTTTGTTATACTGAAACTGTTGATATAACAAAAAACGAATTATATAGTGGTGATTATACAAATACTAACAGAAGTTACTATACTAATGCCGAAGCAACAAACGTACTGCAAAACCCAACTGCAGTAAATTTGAGTGGTAAATATTACGTTAAATTCCTTTCAGATTTAGGTTGTGTTAAAATACTTCCAATTGATGTAACGATAAGTGAGCGGCCGGTATTAAAAATTATAAATCCGGCTTTAGTTTGCTATCCATCTACTGTTGATATAACAGATGTTAAGCTCTATGCAGGAAGTGATTCTGATTTAAAGCTAAGTTACTACCTGGATGAATCATTATCGCAAGAAATTATCAATCCAAAAGCTATTTCAACAGCAGGTACATATTACATTAAAGCCATTAACAACTTTGGCTGCATAGAAAAGGGTAGGATTAGGGTCGATTTTAATGAACAACCTATGCTATCCGTAAAAAATCCCGATACTGTTTGTTATCCATCAACTGTTGATATAACTAATGCTCAATTATATCAGGGTACAACTCATGCCGTTAAGTTTGAATATTTTAAGGATAGTAATTTGTCGAACAAACTAAATCAGCCATGGCAAGTAACACAAAGTGGAACCTATTATGTAAAAATCACAAATGAAAACGGTTGTTCAGTTTCTGATAAGATAATTGTTTCAATCAATAATATGCCAACTATTGTTTTAAATAAACCTAAACCAATTTTTGACAATGCTTACATCGATTTAACTAATCCAGAAATTACCAAAGGCAGTAAAGATTTTGTGAAAATAAAATATTACGAAAATGAATCTTTAACCACACCAGTCCTTCAGCCAGGAAAAGTTAACAAAGCCGGAACCTATTATATTATGTTGGAAAATGAAAACAGCTGTAGTGTTTCTGCAGCGCTAACGTTAAATATTTTATCCTCTCCAAAAATTTTGGTGCCAACAGCATTTACGCCGCAAAAAAGCACAAATAACAGGTTGTACCCTTTTTTTACAAGCATTCAAAAACTGGGCTCGTTTAAAGTTTACAATAAGTGGGGTTTATTAGTTTATCAAACTAATGATATGTCTACAGATGGTTGGGACGGTCAGGTTAAATCTCGTATGCAGCCTTTAGAAACTTATTCCTGGTTTGCGGATGGAGTAGATGTGTTAGGCAACAAATTTCAAACTAAAGGGAAAACAGTATTAATATTATAGGTAATGTGCAAAATTATAATCACCCTATTTTTGTGCTTTATTACAGTTTATAGTTCGGCGCAAGATCCAAGGTTTTCGCAATATTTTGCGGCGCCTTTGGCACTAAATCCGGCATTTACGGGTTATTTTGATGGAATTTATAGAGTTGCCTTGAATACAGGAAGGCAATGGGGAAACCTTGGCGACCCTTATAACACCCACAGCATTTCGGGCGATTTAAAATTAATTGCTGATGAGAATTTCGCCGATAGTTATTTTAGTGTTGGTTTAAGTGGCTTGTTTGATGAATCTTTTAACAAAGCACTAAAATCTCAATACTTAAGTGCAAGCTTTTCTTATTATCAATATTTAGATGTTAACCATCGGTTTAAGTTTGGTTTGGCGCCACAAGTTTCTCATGTTTCAAGATATCTGGATCAAACCAAACTAACCTTCGCAACGCAATTTACAGGATACGATTTTGATACTTCAATGCCAAATTACCTCGATTTGGAGAATGATAGAATATCTTATTTCGATGTAAGCATAGGCGTAAATTTTTCTGCTCAATTTGAAAGTTTTAGTGTGGTTGGAGGTTATGCACATTACCATTTAACCGAACCAAACGAATCTTTCTTAGGGGCAAATAAAACCCCACTAAAAGCCCGGCGAAACATCAATTTTGGTTTATTGTATCCAATTAATAACTATGTAGATTTAAACTTAAGTGCGATTTATAACTTTCAAGGTACTGTAAATGATAGGATTGTTGGTGCTGTTGTTGGCATACAACCCAATGAAGATTCGAAAATTAAAATTAATGCCGGACTTTGGCATAACATAAACGAATCTTCGTTCTATCCGTATTTAGGACTGGTTTATGGAAATCTTAGTGCTGGCTTAAATTACACCTTACACGCTAACAAAATCATAAATACTTTGCCCCGTACTTATGAGATATCTCTTATTTACCGTCATAATAATTTTAAAGGATTTAAAGTACCGTGCCCAAGATTTTAAGAAATGAAATCAACCATCTTATTACTATTTTTAGTGGTAGCCACTAAAATTTCATTTGCTCAAAACGCAAAAAAGAACATCGATTATCAATACCATCGCGATGGTAAAATTTATTATGCCTATGAAATTTATAAAAATCCGGCTTCTGCCGAAACCATATTTTACCTTAATTTTTCGGCGAGCAAAACTTTTAATAAGATTGAAAAAATTTATTTAAAAGAAGGAAAAGTAACGGAGAAACTGAAATTTAAAATGAATGATATAACAATTAAAAACGATAATAAAGAACTTAAATTTTATGCTATAATATTAAACTCATCCGATATAAATAAAGAGAACATTAGCTGTAATCCAAAAATAATATTTAAGCTTGATGATGAGTCGGTTTACGAATTGCCATTTCAAAAATGTGTGATAGTGGAGCAGTTAGCTAAGCCTTAAATTTTAATTTTTACAGATAATTTGTAAACATCATAGGCAACTTTTTGAACTGAATCGAATTGTTCGGGAATTAAATCTTCGCCGGTTACAACTTTTAAAGAGGAATCACTCAATCTAACTAAAGGAACATTATCAATAGTAGATTGTCTTTTCTCCAGATTTTCGATCGAGGTATCTAACAAATAAATGGTGTTATTCGCAATTGGTTTAAGTGAATCGAAATTTTGTGTCTGAAAATCGTGCTCCTTATTATATAGTGATAGTGTTGCCGTATAAGATGAAATTAAATGATTTAAAGCGGTAAACTGATGTACTTCTTTTATAAATAATTGCTTGCTTTTAGGCTCAGAAAACATCCTTTGAAATAACGATGCGAGGTTCGCCGTACTAACATACAATTCCTTTCTGGCAAGTTTATATTCTGTTCGGTTATAGGTTTTTTCAAAATATAGCTTTACAACTTGCTCAAAATAAGCCTTATTGGCTTTTAGCATGTCAAGCATCGCTTCTTTTAACTTTTCGTGTTCCCAAGTTGGGAAAAGAGAATAACTGGCTAAAAGTGCAATCCCCGAGCCAATAAATGTATCGTAAATTCTTTCTCTAGCTAACGCGATAGAACCCATGCCCAAAAAATCGAAAAGTATCAGTATGTACGGCGTCATAAACAAAACGCTGACTACATAATTTTTCCGCTGAAAACTATAACAGCCAATCATACAAATTAAAAGGATGGCAAATAACGTGTTTTTATCGTGAATATAACTCACAACCGCCATACCAATAAAGGCACCAATGGTTGTACCAATTAATCGCTGATAATTCCTTTGTTTAGTTAGGCTGAAGCCCGGTTTGGATATCACCAGAATGGTTAATAAAATCCAATAACTGTGCGAAAAATTTAATATTTGCGAAACTATAAAACCTAATAACATTACAACCGTAACCCTTAAAGAGTGCCTGAATGTTGAGGAGCTGTAAGTTAAATTTTCTGTAAAGAGATTAAAATCAAATTTTTGTCGGGTGATAAATTTTTCAGCATCAACCTCTGCCTTTCGTATTTCGTTACTGTTTCTAAGTTTAAAATAGCTGTTAATGGTTTTTACACGACCTAAAATATTTTCGATATTAACTTCGATGTTTTTTAACGCAATGATGCCTGAGGTGCTAAATTTTTGTTCAGTATTGTTGCGTTCTAAATCATTAATCTTAATTTTTAAGCGCTCAATCTCTATCAGCAACCGTTTAGAAATTTTTGGCTTCCCACCACTTTTCAAAGCAAAGGCAATATCATCTAAAGCATAAGAAATCCTTTTAATTGCCATTTCATAGTCTGATAAAATTCCGGCAGAATCAAATTGCTCATGTAGTTGCTTGTAATTATAATAGGTAGACATTACCTGCTCGAACAAATCGACCATATCTACAAAAACCAACATTAAAAAACGACCTTCAGGTGTAGAATCTCTTATAATTTCCCTCGTTCTAAAAAGCATTTCCCTTACCGCATCTTGCTTTTCGTGTACAGAAACCTGCAACTGCAATAAATCAGCATAAGTTTTGTCATAATTGTTGTTTCGGTGATAGAACTTTGCTTTCTCCCTTAAAAATTCGGCAACCTCAAAAATTGAATCACTTAGCGATTGCTGTACCAGCCTAAAAGGACGTAACCTATAAACAAAATAACTTAAGGCGGTGTACCAAATACTTCCGGCTAAAATCATCAATCCGTGAGTTAAAACATCTTGCCAAGGCCTAATGTCATCAATACTTAAAACCATGATGAGTAGGGTAGCTGTACCAATTGATGCTGCTCTTACACCATAAATGTAGAACATACTAAAAATGAAACTGGAAATGGTTAAAAGAAAGCCTATGAAGAAATGGTTTCTATTCGTTAATCCTGTTAAAATGGAGAATACAAAAATTAAAAGAGTAGTGATGAGCATGGCATTTCTTCGATGCACCATTGGTCCAGGGCTATCTACAACGCTTACACACAATGCACCTAAAGAAAGGGTCATTCCGTATTTTAGCATTCCAAATTGAGCCAGAATTAATGAAGGCAGTAAAACACCGATAGTTATGCGCAACCCATCTGCAAAATATGTGCTTAATAAAAAATCTTGAACACTTCTAACGGGTTGTCTTATCTCCATGTGTACAAAAATAACATATTAGGTCTGCTTTTGTTGATGGATTTTTTAGAAGATTTTTATTTTTAAGCAGATTTTAAAGGTAATTCTAAAACAAATTTCTAAAATTTTGTTAATAAGCTGATAATCAGTTAATGTTAATAAAATTGAATAAATCTATTTTTTGGACTGATGTTTATAGTTTGGCAAAAAAAATAATGTTAAGAAGTCTCATTTTCAGGTTAATAACTTTGTTTATAAAATATTTATCTAAACTATTGACAAGCGTACATTTATGTGCTAAATTAGTTTATATCAAATACGGAGTAATTGAAAGTTTGAAAAAGAGAAATCCAACAGAAAGATTAACCTAAAGGACAGTTTTTCCGGATGAATCTAAAAAAGGATATGATGATTTCTAATGGGTTAAACCAGTAGAAAATGAATAGAAATCGAAAGATGGACATTTCAAATCAGAATACTTAACAAGCATTATTGAAGATAGTATTGTTCTATGGAATACGGCTATCGGAAATAATTTCTAAACGAGTTACAAAAGTTTGCAAAAGCCAAGTAAAAACGAAGAAATTCAATTACAATTATTAGATACCTGACAAACAATTACGGTTGTTATTAGGGTTAAACGGGGAACAGAATCGAAAGAAGACGGTCCCCGTTTTTTTTTGTGCTTTTTAATAACACATCTTTCAACCGTTGCGCCTAAAATATTAAATTTACAGAATGGCTAAGAAAAGTAAATCAGATACAAGTTCAAAAAAGATTTTCGTTTTAGATACTTCTGTTATTCTGTACGATCATGATGCAATAAACAATTTTAAAGAACATGATGTAGCCATACCAATTCAGGTTTTAGAAGAACTAGATAATTTTAAAAGCGGCAATGAAACCAGAAATTTTGAAGCCAGAAGTTTTATTAGGCTTATTGATTTAGCTGCCGAGCAAAAATTGATTAGCAACTGGGTTCCGTTACAAAAAGCCAATTCGGGCATGTTTAAGGTTGTTATGAGTGAAAAACCGAAGCATGTAAATGCCGAAGATGTTTTTGGAAAAGGTAAAAATGACAACAAAATTTTAAATGCGGCACTTATCCTCAAAGAAGAATATCCGGCTAAAAAAGTTGTTTTGGTTTCAAAAGATATTTGCTTACGCCTAAAGGCCAAAGCCCTTGATATTAATGCAGAAGATTACGAAACCGGAAAAATTAAAAATGCAGATCAACTTTATGCCGGAAAAACGGAACTGAATAACATTCAGGAGCATATTATTGATACATTAAAAAAAAAGGAAAATGTAGAACTTGCCGATTTGGAGCTTCCTGTAGAAACTGGAAATCACTTTTATATCCTTAAAAACAAAAGAAAATCGGTACATATTTTTTATAATCATCACCTAAAAAAAATAAGTCCTGTTGTTTCAGAAGCTATTTTTAAAATTAAGCCCAAAAACCCAGAACAAGCTTTTGCTATTCACGCTTTATTAAATCCGGATATTAAAATTGTAAGTATTCAGGGTAATGCAGGTACAGGCAAAACCCTGCTGGCGCTCGCTAGTGCATTAGAGCAACGTAGAGATTTCAGGCAAATTTACGTAACCCGACCAATTGTTTCACTCAGCAATAAAGATATTGGTTTTCTTCCTGGTGATGCAAAATCTAAAACAGATCCTTTTATGGCGCCAATTTGGGATAATCTTCGTTTTATAAAGGAGCAGTTTAATGGCGATGAAAAAATGATTGCTAAAATTGATGAGCTGATTACAACGGAGAAAATTGCGATTGCTCCACTTGCATTTATAAGAGGAAGAACGCTTACTAAAATATTTTTTATTGTGGATGAAGCCCAAAATTTAACGCCTCACGAAATAAAAACCATCATATCCAGAGCAGGTGAACATACTAAAATTGTTTTCACAGGCGATATTTATCAAATCGACACACCTTATCTCGATTCGGAAAGCAATGGATTAAGTTATTTAATAGAGAATGCAAAGAATCATCCGCTTTATGCGCACATAACTTTGCAAAAAGGGGAGCGGAGCGAGCTGGCTAATTTAGCAAACGAGCTTCTTTAAAGTGATATTTTTAGTGATATAAAGCTTCCTACTAATTAGTTAATGATATTTTTTCAAACTCCTTAAACAAATAAATAAGCCTATCAATGTTAAAAAAGCGCTTAATATGAATGGTGCACCTGGAAAATAGATTGATGTACTATCATCAATAAAATAAGCAAATATATGTGTCATCGCCCAGGGTGCAAATATTGCAGCTAAGCTTTGTAAGCCTGTTAATACACCTTGCATTTCACCTTGTGCATTTGATGGCACTTGGTTTGAAATTAATCCTTGCATGGCTGGTCCGCCAATTCCTGCCAAACCATACGGCAACATAAAGGCGAACATCATCCATCCTTTGGTTGCAAAAGCAAAGGCCGTAAAACCGATTACATATAGAATCAATCCAAAATAAACAGCCCGTTTTTCGCCAATTTTCGGAAGTATGATTCTTATTAAACCGCCTTGTACAATTCCGATTACCAATCCAACAAAACCCAAAGAGTAACCCACCCAGGCTGCATCCCAATTAAATTTTTCCATGGTGTAGAATGTCCAGTTTGATTGTACGGAATGGCTGGAAAAGTACAGTAAAAATAATGTTGCCATTAAACCCATCAATGCGGGGTATTTACCAATGCTTAATAATGAGCCAACCGGGTTAGCTCTTTTCCATTCAAATGCCCTGCGTTTTTCAACCGATAAAGATTCTGGCAAAATAAAATATCCATAAAGCCAGTTAATTAATGAAAGTCCGGCAGCTATCATAAAAGGAACTCGTGTACCAAAATGGCTAAAAGCACCACCTAATACCGGACCAAGAATGAAGCCAACACCAAATGCAGCACCAACCAAACCAAAGTTTTGAGCTCTTTTTTCAGGAGCAGATATATCTGCAATGTAAGCCTGGGCAGTTGTGAAGCTGGCCCCTGTAATGCCTGCAATTATTCTACCTATAAATAACCAAATTATTGATGGCGCAAAAGCCAGGAATATATAATCAACCCCTAATCCAAATAAAGAACAAAGTAAAACCGGCCGACGACCATATCTATCGCTTAAAGCACCAATTATTGGTGAAAAAATAAATTGAACAGAGGCATAAGCTAATGTTAGCCAGCCACCATATTCGGCTGCTAATCCAAAGCCACCACCCGTAAAATCCTGAATAAGTTTTGGTAAAACTGGTATAATAATTCCAAATCCGGTAAAGTCTATTAGCAGGGTTATCATTATAAAACCCATTGCCGATTTTTTTGTGCTCGCCATCAAAGCAAAAATATATATAATGATTAAATAACAGAAGATTATTCCATTTATAACTAAACACATAAATTGCGCTGAATAAACTGAAAGTTGCCTAGGGGCTTTAGAACATACCCAAAGGGTCAAAACTTTTCCACAATGCCTTATTTCGGCATAATTTTTTTAAATTCGCAAGGTTATAATAATACCTTTTTGAAATATCGTTTTAACAGCGAGAATAATAATTTATGGCAGAAGATTTAGAAAATCAACAAAACGACAAAATCATCCAAATTAATATAGAGGAGCAGATGAAATCGGCCTACATTGACTACTCAATGTCGGTAATTGTATCAAGGGCTTTGCCTGATGTACGCGATGGATTAAAACCGGTTCACCGTCGTGTTTTATATGGCATGCTTGATCTTGGTGTAACAAGTAATAAACCTCACAAAAAATCGGCCCGTATTGTAGGGGAGGTTTTAGGTAAATATCACCCACATGGCGATGCTTCCGTTTATTTTACAATGGTGCGTATGGCTCAGGATTGGAGCTTACGTTACCCAATGGTAGATGGACAAGGAAACTTTGGCCACATTGACGGCGACTCGCCGGCTGCAATGCGTTATACTGAGGCTCGTTTCTCTAAAATTGCAGAAGAAATGCTTGCCGATATCAATAAAGATACGGTAGATTTTCAGTTAAACTTTGATGATACATTACAGGAACCAACGGTTTTACCTGCTAAAATTCCTAACCTTTTAGTTAACGGTTCTAGTGGTATTGCGGTAGGTATGGCAACAAATATGGCGCCACATAACCTAACCGAATGTATTGATGGTATTGTAAATTATATTGATAATAGAGATATCACTATCGAGGAATTGATGAAGTTTGTAAAAGCTCCCGATTTTCCTACTGGTGGTATTATTTATGGATATACTGGTGTTAAAGAAGCTTTCGAAACTGGGCGGGGCCGTATTGTAATGCGTGCTAAAGCAGAAATCGAAAACCTTAAAGACCGTGAAGTAATCATTGTTACAGAAATTCCTTATCAGGTTAACAAAGCACAAATGATTGAGCGTACTGCTGAATTAGTTGGCGAGAAAAAACTTGAAGGAATTTCTAACATCAAAGATGAATCTAACAAAGATGGTATCCGTATCGTTTACGAAATTAAGCGTGATGCAAATGCCTCTATCGTTTTAAACAACTTATATAAATATACAGCTTTACAAACATCTTTCAGTGTAAATAATATTGCATTGGTAAAAGGTCGTCCGCAAATGTTAAATCTTAAAGATTTGATTGTACATTTTGTAGATCACCGTCATGATGTTGTGATTCGTAGAACGAAATACGAATTAGCAGAAGCTGAAAAACGTGCACACATTTTAGAAGGATATTTAATCGCTTTAGATCATTTAGATGAGGTAATTAAATTAATTCGTGCATCAGAAACTCCTGAAGAAGCCCGTGTTGGTTTAATGGAGAAATTTGGATTAAGCGATATTCAGGCTCGTGCAATCCTTGATATGACTTTGCGTCGTTTAACAGGACTAGAGCGTGATAAAATTAAAGAAGAGTATGCTGAATTAATGAAAACCATCGAAAATTTGAAATCTATCTTAGCAGATGAAGGTTTGCGCATGCAGATTATCAAAGATGAACTGGAAGAAATTAAGCAAAAATTCGGCGATGAACGTAAAACAACCATAGTTCATTCTGCTGAAGATATGAGCATGGAAGATTTCATAGATGATGAAGAAGTTGTAATCACTATTTCTCACGAGGGTTATGTAAAACGTACACCAGCAACAGAATTTAGAGCACAGGGTAGAGGTGGTAAAGGTTCTAAAGGCAGTACATCAAGAAATGAAGATTTTATTGAGCACATGCTGGTTGCAACCAACCATAATTATATGTTATTCTTTACCGAAGCGGGAAGATGTTTCTGGTTAAGGGTTTATGAAATTCCGGAAGGTTCTCGTACAAGCAAGGGCAGGGCCATCCAAAACATCATCAATATACCAAAAGAAGAAAAAATTAAGGCATATATTAAAGTTAAGAATCTAAAAGATCAGGAATATTTAGAGAATAACTTTATCATTATGTGTACTAAACAAGGTACAATAAAGAAAACTTCTCTTGAGGCATATTCTCGTCCGCGTGTAAATGGTATTAATGCAATTAATATTAACGAAGGTGATGTTTTATTAGAAGCTTGTTTAACAAATGGCGAAAGCGAAATTGTTATGGCTTTACGCTCTGGAAGGGCAATCCGCTTTAATGAGAAAACTGTTCGTCCGATGGGTAGAACTGCAACCGGAGTACGCGGCGTAAGATTAGCTCATGATAAAGATGAAGTTGTTGGCATGATTGCTGTAAACAATTCTGAAGTAACTGTGTTAGTAGTTTCAGAAAAAGGATACGGAAAACGTACAGATATTGAAGATTACCGTGTAACCAACCGTGGGGGTAAAGGTGTAAAAACCATTAACGTAACGGAAAAAACCGGACAATTAGTTTCGATAAAAGACGTTACAGATAGCGAAGATTTAATGATTATCAACCGTTCTGGCATTGTAATTAGAATACCAGTTTCGGCTTTAAGAGTGATGGGACGTGCAACGCAAGGCGTTCGTTTAATATCTTTAAAAGGTGATGATGAAATTGCTTCGGTAACCAAAATAGACCACGAGGATGATGAGGAAGAAGTAGACTTAGAAAATGTTGTTGTTGATGGCGAAGAATTAGAAGCCGATAACACAGCAGAAACAGAGGAAACTGAAGAGGAGGGTGGCTCGGAAGATGAAGATGAAAAAGAAGAAAATTAAACTAATTAAATAAGAATAGAATAGTTGTTTTATGAAAAGAATAGTTTTAAGTAGCATTTTAGTTGGCGTTGCTAGTTTAGCATTCGCCCAAAAAAGCGAAGTTAGTGCCGCAAAAAATGCATGGGGTGTATTCCAGATTACTGGACAAACCGCATCAACACCATTAGCTAAAAAGTTAGAATCTTTATCTGCAGGCTTAGCTCACACAGATAAAGCAATAGCTGATGAAAAATCTAAAGTAATGCCAGAAGCCTGGACCTATCGTGCTTTGTTCGCCTCATCTGCAGCTTTGCTTGATACCACCAATGCACAAAATGCTGATGCTCAGTTAAAAATTGCTACTGATGCAGTTGCACAGGCAAAAACATTAGATACGAAAGGTGCAGAAAAAGACAACATTACAATTGCTGAAACTAATATTGCAAATGCAATTAGAAATGCTGGTGTAATGGCTTACAACAAAAAAGATTATAAAACTGCTTACGATAAATTTGTTCAGGCAACTGTAATTAATCCTGCAGATACCGCCATGTATTTAAATGCTGGTGTTGCTGCAAGAAATTTAAATGATTACCCAAATACCATTAAACAATTTAAAAAGGTAATCTCTTTAAATTCGCCACAGGCTAAAGATTTGTATTCTGAATTAATTAATATGTCTTTATCTCAACAGAAGGATACAACAGCTGCGATAGCATTAATTCAAGAGGCAACAGCTAAATATCCTGAGGAAACAAATTTTATTAAATCAGAAACTCAAATTTATATTGATAGAGGTGATGTTGCAAAATCTGAGCAAATGTTAAACACTTTAGCTACAAAAGAGCCAAATAATGCAGCATATCAGGTTTTATTGGGTAATATTTATTTCTCTCAGGCATTAAAATTACAAGATGCTAGAAATAAAATTGATGCTAAAAAAGTTAAAGAGTTTAATGATGTAACTACGAAAATGAATGGTTTATTAGAAAAATCGTTACCATTTTACAAAAAGGCATTGGATATAGATGCTAAAAATGTAGGTGCTTTAGAAACTTTGAAAACAATTTATGCTTTCAAAAATGATACAAAAAACTATGAGGATGTTAAAAAACGTTTGGATGCACTTCCAAAACAATAATATTTAGCAATGTAAAAAAAGAGCTTCGAAATTTCGAGGCTCTTTTTTTTATGTCTATTTTTACGCTTTAACATTTCTATATTCTATGCTAAAATATTCAGGTTTACTATTCGGAACGCTAATTACGCTATCAATTAATACAATGGCACAAAAAAGCCAAATGCTTATCGCCAGAAATTCGGTTGGTAAACTTCAAGCTTCTTTTGCCGGTAAAGATGATGCTAAAAAGCAACTTAGTATAATTACTGAAGGGTTAAAATCTATAGAATCAGCAGAAAAAGATAGTAAGACTAAAAACTGGCCTGAAACCTTTGCTATAAAATCATACTTAACATCTTATGCAGCAATTATTGATACCGATGCTGCTGCATCTGATAAGTATTTCGACGCTGCAGTTGAAGCGGTAAAAAAAGCTAAAAGCCTGGAGAAATATGAGGATCCGGCAGGTTTAATTAAAGCATCTGAACATAATATTTTAATTAAAAAGCAGGATAGGGGCAATCTATCTTATTTTAATAATGATTTTAAAGAAGCGCTTGAAGATTTAAGAGAGGTTAGCGATAGATTTCCGGCTGATACTACATTAGCCTTAAATACAGCTATTTGCGCTCAAAACGTTCAGCTTTATGATGAATCTTTGAAATATTTTAAAAGAGCGAAGGAGGACAGTATTAAAAACCCGGCAGTTTTTCAAAAAATGTCTCAGCTTTATGTAGCTAAATATGATAACGAGGCTGCTATAAAAGTTTTAGAAGATGGTTTGAAACTAAATCCTTATAATCATTCTTTAACCAACGATTACATTAATCTTTTGTTAGATAACGAGAATTACACAAAAGCATCATCATTAATTGAAAGCAATTTAAAAGTTGAAAAAGGAAATAAATTATTGTTTTTCTTATACGGCTATCTACAGCAAGTTAGTGGCAATAATCCAACAGCAATTTTAGCTTACAATAAAGCACTCGAAACCGACCAAAACTATTTTGATGCACTTTATCAGTTAGGCTTAGCATACATTAATACTGCAAATGAAGCTTTGAAGAAAGCAGATGCTGATAAGAAAAACCAATATGGATCGCTAATTAATAAAGCGCAGTTTGCTTTACTTAGAGCAAATGAAATCAATCCAAACGACAAGAAAGCTGTACAGCTGCTTATGGAAATTTACACCAGAAAAAATGCACAAGATAAAGTGCAGGATTTACAACGTAGATTACAGGAACTTTAAAATATCATTGTTGATGTCCTTAAATAAGGGAAGAGGTTGGGTAAATATCAACTTAACATAATATTAATTATAAGACAAATTATTAATTCGTATCATATCAGATAATTACTTGGATGTTTGCTTTGCTGCAGAAATTACTAATGGTGGATTATCAGCTGCGTTACCTTTGTTCAGTTTTAAAATGCCTTTAACAGATACTGGTAAGTAAGTAAATTTTATAGGCTCGGCCATTTCAACTAAAACCATAATTGGAATACCATTTTTACCACAAAAGAAACATTGATTTATTGGCAATGTTGAAAGCATAAACTTAGTTTGTTTCATACCATCTTTTATCGGCACAATATATCCTTCCAATTCAAAGGCTTTATTCTCATGCTTTTTAATTTCAGCATTGTAAACTGCATACATTTCTGTAGGCTTTACATTTTTAAAAGTTACATCTCCAATAATGTCCCAGTTTGGCGAATCAATCTGGTCACTAAAATCGTGTTGTGCACTCGCTTTAAATCCAATAAAAATTAAAGCAATTAAAATTATTTTTTTCATAGTATGATTTTGTGAACTAATTGGTTTTTTCTGAACAAACTTTGCAAATCCCGGTGGCGATTAAATTTAATTGCGCTACACTAAATCCTTTTGGCACACTAAATGCCGGAATTTTAACGCTGTCTAAACAATATACTTTCTGACAATTATTGCAATTGAAATGCACATGTTCATCGTGATGTTGGTGTGCAGAGCAACCATCAGAACAAATTGCATAATTTGCCGTTCCATGATTATCAAGAACTTTATGAATTATTCCTTTCTCTTCAAAAGCTTTTAAAACCCTGTATAAAGTAACACGGTCTACAATTTTCCCCATCACTTGTTCTAAATATGGTTGAGAAACTGCAGAATCTCTTTTACTTAAAATATCCAGAACTTGCAACCTTGGGCCAGTGCGTTTAAGTCCGTTTTTTATAAGTAAATTTTCAAATCTTTCTGTGTTTTTCATCAACACAAAAATAAACATTTATATTATGATTTTGGCATTTTTGAGGGATATAGGCGCTGCAAAACTAGCATCCCTCCTTTCGAGTTTCAAAATTCCAGCGATTTTAATTGGCTTAGCAGAGAAGGCGATTGCCTTGTCCATCTCCACCATAATCATTGCTGGAATACCGTTTTTTCCGCAGAAATAACATTGATTTATTGGCAATGTTGCCAAAAAGAATTTCTGCTGATTTACACCAGCTTTTATCGGAATTAGATATCCGGTTAGGTCAAATACTTTGTTCTCAAAACGTTTTATCGATTCGCTAAATATTGGGAAAAGTTCATTCTTATCTGTAAGTTCAAATTTTACTGAGCCAATAATATCCCAATTTAACGAATGTAATTCATCACTTAATTGATGTTTTTTATTAGATTGAGCTACAGATTTTAAACTACAGCAAGCGAGAAAAATCAAGAGAAAGACTTTCATAATTGCTCAGCATCTACAAGAAAAAATTCAGATCGTTTATCACCAGAATCGTTTATTATAATTTTGCCTTTAAGTTTTATCGGTTTGCTGCTATAATTTAGCGGATTTTTCATTTTAACTTCTACCATAGCTGGTATATCTCCTGAGCCACAAAACGGACATGATTCTACAGGAACTACTGACAGCATAAATTCAGAAAACTTGTTTCCAACTTTTATAGGAATGATGTAACCTGGTAATTCAATTATTTTATTATTTAAAGCTTTTAGTTCTGCCGGATAAAATACTTTCCATTCTAAGGGCTTAACTTGTTTCTCGTATCTCAAACCAATTAAATTCCAGTATTTGGTTCCCATATCTGTATGCACCTGTACTTGCGCATGTATTGCTTTGCTGGTAAAAGCTAAAAACAAAATCACTAATATTAGCCTTTTCATAAGTTATTATTGTAAGATTAATACCGCATCCACAAGAAAAAATTCACTTTGATCATTACCAGAATCATTAATTATAAATTTGCCTTTTAACTTTATCGGTTTATCCGTTATAGCAATTGATTTACTGGTTTTTACCTGCAACATTGCCGGAATATCACCGGTGCCACAATACGGGCATGATTCTACAGGTACAATCGAAAACATAAATTCCGTGAATTTAGCGCCGACTTTCGTCGGAATCATATAACCAGGCAATTCGATTACTTTATTGTGTAACGATTTTAAGGGTGCGGGATAAACACTTCCCCATTTACCAGGCGAAAGTTCTTTATCATATCTTAAACCAATAATATTCCAGGTTTTGGTGCGCAAATCTTTATGAACCTTAACCTGAGCTTTAAGTTCGAGTAAACCTAAAAATAAGACATTTAAAAAAAATAAAACCACTACCCTTTTCATTTTATCTGTCTTTAGAAAGTGTTTTGGCAATATCCACCCGGTAGGTTTGCAGTGCAGGAATTACTGATGCGACGATACCTATAATTAGTCCGGCCAAAAGCAAATAAAGTTCTTCTATAACAAAATAAAGTCCGGTTAATTTAGCCTGAGATGATTCCTGGTATTTGCCGATAACTTCAATAGCAAGGTGTCCAATTAAAAGTCCGATGATGGCACCAATAGTGGTGATTAATAAGCCTTCTAACATCACCAAAAAGAAAAGTTTTAGTTTTGATGCACCCAAACAACGCATAATAGCCAAATCATATTTCTTCTCTTTCATAGAATTATATAAACTGATAAAAACGCTTAACGCAGAAATTGCCATAATTAGGATGGCAAACCATTTCAATGTATCAATGCCCACACCAATGAGTGAAAATAATCTTGCACTTTCCATTGCCGGAGAAGCCGCTTGCATGTTTGTACTTTGATTTACCATGCGGGGAAATATTACAACCGACATTGGAGAACGATATTGAATTAAGATTGAAGTGATTTCTTTTTCATCAAGCTCATTTTTAGGTTCCTTCTGATGTTCTTCATGCTCATCTTCCTCAGCATGCATTTTGTAAATGCTACCGATATTTGTCAGAATTAAATTATCAGTTACATTATTCTGAACCTTTAAAATTCCTTTAACAACGTAGGCATTCTTTTTATGTTCATCTCCGTTATCACTTAATCCGTGTGCACCGAAAAACTTGTCCCCAACTTTTAAATTCGCTTCTTTGGCAACAGTATTACCTATTGTTGCTTCCAAATCCTTGCTCCAAAAATTGCCTTTATCTAATTTTAAACCATATAAACCTATAAAAGTTGTATCCGTGCCAACAATCCTATATCCGGCATAATTATCGCCCAGCGCCAAAGGAACAGCTCTTTTAACTAATGGATTTTGCATTAATTCCTGAGCATCTTTTGCAGGGATATTTCCTGTTGGGAAATCTATATGATAAATACTGCTCAAAATTAATTGCAGCGGACTACCCTTAGCACCTACCACCAAATCGATATCCTTTGCATTTTGCTCTAATTTGTTACCAATTTGTGTTGATGCTAGAAATAATATCGACAGTATGCCTACGCCAAAAGCAACCAATAATATATTTAAAATAGCCGTTAGCTTATTTCTGAATATGTTTTTATAACTAATTTTAAGAATATTCATTACAATAAATAAGCTTTAGTGATGTGGTTTCTAACGCGTTGATCATGTGTAGCAATAATTAGTGCTGCACCGTTATTCTGAGCCTGATTGGTTAACATTTCCAATACCTGAATTGTATTTTTATCATCAAGGCTTGATGTTGGTTCATCAGCAATTAAAAGTGAAGGTTTATTTACCAAAGCACGAGCAACAGAAACCCTTTGCAATTGCCCTTGACTTAGCTCTTCAGGGTAACTGCTTTGTTTTTCATTCAATCCTAAATCATTCAAAATTAATTTGATACGCTGTTTATCAAATTTACATCCGGCCATAGAAGCCGCAATTTCTAAATTTTCAATTACGGTTAATGAACGAATTAAGTGTGGCCTTTGAAAAACTATACCAATTTTCTGCCCTCTAAATTTGTCCATCCTCTTGGCCGACAAGCCATAAAGATTTACATCATCAAATTTTACATCACCTTGTGTAGGCCTTAATAAACCCGAAATAATGTTAAGCAATGTACTTTTTCCACTGCCTGAAACCCCCATAAGTAACCATTGTTCTTTATATTCGATATTCCAATCGGGAAACTTAATAACTTGTCCTTTAGGATATTGATGTGAAATGGAATTGAGATTTATCATTTAATTATTTTTAAGGTCGGTTTAGGCTGCTTGATTATTAAATTTTTAATTGCATACCTTCTGTAAAGTTCAGTAGCATCATTACTGCCATGTTTACACGATGGATTAAGCATGGCGATGATACCTAATGCTATTGCGCAGCGCATTTTATTTCTAATCATGTAGTTTTGCAAATATAGAATTTAAAATATAGGCCAAACGTGGCTGTATTAATAAGGTTACGCTTAATGATTATGTTTCACAGTGCACGATTTAACATATTTTAAATTAATAAAATGTGCTGTTGCAATAACAATTCCGCCAATTGGAATCAAAATTGGCTCTAAAAAATCATAACCCGAAAAATGCCCTGTTGCAATTAGCGCAAAGCCTAAAACGAGTATTACTGTTGGATATATTGTGCGATGTTCTTTCCGGTAAGATATGCTTAAAGACCAAATGCCTAAAATCAGAGAAACTAGTATCATAGAAATTTCCACCCATTCATTTGCGAGAAAACTAAGACCCCAAAGTGGTAAAAAGGTAATCAATAATGGGACTAAGGCACAATGGATGGCGCAAAGTACAGAAGCCGTTATACCCAAACTATCTAAATTTATACTCGTTTTGGTGATTTTCATGTTTCAATATTTGAAAACAAATATAAAAGCAATATTGTTGCATTTATAATTTATTATAATAAATTATTTTTTTCGTGATTGTTCAATGAATTTGAATTTTGTTTTGTTATTAAGGAATGTATGATAATCTTTCGTTAGCAGAAGCTGCAAAGCTTCAGGTTGAGTTGGCTAAGCAATTAAAATTTGAAAAGGTTACTACTATTTCTACAATTGCTGGAGCAGATATTTCATTTAATAAAGAGAGCACAACAATGTATGCAGCAATAGTTGTTTTATCTTTCCCAGAGCTTAGGCTTACTGGTTATGCTATAGATACTTATGATACCACATTCCCTTTTGAAGATGGATTTTTAGGTTTTAAAGAAGTTCCGGCATTTTTAAAGGCCTGGGAACTAATTGAGGAAAAGCCTGATATTGTAGTTTTAGATGGTAATGGAATTCTTCATACAAGAAGGATGGGCGTGGCGTCTCATTTTGGAATTTTAGCCAATCAGCCTGCAATTGGATGTGCCAAGACGATGCTTAATGGCGAAAATTTTAGTCCGGAAAATTTAAAATTTAGTACCACTGAGCTAAAAAATAACCAGGAATTTTTAGGCTTTGCATTAAGAACTAAAGTAAATTGTGCTCCAGTTTACGTTTCGGCTGGTCATTTAATTACTCATCAACAAAGCCTTGAAGTGATTAAAAAATGTGTTGGCAAGTATAGAATTCCTGAACCTACACGTATTGCGCATGAAATTGCCAACCAGTTTAGATTAGGAAAAATTAAAACTGGTTATCATTCAATTCAAAAACCACTTACTTTATTTTAGATCCAATTAATTCCTTTTTTTAGTAGCTGCAGGGTTTTATATTCTTCAGAACCAATTTCTGGTTGTACATTATAGCCCCAATTAGCTTGTGGAGGTAAACTCATTAATATAGATTCTATCCTTCCATTGGTTTCTAAGCCAAATTTAGTTCCCGAATCGTAAACCAGATTAAATTCTACGTACCTGCTTCTACGCTGATACTGCCATTCTTTTTGAACTTCCGTAAATACTTTTTCACGGTTTCTATCAATCAGTTCAGTATAAATTGGCAAAAATGCTTGTCCAATATTTACAGAAAAATTAAGTATTTCTGCCCAGCTTAATGCTGTATTTTCAGGTTTTAATCTGTCATAAAATATACCGCCAATGCCCCTGGTTTCCTCTCTGTGTTTAATGAAAAAGTAATCATCAGCATGATTTTTAAACTTTGGATAAAAATCTACATTGAAATCATCGCAAGCCTGTTTTAATTTGTGATGAAAAAACCTTGCATCGTTTTCAAAAACATAATGTGGCGTTAAATCAATCCCGCCGCCAAACCATCTTGTTTCCTCGTTTAATTCAAAATAACGAATATTCATGTGGATAATTGGAACCAATGGATGATTTGGATGAATAACGATAGAAACGCCGGTAGCAAAAAAATCTTCCTCGGTAACATTAAAAGCCTTTTTCACAGCTTCGGGAAGTTTGCCATAAACTGCAGAAAAATTAACGCCGCCTTTTTCTATTATTGCACCGTTCTGCATAATACGTGTACGTCCACCCCCTCCTCCATTTCTTTCCCAAAGCTCTTCTTGAAATTTCCCCTTTCCATCAGCTATTTCTAGTCCACGACAAATTTCATCCTGTATTAATTTATAACGCTCGGCTACTTCTTCTTTAAACATGGCTGCTCTTCTATTTCCAAGCAAATTTAAGGCTATTAAACTAGCAAAATCTATTAATGTTTAGATTTACATTTTATTGACAGTTTCTGAAAAATTCTACTCTTCCAAATAGTTTAAATCTTTATTGAAACTTTCTTTTAAATAGGTTACAGAAATCGTAGCAATTACAGTTACAATGCCCATTACAATAAAAGCGGCTGTTATAATGTTAAACTGCTGAACAAAATATTCGAATGTTAAAGTTATTGGGATGAGTGCGCCACGTACAAAATTTGGTGCCGTTGTGGTTACTGTAGAACGGATGTTGGTGCCAAATTGCTCAGCAGCAATGGTAACAAAAGTTGCCCAATAACCTACTGCAAAACCCATAAACAGGCAAATTAGTATATAATTATTCTCGGTTAATTGCGTTCTTGTTAAATAGATAATTACCGTTACTACCGATAAGCTTTGAAAAATTAATACCGTTTTTTTTCTAGATTTTAAAATTTGTGCCAGAAAACCGCAAACAACATCGCCAATGGCAATACCAAAATAAGTATACATAATTCCGGTTCCTGCATTCAAAACCTCTTTAGCGCCTAATGCTTTACCAATTTCTGGCGATTGGGTGACCAAAATGCCTACAATAAACCATAATGGCAAACCTAAACAGATGCAAGCGAGGTATTTTAAAAATCGTTTTCTATCTGAAAACAACATAAAGAAGTTACCTTTTGAAACACCTGTTGCTTCTTCGGCTTTTTTGAACATGCCAGATTCAAAAGTGCCAACACGTAACAATAAGAGCAACAAACCCATTCCTCCACCAACAAAATACGATGTTTGCCAGGAAAAATGCTTCCCAACAGTTGCAGCGGCGGCAGCGCCTAATAAACCAATCCCGGCAACTACCATTGTTCCGTAGCCGCGTTTTTCTTTATCCATTGTTTCGGTTACCAGAGTGATGCCTGCGCCAAGTTCACCGGCCAAACCTATCCCAGCTATAAAACGAATAATGGCATAGCTATGTACATCGGTAACAAATCCATTAGCTATGTTGGCAAGAGAATACATTAAGATAGAACCGAAAAGTACTTTAATTCTACCAAATTTATCGCCGATAATACCCCAAAGCAAGCCACCAAGCAAAAGCCCGAACATTTGCATGTTGATAACGTATTCACCATCGGTACGCATGTGCTCAGGCGAAACGCCTATATCGGCAAAACTTTTTAATCGAACAACAGAAAAGAGTACGAGGTCGTATATATCAACGAAGTAGCCTAGAGCGGCTACAATGACTAAGAAAATAACGTTGCGGTTATTGGAAGGTTTAGGCTCCATTAGTTTATTTGGTTTAATCGCTGAAAGTACAAATAAGCACAAATAAAAAAAAGCCGTAAACGAAAAAAGCCCCGAATGTTTCGGGGCTTTTTTCCTCTACATCGGAGGAATTGTCTTTTTCATGGTATCGGGTGGCGTTGTTGTCTTGGCTGTATCCATTGGAGTTGTAGAAGTTTTAGTAGTATCCATTGGTGCAGTTGTTGCAGTTGAATCAGCCATTGTACTATCAGAAGAACCGGCCATGTTTTTTGATGAGTTGCATGCTGTAGTGGCTACCATTAACGTGCCAGCGAAAGCAAGACTTAAGATTAAATTTTTCATTAGGGTTGAGTTTTAATTTTTATAAAATGAAACAATCATTTATATGATGGTTCACTGTTTTCTTGTTACTTAATATCAAACAACCTTTTAATCATTTAGTTTTACAATTATTTTAAAATTTAATTGTCGATTTATTTTTTTATCAAAGGATTATATGTTAATTGTATAAAAGCAACTCATTCAATATCAAATCATTCCAAATTTCTTCTACCAAAGTTTTACTTAAGCATACTTTGTAAAACTTTAAAAGGTGGTAAAACTTTCTGATATTAGTAATTATGATTATTTCTCAAAACACCCTTAAATGGGTTATGCGCCTTTATCCACCACTATTCTTTCAGCGCATTTGGGTTCAAAAATTTGAGAACGATTTTACAAGTTGTACGGTTAAGCTGAGTAAAAGCTTTTTAAATAAAAATTATAATGGTTCTATTTTTGGCGGAACCATTTATGCTGCAACAGATCCTTTTTATGCTTTACTTTTTGATCAGTTGATGCAACGCAGAGGTTTAAAAGTAAGGGTTTGGCTTAAAAGTGCATCAATTCAATACTTAAAACCCGGGCGTTCGGATTTATTTTTTACGATAAACGTTACCGAAGAAATGATTTTAGAAGCAGAACAAGCTTTGAAAACCGTAGGCAAGTTTGTAAAAGCCTATCCTATGGAAATTACGAATAAACAGGGCGAACTTTGCGCCACAGTAATGAATGAAGTTTACATAAGAAACCTGCACCAGGGCGAACAGCCTAGAGTTGCTTACTAATCTATTTTATATGCCGAGTATTAAGAGTTTGATTTTGCAGGGTGAAGGCGTTACGCTTGATTTCAAAAAAACGATTACCAATACTGGCAAAATTGCCAAAAGCCTGGTCGCTTTTGCAAATAATAAAGGCGGCAAATTATTAATTGGAGTAGCTGATGATGGTACAATAAAGGGAGTGAAAGCTGAAGATGAAGAAAGGTATATGATTTTAACTGCAGCACACCAATTTTGCAAACCTGCAATTGAACCAAACTTTGAAGAAATTTATGTAGATGATAAATTGATTTTGGTTGCTAATATACCGGAAAGCGACACCAAACCACATTATGCTTTAGATGAGGATAACAAATGGTGGGCATATATTCGTATAGATGATAAAAGCGTGTTAGCAAGCAAAATTATTGTCGAAGTTTTAAAGAATGACCATAAAAATAACGGTGTGCTTATCTCTTATTCTGATAACGAGAAAAAGCTACTCGAATATCTGGACAAAAACGATAAAATAACGCTTAAAGAATACAGCAAATTAATGAGAAGCTCTTATCGCAAGGCGCAAAAAATTATTGTAAACCTTATTTTGGCAAACGTAATTAAATCCAATACCTCCGAAAAGGAAGAGTATTTCACAGCAGTATAACCCCTTAGATTTTCGTTCGATTTATCATTCTTTTTGAAGTTTAAAAAGTCGAACTTCGCAGACTTATGTTTTCAGAAATTTACTCAAAGTACAAACCTTATTATAAAGAAAACCTTCATTTGGCATTGCCGATTGTAGGCTCGCAGGTTGGCCATACGTTGGTGCACATGGCCGATAGCGTAATCGTTGGTCATTTTACAGATACTACGCAACTTGCCGCCGTATCTTTAGTGAACAGCATATTTATTTTAATTATGGTTATCGGTTTGGGTATTTCTTATGGTTTAACGCCATTAATCGCTCAAGAAAACGGACGCTCTAATCCTGAAGAGTGCGGAAAACTCTTATCAAACAGTTTGATAATTAATGTTTTGATAGGCATTTTACTTTACTGCCTTGTTCATTTTGGTGTATTGCTTGTTATCGATAATTTAGGACAAACACCTGCTGTAGTTTATTATGCAAAGCCATATCTTGGTTTTCTCTCTGTATCTATTATTCCATTGCTGGTGTTTCAAACATTCAAGCAATTTGCCGAAGGTTTAGGTTTTACCAAACAAGCCATGTTTGTATCTATTTGGGGCAATGCAATTAATATAATATTAGGAATCATTTTCGTTAAAGGAATGTTTGGCATTAAACCGATGGGCGTAAGCGGTGTTGGACTTAGCACATTGATTGACAGAATTTTAATGGCTACCGTAATGGCGATTTATGTGATAAGATCAAAACATTTCAAAAAGTATCTTATCAATTTTAAAGCAACTTTTATTGATAAAGTTAGGGCAATCAAAATTATCAAAATCGGTGCACCGGTTGCTATGCAATATTCATTTGAAATTAGTGCATTTAGTGGTGCAGCGGTACTAATTGGAACTATTGGCGCAACAGAACAAGCCGCACATCAAATTGCGATAAGTCTGGCTGCAATGACGTATATGATTGCAAGTGGCATTGCATCTGCAGCAACAATTAAAACAGGTAATAATTTTGGTAAAAATAATTTTGATGATTTAAGAAAATCCGCTATTGCTAGCTATCACGTTATTTTGTTGTTTATGAGTTGTACAGCAATAATTTTCATCCTGGCAAACAGCCTAATGCCTTTCATTTATACAGAAGATTTAAATGTGGTTAAAATTGCTGCTCAATTACTCATCATTGCTGGCTTTTTTCAATTATTTGATGGTACGCAAGTTGTAGGTTTAGGAGTTTTACGCGGCATTGGAGATGTTAATGTGCCTACTTTTATTACATTTTTAGCATATTGGGTTGTAGGCATTCCTATTGGATATGTTTTAGGCTTTAAGTTTAATTTGGGCGTTAACGGGATTTGGTATGGTCTAACTTTCGGTTTATTAACTGCCTCTATCCTATTGTTTTTGAGATTCCAGAATAAAACTAAAGCACTAAATACTAAGGCCGAAAACAATTAATACCTTAAATGTAAATGTTGATTATTTACCGCCAACATTAACAATTAAGCCGATAGTAAAAATTGAATTTCCTGCCGACATGTATTTTCTGCTTTTTAAACCAATATTGCTGCTGGTTGTATATTGCAGTTGAAAATTTTTACTTAATGCCATACGTGTAAAGAAAATTGGCTCAAAGAAAATGTTATCTTCTTTAGGTTGAACAACACTATTTATAAAAAACCTATCCATTGTAAGATGGCTTATTCTTAATGCCGTACCATAATTAATCGGAAAATCTGTTCCGAACAACCTTAAATTATTCTTCTTTTTTGAGCTATAATTAACTTGCAAAAAGGCTTTGCGGAAATCAACCTCCTGCACTTCATTACTTATTAAAATATCATTTTTATAATCTCTAAAAGTTATGTCGCTCCAGCCCTTTCCAACGCCTGCATAGATTTCGATAATCCTGTTATCATCTGGTCCAAAGGTGTCAAAATATCCGCCACCAATTTCAACAAGCTTGTGTCCAAAATCTTTAGTTTTTCGTTCATTATTCATTGTAGAAGCGCTAAACAAAACACCAAAATGATTTGAAACCGCATAAGCGCCATTTATACTGGCATTACCCTTTAAAGAAATATGTCCGCCACCACTAAATTCGCCTTGCTTGCTGAGCATTGGTGTATTCGGAACATTTGGCATGTAAACTGAAGAACAACTGGCCATAAAAAGCGCAAAAACCGGAACTGTTAAACGTAAGTATTTTATCATAGATGTTTAATAAACAGAATTTGTTGACAAAAATTGTGCTAAAGTTTCATTTTCATAAAATCCATTACTCTTTTAAATTCGTCATGTAAATCCGCTTTCAAATAAATCCTTTCTTTACTAATGGGATGAAAAAAGCTTAGTTCGGATGCATGTAAGAGCATGGTTGTCATATTCCATTGCTCTAAAAAGAATTTATTTTGCTTATTGCAGCCATGTGTTCTATCGCCAATTATTGGATGCAAAATATGACTAAAATGCCGTCTTAGCTGGTGCATCCTTCCTGTTTTTGGGGTAGCTTCAACTAATGAATATCTTGAGGTTGCATGTTTGCCCAAAGGTATATCAACCTCAGCCTTTTGCAGGGTTTTAAATGACGTAAATGCATCCTGCATGGTTCCGTTTTCTTTAGCCAAGGGATAATCTATGTCCATTATATCTGGGGCAAAACCACGTAGTATCGCAAGATATTTTTTATCAGTTTCAGTATTCATAAACTGTTGATGCATAGCAATTTCGGCTACTTTATCAAAAGCAAAAAGTAATATACCACTAGTCTTTCTATCCAGTCTATGTACCGGGCTTACGTGTTTGCCAACCTGGTCTCGGAGCATTTGAAGCGCAAATTCGGTAGCATCTCTGGCAATTGATGATTGGTGCACTAATAATCCATGCGGTTTATTTATTGCAATTAAATGTTCATCCTGATAAATGATTTCGAGCATGGGCGAAGATAAGGATATTGTTAAGTAAACAAGTCAAATGCTAATCGGTAAGTATTACAATGCGCATCAACTATATCTTTAATATCTGCAGAATAACCGCCTCCCATGCTTACTTGGACAGGCAGGCCTTTACTCCTACACGCTTGCAAAACAATATTATCCCGCTCCTTACAGGCCATTTTGCTTAGCGAAAGTTTCCCTAACTTATCGGTGGCTAAAACATCAACACCTGATAAGTAAAATACAAAATCTGGTTTAGCTTCCAGAAATGCCTTTTCTAAATTACTAAGCATTATGGAAAGATATTCATCATCTCCAATACCATCGTTTAATGCAACATCTAAGTTTGATAGCTCTTTTCTAAACGGAAAATTTTTATCGCCATGCATGGAAAAAGTATAAACTTTTGGATGATTTTGAAAAATTTCTGCTGTGCCGTTACCTTGATGAACATCTAAATCAATAATTAATATGCGATAAGCTAATTTCTTATTTAATAAATAGTTAACAGCAATAGCTTGGTCGTTAAGCATACAAAATCCTTCTCCCCAATTGCTACCTGCATGATGCGTTCCACCTGCAACATTAAATGCAATTCCATTAGCCATTGCAAATTGTGCCCCATCTATTGTTCCTTGGGCAATCCGTAATTCGCGTTCAATTAGCTGAGCATTAAGCGGAAAACCTATTCTTCTTTGTTCTTTAGCAGGAAGCGTCAAATTTTTCAAATGTTTCCAATAAGAAACATCATGCGTAAGAAGTACATGTTCTTCAGCCAAAGGCTCCGGATGAAAAATGTTTTCTTCAGAGATTGTACCTTCGTGCAAAAGTTGTCCGGGAATTAATTCATATTTAAGCATCGGGAAACGATGCCCTTCGGGCAGTGGATGTGCATACAGCGGATGCCAGGCAACTTTTATCATTTACCTAATATTTCCTCCACGTGCTTTTCGATATTGTCACAAATCTGATCAACCGGTAAGTCGTTTGCATCCTCTCCAAATGGATTCTCAATTTCCTCAGCTATCAGCTCTAAACTCGCTAATACATAAAGAATAAAGGGAACGATTAATACCAGGTAATAGCCTAAACTGAAAACCCAACCAATTGGTATGGTAAGCACATAAATAAAAATGAATTTCTTTATGAAGGCACTATAAGAAAATGGAATCGGTGTATTTTTTATTCGTTCACAGCCGCCACAAATATCAGTAAATTGGTTCACGTCATTTGTTAACACGATTAATTGCTCTTGAGAGATTTGCTGGCTTGCCGTTAAAGCGTACAATCTGGAAATCATACTGCTCGCAATTTGATTGGGGATATGTTTACCGGCTTCAACCTCTATCAAAAAACTGTTTTTACCAAAATATTGTTTCTCACGTAAATGTTCTTTTAAAGCAAAGGCATATTTTGGAATACCATATTCAAAGAAACGAACGTCATCGTTGGATAGATTTAAAGCCTTAATTTTCATTGAAAAGTTTCGGCTAACATTGGTTAAGTTTCCTAAAAGCTTCCTGCCATCCCACCACCTGTCGTAAGATGTATTTGTTCTAAATACCAGTAGCATCGATATTACAAAGCCAAGTAAACTGTGCATCATGCCGATATTACTTACATAATCACTTTTAGAAAGTTTAAAAACATTCAATTCCAAGAAAGCCACTAATGCCGAGAAAATTGAAACGCTTAACATCAGCGGCCATAATTTCCGGATGGTATCAGCCTTATGAACATTAAATATGAAAGTAAACCAATCTTTAGGATTATAATTAATCATTTAGCTTATGTTAATGTTTAAAACTTGTTTGCATACTTTTAATAACGCTTGTCCGGTTAAATAAATATCTTCAAAAGAATTATACAAGGGAATCGGACTTAAGCGTATCACGTTTGGCTCACGCCAATCTCCAAGCACCCCGAAATCAATCAAACCATCAAAAATCTCTTTTCCTTTTTGCGCTGCGATGATAGAAAGTTGCGATCCTCTATCTATGGGGTTTTTAGGTGTAATTATTTTAAACTGCAACAAATTAATTTCTTTATTAACCTGATTGATAATAAATTCTAAATATCCAGTTAAACTTATACTTTTATTCCTAAGCGCTTCTACATTGCCGGCTTTATCAAAAATTTGTAGCGACGCGTGGTAAAGCGCCATTGGCATTACCTGCGTACAACTCACCTGCCAACCATCTGCACCTGCTTCCGCAACAAAGCCCTTTTCCATTTTAAAACGTTTACTTTCCTGATAACCCCACCATCCCGCAAAGCGATTCAGGCTGGTATTGTTATGATGTTTTTGATGGACGAAAATGCCACTAATTCCACCAGGACCAGAATTTTGATATTTATATGAACACCAGCATGCAAAATCTACATCCCAATTGTGCAACTGTAACGGCACATTACCTGCAGCATGGGCTAAATCCCAGCCCACAATTGCACCAACATCGTGACCAGCCGTAGTGATTTTCTCCATATCATACCATTGGCCGGTATAATAATTAATTCCTCCAAAAAGGACTAAGGCTATTTCCTCGCCATTTTCTTTGATTTTAGCAACAATATCTTCATTCCTTAAAATTTCTTCGCCTTCCCTTGGAAATACCTCTATAATTGCTTCATTTGGATTAAAGCCATGAAACTTAACCTGACTTTCAATGGCATATTGATCGGAAGGAAAAGCACCACCTTCCATTATAATTTTAAAGCGTTTGCCTTTTGGTTGATAAAAACTCACCATCAATAAATGAAGGTTTACCGTTAGCGTATTCATCGGACAAACCTCCATTGGTGATGCCCCAACAATCGGGGCCATCAAATTTTTAAGCGCTTTATGGTAAAACATCCAAGGTTCCTCACCATCAAACCAGCCCTCTACAGCATAGTTTGCCCAATTATCTAGCTGACGATTTAAAACCTCTCTTGCTACTTTAGGTTGCAAACCTAAAGAATTGCCGCACAGATATATAAACTCTCCATTTTTATGTTTTGGAAATAGAAATTCAGACCTAAATTCTTTTAAAGAATCTGTTTCATCCAAGTGCTTTGCGAAAGCTAAATTATTTTCAAAATTCATTGCCTCAATATTACAAAAAAAGCAGGCATTGTTTCCAATCCTGCTTCAATCTGTTTTGATAATTGTTAAAATTTTATCGTGTCGTGTTTGCCAATATCTGGTGTATCGCCAGTAACAACAGCCTTTAATATGCTAAATAAAACTACAATTTTTGATGATGATGAATCCCAGTATTCTGCTTCTTCTGGTGTAACTTTTATCAAAATCAATCTTGGGTCTTCAACGCCATCAGGAAACCATGCTTTAACAAATGGATTAAAATAAGCTTCTTTTCTAACTTTATCATCTACTAATTCTGCCTTCCCCTTTACAGTTAGATAAGTGTTTTTAGACGGCTCACTATAAGCAAGCAGAACATTATTATCTTTTGAAATTTCTTTCGATTTTAATGAATATTCATTGGTAAAAAACCAAATACTTCCATCTTCTTCAATTTTTGCAGTACCCATTGGGCGACTACCGAATTCATCCTTAGTTGAAACTGTAGTAAACATACATGTTCTTACACTTTCAGCCATTTCTTTTAGAATTGATATATTTTTCTCGTTTTTCATAGCTTAATTTTATATAGATGAAAAACAGCGGTATGTTAGAAATGTTTTAGTTTAAACCTTATTTGGTTTACTAACATATTTATTTCCTTTAACAAAAAAACGCCAGGGTAATAGAGCATGTTCCTTTGCATAAGCAATCCCAACACGAGGCGTAGCAGCTATTTCAATGTCCTCATATTTTATACCATAATCCTCTATCCAGATTTCATCACCTGTTAAGTTTTTAGCATTAAAAGTTTTATCAATACCCAAAGCCTTTGCCGCCGAACCTGGTCCGGATGAAATTGCTGGTTTTGAAAGTAACATGTTACGCCTTTGCTCAATGATATCAATTCCAAGAATTGGCTCAATCGCCCTTATCAAAATCGCATGCGGTTCATCTTTGGCAGCGCTTACAACATTAAAAAGATGGTGCATACCATAACAGAGATAAACATAAGCAACACCACCTTCGCTATACATCGTTTCTGTTCTGCCGGTTCTTCTGCCTCCATAAGCATGTGAAGCTTTATCTTTAACACCAAAATAAGCTTCAGTTTCGACAATAATGCCAGCAGTTAATTCATTATCAATGTTGGTATAGAGCACCTTTCCTAATAAATCCTTTGCCAGAAAAATTGCATCAGAATTTAAATAATATTCGGCTTTTAGCTTCAAAATAATTAACTTATTACTTTAATAAAATTGATATAACCTGCTGTAAATAAACACTATCAATATTATCATAATGATTTAAGTATTCACTATCTACATCAAGCACACCAATTACTTCACCATCCTTTATCAATGGCAAAACGATTTCTGATTTAGATGCAGTTGCACACGCAATATGACCAGGAAATTCATCAACATTTGGTACAATAAGCGTTTTGGATTGTGCCCATGAAGCGCCACAAACACCTTTGCCTTTTTTAATGCGGGTACAAGCAACCGGACCTTGAAATGGACCCAAAACTAATTCATCATTCTTTACAAGATAAAAACCTACCCAAAACCAGTTAAACTGCTCTTTAAGTGCTGCTGATACATTAGCCATATTCGCAACGAAATCTTCTTCCCCATCAAGCAATGCCATAATTTGAGGGATTAATGATTCATATTGTTCTGCCTTTGTTTTGTTTCTATCAATAGTTAAATCTTCTGCCATAATGCAAGCAAAGTTAATCATGATAACCATGTTTTTAAGATTTCACTTTGATAATGACAAAAATTTGAAAACATGGACTTATAATTTGATTAGTTTTGAATGAATTAATGATTAATAAATGATTGTAGCATTAACCATAACAAAGTTTAAACCCATAACAATACCATTCGCTTTTATAGGAATGGCTATTTTGAGGCTACCATTAATACTAAATAGAAAGTGCTCATTCTGGAAATTGATGGGTGCCGGAAAAGATGCACAAGTAGATTTAGGTCCGGATTTTAAGCATTGGGCAATATTGACAGCGTGGGAGAATAAAGCAGATTGCGATGACTTCTACAAACATTCATTCCCAATTAAATGGTTTCGCATGTTTGGTATTGAAGAATTTACTGTATTACTTAAACCTTTAACATCACATGGTTTATGGTCAGGAAAACAGCCATTTAAGATTGAAAAATCTAATGAAAATAAATCTGGAAAAGTGGCAGTAATTACAAGAGCCGCCATTAAATTAAATAAGCGTAAAGAATTTAGAGACAACATTTCTAAAGCTGCAAAAGAAATGCGCAAAGCAGAAGGATTTATAATATCTGCCGGCGTTGGTGAAAACCCTTATTTAGATCAGGCAACTTTTTCTATTTGGGAGAATGTAGAGGCGATGAAAAATTATGCCTATAAATCTGTCGACCACTCAGACGTTATAAAATTAACCAGGCAACGGAAATGGTATTCGGAAGAATTATTTGCTCGTTTCGCAATAATACAATGTACAGGGAGCCTAAACAGACAATCCATATCTCTTTAAAAACACAATAAATTTATTTAAACAATATAAAACCATGAGAGTTGTAGCAGAACTTCCGCACCCGGAATGTAAAATATCAATTTTTTCGATGAACCAAAAGTTCATAGTGAAATTTGAACAGGGCACATTTGAACAAAGCTATAAATTAGCAGAGTTAGACTTAAGTGGGGGTGGCGTAAATGATGTGTTTGAAATCTTAGATGAAGAGTTTATAGCTACCGTGATTGAGCGCTTTAAAACGATGCGCATTGATTTTGGATTAGCTTATAAAAGACATCAATATTAGTATGTAACAAATTGATTTACAGTACATAAAATTATTAAACAGAATTTTATTTTGAATTTAAAGCCCAAATACAGCAATTAAAGCTCAGCTATATAATTATTTACTTGAGCAATATAAATCTAAATAGCTGATATTCAATTATTAATAATAGCAAACAAAATTATATTTTGATGCCTCGTATAGCCAAATAAATGATAATTTGAGCTGAATTGAGCAATCTGCATCCATTAGTAGATAGAAATAAATGTACAAGAAAATTATTCAGGTTAGATTTGATGTCGGGATTGAATAATAGTGAATTGACTATGCTAACAGACATTCACCATTACCCTTATGGAAATGGTACAAAAGCAAAAAGGTCCCGATTTATAGTCGGGACCTTTTTATTTGTACTCGCGAAATTATTATTTTCCAGAGTTTTTCTTGTCAGTTACTTCTGCACGGATTTCTTGTGCTAAAACTTTAAGATCTTGCATTGCTTTACGCACACGAGTACCAGCAGCTGCATTGCCAGCGTTATAAAATTTTTCTACATCTGCTTCTATTGCAGCTACAGCAGCTTTAACTTTTGAGAATTTTTCCATCGCTAATTGATGTTTTTAAGGTTTAAAAAATTTATTTCATCAATAATACATATTTACCTCGAATTAACAAGAGAATGCAAATATAAATTTGAAAGAAGTTTTGCACATTTTGAAAAGCCCTAACATGCCTTTGCAATATAATGAGGGTATATTTTGGATTTTCAACCTAAAAAAACAGGTGTATTCCAGTTCATCTGTTTGGATAATTTTATCAGATTTTCAAAGGTTTTATTGGCGCTATTAATGGTTCTATCGTAGTCTTGCTCCTGCACCGTTTCATTTAACACAGCAACAAAAGTTTTCCATTTTGCGCTTAAATCATCACCATAAACACCATAATAATTTAAACCAGCTTCTTTGCCTTCAAAGTTAGAATTGGCTAAAATATGCTTCTTAATCACGTTTCCGCCTAATGTGGCGCCTTCTAGTACATAAAGCGCACCTAAAACTTCAGCATTATTGGGCGCTGGCAAATACAATTCAAAATTTAATGGAGGTAAGGTTAAAACATCAATGTTCCAATAAGTCAAATCCTTTTGTAATGATTCAAGCTTCAATCTATTTTTCATATCGAGCTGGCTTGCAATGCTGTCATCTAACATATTTGCCAAGCTATGTTCTAATTTTTGATGGATGATGTAATTAATGGTAAGCAACTTTTTATAATTTTCGATGCTTAAAGTTTTGTTCATAATATCGTTAACAAACATTAATGATTCTAACTGTTGGTGTTTATCTCCGGTTTGATTTCTTAATAAATTGGCAATCATTGTGATTTAAAATATCGATGGTTGTAAAAAAGAAAAGATTCGGCGTAAACCGAATCTTCAATCTATATAAGTAAAAATTAATTTAAGCGTAAATGCTGGTTAAACCAGAAATCGTGTACCGAATGTACACATTGTACCAAATTGTCGTATCCGTTTGGTTTAGTTAAGTAAGCATTAGCTCCAAACTCTATTGATGCTTTAATATCATCAGGATTATCAGAGGTAGAAAACAATATTACCGGTACAGACTTTAAATAAGGAATATCTCGGATAAATTTAAGTAAATCTAAACCAGATAAGCCTGGTAAGTTTAAATCCAGCAATATCAGCTTGGGTTTTGTTTTAGTATCGGCAAAGTTTTGAAGTTTTCGAAGCGCTTCTGTTCCATCCTCAACAATCGTTAAGTTTAAACTGTCTTTCACTTCCTGAATTGCACTCTGCATAAAAAATGCATAGTCCATATCGTCTTCTACGTAAAATATATCGGGCGTTTTCATCTTATTATTTTTTAAAAGCTACGTAAAATGTAGAACCTTCATTTAGTTTACTATCAAACCAAACTCTGCCATTATGTTTTTCTACAACTCTTTTTACAATAGCCAAGCCTACTCCAGTTCCATCTATCTCTTTAACGTTGTCCATGCGCTTAAAAAGCTCAAAAACCCTATCGTAATAACGATTATCAATTCCTATACCATTATCGGTAATTGTATAAATTATCTCATCTCCATCTATATATGAAGATACCTCGATTTTTGGTTTTGTTGCTTTAGATGAATATTTAACCGCATTACTAATCAGATTTGTAAATGCTTGCGCAATGAATGTTTTATCTCCCTTTAAATCTGTTAATTGCCCTAAAATTAGTTCGGCATTGTCTGCTTTAAAAGCATTCCACACTTCATGGGTAATTTCTTTAATTAAAGATTCCATATCAACCACTTCAAAATCAATTTCAGAGCGGCCAACCCTCGCTAAATTTAGTATCTCTTTGATTAAGAAATTCATTTTGTTGGCACCTGTTAATATCCTTTCCAGCATCTTTCTGCCGCCTTCATCAATACTTTTATTTTTAAGCAATAATTCGGTATAGGTTTTTACAGAGGTAAGAGGTGTTCTTAAATCGTGAGAAATTGTATAGCCAAAGGTATCCAACTCATCATAAGCTGCCTGTAGCTTTTCATTTAACAATCTGATTTCGTTAGCCTTTTTATTTACATCGGTAATAATAACCTCGCGAATGCGAAGAACAGATGCAATTTCTTCTGCAAGCCATTTTTCGGAAGTGTTATTAACAACCTGAGACCATTTCTCAAAAGATTTTCTTGGAGATAAACCTTCTAAGCCATCAGGCAATATTTCTGTTGGTTTTTCTGGGTTACCCGCCCATTGAACTGTGGTAATTTGTTCTGGTTTAAACCAGATTATCATTTCGTTTAAATCTTTACTTAAGTTACACGCCAAAATACCCGAACCTAAATTTTTGTATTTTTTAGCAGGATGAAAAATTTCAGGTAATCGATGTGTATAATAAATGGATTCTTCATTAATGCTCTTCAACCACTCTGCTAATTCCCATATATCTTCATCAGCAGGAACATTGCCTAAGGTTTTTAATTTATTTTCAAAAATTATGGCTACACCTGTTCCTAGCGTGATATCGAAAAGTGATTTTTTATGACCCGCTAATGCATCTATTAAATATTTATCTCTTGATAAATGCTCTGTTAATATGGTAGCAGTATCTTTAAATTTTTCAATAATTTCAGAGTCTTCCTCGCCCTGGCGATATTCTAAAGCCGAAGAAAGGATTTCACCGATTAATTTAGAGCCTTCTCTTGCTTTATAATCGATAAATTTAGCACTGTAATTATGACATGCGATTAAGCCCCAAAGTTCTCCTTTACAAATAAGTGATATGCTAAAGCTAGAATGCACACCCATATTTTTTAAGTATTGAATATGAATTGGCGAAACGGCTCTTAAAACACCATTGGTTAAATCTAGTGGTTTGTCTTCTTCAAAAGTAATAATTTTAGCATCCTCTGTGTTTACATCAGCAATTAAACGGGTTAAATTAAGTTTATATAATTCTCTTGCTTGTTTAGGAATATCTGATGCCGGGTAGTGCAAACCAAAAAAAGGCTCTAATTTTGATTCCAGCTCTTCGGCAACCACCTCACCATGTCCTTCTTCCTGAAATTTGTAAACCATTACTCTATCGTAATCGATGAGCTTTTTAACCTCAATAGCGGCGCCTTTTAAAAGTGCAGCAACTGTTTTCCCTTGCAGCATAGCTGATGCAGAACGGCCAATAGCACTTTGAAGATCGTATTGTAATGTTACCGGTTCAAACTCCAATAACCAATTATCTACCGATTCAGAAATTATTAGGTAGTAAGGCTTAACGCCTATAGCAGTTGGATGTGGACTTATAGCATGAAAACTCTTTCTTATCACTCCAAGCCTCAATAAATCTTCAATATCAAATTGAATCTCATTTTGGGTGAAAAAACTATTTAAAATGCTTACAGATTTGTTCAGAAAGTTTTTAGCAGATTCACCCAAAAAAGTTTCAGCATTTTCACTAATATATGATATAGTATGATTAGCTTTTTTTACCGCAACAAGAAAGCCATGTGATTGCACTTTGCCGGGAATGTGAATTGGCTCTTTGTCACAATTGGTTAAATCTACTGAGAAATTATTCATAAAAATATTTGTATACAAAAGTATCAGATTTATCGGCTTTACAAACTCCTGTACTTTAAATAGATTTAAAATTTTTCATTTCAGTTTTGCGGTTTATTTTTTATTATATATTTGTTCAAAATTAAAAGTTCATCCCGTTGGCAAAAAAACACATTTTGGTTGTAGAAGACAACCATGCAATTTTAGATGTAATTACCCTAATACTTGAAAGCGAAGCTTTTGATGTTGAAGGTTTAAATAAAGGTGCCGACTTTATTAAACATGTTCATGATTTTTTACCTGATGTTATCATTATGGACATAATGCTTCCGGATATTGATGGCAGGGTTTTATTGAAAGAATTAAAACAAAATCCAGAAACCAAACATATTCCTGTTTTAATGATTTCGGCAAGATATAACTCGACAAACTATATGCTTGATGATATTGCTGCAGATGATTTTATGGCAAAGCCTTTTAATATTGATGAGCTGATGGATAAAATTTATGCACTTTTAAAAAAATCTAAAGCTTAGGCAATAATCGATTTCAGCTATTTTATATATCTACAATTATTTTTTCTTAGATTTTTCTTTAGATGTTTTCTCTACACTAACCTTTTCTGCATCCTTTGCCGAGGTTACTTTATCGCCTGCTCCTTTTGCTTTTGATTCTTTTGGTGCAGTTGCTTTGCTTTTTTCTGCTGATGTTTTCGAATTTTTCATAATTAATTTTCCTTTACACAATTAAACTTTTAGCCATTCTTATGCGGCTTCAACTTCATCTGGCTTAAATCCTTTTGAACTTCCTGGTGTTGCAATTGTAAAAACATTTGTAAACCACTCCACTCCTTTTTCGTGACTAAGCACTGCAATTTTTTTCCACTTTGTGAAATTTTCTAACCCGGGTTTAGCATCCTGAATCCAAGCTCCAGCAGTGAAGTTTTTCACATCGGTCTCTAAAATCAGTAAATACCTTATTTCGCCAAATTTTTCCACTGTTCTTGCCAACCCGGGTAATAAAACAGTTTTTATATCCTCGCTTGTTACTTCACCTGTGGCTCTAACGCCGAAAATATTATCCTGTAAACCCGTTATTTCTGCTAGCATTCTTCAATTTTATAATATTAGAACATTATGTATTGAAAGAAGTTTGGATTTTAAACAAATTCTAAAAGGTTGTGAATCTTATAAAACAGTTATCTGATAGATGATGTTATAAATCAAAATTTAAACGAAGAAATTAAATCTATGAAAATCAATTTATTAAAGATTCCAACTGCCATTGTAGCACTGGCGATTACGATATCTGCATGTAATAGCGACTCAAATAAATCGAACACAACCGATTCCTTAACAACAGATTCAAATGCTGTTTCATCTTTAAAACCTGCTGGTCCGCCGCCAGAATGGGGAAAAACCATTAAACCTGAAATGCAGGCGGTTATTGAGAAACTGGTAAGCTATGGCGATAAGCCGCTAGAAACATTGAGCGCTGTTGATGCCCGTAAAAATCATACACCAACAGATGCTGTTATGGACTTAGTTTCGGCGAATAAAATAGAAATTCCTGCACCAATGGTAGACACGGTTGGAAAAGATATTGATGCAAATGGCGCCAAAATTCATTTAAGAATTTACACACCGAAAGAGGCAAAAGGACCATATCCGGTTATAGTTTACTATCACGGGGGTGGTTTTGTAATTGCAAACCTTGATGTGTATAATGCATCAGCACAGGCATTGGCAGAACAGGTTAATGCAGTTGTGGTTTCTGTAGCTTACAGACTGGCACCCGAAAATAAATTTCCTGCGGCACACCAGGATGCTTTTGCTGCTTATGAATGGGTTGTTAAAAATGCGGCCAGTTTAAAAGGCGATCCGGCTAAAATTGCTGTTGTGGGCGAAAGTGCAGGTGGTAATCTGGCTGCAAACGTTTCTATAATGGCACGCGATAAAAAAATAATGATTCCGGTTCATCAGGTTTTGGTTTACCCAATTGCACAGGCGAACATGGAAACCGAATCGTATAAAATGTATGCTGATGCAAAGCCGTTAAATAAGGCAATGATGACTTGGTTTACGGAAAAATATCTAAATAATATGGATGAGGCTCAGAATCCTCAAATCTCATTAGTAAATGCGAAATTGCAAGGTTTGCCGCCAACAACAATTATTACGGCAGAAATAGATCCTTTACATGATGATGGTACAATGCTTGCCAATAAATTATCAGCCGCAGGCGTAAAAGTAAACAGTAGAAATTATGAAGGCGTAACCCACGAATTTTTTGGAATGGCGCTGGTTGTTCCGGAAGCAAAACAAGCTCAGGCTTACGCTGCCGAACAATTAAAAACTGCTTTTAAATAAAAAAAATGGGTTTAGCAAAATAGAATGCTAAACCCATTTTTAAATTCAGAGTACTCAAATTAAGCCCCTTTTTTCGAGCCTAAACTCTGCATAAGTTGTTCATATAGATCATCGCTACTTGCTTTCTGCGGTTTCATCTTCTTAACGGTTGCACGCTTTCCTTTGGCTTTAGCTTTAATGATCTTTAGCAGTTCATTGTGATATTCATCCTTAAATGAGCTTAAATCGAACTTGCTCGAATATTGCTTAATCAATGCTAAACCCACATCCATTTCTTTTTTAGTGATGGTAATATCTGTAACCTTGGTTACTTCTGCTAAACTTCGGATTTCTTCCTCAAAGCGAATTTTGGTGATCACAATAACGCCATCCATTGGATGAATAACACACAGATTTTCATTGTTACGTAATACGAACCTTGCAACGCCTGCTTTTCCCGACTTTTCTAACGCTTTAAGCAGTAAAGCATAAGCTTTTCTGCCTTGCTTTTCTGGCTCGGTATAATACGAGGTTTCATAATAAATAGGATTGATTTCTTTTATATCTACAAAATTTTCAAGCTCGATGATTTTTGTTTTTTCCGGAGCGGCTTCCTCAAAGTCATGCTTATCCAAAATAATATATCTGTCTTTTAGAAAATGCCCTTTTACAATTTTTTCAAAAGGTACTTCTTTATGGGTATTTTCATTAACCCTTAAATATTTAATTTTAGCCTGATCGCGTTCATCAAGCATATCTAAATCCAGATTGCTGCTTTGTACACCAGAATACAACTTTACCGGAATATTTACAAGTCCAAATCCAATTGATCCTTTCCAAATTGATCTCATATTTTTTGTTTTATTAAGAAACATGCTAATAAATCATATTGTTTTCGATTAGAAATGTCATATTTCTTTACAGGCAAACTATTTATGGCATATCATGTTATTTAAGTATCTATTCCTTTGAAATTATGAAAATTGCTTATATATCAACTTACCCACCTCGCGAATGCGGTCTAGCCACTTTTAATCAAAACCTTGTTAATGCTTTGGCGCTTAATACTGCCTACGAAGCCGACAAAAGTTTTATTGTTGCAATGAACGAATCTGATGATTTAAATGAACATCAGTATCCGCAAGAAGTTAGGTTTGTAATTCGTCAGCAAAACCAACACGACTATTTAGAAGCTGCCAATTTCATCAACAACAGTGAGGTTGATGCCTGTATAATTGAACATGAATTTGGAATTTTTGGAGGAGAAAGCGGTGTATTCTTATTATCCTTAATAAATAATTTAAAAAAGCCATTTATTACGGTATTGCATACGGTGTTAAAAGAACCGAATTTTATGCAACAAACCATAATTAAAGAAATTGCAGCTAAAGCAGCTAAAATTGTGGTAATGAGCAAAAAAGCAGTTTTATTTTTAACAAGCATTTACCAAATTCCTTCTACTCACATACAGCTTATCGAGCATGGCGTACCTGATTTGGAGCCATCAGTGGATAATGAGTTGCTACAAACTGATTTATTTAAAGGTAGAAAGGTGTTATTTACGTTTGGTTTAATCAGCAGAAATAAAGGGTTAGAAACCGTTGTAAAAGCTTTACCATCTATTGTAAAAAAACGCCCTGAAGTATTATATGTAATTTTAGGTAATACCCATCCGGGTGTTGTAAAACATAACGGTGAAGAATATCGCGATAGCTTAAAATATTTAGCGAAGAAACTTGGCGTAGAGAATAATATCGCCTTTGTAAATAAGTTTGTATCAGAGTCTGAATTACATCAATATTTAACAGCTTGCTATTTATACATTACCCCTTACTTAAATGAGGCACAAATAACAAGTGGAACATTATCTTATGCCGTTGGTGCAGGTGCCGCAGTTATCTCCACACCATACTGGCATGCACAAGAGTTGCTTGCGGATGATAGAGGAAAGATTTTTGATTTTAAAAACGATGAACAATTGGCAACAATTGTAAATGATTTATTAGAAAATGAGCAAAATCATATAAAACTTAAAGAGAATGCATACCGTTACGGTTTAAAATTGAGATGGCCTGAAATTGGAAATACTTATATCAATACTTTAAATGAAGCGATTAGCTCAGTATCAAAACCTAAGAGAGAAATACCGCCGATAATTGATGTTGAACGTATGCCTGCCTTAAATTTGAGCCATATCGAATTGCTAACAGACGATACAGGCATAATTCAACACGCAAAATTTGGAATACCGAATTTAAAAGAAGGTTATTGCATTGATGATAACGCCAGGGCTTTGATATTGGTACTATTAGCTTACGAACAAGATAAAAATAAAAAAGCATTGAAGCTGATGCCTGTGTATTTGAGTTTTATTCAATACATGCAATTGGAAGACGGTAATTTTAGAAATTTCCTAAGTTTCAACAGGAATTATTTAGATGAAGTTGGCTCTGAAGATTCTTTTGGAAGAACGGTTTGGTCGTTAGGTTATTTAATTTGTGCAGCACCAAATAATTCATACCGGGAATTTGGACGTGAGCTTTTCTCAAATTCTGTTCGGCACTTTAAAGATTTAAAATATATCCGTTCTATAGCAAATACAATTATTGGGGTAAGCTATTATCTAAAGGCACACGATGGTGATGAACTTTTAATTGAGGAAATAAATCGTTTATCAGCTGTTCTGGTTGATGCTTACCGTAAAAATAAAGAAGACAAATGGCATTGGTTTGAAGATATTTTAACCTACGATAATGCGATTTTGCCATTGGCCTTATTAAGTCATTACGAGGTAACCGGAAATTTAGAATCTTTAGAGATTGCGATGGAATCAATAGAATTTCTAAATAGTTTTTCTTTTGAAAACGGATACTTAAATCCGGTTGGAAATGCTGGTTGGATGAAGAAACATGGCAAAAACCCGGTTTACGATCAGCAGGCATTAGAAACGATGGCGATGGTTTTACTCTATCACAAAGCCTTTGAAATTACACGTGATAATAAATATTTGAATTTGATGCACATCAGCTATGAGTGGTTTTTAGGTAGAAACAGCCTACATATTCCTTTGTATGATTTTGAAACACATGGTTGTGCAGATGGTCTGCAATTTAATAGTGTAAACAGAAACCAGGGCGCTGAAAGTACTTTAGCTTATTTCATATCTCACTTAACGGTGCTAAAGGCCGCAGAGATTGAATTTCAAACCCTTTCCTCTCCTTTAGTTGATGCAGAGAAAGTTTGTTAATGAATATATTTTGAATGCAAAAAGCCGGATTTTAAAAAAATCCGGCTTTTTGTTTTAAGAAGTTTTTTATGCTCATAAGTACGGTTAAGACTTTTTGCACAATGTTATTCTGAACTTTGCAATGAACAGGAAAGTATCGGAGAACTAATACTTACACAAATTTTAAGAAAAAAAACTATTTATTACCCTATGATTATTCTTCTGCATTATTCTCCAACAATTTGTTCAAAAGCAATTCTAAATTAACCGTTGCAAAGGTTGAGCTGTAATCTGATAATCCGTAAGGAATAATCAATTCGCCATTGCTGATAATTGAACCGCAAGAATACACTACATTAGGTACATAACCTTCGCGTTCATCTCCGTTAGGAATAATTAATGGTTCTTTTAAATGGCCAATTTCTTTTGTCGGATCTTCTAAATCAAGCAATCTAACACCAATGCAATATCTACGCATTGGCCCTACACCATGTGTCATTAAAAGCCACCCTTTATCTGTTTCTATGGGCGAACCACAGTTACCTACCTGCACCAAATCCCAATCGTAACGTGGCTGTTTTAATAAAATTGGATTTTCCCATACGTTAATCTTGTCTGAAAACATCAGATAATTATTCCATCCGTCTATCCTACTCATCATCACATATTTGCCTTTAATTTTCCTAGGAAATAAGGCTAAATTTTTGTTCTGTGCACCATCGCCATACAAAGGAATTACCTTAAACTCGTAAAAATCTTCGGTTTGAACCAGTTTTGGTATAATTAAAGAACCATCAAAAGCTGTATAAGTAGCATAATAAACCACTTTTCCATCATCTTTAATAAATTTTACAAATCTGGCATCTTCAATTCCTTTTCTTTCAAATTCAGAAATCGGGAAAATTACCCTGTCAGATAAATCGGTATCTTTCGAAAAGCTGATGGTATGGTAAGTATCAGAGAGCCAAAGCACTTTATCGTACTCTATAAGTCTGTTCTGATTATCCTGATGTAAAATTTTTGAATCTTTGATGATGTTACTCAAACTGGTGTACTCAAATTTATCGTCGAGCTTGCTTTCCATTTCTTCCAAAACCGAAGGGTCGATTTGTGCATAAGCAGCCTTTTTCAAGAACATTTTTTTAACGTAAATTGCATTGCGAATTACTTCAGCTTCATCAACATAATTACCTACCGGTAAAACAGATATGTTATTTTTCGCATCAATTAAAGCACGTCTGAAAACAATAGAAGATATATGTCCTTCACCTACAGCCCTGAAGCTGATTATAACACGTTTTTCACCTTCTACTAAATCAGTTTGGTCAGGATCATCTATAATACTTGGATTAAAAAAAGCTGCCGATTCGATTGAATATTCATGTGTAAAGTAAGCTCCGATTAATAACTTGGTGTAAGGATGTAAATCTTCTAAATCTACGTTTAAGGCGGTAAGCTGTTTTTTAAGCTTTTTACAATGCCTGTTTAGTATTTTAGTAATATTTCTGTGCCTTTTAGAATACTCTTGCAATATTGGCGACACTAAAGAAAAAACTTTCTCATCAGAAAACTGCAGCACTTTTTTAATGACTTCCAAAGCTCGTTCTTCTCCGTTAAAAAAGAAACGGGCAATTACTCTTTTTGTATCAGGGTTAACTTTAACCGGTTTTCGTTCTATGTGTAATCTCATTTTTATGTGTTTATTAGCGATAAATTAAGACAAAATCTTCATCTATTTCTACAATATTTAGTAACTAATTTTTAGCTATAATTGTTTCATTTGTTTTGCTGATAATGTGGTTCTAATAATAAATAATCACAATGTGATAATAATATTTAACTTTAAAATTTTTAAAATATTCTATTTATATGTCTGAAACTGAAATTTCTGAAACTAACGTACTGAATAAAGAAAATAATCGCTTGAAAAAGTTAGCTCGTTACGAGATTTTAGATACGAAACCAGAATTAGCTTTTAATACAATAGCAAATTTAGCTGCCAATATTTTTGAAAGTGAAAATGCAGCCATTTCTTTTGTTGATGAAGAAAACGTTTTTTACAAAGCCTCAGCTTCACAAAAATTTGATAATGTAGATGAACTTTGTAGAAAAGTAATTCAGAACACTGATGTAACAATAGTTAAGGATAATATTTTAGTTCCATTTTTTATTGCTGCGCCATTAATTACGCCTGAAGGCTTTATAGTGGGTACAATACATGTAACTAGCCACCAGAAAATTGAGCCTACTCAAAAACAAATTGAGATGCTTAAAATGCTTGCCGGTTTGGTTATCGATAAATTAGAAAACAGATTTGCCATGCGTACGACAATGCGCACACAGGATAACCGAGTGAATATGCTTGTGCATGATTTAAAAAATCCAATGACTACCATTTCCCTTCAATCTGAGTTGATTGGCAGAATGCCTGGCTTGGATGAGCGTAGCAAAATGATTGCGGGAAAAATAAACGCACAATCGAAGAACATTGTAGAAAGCTTAAACCATATTGTAAGTACGGCAAGAAGCGAAAATGCAGCGGTAAAACTTCAAAAAGGAAAGGTTGATTTTAAAAGTTTACTGAATAAAATTTCAAATGATTTTGGAGAAAGACTGAATAAAAGAATTTTACTATTAAAAATAGATGCACCTGAAGTTATAGAAGTTTATGGCGATGAAGAAAAATTATATTTGGCTATTGAAGCCCTGATTAAAAACGCCATCAAGTTTTCGAACTCGGGAGCAGAAATTCATTTAATTTGTTCACTTTCAGAAAATATTCTTAATATTTCAATTATAGATAAAGGCGTTGGTATTGAAGAAGGCGATTTAGAAAAGCTTTTTATAAAATTTGCGAATTTTAATAATTCCCCAAAACAACTTCAAAGTTCAGAAGGATTAGGTTTACTACTTGCCCGAACAATTTTTGAATTACATAAAGGAAAACTTTGGGCAGAAAGTGCAGGAAAAGATAAAGGCACAACCTTCCATGTCGAAATACCTTTAAGGTAATTAAGTTAGGTTTACAAGCACATTTAATTTCATTTCTTCTAAAACAATCCGTTCAGAATCTGTTCGGTTTTTGTACGACCATTTTATTAATCTAACTAAACCATTTTCGATTTCAATTCCGGTAATATCCCCATCGTTAAAACAACAGCAACCTGTACTAAAATAAGCAGATTTGTATTTTTTAAGCGCCGGCATTTCTTCGCCTTTACCAATGAGTTTGTTAAGTTCACCTTTTAATAAGGCTGTTTCTGCCTCATTTTTTTGCTGCTCAGCAAATTGAATTTTGTAGTAAAGCCTTTCCAGATGTGTTAACGAAGCAAAAACCGGTTGATGGGTATGACCAGTAATTAAAGCTACATTATTTTCCTTTTCTACCCAATTGTACATCAACGCGTTATGAACTGTTTTAAGCTGATTATCATAAGCTGGCGTATTTGGATTAATTTTTAAATAGGATTGAAAAGGCGCCCATATTGTGCTAACAAACCATTTGCTAAACCAGTTTCCATCACTCTGCAAATCTCCCTGGTGGCCGTGGGTTAAGAAAATATCTAAATTTTTATCTTCTATATTAAATCGTAAAATTGCGCCTTCATAAATCCGAATGCTTTGGCCATAAATACGGTTCAGATTGAAGGATGATAATGGATCATTATCCCAATACAAATCATGGTTGCCAAATATTTTCGTGAAAGCATTTCTTTCTATAAACTTTCTTTCCAAATCAAATGTTTTCTGGTTGTGCTTAATAACAGATTCCATTAAATTTTCCCAAAGTTCTTCACTATCTCCCAAATTCAAATAATGGAAACCTTCCTGATTATAGAATTCTAAAGCCTTAAGGTAATTTTTCTCAGCAAGGGCAAAATCATCTGCAAAATCTCTTGCTCCTTTATGCTGATCAGAAAAGATAATATATTTCTGATTACCATCAGCGTTAAATATCAGTCCTCTTTTGCCATCACCACTATTTATTTTTTGATAAAGCTTAGTCAATGCTTCATTTATTCTGGTTGCATTTGGTCTGGAACCAAACTTATTCGACATGCGAATTACCCAATTACTCAATAAACGTTGCAACAACTTGCGCATAAATCTTTATTAAATTAGCTTTATCTCTTTAAACCTTCACTGCTGCACTCACCTTGTCATCCTGAGCTTGTCGGAAGACCTTTTAAAAGTAAGAAATAAAACAATTCAACAAGATAAATCTTTCAATAACCAAAAAAGACTGCAATAAATGCAGCCTTTCAGATTTTGAATTATTTAATTTTAAATTATGCGTAAGCAATGGCATCTTTTGATGGTAGTTTGGTTTTACCCATTAAGTATTCATCTACTTTACGTGCGGCCTCTCTTCCCTCAGAGATTGCCCATACTACTAACGATTGTCCACGGCGAACATCACCAGCGGCAAATATTTTACCAATATTGGTTTGATAGTTATGCTCAGAAGCTTTAACATTTCCTCTGTTATCCAATTCTACACCTAATTTTTCAATTAAACCTTCTTTTTGCGGATGTAAAAAACCCATTGCAAGTAAAACCAATTCGCAAGGCAAATCTCTCTCACTGCCAGCAACTTCTTTAAAGGTTACGGGTCTGCCGTTCGCATCAATTTCCCACTCAACATCTACAACTTTTAGCGCCTTTAGATTTCCGTTTTCATCGGCTATAAAGTTTTTAGTATTTACCGACCAGGCTCTTTGGGCACCTTCCTCATGCGAAGAAGTATTTTTCAATAACATTGCATAATTAGGCCATGGCATATTTTCGGTTCTTGCCTGTGGTGGCATAGGCATAATTTCAAATTGGGTTACCGATTTTGCACCGTGGCGATTTGATGTTCCGATACAATCAGAACCTGTATCACCACCACCAATAACAATTACGTTTTTGCCTGTTGCCATAATATCTTCAGATAAAACTTCTCTGCTGGCTACGCGTTTGTTTTGTTGTTTTAAGAAATCCATTGCGTAATGTACACCTTTTGCTTCCCTTCCCGGGATAGGTAAATCTCTTGGAATAGTAGAACCACCGGCTAAGACAATTGCATTAAAATCTCTTAACAAAGTGCTGATTTCTATATTCTCACCAACATTTGCATTGCATTTAAAAATGATGCCTTCGTCTTTCATCAAATCCACACGGCGATCTACCACGTTTTTTTGAAGCTTAAAATCAGGAATGCCATAACGCAATAAACCGCCTGGTGCATCATCGCGTTCAAAAACTGTAACCTCATGTCCGGCTTTGTTTAGTTGCGCTGCGGCAGCCATTCCGGCCGGGCCTGAACCAATAACTGCAACTTTTTTACCTGTACGGATTAATGGTGCCTTTGCCTTGATGTAGCCTTTTTCGAATGCAATTTCAATAATGTGTTTTTCAATTTCCTCAATAGAAACCGGCGGACGATTTATTCCTAATACACAGGCCGATTCGCATGGTGCCGGACAAATTCTTCCGGTAAACTCCGGGAAATTGTTTGTACTTAATAAAATATCTGCTGCTTGCTCCCACTTGCCTTGATAAACGGCATCATTAAATTCTGGTATCACGTTACCCAAAGGGCAACCCGACTGACAGAATGGAACGCCGCAATCCATACAACGGGCAGCTTGTCTGTTTAATTCTGATGATGGCAATTCATTTAAAAATTCACCATAATGTTTAACACGAGTTGAAGCCTCTTCTCTAGTGGGCGCAACTCTATCGTATTCTTGAAATCCTGTTACTTTTCCCATGACTAGTGTGTTTTTACCTGTTGATTACGTTTTGCTAATACTGCTTTATATTCTTTAGGGAATACTTTAACAAAATGACTCGATTGTGTTTTCCAATCACTTAAAATAAATTCCGCAACCTTACTATCTGTCAGTCTGATATGCGTTTTTAATAAAGCTAATATTCGCTCTTCATCTTCAGCTTGTAATGGGTCAAGATCAACCATTTCTTTATTACACTTTCTTGAGAAAGTTTTGTTTGCATCGTATATCCAGGCTACACCGCCGCTCATACCTGCAGCGAAGTTGCTTCCGGTATCACCAAGAATTAAAACTTCTCCGCCCGTCATGTATTCACAACCATGGTCGCCTACACCTTCTACAACCGCAGTTGCACCAGAATTACGAACAGCAAAACGTTCGCCTGCTTTTCCTCTTGCAAATAACTCACCTGAGGTTGCTCCGTAAAGCGCAACATTTCCTATAATTATATTTTGCTCTGGTATAAATGTTGAATTCGCAAAAGGATAAATGGCTAAGCGAGCGCCTGATAATCCTTTCCCAACGTAATCGTTTGCTTCGCCTTCTAATGATAGAGTAACCCCACGCGTATTGAAAGCACCAAAACTTTGACCTGCAGAACCAACAAATTTAAAATTGATGGTATCTGGAGGCAGGCCTGCGCTTAAATGTACTTTGGATATTTCGTTAGATAACATTGTACCCAAAGAACGGTCGGTGTTTTTGACATTGAAGCTTGCAAAAACAGGCTCATTATTTTGTATTGCAGGTTGAGCTGCGGCAATTAATTGATGATCTAAAACATGTTCTAAACCATGATCTTGCTGTTCAGTGTTGTATAAAGGAAGTTCGTTATCTTCAGCTTTAAAAAGAATTGCAGATAAATCTAAGTGTTTTAACTTCCAATCTTCTTCCGGCAATTCACGCACTTTTAAAATATCAGCCTGGCCAACCATTTCATGTATCGTTCTAAAACCTAGCTCAGCCATTATCTCACGTAGTTCTTCAGCAAGGAAATGGAATAGATTAACCACATGGTCTGCATCGCCGCTAAATAACTTTCTTAATTCAGGATCTTGCGTTGCCACACCAACCGGGCAAGTATTTAAATGACACTTACGCATCATTATACAACCCGCGGTTACTAAGGCAGCCGTTGCTACACCCCATTCTTCGGCACCTAATAAAGCCGCAATGGCAATATCTCTACCTGTTTTTAACTGACCATCAGTTTGTAAAACGATTCTGTTACGTAATCTATTTTTAACTAAAGTTTGATGTGCTTCTGCTAAGCCTAATTCCCATGGTAAACCTGCATGCTGGATAGATGTTAAAGGTGATGCACCAGTTCCACCATCAAAGCCTGAAACCAAAATTACATCAGCATGTGCTTTAGCAACTCCGGCGGCAATTGTACCAACACCAGCTTTAGAAACTAATTTAACATTGATTCTAGCTGCTCGGTTTGCATTTTTCAAATCGTATATCAGCTGTGCTAAATCCTCAATAGAATAAATATCGTGGTGTGGTGGAGGCGAAATTAAACCTACACCTGGCGTTGAGTGACGAACTTTTGCAATCCAATCATCAACTTTATCGCCAGGTAATTGTCCACCTTCTCCTGGTTTTGCCCCCTGAGCCATTTTAATCTGTAACTCATCAGCATTTGTTAAATAATAACTGGTTACGCCAAAACGTGCTGAAGCAACTTGTTTAATTGCCGAACGCATACTATCGCCATTTGGCAATTTTGTATAACGCATTTCATCCTCACCGCCTTCACCAGTATTACTTTTTCCGCCAATACGATTCATCGCGATAGCTAAAGTAGAATGTGCTTCGTGAGAGATTGAACCGAAAGACATCGCCCCTGTTGCAAATCTTTTCAAAATTGATTCTGTAGATTCAACTTCATTTAATGGAACCGGAGTTCTGGTATAATTAAATTCAAACAATCCACGAATGGTATAAGCCTGCTGCGTTTGCTCATTTACTAATTTCGAATATTGCTTAAATACATTGTAGTCATTTCTACGGGTTGCATTTTGCAATAGATGGATGGTTTGCGGGTTAAACAAATGCGCTTCACCTTTTCTGCGGAATTTATAAGTTCCACCGGCTGGTAATAAGTTTTCTGTTTGTGTTGCCGGACCAAAACTACGGTGATGTTTAATTAGAGTTTCTTTTGCAATTTCATCCAAACCTAAACCACCAACGCGAGAAACAGCTCCTGTAAAATACGTATTTACAACCTGTTTATTTAAGCCCAGAATTTCAAAAATCTGTGCGCCTTGATACGACTGTAAGGTCGAAATACCCATCTTTGAGAAGATTTTAAGCAATCCTGCATTCACAGCGTAAATATAATTTTTAGTTAGTTTTTCTGCGGATAAACCAGACTCTGCCTGAAAACCATTTATCGTTTCTAAAGCCAGGTAAGGATTGATTGCCGTAACACCAAAACCTAGTAAAGTTGCAAAGTGATGAACTTCCCAGATATCGCCAGCTTCGATTACAATACCAACCGCACCACGATAACCTTTACGGATTAAATGATGGTGAACTGCAGAAACCGCCAACAAAGAAGGCATTGCAGCATGTTCCGAATCGATTGCCCTATCTGTTAATACGATAACCTGAAAACCATCTTCAACAGCATCAACCGCGTAACGGCAAAGTCTATCCAAAGCCTTCGCCATAGCACCAGGTTTTCCATCAGCTCTAAAATAGGTTTGTAATGTTTTAGCCTGAAAAACACCTGTATCGATACTTCTTAATTTCTCTAATTCCTGATTGGTTAATATTGGATGTTTTATAGCTACGCAATGCGATTGCAAAGGGTTTTCTTCCAAAAGATTACCATTGCTACCCATAAAACTAGCCAAACTCATCACCACTTTTTCCCTAATCGGATCGATTGGCGGGTTGGTTACCTGCGCAAATAGTTGTTTAAAATAATTTGATAAATGTTGCGGACGTTTTGATAAAATCGCTAAGGGTGTATCAGTTCCCATCGAACCAATTGGCTCTTTGGCATCAATAGCCATTGGTTTTAAAAGCAAATCGATATCTTCTCTGCTGTAACCAAAAACCTGCTGATATTTAAAAATAGATTCTTCCGAAAGCCCGGTAAACATTACACGCGGCTCAGGCAATTCCTCTAAGCGAATTTGATATTGGTTAATCCAATCTGCATAAGGACTTTTACTGCAAACCTGCGTTTTAATTTCTTCATCGCTGATGATTCTGCCCTGCTCCATATCCACAACGAACATTTTGCCGGGCGTTAATCTACCTTTTTCTATAATTGTACTTTGGTCGATAGCCAATGCGCCGGCCTCTGACCCCATGATAACACGATCATCAGACGTAATGGCATAACGAGAAGGACGTAAACCGTTTCTATCTAAGGTTGCACCGATCAATTTACCATCTGTAAAGGCAATTGCTGCTGGTCCATCCCAAGGCTCCATTAAAGTTGCATGGAATTCATAGAAAGCCTTTTTCATTGGGTCCATATCTTCATTACCATCCCAGGCTTCTGGTACTAACATCATTAAAACATGTGGCAAGGTTCTGCCTGCATGCAATAATAACTCAATAACGTTATCTAAACAACCCGAATCCGAATTCGTTTCGTCGATAACGGGTAATAACATATCCAGTTCTTCTGGCGTAAAATATGCCGAAGCAAAAGATTTAACACCAGCCCTAAACCAGTTTAAGTTCCCTTGTAAGGTATTAATCTCTCCATTGTGAGCAATAAAACGGAAAGGTTGAGCTAATCTCCAAGATGGGAAAGTATTGGTTGCAAAACGTGAGTGTACCAAGCCTAAAGCCGAAACCACACGTTTATCAGTTAAATCTTTAAAATAGGTACGAACTTGCAAAGAAGTAAGCTGGCCTTTATAAATAATGGTTTGTGCAGAAAGGGAAACAATGTAAAAATCTTTACCACCGTGAACTGTATTTACAATAAGTTTAATCAGGTAGTTTTTAAAGATGTATAGCTTGCGTTCGAAATCGGCACCAGGATTTACCGCGTATGGTCTGGCGATAAAAACCTGCTCAATTTCAGGCTCAACAGATAATGCCATACTGCCAATATCGGTGGTATCTACATCAACCTTTCTAAAACCTAAAATTTCGAGTCCGAGTTTTTCAGCAGCACGGTAAATAAGTTCTCTGCATTCTTCTCTCGAACGAATATCCTTCGGCATAAATAACATGCCAACACCATAATTATTGGTTTCTGGTAAGCTAAAGCCAGCTTTTAAACATTCATCATAAAAAAATTCGTGAGGAATCTGAATCATGATTCCGGCGCCATCGCCTGTGTTTGGTTCTGCTCCACTTGCCCCTCTATGATCTAGATTTTCTAAAATAGTAAGCGCATCGGAGATGATTTGATGCGATTTTCGCCCTTTCACATGCGCAACAAACCCGATACCGCAGGCATCGTGTTCGAATTGTGCATTATACAATCCACTGTTTGGTTCCATTCTTTGCTCGTTAGTTGTTAGTGTATAGGAAACACTAAGTTAAAAAAAATGAATTGCAAATTATAGAGTTGATACGATTTTTAGAATAATTTTAGTTCTTATACAATAAATTGAAGTTAAAATACAATATCAACAACAATAAAACACTTTAATTGTAATATTTATAAATGAATAATATTGGCTTTTTAACTAACTTTTAAGGTGTAATGTTTAGTAAATCGATTAAATAAATATTTTATATATAAATTATGTATTTATAAATGAATACATATAATGTTTAATTAAACTTTGGATTATATATTTTAATGACATCACAAACATTCATTTGCAATGACAGAGATATTTTCGATTAAGCCTAAAAATAATTTACAAGATTTATCTTCGCTGAACACTTCTTATTTCTCTGCGAAGGTAGAAATGACGAAACTAAATATCATTAACTGATGGAAAAACAAAGAAATTGTCTTCTTGAGCTTGCCGAATGACCTTATTTTTTTGCTATTTCAACCGTTACAAGATCTTCGACAAGCTCTGACTGACAACCGTTTTCTTATAGTTAATAATATTTGTAAGCCCCTCTTTCCTTTATCCATAATAACAATTGAATTGCCATGATATATATAATGGTTCCTTAGTATGTACATAAGTTTTACTACCTATTAAAACTTTATTAAATTACTAATCAGCGTTATAGCTTAAATGACTAAAAAATTAAATAAATGGGTTTTGCAAAACCACATCTTTTTCTACCTTTGTGCCGGGCAAGTCTTTTACGACCAGCTCCCTTTGAACTCCCCCAGGATGGGAACATAGCAAGGGTAGAAGGTTGTAGCGGTGCGATAGAAGTTGCTTGCCCATTTTTTTCTTTTCCCTTAATCCCTCCGATATAAAATCGGAGTAAACTCTGAAGGGGGAATTAAATTCTTCAGGGTTTAAATCTTATAAAACTCAAATATTTAAGAATTTATAAACATGAAATTTTTTATCGACACAGCAAATCTTGATCAGATTAAAGAAGCTCAGGATTTAGGTATTTTAGATGGCGTAACCACCAACCCTAGCTTAATGGCTAAAGAAGGTATCACAGGCGACCAAAACGTAATCAATCATTATAAAGCAATTTGCGATATCGTTGATGATAATGTAAGTGCAGAAGTAATTTCAACCACTTATGATGAAATCGTTAAGGAAGGTGAAGCACTAGCAGCGCTTAACCCGAAAATTGTTGTTAAAGTACCAATGATTAAAGACGGCGTTAAAGCAATTAAATATTTTTCTTCAAAAGGTATTAAAACTAATTGTACTTTAATTTTCTCTGCCGGACAAGCTTTATTAGCGGCTAAGGCTGGCGCAACTTATGTTTCTCCATTTTTAGGCCGTTTAGATGATATTTCTAGCGATGGCTTGGTTCTAATCGAAGACATTAGAACAATTTTTGATAATTACGGATACGAAACTCAAATTTTAGCGGCATCAATCCGCGGACCATTACACATTGTAAATTGTGCAAAATTAGGTGCAGATGTTATTACTGCGCCTTTAGCAGCAATTGTTGGCTTGCTAAAACATCCATTAACCGATAGCGGCTTAGCTACTTTCTTAGCAGACCACGCAAAAGCAGCTGGAAAATAAGTTTTGAGTCGAGCGTCTTAAAATAATAAAAGTCCTGAAATTGAACGTTCAGGACTTTTTCTTGTTATAACCATACTTATTTTTTCGGATACAAATATTTCTGCAAGAATGCCAAAGTTTTATTATCTGTAGCTATCAGGTTTTCTTTTTTAACAAAACCATGTCCTTCATCCGGGAATAAAACATATTCTACAGGAATACCATTTTTCTCTACACCTGCTACAATTTCATCGCTTTCTGCCTTTAAAACACGAACATCGTTAACACCTTGAAAAACAATTAATGGTTTTTTAATTTTTTGATAATTAAATACAGGTGAAATTGTTTTCAAACGAACACTGTCTGCCGTGTTCGGATCACCTAATTCATCGTATAAAGCTTTTTTAAAAGCCTCCCAATATGGCGGAATACTTTTTAAAGTACGCAACCAGTTAGCAACGCCAAATAAATCTACACCAACTTTAAACTCATTGGGATGAATAGTTAGCGCATTAAGAACGATATTTCCACCATAGCTTCCACCCATTATTCCAATCGAAGCAGTGTCGATATAATTTTGTTCCGCAAGCCATTTTTTACCCCAGATAAAATCTTTCAAATCTCCATTACCATGATCTTTATTATCCAATTTATAGAAAGCTTTGCCATAACCACTGCTACCGCGATTGTTAACAAGTAAAACAGCATAACCATGATTAACCAAAAACTGAATCGAATTGCTAAAACCTACCCTACTTTGTCCACCCGGACCACCATGGGCATAAACCAAAGCCGGAACTTTATGATTTTCTTCAGCATTTAATGGCTTGTAATAAATTGCCGGAATTTCTTTGCCATCGAAGGATTTAAAACGTACAACCTCTGCCTTAACCAAATCTTGCTCATCAATATTTTTATTTAGTGTTTTTGTAAGCTGTTTTAATGATTTTGATTCGGTATTGTATAGGTATAAATTTGAAGGACTTGTACTGCTGCCAACGGTGAGCAAAATATTTTTTTCACTGTCAGAATAAATTAAATCCAATACATCACCATCCTCAATTTTAGGAAAGTCGATTGTTTTATTGGAGGCATGGTCAAAAAGCAAAACCTTGTTTTTACCATCTTCATTGATGAATACAGTATGATATTTGCCGTTTTTACTTAGATAAAACCCGTCAACATCCCAATCTGTGGAGTATAACTTTGTTCTTTTATTATTAGCCAAATCATACTTCACCACATAAGTATAATCGCTAGAATCGTTAGTTAAATAGTAAAAAGATGCATCATCTTTTTCAAATCCTTGCGCTCTCCATGTTGATTCGGAATTGTTACTTATTGACGTTTTCTTCTTTGTTGCTAAATCCAATAGGTAAAGCTCATTCTTGTCTGTAGTGATGGTTTTAGTTAAGGCAATATATTTTTCGTTATTGCTGATGGAGCCAGGTTCATCACCTGTTTCATTTTGATAAATCATTGTTGGTTTCCAATCGGCTATGCTAATTTTCCATAAATCAAAGAATTTCTTATCGCGTTTATTGCTTAATATATAGATGTTGGTTTTATCACTATTCCAGCCGAAAAAAGAGTTACTGCTTCCTGCCCATGGCGTTATATCTTTAACTATAGAATCCGTTTTAGACGCTACAAAAATGTGACTATTTTCATCGCCGCCCTTATCAGAAGAATAAAAAAAATGCTTGCCATCAGGCAGATAATCAATCGCAAAATTAGATTCCTTTGTGGATTTTGTAAGTACCTTCGCAGATGTATCCGTCAGGTTTATTTCCTGTACATTAAAAATCCCTGAAGCGTTATTGCTTACTAAAATGCTCGAATCGTTTACACTGATTCCGGCACCTTCTATGGCAATATTATTGCGAAGTTGTTCGCTTGAATATTCTTTTGGAGTTCTGACTGATTTTTCTGGATTGTTACAAGAAATTACACCAATTGCCAAAAACAAGGTGTATAGAATTGTTTTTTGTTGATACATAAGAGGTTTAATTAGGGTAAAACAATCCTCTAACTTACTCAAAATGAACCAATAAAACAAAAATCTGAAAAACTAACTGTTTAGAACAGCTTTTATCTTTTCATAATTTATTTGCTCATCCGGCTCGATTAAAATCCCTTTTACTCCTGCCCCATTAGCCGCTTCAACATCGCGGGGTTTATCACCAATCATTACAGATAAAGCCGGATCGATATCGTACATATCTATTGCATCTAAAATCATTCCTGATTTAGGTTTACGACATTTACATTCGCCACCAACAGTTGGGTGGTGCGGACAATAATAAAAGCCAGCAATATCAGCACCTTTAGCTACAAAAGCATTTCTAAGCATTTGATGCATAATTGCCAATTCCTGCTCCGAATAACGTTTTAAAGCAATGCCGCCCTGGTTAGTAATCACAATCAGCAAATAACCTTCATCGTAAAATCTCTTTAAAACGGGAATTTGATAATCCAGAATTTTGAAATCCTCCACTCGGCAGATGTAATCGTATATTTCGTGATTTAGAACACCATCACGGTCTAAAAAAATGGCTTTATTCATTCGGAATTGATTTATTGTAATTTGCTGGCAAAATAAGCGAAAATAACTCGGATAAGAAAGATCTGCTTAATGTCTTCCCAGATGAGATTGCTTCAAACGATGAAAAATCGGCTTCGCAATGACGGTAAGTTATATGTCATGCCAGCAAACTGTATCATCTTGCTTGTATAGAAATATCTAACTCACCGTCATTCTGAACCTGGTCGAAGAAGCTCTTTAAAATGATGAAAAATCGGCAAAGCAATAACGGCAATGTTTGTCATGCTGATCTTCTCGAAATACTTCGCTCAATGTCATTCCGAGCGTAGTCGAAGCACCTACTTAATATTTAATCCAACCTTATGCCCCTTAACCGCAAAATATAAAATGTACAAATAACAAGGCAATACCGTTACGAAATAAGCTAGCTGAAAGTCTAACCCTAATTCATCTTTAATAAAAGCATATAATAATGGCCAGATTGCACCCCCAGCAATACCCATAACCATAATTGCAGAACCGGTTTTTGTAAATTTACCCAAGTGACTGATGCCTAGCGGAAAAATTGCAGGCCACATTAACGAATTAGCCAGCCCCAACAATGCAATAAAAATAATAGATACATAACCTGATGTTAAATAGGCAATTAGGGTAAAAATTAAACCTAAAATTGCACAAATTCGCAAAGCGAATTGCTGAGAAATATATTTGGGAATAGCAATAATACCAATGATGTAGCCCAGTAACATACCACCCAACGTAAGCGATGTGAAATATTTACTCACATCTGCACTGATACCTAAAGCCTTACCATAAACGCCAATAATATCGCCGGCCATGACTTCTGCCGCAACATAAACGAAAATACAAAAGGCACCTAAAAACAAATGCGGAAACTGAAATATGCTTTTGTGCTTAACCACTCCGCCACCATCTTCGGCCACTACATCCTCTTCAACATGTACCTCGGGTAAATCGGTAAATTTGATAAGCAACGCGAATAAAGAAAATAATATTGCCAATACAATGTAAGGCATATTTACCCTGCCTAAAACATCATTCAATAATTGTTCTTTAGCTAAACCAGTGGCAACTTCAATCTTCTTTTCGATAGCTGAAGCATTTTTTAAGAACAAGGTTCCCATGATGAATGGCACAATAATTCCGGCAAATTTATTACAGATACCGGCAATACTTATCCGCTTTGCGGCACTTTCTATTGGACCGATAATGGTTAAGTAGGGATTAGATGCTGTTTGCAATAATGCCAATGCTGCACCTTGAACAAAAATTCCGGTTAAGAATAGTCCGAAGGTTCTGCTTTGTGCCGCCGGAATAAATATTAAAGAACCAAGCGCCAAAACAACTAAGCCTAAAATAATGCCGTTTTTAAATCCTACCTTTTTTAATATCCATGATGATGGAAGGGCAAGAAAAAAATATGCCATGTAAGAAGCAAAGGTGACTAAAAAGGCTTGAATATCTGATAACCCAAAGGAAAGTTTGAAAAATGGTATAAGCGTTCCATTTGCCCAGGTTACAAATCCGAAGATAAAGAACAAGGCACAAATAACAACTAAGGGCTTCGGACCTCTATTTTGTGCGGAGCTTGAAATATTTGACATAAAAATATAGTTTGGTTGAGTTGATTTTGCCAAACTAAGAAATTATTCCAGCATTTTTTACATCAAACGTTTGCGTGATTTAATATTCATAAGAAAATATAAAATAATGACAGAAAATTTTTGCCAATTAGATTAAATGACGTATAAATCCGTACAAATTAAAGACACATACAAGCATATTTAACCTTAAGATGAACAATTAAACTCACATTTAAATTTACTACGCCATTTTGAGGCATCATTAATTAATTTTATTCAAAATACATGCTTCTTAAGTCTTTATAATATAAATTTATGTGAAAGCAGTAGAATATTGATAATCATTATTAAGCATGGAAGGCGATTTCATTTAGCGCAATATGCGCTCTCTAAAACCATGTTTCACGCTCATTTCATGCAATGAACATTTAATCTTTCTATAAATCAATATAGTTAGCACATTTAAATAATTTTTATTTGCATGAAATAGTGAAGAACCCTATATTTGCACCACTTTAAAACAAAGGGCTTAGGTCAATTAAATTAAAGTAGATTCCGTAGCTCAGCTGGTAGAGCATTACACTTTTAATGTAGTGGTCCTGGGTTCGAATCCCAGCGGGATCACAGAAGCCTTCAACGAAAGTTGGAGGCTTTTTTGTTGGCATGATTTCCGGATGGAGTATATTTTTTCTCCTTTAGATTTGAGTGAGCACAGAACTTGTAAATACTTAAACAAGACAAGGTTTTATTCTATCGGATTAAAAATCCGAAATTATATTTAGTTCGATGCCCTACGGAACATCTCGAACAGCTAGTTTATATCCAGTTTGATTGTAAAAGTATCCAGACTGTCAGTGCTAACCATGCAGTAATGCAAGTTACAGCGCTAAAGCAAAACTTTTATGGTTTGCATCTGTTCTCCGTTGTTTAAATCGCATATATGAAGATAAATTATAAACATGCAATCCTGGCTGCATCTCTTGCCGTTATTGTAGTTAGTATGGAGAGCTGCAGCGTTTCTATTCCAAAAGGAGCAACCGCTGTAAAGCCATTTCAAAAAGATAGGTATCTTGGCAAGTGGTATGAAATTGCAAGAATGGATTTCAAATTTGAAAAGAATTTAAACAACGTAACTGCAACTTATACTGCGAAAGAAGATGGCACCATAAAAGTAGATAACCGAGGCTATAATTTCGTAAAAAACGAATGGAAACAAAGTATTGGTAAAGCCAAATTTGTTAAAGGCGATGATGAAGCACGCTTGAAGGTTTCGTTCTTCGGACCTTTTTATGCAGGTTATAATGTAATTGAGATTGACCCGGATTACAAATATGCTTTGGTTGCCGGCAATAACCTGGATTACCTTTGGATATTATCAAGAACTAAAGCCATCCCGGAAATTGTAAAAAATGCCTATTTAGAAAAAGCAAAAGCACTTGGTTACAAAACTGAAGAATTGATATGGACTAAGCATGATAAAGATTAGGGTAATTTAATCACTTCACAAATTTTCATTCCCGTTTTTGCGGTTCATTTTGTCATTCAGAGTTTCGAGCAATCTTTGCGTAAATAAAGATATTATTATGGTTTAAATCATGGGATTACAAATCCCATCAATATAACATTCGAGATGCCTTTCAGAACATCCCGAATAGCTGCTTCACCATTTTGTCATTCCGAGTTTCGAGGAATCTATGCGTTAATATTAAAATATTGATAAAGATATCATCATGCTTTAAATCATGGGATTACAAATCCCATCAATATAACATTCGATGCCTTTCAGAACATCCCGAATAGCTGCTAATTTAATCACTGCACAAATTTTCATTTCCGTTTTTGCGGTTCATTTTGTCATTCAGAGTTTCGAGCAATCTTTGCGTAAATAAAGATATTATTAGGTTTAAATCATGGGATTACAAATCCTATCAATATAACATTCGAGATGCCTTTCAGAACATCCCGAATAGCTGCTCTAAAGCCATCCCGGAAATTGTAAAAAATGCCTATTTAGAAAAAGCAAAAGCACTTGGTTACAAAACTGAAGAATTGATATGGACTAAGCATGATAAAGATTAGGGTAATTTAATCACTTCACAAATTTTCATTCCCGTTTTTGCGGTTCATTTTGTCATTCAGAGTTTCGAGCAATCTTTGCGTAAATAAAGATATTATTATGGTTTAAATCATGGGATTACAAATCCCATCAATATAACATTCGAGATGCCTTTCAGAACATCCCGAATAGCTGCTTCACCATTTTGTCATTCTGAGTTTCGAGGAATCTATGCGTTAATATTAAAATATTGATAAAGATATCATCATGCTTTAAATCACGGGATTACAAATCCCATCAATTAAACATTCGAGATGCCTTTCAGAACATCTCGAATAGCTGCACATCTCAAATAGCTGCTTCGTCATTTTGTCATTCCGAGTTTCGAGGAATTTATGACTTTGTATAAGTGTAAATACGTTATTTAAATAACAGCAAATTCGAACAATTCTGCTCAGCAACTATATTTTTTAAGTCTAAATTGATTAGATTTATCTACATAAACGTATAAATAATGAGCAAAACGAAAACCTATCCTATTTTAAATCATCCTTTATCAAAAGTCGTATTTTTTATATTCCTGTTGGTAAATTCTATATCAGCAAAGGCTCAGAAAGAATTAAGTCCGCGGCAAATTTACCCGGGCCTATTTGAAAAAGTGCAGATGCAGCAAATCTTTCCCGATGGAAAATCTTTTGTTGATGCAATTCCTAAAATAAAACCAGCTGAAATTCTAGCTGCTTTTCAAAGTCAGAAAAATTTGAAAAGCTTTAATTTAAAAAGTTTTGTGAATGAGCATTTTTCGATGCCCGAAAATCACAATGCGGTTTATCAATCAGACATTAGCGCAGGTATAGAAAAGCATTTAGATACATTGTGGACGGTTTTGAAGAGAAATCCGGATACGGCTTCAAAGTATCAAACCTCTTTACTCCCACTGCCAAAACCTTACATTGTGCCCGGTGGAAGATTTAGGGAGATATATTATTGGGATTCGTACTTTACGATGTTGGGCTTGCAAAAAGCAGGCAAAACCAAAATCATGAAAGATATGATTGATAATTTTGCTTACCTGATAAATAAATATGGCTTTATTCCTAATGGAAATAGGAGTTATTATTTAACCCGCTCGCAACCACCATTTTTTGCAGCCATGGTACAATTGCTTACTAAAAACAATACCGAAGTTAAGCTGAGCGAGTACAAGGACGTGTTAGAAAAGGAATATAATTTTTGGATGAAAGGTGTGGATGGATTAAAGAGTGGTAATGCGGTTAACCACGTAGTAAAGCTTAATGACGGAACAGTTTTAAACAGATACTACGACGCAGGCAATCAACCCCGAGAAGAATCCTATCGTGAAGATTTTGAAGCGGCAAAGCTGACCAAACAAGAGCCGGCAGTGTTTCTTCGCCATGTACGTTCGGCGGCAGAGTCTGGCTGGGATTTTAGCAGCAGATGGTTTGCTGATGGTAAAAATTTTAGTCAGATTATCACCACGGATTTATTACCTGTAGATTTAAATACCTTGATGTATAATATGGAAATGGCTATTGCTGATGCAAACAAACAAGCAGGTAACAAAGCTAAATCCGCCCTGTTTTTAGCTAAAGCTGAAAAACGTAAAGTGGCCATATTAAAATACTTTTGGAATGAAAAACTGCAGTTTTTTACGGATTATAACTGGAAGAAAAAATCTCTATCGAATCAGTTAACACTAGCGGCAGCTTTTCCGCTGTATTTTAAACTGGCAACACCATTGCAGGCAAAATCAGTTTCTGATAAAATAGAAAAAGACTTTTTAAAAGCCGGTGGATTAATAACCACTTTAACCACCACAAAAGAACAATGGGATGCGCCAAATGCATGGGCGCCATTGCAGTACATGAGCATACAAGGTTTACAAAATTATGGCTTTAATAAATTAGCGGATGAAATTACAGTCCGATGGATTAATCAAAATATTGCTGTGTTTAAAGAAACTGGCAAGTTGATGGAAAAATACAATGTTGTAGAAACCAATAGCAAAGGCGGCGGTGGCGAATATCCTTTGCAGGATGGTTTTGGATGGACCAATGGCGTGCTTTTAAAATTAATGAAGAAATAGTTTTAATTAATCAATACAAAAAATGGTTGCAGATTTGAATTTCTGCAACCATTTTTTTTTTAAGAGTTTTGCGAATTAATTTTTTCTGGTAACCTCAAAAGATTTGTTATCCAAACCAACCCCGGTAATTTTAACTGATTTCCATTTGGCTGGTAAAACACTCGGAATTTGAATGATGCCTTTGTTGGTAATGTCTAATCCGCCAAAGCCCATAAGCACACTTTGTAAAACACCGCCTGCACCTGTGGCAAAGTATGGATTAGTGCCTCCTTTAGTTTCTGCGATAACCCTAAAGGGAGGATTTAAATTAGGCTGATAGGCTTCACTAAAATATTTATAGGCTTTTTCTCCATTGCCTGTTCTGGCGTAAAGCAAAGCAAAAATTGCATGCGTCATTGCCGGGGTGCCTTCATCCGGAATACGGGTTTCATAATAAGCCAAATCCTTTAAAATTGCATTTTTATCGGTAATGGTTTTTAAAGGGTAAGCCAGCAAATTTACATCAGCCTGTTTTATGCCTTCGCCTTTATAAGTTGCATGTTCTTTGGTAACACCATCAGCAAAGTTTAAAATCGGAATATTTTGCTCAACCAATGTCCAATCTTTATTTTGTGGGATACCTAGAACAGCGGCGGCAAGATTCGCATTTTTTAGGTTTATTTTAGCCGCAGCATTGGTAAATGCATTATTATCTACGTTTTCGGCCCATTCATCGGCAGCTACTACATTTTTAATATCATACTGATTTGGTCCATTTCGCTCTACCCTACTAGCCCAAAAATCTGCAGTTTGCGATAATATTGGCCAGCCTTTCTCTCTAAGCCAAACTTTATCTTGAGTAACACAATAATAATTCCAGGCAGCAAGTGCAACATCTGCAGAAATATGGTGTTCGAAAGGACCACTCAAAGCCCAAACCGGTGTTTCTTCTACACCTGTATCTGCGCTTTCCCATGGATACATAGCGCCTTTAAAGCCATGAGAAAATGCATTTTTTCTGGCGGCTTCCAAGCGCTCAAATCTATATTCTATTAAAGATTTTGCAATATCAGGATGTAGCACCAATAAGGCCGGGAACATCCAGATGTCGGTATCCCAAAAGATGTGTCCATTGTAGCCTAAGCCAGATAAACCCATTGGCGATAGCGAGTAAGAGGTACCTGCACGCGAAAACGAAGTAAGGTGGTACAACATGCTCCGAACATCTTGCTGTGCTTGCGGGTCGCCATCAATCTGAATATCAGATTTCCAAAGTTCATCCCAAGCCTGATTATGAAATTTTACCAACCTATCGTGTCCTTCAAGCTTGGCAAAGATGATCATTCTTTCTGCTTCATTGAGTGGATCTGCATGTTGTGCAGAGCTAATCGTGCTGCCAACAACCGAATAAGTGTAAGATTCTCCGGCTTTTAATGTTTTATTAAATTTCATCAAATGGCTATTATTATCCCACATTTCGTGGATAATTTTTGGCTCAGTTCCATGCTGCTCATTAAACAAAAAACTGTTCGATGCACACAACTGTAATTTACCCGTCGGACTTTTCGCTGTAGAAGTTAACAAGCTCAGCGTAACATGCGGTCGGTCGATTTCGTTATAATAATTCTCTACATCCCGAAGCGCATCTGGTGTTTCCATTACACTAGCGGCGGTTAATTTCATGTCTTCTTTAGCTGTTATGGTTACATCCATCAATACCGAAAAAGGCAATTGCCTTAAAGCGTAATAAGTATATTTTACATCAGCTTTGCTACCGTAAGTTAGCTTTGTGGTAAAAGAAGCGTGTTGCATATCCAATTCCTGCTGCATGCCTTTAGTGTTCTGTCCATCAAGCCTTTTACCATCAATTTCGATGTACATATTAAGCAGGTTGAAACCATTTAAAAAGTTGCTTACCCGGCCTCGACCATAAGTATCATAAGCGCCAGCCAAAATCACATTTTTTACTTTAAATGGCTGCGGCGCCGAAACAATACCAATAATTCCGTTGGCAACGGTTACACCATAATAATTTGCAGGGTCAATTTGGTTTGCTTTAATTTTCCATGGATCCTGAGCTTTAGATATCAATCCAAATAGCAGAATTAGTAGCAATAACGAAGTACAATGTTTCATAATAGAATTGTTTGCAATAAAAAAACTAAGCCTGAAATTAATCAGGCTTAGTTTTAAATATTAGTAATAAATAACCTAGTAACCTGGGTTTTGAACCAAATTCGGGTTACCTAATTGATTATCTGGAATAGGAAAAACCAGATATTTAGCCTCACTTGCTGGTTTTTCTTGCCAAGCAGCAAGGAATTTACCGAAGCGGATTAAATCTTGTCTTCTGAAGCTTTCCCAATACAGTTCACGACCACGCTCATCTAACAAAACATCTAATGTTAAACTTGTTAATGGCGAAGCGCCTCTAACTGTTCTCAAAGAATTTACCAGAGTTAAAGCCTGAGCAGTTAATGAAGTTCTTAACTGAGCTTCAGCTTTCATTAATAAAACATCTGAATAACGGAAATAAACCCAGTCATTTTCTGGTTTTCTAGAACCTGCGTTAGCATAATCAATTGGATATTTAATTACACGAATTCCGGCAACTTCAAGGTGATTTGGATCACGCTCAATAATGGCAACTTCGGGTGTGAAAGCTAATGGATTACCTTTTCTGTCTTTTAAAGCTGCACCTGTTTGGTCAAATTGCTGACCAACAAGAAAACCAACTCTAATACCTGAAATATTGGTTTGTCCTGCATAACTTCCACCTCTTCTGGTATCCGAAGCTTCAAATTTACCATAGAAATTTGATAGCGATGAAAAACCGTTATAACCATTTGGATTTTGGTTATAGTGTGTTGTACATTTCCATTGTCCGTCTAAATCGCTACCATTTGCACCGCCAATATTTTGTGCAGTGAAAATGTTTTCTTTTGAAAGCACATCGTTAGTTGGCGCAAAATTATCAAAATAGTTAGGCTGTAATACATAACCACCTGTTGCAATTTCATCAGCTAAAGAGATAACCTTCGCCATATCTGCTGCATCAAAAGTTGGAGCAGTACGGTTTAAGAAAGCACCTTTGTTTAAGTAAACTTTCATCAAAAGTGTTCTAGCCGCATTTTTGTTAGCAACATTGGCCGGACCGGTTGGCAAATCAGGGATGATTGCGTTCAGTTCGGCGATTAAATAAGCAACTTCATCAGCTGCGCTTCTAACGCGTGAAGGTTTTGTAACGTCTTCTCCAGAATCTCTATAAGGAACCTGACCCCATCCATCTAAAATAGAGAACTGAGCAAAAGCTCGTAGAAATCTTGCCTGAGCAGCTTGCGCAGGTGTTGGGCTTGCACCCAAAACACTTGTTGCTACATAAGAAATACTATTTAAATCTCTAAATACGTCTGAAATTCTTGAATGGTCTGGTGCCCATTTATGTAAATGCAAGGAACGCCATGCGCCATTATCATCCCAGTCACCAGCTCTTGTTGGTACAATGATTTCGTCTGATGTAACTTCTTGCAGAGCAGCCCAATTCCATGGTGCCTGGTAAGGACCAATCATTGCTGCATACGATGCGCCTAATAAACTGGCAACATTGCCCCCGCTCACTCCCGCACTTCCAACCTGACCATTCAGGCCTTCATCTAACTTGGTACAACCCGCAAAACTTAGGGCAACCATAGTAAAACCGATAATATATTTATTTTTCATATCTGTATTTTTTAAAAATTAAAGAGAAAAATTAACCCCGAAATTGAATGTTCTGGCCGTTGGATATGCTGTGTAATCTATACCTGCAGATGGAACACCACTTACACCTTTATTTACGTTAACCTCCGGATCGAAACCTGTATAATTTGTAATTACGAAAAGGTTCTGACCATTCACATAAACATTAAGGGCCTTAATGGCTTTGCCGATGTTACCAAAGTTGTAGTTTAACGTTGCATTTGCCAATTTAACATAATCACCTTTCTCTATATATCTAGAAGATGCGGCAATTGGATTTGCCAACGATTCTTGAACCGGTAAACTAACAAGGGCTGAAGAAATATTTCTTGTACCTAAGTTTGAAATTGCCAAAACTGAATTGGCAGTGTTGTTGTAAATGCTTTGTCCGAAGGCACCATTAAAGTTTGCAGTGAAAGATAATTTCTTGTATCTGAAATTAGTGCTTAAACCCATAATAACTTTAGGATTAGGATTTCCTACGTAGTAATTAGTAAAACCATCATCGGTATAGATAGAGAAACCATTAGCATCTAAGCCTTTGTAATCTCTGGTAACCATTGCAAACAATGGCAAACCATTTTGGATAACCTCTGTAGTTACACCACTTAAGCCTTGTCCGTTTAATGAACCTGTTTTAATAATACCGTTGATGTTTTGAACGGTGTTTTTAATGAAAGTTGCGTTACCGCCTAAAGACCAAGAAATTTTATCTGTTTCAACAATATTGGCGTTAAGCGTAAGCTCTAAACCTTTATTGATGATTTGGCCAGGTAAGTTAACCCATGTTGGTACGTTACCACCAACTGCCGGTACGAATGAAATTTGCGGAAATAATAAGTCGTTGGTTTCTTTATGGAAGTAATCAATTGAGCCTGTAAATCTGCTTTTCATAAATCCAAAGTCAATACCTACGTTCGTTTGCACATCAGATTGCCATTTAAGGTTTGGATTTGCATTATTAATTGCTACTAATGTTGGAGCTCCGTTAGAGTTACCAAAATCATAACGTTGCTGAGCTGATCCGGAAGGGAAATCCTGATTACCGGTTTTACCATAACCAACTCTTAATTTTAACTGGTCAAGCCATTCGGTATTTGCCATAAATGCTTCTTTCTTGATATCCCAGGCTGCAGCAAACGAAGGAAAATAACCATAACGGTTAGATTTACCAAACTTTGTTGAACCATCCGCTCTGAAAGTTGCAGTTAAAATGTATCGGTTATCATAGTTAAAAATAGCCCTTGCAAAGTAAGATTGTAACTCTGTTGTTGGGTTGTTAAACGCAGAGAATGTACGGTTTGCTGGTGCAGTAGTTTGAAAAGCATCTGTATAATCTGCATCAATCTCACCAAAACCTGTAGCGGTATTCGTTGTTCCTTTGTTTATAAAGTTTGAATATTCGTAACCGATAATCGCGTTTAAGTTTAATTTACTTGCAATTTCTTTGTTGAAGTTTAAAGTATTTGTAAACTGTTGCGTAATTAACTCGCTGTTTGAGTAACTGGCATAACCACCTAAGAAAGTACCTGAAGGCTGAATACCTTGTAAGTTAAGAAAGCTTCTTGTTGACGCTCTTCTTATACCTGTGCTGTAATTAACACTAGCCAACATACGATATTCTAACCAAGGTGTAATTTTATAGTATGGCGAAACGCTACCTAGTATAGTGGATACTTTAGCTTTATCATCATTTGCCGCTAAAGCCGCAAGTGGATTGATAGTGGTAGATCCGTAATCGATAAACAAGCCACCATTACTGTTATAAAATGATTGAGTTGGATTCCATGCTAAAGCCTGACTAATCAAACTTCCTGTAAAACCTGCATCGGTAGTAATTGGAGCAATTTTTTCAAGATATTGGTTGCTGATCATGTTAACGTCTAAGCCTAATTTTTTACTTTCTAAAAATTTGAAGTTTCCATTAAAGCCAGCACTATATTTTTTAAAATCAGTTGTTTTGATAATACCTTGTTGATCTTGATAACCCAATGAAGCACGGAAAGTATTTCCATTTGCACCACCACTAATACCAACCGAATAATTTTGGTTGTAAGCTGTTCTGGTAATTTCATCAAGCGCATCTACACTTGTACCAAAATTTCCGTTGGCAAGTCCGTATTTTGTTAAAGCAGCACGGTATTCGTCGCCCGATAAAACATCTACTCTTCTGGCAATGTTACTTACCCCTGCCGAAGCGCTGAAATCAATTTTAGTATCGCCAGATTTACCGCGTTTTGTAGTAATTAATACAACACCATAAGCTGCACGAGAACCATAAATTGCGGTTGCAGATGCATCTTTTAAAATCTCCATCGATTCAATATCTGCTGGATTGATAAAGTTTAATGGATTTCCATCAGGAGCGGTACCAATACCAGCACTAGATGATGGTCTTGCCGAACGTCCATCGAGCGCTACCCCATCTACAACATAAAGCGGTTGGCCTGTACCAGTAATTGCAGAGTTACCCCTAATTCTTACTGTAGATGCGCCACCCGGTTGTCCGCTGTTATTAATCATTTGTACACCGGCAACCTTACCCTGAATTAACTGATCAGGTGCGTTTAGTGGACCTTTGTTAAAATCTTTAGCCGAAACAGTTGTAGCTGCACCCGTTAAATCGCTTTTTCTAACTGATGCATAACCTACTACAACAACAGCATCAAGATTATTTAATGAGGATAGTGTAATGTTTAATACAGTTAGGTTGTTAACGCTAACGGTTTGTGTTTCAAAGCCTACAAAGCTTACCGTTAATCTTGATGTTGATGAAGGAACCGTAATTTGGTACTTACCTTCTGCATCACTTTGTGTTCTTGTACTTGTGCCGGTTACCTGAATAGTGGCGCCGGCCAATGGTGCTTTATCGTTATCATAAATTACACCTTTTACAACGGTTTGCGCAAAGGCTGCCGTGCTTAAAAAAGCCATAAGCAAACTTAATGTAATAAGTTTCTTGAAGGCATACAATTTCTGCTTTGTTGATTTAGCAGACCAATTGCTTGGTAGAGTAATATTCATATTTTAATTGTTAAATGGTTAGAAATTTATTTATTAGGGATTTAAATCTAAATCTAATTAGGCTTCTATGTCATATTTACGAGTCGGTTTATGTTAATGATAGATTATTTTGATTTGTATAATGCGTATGGTTTTTCTATTTTGATTTTAGCAGTTTGAAGGGCATCGTTTATACTTTCTTCAATTGATTTTCCATACAAAAAGCTGGATAAAAAGCCTGCCCAGAATGCATCACCTGCTCCCGTAACGCTGGCAACAGATGTTACCGGAATTGCTTCTTTGTGTTTCCATTGCTGTTTGGCTTCTTTAAACCAAACTCCATCTTTTCCGCAGGTAAGGTAAATGCTATGTATATGTAAGTTGTTTAGCCATTCCATAGATTCTTGTATACTTAAGGGTGCGCCGGTGAAACGTTCTAAATCATCTAAACTAATTTTAAGTAATGGATTGAGTTTTATCAATCGCTTAAAAACATCTTTCCCATCTTCTTCCTGCCAAATGGATGGTGCAAAATTCCAATCAATAGAAATAAATTTACCTTTTTCGCTTGCCTTGCTTAGTGCCGATAAAATATTGCTGCGGGCGGGTTCTTTACTTAAAGCAAATGCAGTAGTATGCATTATTGTTGCCGATTCTATTAATGATTCTTCAATTCTTTTAATAGCAAAATCAGCATTTCTGTAAGCTATAAAATCAGGCGTATGTTCGTTTTTACCAACTAAGATGATGCTGGTTTGGCGGTTGGCAGAACGGCAAATATGGGCATCGCTTAATCCTGCGGATTTAAGCTCATTCAACAAAAACGTTCCCATATTATCATCGCCCACAGTAGCTACCAATTCAGCATTTACACCAAGCCATTTTAAATTGGCGCATAGGTTAGCCGAACTGCCGCCTTGATATGGTGTAAATTGAGCTGGATTTGCTAATGATGCAATATTATCATCAGAAATAATATCCACAAGTAGCTCACCCACTACCAAAACCTTTTTTGTAGAAAAATCTTCCATCTGCTTCATTAGTTTAATTAAAACTCAAAATTTTATTGAAATCTCTATTTATAAAAGCTTGTTCGCCAATAATTGCACCCGCGGCACTCCATGTACAATTAGGTACACCGCATGGATTTTTCGTACTTCCATGCAGACATTCATTAAATGCATCATCCTTTTTATTCGCTTCATTAATTTCTGCCAATAAAGTTTTTGCTAAATCTGCTTCACCACTAAGATTTAAAGCGGCAACGAGCCATCCATTCCATACAGCCCATAAGCCTCCATTATGAAAGTAACCCGGTTTATTTCTAAATCCGTAAGCATGGTTATTAACTAATTCATGCATATCAACATCAGTCTCCTCAATTGTTGGGTAAAAAGATGGCAGCATAGATCTTTTTTCTTCATAAAGGTTCTTGATGTATGCTAAAACATTATTTTTCTGGTCATCGCTTCCAATTCCAAGCAACAAGCAGAAGGTATTTGCCTGCAAATCAAAGTATTTGTAAATCCTGGCGGGATTAAAACCCATCAACCAATAATGTGTAGATGCATCCTTAAGCTGATGAAGCAAATTTCCAGCGTAAGCATTTTTTTGTTCATTGTACTTCCAATAATTAGATTCGATACTATTTGTAATCAGCATTGCTTTATCTTTCCACTCTTGTTTGTTTGATACTTTTGAAGCCAATCTGAGTGCCCAAAGCCGCAATAACTGGTCGAACAAAATGTAGCCATGCTGAATGTATTCATCTGCCCAGTCTCCACTTTGTGGCACATAAACTAAATGCTTACCATTATACTCCCAACATTCTAAAACCGAAAAGCACTTATCTACTTCTGATTTATATTTATCCCAAAGGCTATTATCTCTAGTTAAAATGGTATAACATGCTAAACCAATAACAGCCCACGATGGATTATCAGCTCTACCTGTGGTACCTCCATAACTGGCAGTTCCATCAATGGGAGATACATTGGATGGCATGAAACCATTTTTATTCTGTTTGTTAAACAATGTTTCAATGGTTATTTTAGCGGTATGAATTAAAGTATCTTCACCGCTTAACAATGCAGCTATACTGGTAATTACACCGTCTCTGGTCCAAACCCGTTTATAATTATCATGCTCATGCACAGCAGCCACAAATCCATAGGGAGTTGAAGCCGCACGTAGCAACTCAATAGCCAAATTATAGGATTGTGATTTTAACATATCTAAATAATTTAACTGTCTTTTCTTTTGATGCGTAATACCATAAAGCCGGCTATCGTTATTAATATCCCAGCAAAAATGATTGCGTTTTCGGGTTTATGACCTAATAAATAACGATATACATATTTGAAAGTAATGGTTTCTAAAAGCATAGGCAGTACAATAAACATATTTAGTATGCCCATAAAAATTCCTGTTTTAGCTTTAGGAATACTGCCCGCCAACATTGCGTAAGGTGTACCCATCATACTTGCCCAGGCTACGCCCAAGCCTATAATTGGGATAATAAGTAGCAATGGGTTATGAATCATTGGAAGGCAAATCAAGCATGCACCCCCAAATAACAGGCTCAATAAATGTACCTTTTGAGCGGTTATCTTTCTCGCAAAAAAGGCTAAAGGAAATGCAACCATAAAAGTGACTACATTATACCCTCCGTTTACATTACCCGTAAGCAATTGCGCCGATGCAAAACCATCAGAAGCGGCATCGCTGGTATTATAAATTGTTTTTGCTAAACACAGGGTGATGAACTGCCAATAGATAAACATGGCATACCAATTAAATAAATAAACAAAACCCAATTTTTTCATGATGGATGGCATAACTTTAAAAGCATCCACAATATCAGTCAAAACCATTTTCACACCACCAGGTTCTTGCTTTATCTTTTCAATTTCCTCAGCACTTAATGGTGTTTCTTTTGTGGTAAGGCAGCTATACATTATAGAACCTATTGAAACAACGCCACCGATAAAAAATGCTGCATAAGTGGTGTAAGGTATATTATTTTCGCTTCTGGCATTTAAACTTATAATACCTGCAGCAATTAAAATCCCAGGTGTTAGGTTTGCAAGTGTAATACCTAAACCGGTAAAAAAACTTTGAGTTAAAAATCCTAGCGCATGTTGATTTGGTGGTAATTTATCACTAACAAAGGCACGATAGGGCTCCATGGTAATGTTGTTTCCCGCATCTAAAATCCATAAAATGCCGGCAGCCATCCATATAGAACTGCTGTAAGGCATAGCAAACAGACAAATACTGCAGATGATGGCTCCAATTAGAAAATATGGTCTTCTTCTACCAAATCTGCTTGTGGTTTTATCGCTCATTGCGCCAACAATAGGCTGAATAATTAAACCTGTCATCGGGCCAGCCAGATTCAATAGCGGAATTTGGTCTGCATTTGCTCCGAGATAAGAATAAATCGGCGTCATGTTGGTTTGTTGCAAACCAAAGCTATACTGAATCCCAAAGAAACCCAGATTCATGGCAATGATTGAACCGAAATTTAACTTAATGGCTGATGTTACGTTATCAACCTTTTCTGCTGGAGCAACTATCATATTATGGTTGATGAATTTTAAAGGCTAATGATTGCCAGGCTTTCAATTTTACAGTATTATTATCGATAGCATTCATCCCCTCATAATTGTTGATAAGCAATTTCGCATTAACTGTATTTATATTTTTATCAATTGTGTAGCTTAAATCCTTTTTAGTGAAATTTAATATAACCAGTACTTTATCATTACCATCAACGCGTGTAAAGCAGTAAACATCCTGATTTTCAATATCATAAACTTTATAATCACCGTAAACAAAAACCGGTTGAGATTTGCGCAAAGCGACAATCTTTTTAAAATAAGAAAGTTCGCTAAATGGATTTTTTTCTTCGGTTGCAACGTTTACAGTTTTATAATTTGGGTTTACCTTAATCCATGGTTTACCGGTACTAAAACCTGCATTCGCACTTGCATCCCATTGAAGAGGTGTTCGTGTATTATCACGCGAAATAAATTTTTGCTTGTCTAAAAAAGCCTTTAAATCCTCTCTTTTTGCTTTGGCAGTTTTATAACCATTTACAGTTGCGATATCGCGATAATCATCTATGTTATTGAATTTGATATTTGACATACCTAATTCATCACCATTAAAATAAAATGGCGTACCACGCATGGTCATTATCAAAGTTGTTAACAACTTAGAAGAGTACGCTCTAAACTGCTGACTATCATCTCCATATTTGCTGACCATTCGAGGTACATCATGGTTGCCTAGAAATATGGCTAACCAACCTTTATTTGCAAAAGAGTAATCCCATTTGGTAAAAGCCTTTTTTAAATCAGATAATTTATAACCTTTGGGATCGTTCCCGATATCCATTATTTCAAAATGATACGCCATGTTTAACTCATGTCTGTCTTCATCAACCAAAGAATGAGCATCTTCCAAAGTACTGCCTGCACCTTCAGCAACCGTCATTACATTATATTTGCTGATAACGGATTTATTCATTTCTTTAAGATAGTTATGCAGATTTGGACCCATACCATAATATTTGATGATGTCTTTTTCGTAACCATCAGGATATTTTTTCCAGGTTGTATCTTTTGAAACATATTGAAAAGCATCCATTCTTAAGCCATCAATGCCTTTATCCAGCCAAAATTTCATCATGTCATAAACTTCATTCCGAAGTTTTTCATTCTCCCAATTTAAATCAGGTTGCTTTTGAGAAAAATAATGCAGGTAATATGATTTTGTCTCAGCCTCGTATTTCCAGGCATCGTTATTTACGTCAAAAAAACTGTAACGAGGTGTAGGTTTGCCTTTCTCTTCGGGCCACCAATGGTAATAATTTCTATAAGGGTTTGTTCTTGAGGATTTTGCTTGTTTAAACCATTCATGCTCATCGCTACTGTGGTTAAGCACCATATCCAATACCAATTTAATTTTTCGCTTATGCAATCCGGCAAGCAATTCCTCAAAATCCTTCATGCTACCAAATTCTTTCATGATGTTTCGGTAATCGCTTATGTCGTAACCATTATCATCATTTGGAGAAGAAAAAATTGGATTTAACCAAACGGCATCAATACCAAGACTTTTTAAATAGTCAAGTTTTGAGATAATACCTTTCAAATCCCCAACCCCATCACCATCGCTATCTTTAAAACTTCTGGGATATAATTGATAAACTATAGCCTCTTTCCACCAAGTTTTTGTTTGGTTATTTTTAATGTTGGACTGCTCCTGAGCATTTCCGCACAAAATAATACTTGCTACAATGAAAAAAATAAGGACTATGGATTTTCTCATATAAGTTTAATAAGCATCCACTTAAAAGCAGATACCTAGTTTTAGCATTGGATATATTTGGTTAATTGTTTTAAATAATCTGGTTAGCGCATTTGCTTATTCGAATTATTTATAAAATGAAGATAAGATTATAAGTATTAAAAAAGTTACTAAAAAATAAATTTTTAACCGCAAACGTTTGCGGAAACATTTGCGAAAATGTTTGTTGTGGAAAAGTTATATTTGAATAACCAAATATAAAATGATGAAACAGAATCCAACGTTGAAAAAGATTGCAGAGCGATTAAGTGTAAGCATCTCAACTGTATCAAGGGCATTGAAAGATCATCCTGATATTTCTGCAGAAACAAAAAAAAAGATAAATGAATTAGCAGAATTGCTCGAATACGACCCTAATCCTTACGCTGTTAATTTGCGAACACATAGCAGTAAAGAATTCGCTGTGGTTGTGCCGAGCCTTTCAAACTTCTTTTATCATTCTTTTATAAGCGCAATAGAAGAGCATGCAAGGTCGTTTGGTTATTCTGTAATCATTTATCGCTCATCAAACGACCCAGTAATTGAACAAGAAATTTTAAAAAGTTGTCGCCATAAACGGGTTTCGGGTATTTTTATAGCCATTACATCAGAAACAAAAGAAATGGAGCCATTTTTAAAACTTGATGTTCATGGAATTCCCGTTATTTTTTTCGATAAAGTACCGCAATATGAATCATGTAATAAAATATGTGTTGGTGACGAACTTGCTGCAACCATAGCTGCAGAAGAAATTATTAAAAAGGGAATTACTAATGTTATCGGCATTTTTGGCAACAAAAATATGTCGATAACTAAAGCAAGGTTATCTAAATTTAATTCTGTTTTAGCATCTAATCATACCGATATGGATTTGAAAATTGCCTATGCAAACAGTTCTGAAGAATCTGAAATACAAACCATGTCTTTATTATCAGAATTTGAAGGTAGAAAATTTGCTGTTTTTTGTATGAGCGATGAAGTTTTGGCGGGTTCTATGAAAGCAATACAACGGAAAGGATTAGTAATTCCTGATGATTTAGGCGTTATTGCCATTAGCGATGGCATGATTCCGAAATTATTTTATCCGGAAGTAACCTATGCTGAAACAAGTGGTTACAATCTGGGCAAGTTGGCCTTTGATAGGATGATGAGGTGTATTTCGGGAAGTTCTTTTGCACAAACCATTATTGATGAATCTAAACTTGTTGTTGGTGGTTCTATTTAATTCAAAAATTTTTAAAAAGTTAAATTTCTGGTAAATGCTGAAACATACAGACACTCAAATATTACCCCTAATTGTTGTAAGAATTATTTTTTAGCACTATTGACTTTGTAACAGAATAGTTATAATTTTCAAAAACTAAACTAAAAAATACATGATAGAGAAATTCAACTTAGTTGCTGGAGTACTAACCATGCTTACCAGTCTCGGGATTTTAATTGCACTTGTAAAACCAAACAGCAAGCGTGAACTTTAAACCTTAAGCCGAAGCATAGCCTTCGGCTTTTTTTATAAACGTTCGTTTTAGCAAGGTTGTAACACATCTAAATTTTGCGTTTAGGAATGAAACTTATTTGATTTTGTTATTTTTACCGCAATGGCAAAAATCATCAATCTAAAAATCTTCAAACAATTCTTAAAATCCGGGCAAGTGGGGGGCTTCCTCCTATTAATATGTGTTGGGGTTTCATTATATATCGCTAATTCATCTGCAAAAGATGGTTTCCAAACCTTTTTAGAAACCAGGCTAGGCTTCGAAATTGCAAATTACAGCATACTTACATGGATTAATGATGCGCTAATGGCAGTTTTCTTCCTTTTAGTTGGATTAGAAATTAAGCGGGAATTGGTTGAAGGGGAACTTTCATCTGTAAAAAGTGCAGCTTTACCAGTAATTGCAGCCTTGGGCGGAATGCTTGTTCCGGCAATTATCTATGTCATTTTTAATAAAAATACGCCAACTGCAAGTGGCTGGGGTATACCCATGGCTACAGATATTGCCTTTGCGTTGGCAATAATAGCCATGCTAGGCAAAAATGTTCCGGCTGGGTTGAAGATATTTTTAGCTGCCTTGGCTATTGTTGATGATTTAGGCGCAATTCTCATCATCGCGATATTCTATACAAATCAAATTCATTTCGAATACCTTGCAATGGCAGCTGCAGTGGTTAGCCTGCTATTTTTAATGAATTATTTCGGTGTAAAAAATTTGTTTTTCTACTTAATTCCCGGCGTGTTTCTTTGGTATTTTATTCACCATTCTGGCATTCACGCCACTATTGCTGGTGTGCTGTTAGCATTTACCATCCCAACTAATAATACAGATGTAGAATCTCCTCTAGAGAAACTGGAACACGCATTAACCTTCCCAGTAAATTATTTAATAATGCCAATTTTTGCATTGGCTAATATAAACATCACTATAGAACAAAACATGTTTGGCGGCTTAACCAGCTCACTAGGCTTAGGTATTATCGGTGGTTTATTCATCGGAAAAACAATAGGCGTAACTAGTTTTAGTTGGCTTGCTGTAAAACTAAAATGGGCCGAATTACCAACCAGCACAAACTGGAAACACGTATTGGGTTTAGCTATGTTGGCCGGAATTGGCTTCACCATGTCGATTTTTATTGCCTTGTTATCTTTTAATGATGATTTACACATTGCCGAAGCAAAATTTGCCATCTTAACCGCATCTATCCTATCGGGAGTTATTGGTTTTATTTTTTTGAAAACCAATAAATCTTAAGCATTCGAATCGCATATTTTCTTTGCCTCTATTTTTATTGTAAGAAATTATAAGGTTTCATAACGCCTTGATTTGCATACAAGATTCAGGGCTTTGCATACAACCGAAAGGTTCTGTCAGCATAACTTTGAATAAAAAAAGAGAATAATGGAAATACAGAAAGTAAAATTAGGAAATCAAGGTTTAATTGTTCCAAACATTGGTTTAGGTTGTATGGGCATGACCGGATTTCAAGATGCAAATATGTACGGCAAAGCCGATGAAGAGGAAGCAATTGCCACCATACATCGATCATTAGAATTAGGAGGTAATTTTTTGGACACTGCAGATTTATACGGCCCATTCAAAAATGAACAGCTAATTGCCAAAGCGGTTAATGGTAACCGAGATAAGTATGTAATTGCCACTAAATTTGGATGGGAAATTGATGATAATGACAACGTGACCTGGGCAATTAACGGAAAAAAAGATTACATAAAAAAATCAGTAGAACGTTCTTTAAAAAATCTAAATACCGATTACATTGATTTGTATTATATGCATCGATTAGATAAAAATACACCTATTGAAGAAACTGTTGAAGCAATGGCAGCATTGGTTAAAGAAGGAAAAGTTGGTTATATTGGTTTATCTGAAGTTTCTCCTGCAACGATTGAAAGAGCAAACAGTATCCATCCGATAACTGCAGTTCAAAGCGAGTATTCTTTATTTGAAAGAACAGCTGAAGAGCGAGGTGTTCTGGATACACTTAACAAACTTGGAATAGGCTTTGTGGCATACTCGCCGTTAGGCAGAGGTTTTTTAACTGGTGAAATCCGTAGTATTGATGATTTACCAGCTGATGATTTCCGCAGGGCGATACCGCGTTTTCAGGAAGCCTATTTCTATAAAAATATTGAGTTGGTAGAAGCTATAGAAAAACTTGCTGCCGAAAAAAATGTAACATCCTCTCAATTGGCCCTCGCTTGGATTATTAGTAAAGGCATTGTACCGATACCGGGAACAAAAAGAAGAAAATATTTGGAGCAAAATATTGAGGCTACAAACATTCATTTAACTGTAGATGAATTGGCTAGAATTGAAAGTATAGTTCCGCTGGGCACCGATACCGGCAATCCATACGATGAATTTAGTATGGGTTTAATCGATTAAAATATTTAGCGACTGCCTGTTTTGCAGTCGCTAATATTAATAATGTATAATTTAGCAATATGAATTCAATTAAGTCTGTTTCGGAGTTTCATCGCCTGCTCTCTTTACCTGAGCCTTTGCATCCACTTATCAGTATGATTAATCTAAAAGAAACTTGTTTTTTGAAAGATGATATTTGGAAAGGCTTTGTGAATCGTTTTTATTGCGTGGCATTAAAAAGGGATGCAAAAGGAAAAATTAAATACGGTCAGCAGCATTATGATTATGACAAAGGTGTGCTTAGTTTTACCGCACCTAATCAGGTACAATATCTGGATTTAGAAACGATGGAATGTGGTTCGGGTTATCTACTTATTTTTCATCCAGACTTTTTACTAAAACATCCTTTAGCAAATGCCATTAGCACCTATGGTTTTTTCGATTATGCGGTAAATGAAGCACTTCACCTTTCTGCAGATGAAGAGGATAACCTTATAAACATTTTAAACAAAATCCATGTAGAGTGCAAACATATCGACCGCCATACTCAGGAAATCATTCTTTCGCAGATAGAGTTATTACTCAACTACTCCAAACGTTTTTACGAGCGGCAATTTATCACCAGAAAAAACAACAACAATCAAATTTTAGTTCGCTTTGAGCAGTTTATGGATGGTTATTTTGCAAACAATGATAAAACTAATCAAGGTTTGCTGACCGTGAAGTTAATTGCTGAACACATGAATTTATCTCCCAATTATTTAAGCGATTTATTAAGGGTGCATACTGGTCAGAATACGCAGCAACATATCCACGAGAAACTCATTGAAAAGGCTAAAGAGAAACTATCAACATCAAATTTATCTATCAGCGAAATCGCTTATTATTTGGGTTTTGAACATTCACAGTCGTTTAGCGCACTTTTTAAAAAGAAAACGGATATGTCGCCAGTAGAATTTAGACAATCATTTAACTAAAATTCAAAACGTTTAGCTACTTTGTCTGTTATAATATTATTATTTAACCTAATTCATTTATTATGACGATTCAATTGAATACCGACAAAAACCTAACGATACACCAGGAATACGAAGAAAAAATACAAACACAGATAACCGAATCTTTGAGCCGTTTTAGTGATTTAATAACCCGTTTAGAAGTTCACCTTACTGATGAAAATGGAAGTAAAGATGGTTTAGAAGATAAACGCTGCTTATTAGAAGCCAGAATTTCTGGTAAAGAGCCAGTTGCGGTTACCAGTTTTGGAAATACATACGATTTAGCCATTACAGGTGCGTTATCTAAACTTAAAAGCAAATTAGAAACCATAGCCGGAAAGCTAAAAACACATTAAAATATAAAAGGCAATCTAAAACAGATTGCCTTTTGCTTATACTTTCTCTTTCTCGAGGGCTTCAATATAGCCTAGAAATAGCTTCATAGCTTTCATTCTATCCTCTGTTACTTCAAACTGAAGTTTATTGTACAAATAATCTTTCAAATCGAAATTATCTGTTTGAGGCAATTGTTTTAAAACCTCATCCCGATGGGATAAACCAAGTTTCAGAGCTGCATTAAATTCATTTTTAAAGGATGAAGAAATTTCTTTATTGGCTACCCACGCTGCGTACATAAACGGCAATCCGGTAAAATTTTTCCACTCTTCTCCTAAATCATAAGCGAAAGCATAATCATCCTTTTTACCAAATGTTCTGTCGCCTATTAAAACTATGGCATCTGTTTCTTCCGTGATAGTTGTTGTAAATTCAACATCTCGTTTCCAATGAAATTTAAGCAGAACTTTAGCCAGATTGTTTGAAGTACGGGAATGCGCATCTAACATCACTGTCTTAATTTCTCTTACCGGAACACTGCTAAAAATGAAAACTGAATTAACAGCGCCATCGCTCCCTATGCAGTAATCTGCAACAATGTTAGCATTCGGCACAAACGGAATTGCAGCCACAGGCATTAAACCTATATCTACTTGACCACTAATTACTTTAGCAGCACAATCTGAAGGAATATCTAAGCTTAAATCTATTTTATTTATAATATCAGAATGCTCAATTCCATATATAAATGCTTTGGTGTTGGTGTAAGCAACAGCCGATATTTTAATTTTATTCAAGGAATTATTTTAAGTTTAAAATTTATGCTGCCAGTGCAAGACATGAAGCACTCTTAAATTGCTTTGGTAGAGATTGCATCTCACATCGCAATGATGAATTATCCGATTACCCAATCACCAGCCCATCCAAATGAACAGCGCTATTAAACTCAAGTACGCTAAACTTGCCGTCTTCAAAACCCATTTTATATAAAACTGTATTTTGATGAGGAAATTCTGTCATTTCACTCAATGGTTTATTAAGCAGCAAACAAAGAAAAACACGCATTGCTCTACCATGCATACAAAGCAAAACTGTTTTTTCTTCAGGTCGGGAAGCTAACAATTCCATTGGTTGTTTCAAACGTTCATAAACATCTTGAACACTTTCACCACCTTCAAAATGAGCAGAGTAGTCGCCTTGCTCCCAAGCTTGTAACATTTCACGAAAGGCATCTCTAGAATCTTGCGTATTAGGTTTGCCTTCCCAAACACCCCATGCTAACTCATCTAAGCCAGAAAGTTTTTCCCAGGGTAATCCAGCATCTATAAACTTTTGTACGGTTTGCCAGGTGCGCTTTAAATCTGAGGTATAAATTTTATCAAAAGAAATATCTTTATATTTTTGATAAAAAGCATCCGCTTGAGCCCTACCAGTATCATTTAAATCAGAATTTATACCTCTACCTTGTACTATTCCTTGCTTATTAAGTTCTGTTTCGCCGTGGCGGATGATATAAATATGCTTCATTTTAATTTATTGGGTGATTTGAGTTTTGAATTATAGAATGACTGATTGATTGCATTTTGAATGATAGATTGTGGTAAGGGTGTTGCAAGAATTCACTTAATCTATCACTCATTAATTTATAACTGGTAATTTATAATATGCTGGTTTCTTTTCTTCTTCAAAAACTACATTTGTAAAATCGGTAACCACATTGTATAAAGTATCACGCTCGATAGCTTGTCTGCCAACCTGTTTAATAAGGTTTACCAATTCTTTTGTACTCATTGCAGGTGTTTGCTCTTCAGCACCAGCCATCGAATAAATTTTTGTGGTATCATCTAAAGTTCCGTCAATATCATCAACGCCATAATTAAGAGATAATTGAGCAGTTTCTCTGCTAATCATTGCCCAATAGGCTTTTATGTGGTCGAAATTATCCATGTAAATCCTCGCGATAGCATAATTCCTCAAATCTTCTATCACTGAAGATTCAGGAACTGCACTCATTTGGTTATGCTGATTTCTAAATTTTAGAGGAATAAATGTTTGAAAACCTCCTGTTTTATCTTGCAATTCACGAAGCTTTTGCATGTGATCAACACGGTGCTCAAATTTCTCAATATGTCCATAAAGCATGGTTGCATTACTTCGCATACCCAATTTATGCCATTCTTCATGTATTGTCAGCCACTGCTCGCCAGTACATTTATCTTTCGCAATTTGTTCTCTTATCTCCGGATGAAAAATTTCTGCACCACCACCCGGCATAGATTGTAAGCCAGCCTCTTTCATTAACTTCATTCCGGTAGCATAATCAACCTTCGCTTTTTTGAAGATGTAATGATATTCAACCGGTGTTAAAGCTTTAACATGCAAATCTGGTCTGTGCGCTCTAATTGCAGAAAATAAGGCTGCGTAAAACTCCATATCGTATTGCGGTAAAACACCACCCACAATGTGAACTTCTGTTACCGGCTCGTTATCATATTTCCTAACGATATCGAGCATTTGCTCCATAGTTAGCGCCCAGCCTTCTTCCTTCTGTTTAATTAAACGGGAGTAAGAGCAAAATTTACAATCGTAAACACAAAGGTTTGTAGGTTCTAAATGAAAATTACGGTTAAAATATGTTTTATCGCCATGTTTTGCCTCTCTGATAAAATTGGCTAAAACACCTAAATAACCTAATTCGGCGTGTTCGTACAGATAAACACCTTCATCAAAAGTAATTCGTTCTTTGTTAAGTACTTTGTGCGCTATATTTTGTAATTCAGTTGATAATGATGTATCAGCTAATATTTTTTCAACTTGCTCAGTTGTATTCATTCCTGATTTATTTTAAACAAAAATACAATAATGAGTCGATTAGAACATCATTTTCTTGCAACAAACCATGAGTTAACCATAGATTATTAGGTTTTTTGTTTATAACAGTGCGATAATAGATTGCCACGGAAACATGGAAAATATTCTATGAACTGGTTTGCCACAGATTAGCGGATTTGGTATTTCCTAATTGAGCAATGAAATAGTAGTTGCCACGGAAGCATGGAAAATATTCTATGAACTGGTTGCCACAGATTAGCAGATTTGGTATTTGTTAAATTGAGCAATGAAATAGTAGTTGCCACGAAAACACGGAAAGTATTTTACAAACTGGCTCGCCACAGATTAACAGATTTTTGTTATTAGGCATTAAGTAAATGAAATTAAAGTTGCCACGGATGCACGGAACACACGGGAAATTTATCTTCTTAAATCCGTGTTTCCGTGGCAGAGAGATATGAATATAAAAATCTGTCGCCAACAAGAAAGCACCTCTTTTCAGAAGTGCTTTCCATTATATTGATAGAACTGAGCCTTATTTTACCGCTGGTGAAAATGATAAAACGATATTAGCTGTTTTACCACCAAATTCGATTGGAGATTTCATCACCATATTACCTTTAGAAAGTTGAGATAAAACTAAACGGTAACCTTCTGTTACATTTTTAGCTTTATCACCTTCAAAAATTTTCTTGAATTGAAAAGTTTCTTCTGATGGAGTTGATGACCAGAAAATTGTTTGCATCACCTCACCGCAACTGCTTGTTGCTGGTAATGTATATGATCCATTTCCGCTATTTGTTAATCTCCAGGTACTACCTTCAAAGCATTTGTATGATTTTTCACCAAATAACCCTTGAACGGCTTGATCTGGCAAACCTTCTAAAGTAATATTATTCAAAACCCAGTTGCCAGTAACTGTACCTCTACCACCATTAATACCAGTTGTTGCATTTTTTGTTGATGAGCAACTTTGTAACATTACCAAAGTAGAACATGCTATTGCAATAGCTATAAAAAATCTTTTCATTTTAGTTTAATTTTAATTTTATGCGAAACTGAATACATAAATCTTGCCAAAACAATAATGAACCTTAAATTAGCATCGAATTATTAAATTGCACTGCAAATATTCGTTTTAAAAATAAATCATCATGAAACCCGAAACCCTTGCTATTCACGCTTCTAATCTTATTAAAAATACTACCGGAGATGTTACGCCACCAATAAACTTATCTACAACTTTTTTTAGAGATGAATACGGCGGATATCCCGGCGGACACATGTATAGTCGCGTGAGCAACCCAAACCGGTCTGCTTTAGAAAACACAATGGCGAAATTGGAACATGGAGAAGATGCAGCAGCCTTTGCCTCAGGCAATAATTGCGGTCTCAGCTTATTTCAGGCGCTAAAACCCGGCAGCCATATTATTGCACCCGATGATATGTATTGGGGGATAAAAAAACAATTGCTTACTATTTTTAATGAAATTTTAGAGTTCGATTTTGTTGACCAGACCGATTTAGAACTGATAAAATCTTCTATCAAACCAAATACAAAATTAATATGGATTGAAACACCATCAAACCCGTTGCTAAAGGTTACAGATATTGAAGAAATTTCGAAGATTGCAAAGTCACATCAAATAACTTTGGCTTGCGATAGTACATTTGCATCGCCAATTTTGCAAAATCCTATCTTATTAGGTGCAGATATTGTAATGCACAGCAGTACAAAATATATTGGTGGCCACAGCGATGTTTTGGGTGGAGTTTTAGTTACCGCAAAGAAAGATGAGCTTTGGGAGAAAATTAAAAACATTCAGCAAACCGGTGGGGCTGTTCCATCTCCGTTTGATTGCTTTTTACTTTGCAGAAGCATAAAAACTTTAGCCTACCGGATGAAAGGCCATTGCGAAAATGGTAAAAAAGTTGCTCATTATTTAGTTAATCATCCTAAAGTTGAGGCTGTTTTTTCCCCTGGATTGACAACACATCCTCAACATGAAATTGCTAAAAAACAAATGAAAGATTTTGGTGGTATGATGTCGTTTTTGGTTAAGGGAGATGTTGAAGAAACCAGTAAAGTAGTAAATAGGGTAAAATTATTCGCACAAGCCACAAGTTTAGGCGGTGTAGAGAGTTTAATCGAACATCGATATTCTGTTGAAGGACCAGACAGCAAAACACCTAAAAATTTACTCAGAATTTCAGTTGGATTAGAGCATGTTGATGATATTATTGCCGATTTAGAACAAGCTTTAAGCTAATGACCTAAATAAAAAACGGCATCATTAATTGTTGGTCATTCTCAGCTTATCGAAGAAATTTCTAAACATCTAAGACAGCGTGTAGACAAGCTCAACGTGACATAAAATAAAAAGCCCCGAATTTTTATAAATCCGGGGCTTATATTTTATTAGGTTATTTTATGATAGCTCAAATTTATAACCCACTCCTTTTACTGTAGATACATAACGTTCGCCTAATTTTTCGCGTAATTTACGAATGTGAACGTCGATGGTTCGATTAGTTACTACAACAGAATCTTCCCAAATATTCTTTAAAATTGATTCTCTTGTATAAACTTTACCTGGTTTAGAAGCTAGCAAATAAAGTAATTCAAATTCTTTTTTCGCTAACACCACTTTGTTACCATCTTGAAAAACCAAATAAGCTTCACGGTCGATAACTAAATCGCCGATTTCTAACTTATTTTCCGATACTTCTTCTGTGCCGGCATTTCTTCTTAAAATAGCATTTATGCGACTAACTAATGCTCTTGGTTTAATTGGTTTTGCGATATAATCATCGGCACCAACATTAAATCCTGCAATTTCTGAATATTCCTCGCTTCTGGCGGTTAAAAAAACCATGAAAGTATTTTTAAACTCAGGTATTGCTCTCATCAAACGGCAAGCTTCAATTCCGTCCATTTTCGGCATCATGATATCCAAAATAATTAAATCTGGATGAACCTTTTTAGCTACAGTAATTCCTTCTTGTCCATTAGAAGCAGTAAATACCTGGTAACCTTCTTTCTTTAGGTTGTACTCAATCAGTTCCAGAATATCTGGTTCATCATCAACAATTAATATTTTCTGACCTACGTTGTTCATTAGTTAAATATTTGTTACGAAAGTACTGTCTATGATGTAATATTCAGTTAAGCCTAAGTTAAGAAATTGTTAATAACTTCAATTTCTTTAACATTGAGTTTCTTTTAACGTAACGTTTTTGCTAAAAACGCTTCCAATTCGCTGCCACGTAGGTTTTTGGCAACAATTTTACCATCTGGAGCAATTATAAATGAAGCCGGTATTCCTTGCACTTGATACTTTCTAACGGTAGAACCATTAAAATCTTTCAATTCTGAAGCATGTGTCCAGCTTAATCCATCAGCTTTGATTGCAGCTAACCATGCCGTTTTATCTGTATCTAATGAAATGCCTAAAATATTGAAATTTTTGTTTTTGTATTGATTGTAAACCTTAACAACATTTGGGTTTTCCTGGCGACAAGGTTGACACCACGATGCCCAAAAATCAACCATAACGTATTTTCCTTTATAATCAGACAAGTTTACAGGCTTTCCATCAACACTATTAATGGTAAATGCTGGCGCTATTTGCCCAACCTGAACAGCCTTTAACAAAGCTTTTTGTTTTATAAATGTATCTACAGTTGCATTACCTTTAATTTCATCTTTAATTTCATCAGCAAACTTTACCAATTCGGCCTCATATTCCTGCGGACTTAAAGTATTCATTGCATAAAAACTTGCCAACGTACCTTTATTATCTTTCGCAAATTTTATAATTGAAGCATTTAACTGATTAGTATATGATTCATATTGTGGTTTTAACTGTTCTAAAATTGCAGCTCTGTTTGTTGGCTGTTGCGCAACCTTCGCTTCAAAATCCTTTTGTAAATCTTCAACTTGCTTAGCATAGTTATTACGAAGGTTGTTAACTTCCGATAGCTTATCAACTTCGTTTGCGCCAGAAATTTTATAAGCCATTGTTTTATCTGCTAAATCTGCTTCCAATTTAATGTCATCGCCGTTTTTAGCAATTAGCATAAACTCATGGTTACCAATTGAAACCCTGAAAAAATCGACTGAAGGTGTTTTTCTGATAAATTTAAATTCTCCCTTTTCAGATAAGTTTGTAGAATCGACAGCAATCATCTGGCTACCTTCCATCCCATACAAATAAACTTTCTTTTCCGTACCCGGATTTTGAAAAGTTCCGTCGATATTAAAACTATCTTTTGGTTTACATGCAGTAAAAGCAATCGCAATTAATACGAATAGGCTCAGGTTTTTTAATTTCATTATTTTAGTTTTTCAAGTATTAATTCATTTAATTTTTTAGCATCCGCTTTGCCTTTGGCCAGTTTCATAACATCGCCAACAAACAAACCTAAAACGCCTTTTTTACCTTTCTTATATGCTTCTACCTGTTGTGGGTATTTATTTAACACTTCATCAATAAAACCATCCAACTCGCCAACATTTTCTGTAATAAGCAAGTTTAATGATTTTGCTAAATCAGCAGCGTTTTCACCGTCATTTTTTTCTAACGCAGGTAATAATTGTTGTAAGGCAATCTGTTGTGTAATCTTTTTATCATCAACTAGGTTAATTGTTGCGGCAAGTTGTTCTGGTGATACTTTGTAATTAGAAATTGTTATTTCGTTCTCGCTTAAAACAGCTCTTATAGGTCCAATTAACCAATTTATTAAAGTTTTTTTAGTGTTAACGTTTGGCAAAGTCTTCTTAAAATACTGCAACAAATCTAAATCTTCAGCAAATAATGTTGCATCAGCTTTGCTAATTCCAAACTCTGCAATCATCTGTTTACTAATTTCATTTGGTAAGGCTGGCATAGCCGATGTAATTTCAGCTAACCAATCATCCGAAATAAAAACAGGTTGCAAATCAGGGTCGGCGAAATAGCGATAATCATTTGCTTCTTCTTTGGTTCGCATTGGCGATGTTGTTCCCTTATCAGCATCAAAATTTAAAGTGCTTTGTATAATTTCGCCGCCATTTGATATAATTTCAACCTGCCTGCCAAATTCAAATTCCATAGCTCTACGTACGTTACGCATAGAGTTTAAGTTTTTTACTTCGCAACGGGTTCCAAAAGCAGTTGTGCCTTCTTCCCTAATAGAAATATTTGCATCGCAACGCAAACTACCTTCTTCCATATTACCATCGCTCACATTTAAATGGCGCACTAACCTTCTAATCTCCGTAAGCAAAGCTGATGCTTCTTCTGCGCTACGAATATCTGGTTCGGTAACAATTTCAATTAAAGGTACGCCCGCACGATTTAAATCAACTAAAGAATAATTATCATCCTGATCGTGAATACTTTTGCCGGCATCTTCTTCCAAATGTATTCTGTTGATGCCAATTTTCTTTGTAGAACCATCAGATAGCTCAACCTCTACAAAACCATTAACACAAATTGGCTGATTATCTTGCGTAATTTGATATCCCTTTGGTAAATCGGCATAGAAATAATTCTTTCTATCGAAATGATTTATCTGGTTAATTATACAGTTTAAAGCCAAACCAATACGAACGGCCTTTGCGATAACTTCTTTATTTAGTTTGGGTAAAGCACCTGGCAAAGCCAAAGAAACTGTAGATATATTTTGATTAGGCAAGGCACCAAAAGAAGCACTATCAGCAGAAAATATTTTGGTATTTGTATTTAACTGAACATGAATTTCTAGTCCTGAAACGAGCTCGTAATTGTTTTGGTTTGTACCTAAACTCATATAAAATGATGCCTTTTAGTGTATTGTGCTGGCAAATATAGTTAAAGTATGTTAAAACAGATTGCCACAATTAAACTACTGTGTAAAGCTTATGTCTATTTCAATAATTAACACACAAGAGAAACCCTAAATTTTAAATGCCATGAAAAAGTTAGTATTATTTGCTGCAATTCTGATGGTTTCATTATTCAGCCTTAACACTGCAAAAGCACAAGTTAGCTTAAACATTAATATTGGTGCTCAACCCGCCTGGGGACCAACAGGCTACGACCATGTGGATTATTATTATTTGCCTGATATCAATACGTATTACTATGTGCCGACTCGACAATACATTTATCAGAATGGTAATAGATGGGTTACAGTAAATAGCCTTCCTGCTCAATACCGAAATTTTGATTTATACCGCTCTTATAAAGTTGTGGTTAATGAGCCAAAACCATATTTACGAAATAATATATACATCTCTAAATATGGCAAGTATAAAAACTATTCAGGTCATCAAAATATAATAAGAGATAGCCGTGATGCAAAGTATTATGTTGTAAAAGGTCATCCGAATTATAATAGCAATAAAACTGTTGTAGTAAATAAAAGGCCGGTGCATACACAAAAAACGGTTGTAAGAGTCGAAAGAAATAATCAACCTTATCGAGATAACGATAGAGGCAATAAAAATGCTAACGGTAATCGCCCGGAAAGAAACAATAGCGACAGAGGCAATCGCCGTGGATAATATTTTTAGTTGTGACAAGGGAGTTTCGAAAGAAGCTCCTTTTTTTATATCTCTGTTACAATTAAATTTTTGGCACAGCGTTTGAATTTATAACACTACACAAATAGAAACGATTATGAAAAAGTTAGTTATCATCTCCGCGATTGTAGGTATCGTGGCTTTAACATCAAATCAATCTAACGCTCAAGTAAGTTTAAATGTAAATATCGGTACTCAGCCAGCTTGGGTTCCCGTAGGTTATCAAAACGTAAACTATTATTATTTACCAGAAGTACAATCTTATTATTCTGTGCCACAAAGGCAATTTGTTTATCTAAATGGTAACAGATGGGTAAGAACCAGGAATTTACCTGCCAGATACAGAGGTTATGACTTAAACCGCGGCAGAAAAGTAGTTGTTTATGGAAATAGCCCTTACCGTAGTTATAATACACATAGAGTGAGATACGCAAATCATTCAAATTTTTACCGCAATTCTTATGGTGGCGGCGGAAACAGAGTTAGATACGTTTCACCTGGCAGATCATACAAAAGCGTAAAATATTATGATAGAGGCCACGACTTTAAAGGAAAAGGTAGAGGTCATCATGATAAAGGTCACAGAGGTAGACATTAAAATAAAAAAGAGGCTTTTGGCCTCTTTTTTTTATGCTTAAAATCTTTTACCGATTGTTATTCCAATGCGTGGGTAAGCTTCAATAGCATTACTGTTACCTAACAGACGTCCAATTCCACCATAAACTTCACCAGTAAATCCGTTTCTTGTTAAAAATTTGGCTCCAACTGCTGCACCTAATCCAAAATTTGTGTAATTTTTATTAAGCTCTGAATAATCATAACCAGCCGGGTAGCTTGTATACGCTAATGATGAATAATCAAATTCTTTGTATGAAACTACTGCAGCGCCACCTTCTATAAAAAATCCATTAGCCTTTTTTGCGCCAAAGTAGAGTCTGTAATGAGGTGCAATAATATAATTTAAACGACTACCAAAAACATCTTCGTCTGTTAAATTAATTGCTACTGATATTCCAATCCCCATGTTATCTTCTAACAACCGTTCATAAGACACTTCAGGTAAGCCAATAACTGTATATAATAAATTAATTTTTATCTCATTATTTCCACCATGCCCTATTGCCTCAGATTTTGCTTTAACTGATTTAGATATACTATCTGTTTGGGCAAAGGAAACTAAAGAAACGCCAATAAACAGGATGAATAAAATTTGTTTTTTCATTTGAGAGGTTAATTATTTGATTACTTATTTATAAAACTTTCTGCCTTTTCTAATACAATTGGTAAACCATCATTATTTTTACCGCCAGCTGTGGCGTAAAAAGGTTGTCCGCCGCCACCGCCTTGGATTTCTTTTCCTAACTCACGAACGATGTTTGATGCATTCATTCCCTTTTTTACTAAATCATCAGAAAGCATTACGGTAACGCCCGGTTTACCATCAATTTCTGTAGTAAAAACCAGAAATAAATTGTCAATCATGTCTTTTAAAGAAAAAGCTAAGTTTTTTACTGCATCAGCATTTTGCAAATCAATGTGTTTAGCAATTAAGTTAACACCGTTTATGCCACGAACGTGATGAACAATTTCATGTTTCAAATTGCTAACACGCTCTAGTGTCGATTTCTCAATTTCCTTTTTAAGTTTTGCATTTTCATCAAGCAAAGCTTGAACAGAAGCTGATAAATCTTTGCTGCCGTTTAGTAAAGCCTTTAAGTGACCTAATTCTTTTCTTTGGTTTAAGAAATATTGTTCTGCTTTATCGGCAGTTATTGCTTCAATACGGCGAACACCAGCAGCAACAGCACTTTCAGAAATTATTTTAAATGAACCGATTTGTCCGGTAGCTTTAACATGTGTACCACCGCAAAGTTCTTTAGAAAAATGGTCATCGAATGTTATCATACGAACAAAATCTCCATATTTTTCGCCAAACAAAGCGGTTACTCCACTTTCAATTGCATCCTGATAAGGAACATTTCTCTGCTCTTTTAGCTTAATATTCTGTCTGATTTTCTGGTTAACAATCACTTCAATTTGCGCCAGTTCTTCATCGGTAACTTTTGCAAAATGCGAAAAATCGAAGCGTAAATAATCAGCATTAACCAACGAACCTTTTTGGTTAACATGATTGCCTAAAACTTGCTTTAATGCTGCGTGTAATAAATGGGTAGCAGAGTGGTTATCTTCAGTTAGAACACGTTTATCTTCATCTACAACTGCCCAAAATTTTCCTTCTAAATTATCTGGAAGAATATCTGCAAAATGAACAGTTAAGCCATTCTCCTTTTTGGTATCGGTTATATCTACCCAAAACTGACGGCTATGGTCTTCTAAACGTCCGGTATCTCCTACCTGACCACCACTTTCAGCATAGAAAGGCGTTTGCCGTAGAACAATTTGATACTGTTCTTGGCCCTTCGCTTTTACCTTGCGATATTTTAAAATCTCTGTTTCGATTTCTAAATCATCGTAACCAACAAACTCACTTTGTTCATCGGAATTAATAATAACCCAATCGCCAGTATCAATTGCTGTGGCAGCACGACTATCATCTTTTTGTTTTTTAAGTGCTTGTTCATAAGCATTTAAATCAACCGTCCAGCCTTTTTCACGAGCCATTAGTTCGGTTAAATCGATTGGAAAACCAAACGTGTCAGATAATTCAAATGCAAAACTTCCTTCAACTGTATTGTTCTGTGCCTGATATTTCTCAAATCTCTGGATACCTGCTGATAGTGTTCTTAAAAACGAAATCTCTTCTTCTAAAACAACTTTCTGGACGAAATCCTGTTGTGAAATCAATTCATCAAAAACACCTTTAAATTGTTGGGACAATAAAGGCACCAATTGATTTAAAAATGGCTCTTTAAAGTTTAAAAAAGTATAGGCATAACGAACAGCACGGCGTAAAATCCTACGAATTACGTAACCGGCTTTATTATTTGAAGGCAGCTGACCATCAGCAATTACAAACGAAATGGCACGAATGTGGTCAGCCATAACACGCATGGCGATATCCGTTTTTTCATCAGCACCATATTTTGTTCCAGATTTTTCAGCAATAAACTGAATTAATGGTTGAAAAACATCAGTATCATAATTAGAAGTTTTTTCCTGTAATACACGCACCAAACGTTCAAAACCCATTCCTGTATCAACATGTTTTGCTGGTAAACTTTGCAACGAACCATCTTTTAAACGGTTAAATTGCATAAATACATTATTCCAGATTTCGATAACCTGAGGATGATCTGCATTAACTAAAGTAGCGCCATCAACCAAAGCCTTCTCTTCATCCGTGCGGCAATCAACATGTATTTCAGAACATGGTCCACATGGTCCGGTATCACCCATCTCCCAGAAATTATCCTTTTTATTCCCTGGTAAAATATGGCTTTCATCTACATATTGCTTCCAAAGGTCGTAAGCTTCCTGGTCCTTTTCTAAACCTTCCTTTTCATCACCTTCAAAATAAGTAACGTATAATTTATCCTTCGGAATTTTATAAACTTCGGTTAATAATTCCCAACTCCATGCAATCGCCTCTTTTTTGAAATACCCGCCTGTCGGACGGGCAGGATCGCCAAAACTCCAGTTACCAAGCATTTCGAACATGGTATGGTGGTAAGTATCTATTCCAACTTCTTCTAAATCGTTATGCTTGCCAGATACGCGTAAGCAGCGTTGAGTATCAACAGCACGTGTATATTTAACAGTCGCTTCGCCTAAAAACAAATCTTTGAATTGATTCATACCGGCATTTGTAAACATTAAAGTCGGGTCGTTTTTAACCACGATTGGCGCCGATGGAACTATTTGATGTTGTTTCGATTCGAAAAAATTAAGGAATGCCTGTCTAATCTCTTTTGCTGTCATTACATTTTATAATTGGAGCAACAAAATTAAAACTTTATTGCGTTAATAAGGAAAAATCGAGCTACATTTGAATACTTTAATTAATCGCTGTAAAACCTTAATAATCAATCACAAAATATGCCGTACAAAGAAAGAGACATCAACAAAATGTATTATACTATGGGCGAAGTGACTGAAATGTTTAATGTTAACGCTTCGCAAATTCGTTTTTATGAGAAGGAATTCGACATCCTTCAACCCAAAAAAAACAAGAAAGGCAACCGATTATTTACACCTGAAGACATCGAAAACCTTAAAATTATTTTCAACCTTGTTGATGAAAAAGGTTTTACGCTAAAAGGTGCCAAAGAACATTTAAAAAACAACAAAGGTGATGTAAAAGAGAATCAGAAAATTATTGATTCATTAGAAAAGCTTAAAGGTTTTCTGGTTAATTTGGCTCAGGAGTTGTAAGCTATGAGATAATATTTAGGGCCTCAATTCTTTCGAAATGCTTCACATTTAAGACTGCTAATGATAAACCATTCGAAATAGCTCGTATCATTTACAATTTCTAATTGTTCATCAGAAAAGGTAGGACCACTAAGTAATTTTTTTTTATATTCTTCGCGATCTGAATCTAAATCAATTTATCGTCTATAGCTTGTTTAAGTTTTAACCATTGCTTTTGCGGCATCTTCTTAAGTACTTTAACCAACTGCTCAAAACCTATATCAATCTGTTATTCCATAAATAATTATTTATCTATTATTAAATTTAATCAATAAATACATCAACAACATTTTTTTGTTTTATATTAAATTTTTCTATATTAGAATAACCGAACAACGTACCTCCCTATTTTTTATTTACCGGTTTAACGCCCTCAAATGAAGATATGGAATGTATTGATAATCTCCCTCATACCTTTTTATTTATCTGCCCAAAACAATTTGGGACCACGCTTAACGGCTATTGGCAACAATGGCGCAGCTGTAAATGATGTTTGGAGTTTGCAAGCCAATATTGCTGCCATTACTCATTTAAAGCAGCCAACAGCATCTGTAAACTACATTAAAAATCTTTTTAGTGATGAGGTTAGTACTCAAGGTTTTGTTGCTGTAATTCCATTTAAAAATAATTTTATTGGTGCCAGTTTGCAACGATATGGCTTTTCCGAATATTTTGAAAGCAAGGTTGGTTTTGCTTTTGCAAAGAAATTTGGCAACAAATTATCTATTGGTTTAAACGGTAATTATCATCAGCTGAAAATCTCAAATTATGGTGCTTCAAATGGGTTTTCTGTTGATTTTGGAGTCATATATCACCTTACAGATTTACTTACGATTGGAACATTTATTAGTAACCCATCTAAGCAAAAATATGGCAGTACGCTGGTTATGACTGAAATTCCTACTACGCTTAATGTCGGAGCGAGTTATTTTGCATCAGATAAAGTTTTAATTGCTACATCGGTATCCAAAAATCTACAGGAATCAATTAATGTGTCATTAGGGATTGATTACAAAATCGCGGCATTGCTGAGTTTACGCGGTGGTTTAAGTGCAAAACCTTTTAAACAATATGCAGGTTTCGGGCTAAATTATAGAAAACTTTTGTTTGATATGGCAACAACCTACGATACTAACTTAGGTTATGCACCTCAAATTGCATTAGGTTATGCCTTTTAGGTTTTTATTATTTGCTTTTGTACTGATAGGATATTTTGCAAAAGCTCAAAGCATTGAAAATGAGGTTGCTATACGGGATATTATCGAAAGCGTAGCTGAGAACCTACCGGATGATTACGATATGACCGAACTAATTGAGGTATTAACCAGATTAAAAAAGCACCCGATTAACTTAGGCAAAACCACACCAGAGGAATTAAAAACGCTGGTATTCTTATCTCCTTTGCAAATCAGTAATTTTTTTAAGCACATAAAAGAAAACGGAAGTTTAGCTGATGTTTTAGAATTACAAACCATTGATGGCTTTGATGTTAAAACTGTACAGAATTTACTTCCATTTGTTACATTAAATTCTGCTACTGAATATGAAAAATTCAGGTTTAAAAACATTTTTACTATCGGCGATAATGATTTAATTGTACGTTACGCCCAAACGCTTCAAACACAAAAAGGCTTTACAGATTTACCAGGAAACAGATATTTAGGTTCACCGGAAAGGTTTCAAACCAGATACCGTTATCACTACGGAACAATTATTTCTGCCTCCATTACATTAGATAAAGATGCAGGAGAAAAATTTATTGGCAAGCCCTTCGATTTTTTCTCTGGGAATATAGCACTCTTTAAATTAGGCAAAATTAAAAAATTGGTAGTTGGCGATTACACATTGCAATTTGGGCAGGGTTTAACAATGTGGTCGGGTTTTGCATTTGGTAAAGGACCTGATATCGTTAGCATTGCCAAAAAAGATTTAGGCTTACGTCCTTACACATCTACTAATGAGTACTCTTTTCTGAGAGGTGCATCAGCAACCATCAATCTATTTAAAAATATAGACCTCACTCCTTTTTTATCATTCAGAAATTTGGATGCAAGTCAGGATTTAGATGCTGATGGAAATCTGGTACAATCTACAATAAATCAAACCGGATTACACAGAACACCAACAGAAATATCAAACAAAAACTCTTTGAAACAAAATGTGTACGGAGCAATAATTCAATACAGTAAAAACGAACTTGCTTTTGGAGCAATCGCTTACCAGAGTAAATACGGAAATAGTTTCATCACGCAAACTGCTCTTTACGATAAATTCAGTTTTACTGGAAAACAGCTTACAAACATTGGTGCATTTTACAACTACACTTATAAAAATATTTATTTGTTTGGCGAAGCCGGCAAAAGTTTAAAAAGTGGATTTGCATACCTTAATGGTGCTTTAATCAGCCTCACACCAATAATTTCTGCTTCTATTACACATCGTAATTATGCAAAAAATTATCATAACTTTTTTAATCAGGGTTTGGCCGAAGCAAGTGAAGCTGTGAACGAACGCGGCTTGTTTACGGGTTTAAATATTACGCCAAATAAAAAGTGGATGTTTTCAATTTATGGAGATTATTTTCAGTTTCCATGGTTAAAATTTAGGATTGATGCACCCTCAGACGGATATGAAATTTTGAGTCAGGCAATATAAACACCGACTAAAACATTTAAAATCCTGGCCCGATTTAAAACCGAAAATAAACAGCAAAATACGGATTTGGAAGTGCCAATAAGTTTTTTGGATGATGTAAAAAAAGAAGGCTACCGTTTTGAAGTAAGCTGGCAATTAAATAAAAAATGGAGTTTTCAAAACCGTGTAGAAGTATCTCAATACAAAAAAGGAGATACTCAGGCAGAATTCGGTTATTTGATTTATCAAGATGTTGATTATTCTCCAATGTTTTCCAAAATAACAGGAAATCTGCGAATCGCATATTTTAACACCGCAAGTTATAACAGTAGAATATATGCTTATGAAGATGATGTTTTATACAGCTTTGCCTTTGGTATGTATAATGGCAAAGGCTTTAGAACTTATTTAAATCTAAAATACAATCTAGCCAAAAAGCTAAACATTTGGGCCAGATATGCCATGTTTATTTACAAGGATGTGGAAACCGTTGGAACATATCTAGATGAAATACAGGGCAATAAAAAATCTGATGTTAAACTCCAATTAAGATATCAATTCTAAATTATGTTTAAAGCTGATTACATTTTCGCTCGTATTCTTTTGCCTTTAATTGTAGGTATCGGTGTATTTTACTTTTTCCCAACAGAAAATTTAATAGTCACTTTATCGATTATTTCAGCAGCTATATTTTTATTGTTATTCGTTATCAACTTCACTTATAAAATATTAAATGCTTATAAATTTAAAGGCATAAGCGGATTTCTGTTTTTTACATTCTTTTTTTCTTTCGGTGGATTGCTTTGTTTGTTAAACAATGAAAAACTTAAGGCTGATTATTTTGCGAAGAAAGATTATAAACTTTTGAAAATATGGGTAAACGATGAACCCGAGCAAACAAATGATATATTGAGGTTTAAAGCCAGAGTTATTTCTGGTTATCTAAATAATAATCAGCTTAAGCAAAGCGGTCAAATACTTTTAGCATTAAAGGTAGACAGCCTTAACCCTATTCATTTAGAATATGGCGATGAGTTAATTGTTTCCGCGAAATATTTAGATGTTGAACCGCCATATAACCCCGCTGAATTTGATTTTAAGCAATGGTTAGCTAATCAGAATGTATTTGAGCAAGCCTTTATCAATCAAAATCATATCTTAAAAACAAATCGAAATATTGGAAATCCTATTTTAAAATTTGCCTTAAAACTTAGGGAAGCACAAGTGAATAAATATCGTAAACTCATTAAAAATGATGAAGCTTTTGCCGTTGCATCTACATTAATATTGGGTTATCGTGCAGATTTAAGTAAGGAAACGTTAGCCGCTTACTCAAAAACAGGAACAATACATGCACTATCTGTTTCTGGCAGCCACGTAGCTATTATATTCTTTGTATTAGATTTTATGCTGATATTTTTAGATAGGAAAAGAGGAACAAAAATTTTAAAGTTCATTTTAATTTTTAGCTTAATATGGATTTATGCATTAATTACCGGTTTATCGCCTTCTGTTGTGCGTTCTGCAATTATGATTGGCATCTTCATTACTGCGAAAACATTTGCAAGAAATAAAAACGGATACAATACACTTGCATTTGCAGCTTTCTGTCAGTTAATTTATAATCCATTCTTAATATGGGATGTTGGTTTTCAATTATCCTACATCTCGGTTTTTGGATTAATTTATCTTCAACCAAAAATTTATAAATGGATTTACATCAAAAATAAATGGCTAAATAAAGTATGGGAATTAATTGCGATTTCCTTAGCTGCCCAGATAGTAACCTTTCCGCTTTGTATTTATTATTTCCATCAATTTCCAATCTATTTTTTATTAGGAAATCTATTTATCTCACTTCCATTAATGGTTATTATGATTTTAGGTATCATCGTCTTAATCCCTTTTGCAGATAAACTTTCAACAATTTTTGAATGGATTATCGTATCTACCAATCAGATTCTAAAATGGATTGCAGATTTACCATATTCTACTTTATCATCAATTTGGATTAATTTACCAGAGCTTTTACTACTCAGTTTATCTTTAGGGTTGTTTATTTACGCCCTTACCAACTATAATAAAAAACTCATCTATGCATCCATATTGTTATATATCTTTTACGCATCTTTAATCGTTTACGATGATTGGGTAGCCACAAAGCAACAAAAAATCATCTTTTTCACCTTGAGAAAAAATTATGCGGCAGCCTTTATAAGCGGTAGAGAGACCATATTACTTACAGATTTAAATGCTAATGATAAAAACTTTCACTTTTTTGTAAAGCCAGCTCTTGAACAAGCACAGATTTCTAAAATCAATTTCATTAATTTAAACAGAGATACTCTCATCAATCATTTTATAAAAAAAGATAATCAAATCGTTTTTAAGGGATACAGAATTTTGCTTATTGATGAATTCTTAAATTATAAAAACCTAAATATTGAGGGTAAATTCTCAAGTCTTTGGCTCACAGGAAATATACGATTTATGTTAGAAAATCTTAATAGGCATATCGAGTTTAAATCTTTAATTATTGATGCAACAAATAAAGATTACAAAATTGCATCGTTTAAAACTTTTGCCGAGAATAATAGCATTCCTCAACATGTTTTAAAGAAAAATCCTGCATATTTGGTTCAACTAACCCAATAATATGGAAAACATGGTTTTGTACAATGTAGAAGAAAGAATTGCTACAATTACAATCAATCGCCCCGAAAAACGAAATGCTTTAAACCCGCAATTAATAGCCGAATTAACTGAGGCTTTTATTCGTGCTGAAGAAGATAACCAGGTTAAAATTGTTGTTTTAAACGCAAATGGAGGAACATTTAGTGCTGGTGCAGATTTAGAATATCTGCAACAACTTCAAAATAATAGTTTTGAAGAAAACGTAGCAGATTCAAATAATCTGAAAAAGCTTTTTACAACTATTTATTATTTACCAAAAATTGTAATTGCGCAAGTTGAAGGTCATGCAATAGCAGGTGGCTGCGGCTTAGCTACAATTTGCGATATTGTTTTTGCCACACCCGAAAGCAATTTCGGTTATACAGAAGTTAAAATTGGTTTTGTACCTGCAATTGTTTCGTGCTTTTTGGTTCAAAAAGTGAACGAAACTATTGCAAAGGAAATTCTATTAACCGGCAAAACCTTTAATGCAGAGCAGGCCTTATCTTATAAGTTAATAAATTTTGTAACAAAATCAGCAGAAATTCATCAAAAGGTTAAAGAATTTGCGTTAAGTTTGTGTGAAGGAAGTTCGGGTAACTCTTTAATGATTACTAAACAATTAATCAGTCAAACAACAAATCCATCTTTAGAAAAAACTTTAGAAACAGCCGTTCATATTAATGCTAGAGTAAGAGAAAGTGAAGATTTTAAAAAAGGAATAGCTTCATTTTTAAACAAAGAAAAAATTAACTGGTAAAAAACTAAACTGAAATAAAAACATGTTAAAATCAATCAAAACAAGTGTGGTAGCTTTAATCTTAGTAAGTACAGCAATTATTGCTCATGCACAAAAGAAAGTTACTGAAGGCACGTTAGTTTATACAATGAAGTATAAGATTAGTGCTCCAGGCGCTCCAGAAGAACAAAAAGTTAAATTTAACGGAGATATTTCTAAATTAGAGCTAGACCTTGGTCCTGCTTCGGTGGCCGTATTTATGGATAACCAGAGTGGTTCGGGTTTACTTTTAGTAGATATACCTGTAGCTCAAAAACAGCTAGCTTCAAAAATGACTAAAGCCGAAATGGAGGAATCTAACGCTGCAAAACCTAAATATTCTGATTTTAAAGCAACAGGCGAAAAGAAAACTGTAGCAGGTTACAATGCAGAGAAATATACTTTTAAAGATGACAAAGGCGGTACTGGTGAACTTTGGGCAACAACAGATGTTGATGTACCTGTAACCATTGCTACTGCAGATTTTAAAGGTGTAAAAGGCTTTATTGTTTCTGTTGATACATCAATGGCGACTGTTACTTTAAAATCATTAACAGAAGGTAAAGTTGGAGAACTTTCTGTAACTAAAATACCTGCAGGTTACGATGAAATTACTTATGCTGAAATGAAAGCATTACAACAACAAGGTGGTGGCGAATAATTAACCAAAATCTTAAATTTTAAGGCTTTTTAACCGCCGGCTTTTTATAAATTAGCCGAAAGTTAAAAAGCTTTTTTTATGACTAATTTTTTATGATAAAAAACCTATTCTTCAAATTATTTATTATCTGCATTGCCATTTTTATGGCAGCTGATGTTAAAGCTCAAGGCATAAACTGGGCTAAAGATGGTAATTCTTACTATCAAATTGCTGGCGGAGAAATTGTGAGCATCACATTACCCAAAAGCGATAAAAAAACACTTGTAACCAAAGCATTGCTTACGCCAGCAGGTAAAAATGCGCCAATTGCAGTTAGAAGTTTTCAGTTTTCTGCTGATGGTACAAAAGCATTAATTTACACAAACAGCAAAAAAGTTTGGCGTTACGATACCCGTGGCGATTATTGGTTAGTCGATTTAGCAACCAGCAAAATCAACCAAATAGGAAAAGACAAACCTGCATCATCCTTAATGTTTGCTAAGCTTTCTCCTGATGGCAATAAAGTTGCTTACGTAAGCAAACATAATTTATACGTTGAAAATATTGACGGAACAAACGCTAAAGCTTTAACCACAAACGGAACTGATAGAATGATTAACGGTACTTTCGATTGGGTGTATGAAGAAGAATTTGATTGTAGAGATGGTTTTAGATGGAGTCCGGATGGAAAATCAATCGCCTATTGGCAAATTGATGCTACCAAAATCAAAAACTTTTTAATGATTAACAATACCGATTCTATTTACCCTTTCACTATTCCGGTAGAATATCCGAAAGTTGGCGAAAACCCATCGGCTTGTAAAGTTGGCGTGGTTGATATTGCCACAGCAAAAACAAATTGGTTAAATGTGCCTGGCGATGATGTACAGCACTATATTCCTCGTATGCAATGGGTTCCAAATAGTAATGAAATTATTTTGCAACAACTTAATCGCGAGCAAAACGAAAGCATCGTATTTATTTGCGATGCCGCAAGTGGTTCAGCAAAATCCATCTATAAAGAAACTGCTAAAGCATGGATAGATGCCCAGGATGAATGGAAATGGTTAAATAACAATCAGGAATTTACAATCATATCTGATAAAGATGGCTGGAATCATCTGTATAGAATTAGTCGCGATGGTAAAAAACAAACCTTGGTAACCAAAGGAAATTATGATGCTACAGACATTAAATTAATCGACGAAAAAAATAATTACGTTTATTTTATCGCTTCGCCAACTAATGCTACACAGCGTTACCTATACAAAACTAAATTGGATGGAAAGGGTAAACTAGAGCAAGTAACGCCATCAATTTTACCCGGAACTCATAATTACGATATTTCTCCTAACGCAGCTTTTGCCCGCCATACTTATAATAGTTCATTGGTGAGACCAATAAATGAGTGGATGAATTTCACTACAGGAAATCCTTTTACAATGGATGGCAGCATTACAACACAGCTTGCTAAACAAGAAGCACCTAAAAATAAAGTAGAATTTTTTAAAGTAACCACCGAGGATGGAGTTGAATTAGATGGCTGGATGAAAAAGCCTGATGATTTTAATCCCAATAAAAAATATCCTGTTGTGTTTTATGTATATGGCGAGCCGGCATCTGCAACGGCTTCAGATACTTATGGCGCAGGCAGAAACTTTTTATATGCCGGCGATATGGCTAAAGATGGCTACATCTATATTTCAATGGATAACCGTGGTGCACCGGTTCCGAAAGGTACTGCATGGCGCAAAGGCATCTACAAAAACATTGGCGTAATTAACATCCGCGACCAAGCAATGGCAGCCAAAAAGTTATTGGCAACAAATTCTTTTATGGATAAAGACCGTGTTGCGGTTTGGGGCTGGAGTGGCGGTGGTTCATCTACCTTAAATTTAATGTTTCAATATCCGGAAATTTATAAAACAGGCATTTCAATTGCTGCAGTTGGGAATCAGTTAACTTACGATAATGTTTATCAAGAACGCTATATGGGCACACCTTTCCCCAGCAAAGAGGCTTATGTAAAAGGTTCGCCAATAACTTATGCCAAAAATTTAAAAGGCAATTTGCTTTACATTCATGGTACTGGCGATGATAACGTTCATTATCAAAATGCCGAAATGTTAATTAACGAATTGATTAAAAACAAAAAGGTTTTCCAGTTGATGAGCTATCCTAACAGAACCCACAGTATATCTGAAGGCGAAGGCACCAGCGAACACTTATCCCTTACTTATACCAAATTTTTGAAAGATAATTGTCCTCCGGGAGCAAAATAATTTATCTAGAAAAGCAATTTCAGCGGGGAATCGGTTTCGATAGCCCCGCTTTTCATTTCAATCTTTTTCAAACCTACAAGGTTTTCAAAACCTTGTAGGTTTAATCAAAAGTATTTACATTTCAATCGGGTTTAAAATACAAGTTTTTTGCTTCTATTAACGATGCATAGCATAATGCTTATCTGAAATAAGCCTACAGAATTAAGTTAGTAATCATTAAAGAAACTACTATAGCAATTCCAAAACTCAATAAAGTTCCTATAAGTACATATTCTGTCAATTTTAAATCGTGTGCTTCTTTTAAATCGCCAAACCGAAATATAGATTTTGCTGCCAATAAAAAACCAACCGCTTCAAAATGATTGGTTAGTATAAAAACGAATATTAAAACACGCTCTAAAATTCCAATGTATTTTCCGGCATTCTGCAATGATTTCGGACTTTCATCATCATTTTCCGGTAGCCATTTCGCAATAATCACTTTCATAATTATTGATGTAGGCATGGTTAAAAACAAACCACCAACAATAAAAAACCATGTTTTTACATTATTTAAATAACTTATATCTAAATAACCTTTGTAAAAAAGATGCCATACCAAAATAATCGAACTAAAATGTAAAACCTGGTCGGCAAAGAACAGTATTCTTGCATTTTTTTTGGTTTGCAATAATGATTTAAAGGCATCGATTATTAAATGTATAACACCAATAGATAATGCTACTTTCCAAACATTAAAGCTCAAAAAAACAACAAATATTAAAACCACATGCACCACAACATGTAAATACAGCTTACCGGATTTAAGCTTTTTTCGTTCTTTATCTTTAACCCACGATGTTGGTTGAAGAAAAAAATCGCCAATTAAATGCGCAAGAATGAGCTTTATTAAAATGATATCCATTATTCAGATATAAGTTGTTTTACTTTTCTACGGTATAATTTATCCATTTCTAAAATTTCAGAATAATGAGCACGTTTTAGTGCTTCACTAACTGAAGATTGCGTTCTGCCTGATATAGCTGCCAGTTCACTTTGTAATAGTTTTTCATTTTCTAAGGCTAATTTCACCATCTCAGCCGCAACAATTCCCCAACCATCCATTGCAATTAAAGATAGTTTAATTAAAACATTTATCTCCTCATCAAATTCAGGGTGTTCAGTTTTAATGGCGAGGTTAACTTTAGCTTGCTTTAAGCTATCAAAAGCGGCTCCTGAGTTTACAAATGCATCTCCGCTAGATTCTGAAAGTTTTTTTCGCTTGGTTTTTACTTCGCCAATGCCTATTCCCATTCTCACATCAGCAGGTTTGTTTATCCTAATACATGCTTTTAAATATGCAGCTGTTTTAATGGCGTCTTCTGCATCAATTTCCAATTGAAAACTATCTCCACGGTAAATTTCCCACTTGTTATTTTGCCCAGAAACTACTTTAAGTGCAGCTTTTAAGCTCAATAACCAACTATCTTTAATTTTTCTTGAGCCTATAATATCGCCTGTTATAATGCAAATCATATCACTAATATATGATTTATCTTTGTTTTTAAAAAATTATCGGCTAATTACCCGATATTTCAAATTATCGGCTAATTACCCGATATTCTTATTTATCGGCTAATTAGCCGATATTAGGTTAAAACTTAAACTGTAATTTATTGTTTAATACGCATGGCTTTAATAGAATTTACCAAAAGAGGCATTTACTGCAAACAAGGCGATTTTTACGTAGACCCTTGGTGGCCTGTAGATTATGCCGTAACCACACATGGCCACAGTGACCACGTACGTTTCGGTAATAAACATTACCTATGCCATACCTTAACAAAACCAATAATTAAACGTAGAATTAGTGAAGATTTAGATGTAGAAACACTAAACTACGGAGAAAGTATTGTTCGAAATGGGGTAAATATTTCATTTTTTCCAGCCGGCCACATCATTGGTTCTGCACAAGTTCGTTTAGAATATAAAGGCGAAATATGTGTAATCTCTGGCGATTATAAAACAGAAGATGATGGTATTAGTGATGTTTTTGAGCCTGTAAAATGCCATTCATTTGTATCAGAAAGTACTTTTGGTTTACCTGTTTACAATTGGCAAAAGCAAAATATTGTATTTGATAAAATGCAGAACTGGATTAGTGATAACATTGCTGAACAAAAAACCAGTGTGCTTATTGCGTATAGTTTAGGTAAAGCCCAACGTTTAATAAAAAACCTTGCAGGCAATGTACCAATTTACGTTCATAACAGTATAGCAAACCTTAACGAAGTAATTATTAATGCCGGCGTAAACCTACCAGAAACCATTAGGATTACACCTGAAACAAGCAAAGATGAGTTGCAGAAAGGAATCGTGATTGTTCCGCCGGCAATGAGGGATAGCCGCTGGATTAAAAACCTATCACATCCGGTTACAGGAATTTGCTCTGGTTGGATGCAAGTTCGGGCGCATCGCCGCTGGCAAAGTGCCGATGCGGGTTTTGCCTTGAGCGACCATGCAGATTGGCCCGGTTTAATGGATGCCATTACGGCAACTGGAGCAGAAAAGGTTTACGTAACACATGGTTTTACAGCAGCTTTTAGTCGGTTTTTAAATGATGAGGGAATTGAATCGGAAGAAGTGATGACCAAATTCGGGCAAGAAGACGATGAAGAAAATAAAGTTGATTTAGCAGAAGTAGATAATCAGCATTCTGAAACCAATAATCCAAAATCAGAATGAAGAAATTTGCAAAATTAATACAAAAGCTAGAGCAGAGCAATAAAACCAACGACAAAATCGCTGCATTGGTTGATTATTTTAATTATGCTGATGACGAAGATAAGGTTTGGGTAATTGCGCTTTTTACGGGTAAGAAACCTAAACGTCCGATAAAATCAGCCTTGCTAAAATATTGGGCAATAGACATTACGCAAACACCAGAATGGCTATTTTCTGAAAGTTATTCAAACGTGGGCGATTTAAGTGAAACCATTGCACTACTCCTGCCGCCTGCCGAAAACACATCTGATTTACAGCTACACAAGTGGATTGAAGAATTGCATGACCTGGAAGGAAAAGACGATGAAACAAAGAAGAATTTCATTTTAAATGCATGGAACACACTCGAAACCCAGGAACGTTTTATTTTTAATAAACTCATTTCTGGTAATTTCAGGATTGGTGTTTCTAACAAAATGCTTGTAAATGCGTTGGCGAAACAGAGCAGCTTAGATAGCGCTCAAATTATGCATAGCATTATGGGTAAATGGAATCCTTATGAGATTACTTTTACCGAACTTATTAACGGAGTGCATGTAAATACAGATAACTCTTGGCCCTATCCGTTTTGTTTAGCATATGCTTTAGAGCAGGAACCAGAAAAATTAGGCGATATTTCGGAATGGCAAGCTGAGTGGAAATGGGATGGTATTCGCGGACAAATTGTAAAGCGAAATGGCGAACTTTTTATCTGGAGCCGTGGCGAAGAACTGGTAACAGAGCAGTTCCCGGAATTGCATTTTTTAGTGGATGTTTTACCTGACGGCGTAGTTTTGGATGGCGAAATATTGGCTGTGCAAGATAAACAGGTTTTATCATTTAGCACATTACAGCAACGTTTAAATCGTAAAACGATAAGCAAAAAACAGCTTGAAGATGCGCCTATTGGTTTCTTCGTTTATGATATTTTAGAATTTGAAACTAACGATTTCAGAGCGCAACCTTTAAGCGAACGCCGAAATATATTAGAAAAATTAATTGGAGGATTAGAAGAAAGTGCAGTTATTTTATCGCCAGTAATAAATTGCAAAACCTGGGAAGAATTGGCTGAGTTACGACAAACATCACGCTCTATTAATAGTGAGGGCATTATGCTCAAAAAGTTAAGTTCTCACTATCATAGCGGGCGTAAGCGTGGCGATTGGTGGAAATGGAAAGTTAACCCATATACGGTTGATGCAGTGATGATTTATGCACAAAAAGGTAGTGGCCGAAGGGCAAATTTCTTTACAGATTATACTTTCGCGGTACGTGATGGCGAAAATTTAGTAACCATTGCGAAGGCCTATTCGGGTTTAACGGATAAAGAAATTAAAGAAGTAAACTCTTTTGTAACCAAAAATTCTATTGAAAAATTTGGTCCGGTGAGAACGGTAAAGCCCGAACTGGTTTTTGAAATTGCCTTTGAAGGCATTGCCGAAAGTAAGCGCCATAAAGCAGGTTTGGCATTGCGTTTTCCACGTATTTTACGTTGGCGAAAAGATAAAAAAGCAGCAGAAATTAATACACTTGAAGATTTGAGACAGTTGCTGGAATCAACAATTTAAAGGCTTTCGTAATTGCAAAGCACGAAACAATCTATTCACATTAGATTGGGCTTTTTGCTTTGCAATGACGATAACTGTTAGAATGTATATTTTTATTAGGTTTACCTTGCTATTTAAACCTGACTGAAGCGATATACTTTTTGAGAGCACAATCCCAAAATATGCTGTCATACTGAGGCACGAAGTATCTGCCAACGATGAAAAAGAAACTTACTTAATCGGTACAGCAGTACATGTTTAAAAAGATATAGCAAAAGGCAGGGCTGATTTTACCAAAGAACCACTGAAATCGCTTTTCAAAAAAAAGAAAATAAAAATTAATGGATCAAACCAAAACCAAAGGTTATAAGAAGATAAAAAGCTGGCTAAAAGCTAACAAGCGCAAGCCTTTTCAGTTTCAGGAAGACGCATGGCAATATTATCTTGACGGTTATAGTGGCTTGGTTAACGCTCCTACAGGTTTTGGAAAAACATTTTCACTTTTTTTAGCAGTTATAATCGAGGCACTAAACGCATCAGAAGCGAGCAACAAAAAAGCAAAAGACCGCCTGCAACTCATCTGGATTACACCTCTACGCTCACTGGCGAAAGATTTAGCAAGAGCCATGAGAGAAACTTTGCTCGAATTGGAGGTAGATTGGCATGTTGGTGTTCGCAATGGCGATACATCGCAGGCAGAAAAAGTGCAGCAAAAAAAATCGATGCCAGAAATTTTGCTGATTACACCAGAGAGTTTACACCTCTTATTGGCTCAAAAAGGTTCATCAACTTTATTTAAGAACTTAAAATGTATTGTTGCCGATGAATGGCATGAACTTTTGGGTAGTAAACGTGGTGTTTTGGTAGAACTTGCCGTTTCAAGAATTAAAGGCTTACAAAAGTTAGAAAAAGACCAATTTTTAAGGGTTTGGGGCATTTCTGCAACTATTGGCAACATTGAAGAAGCTTTGGATGTACTGGAACCGAATGAGCAGGCAAAAAGAATTATCGTTAAAGCAGATTTGGAAAAGAAAATCCTTATAAAATCGGTTTTACCTGATGATATTGAAACCTTGCCATGGGCTGGGCATTTGGGCTTAAAGCTCGCTTACAAATTGCTCCCGATTATAGAAAAAAGTAAAACCACCTTAATTTTCATCAATACCCGCGGACAATCGGAAATGTGGTATCAGCATTTGCTAAATATTGAGCCAGATTTAGCTGGTAGAATTGCCATACATCATGGCTCTATAGATTTTGAGCTCAGAAACTGGATTGAAGATGCCCTTCACACTGGTCAGTTAAAAGCTGTTATTGCTACTTCGTCTTTAGATTTGGGCGTAGATTTTAAGCCGGTTGATACTGTTGTGCAAGTTGGCTCGCCGAAAGGTGTTGCCCGTTTTCTACAAAGAGCCGGTCGCTCGGGTCACTCACCGCATGAGGTTTCTAAAATATATTTTTTACCAACCCATGCTTTAGAATTAGTAGAAGCTGCCGCGATAAAAGAAGCCGCTAAAACCAACAATATAGAGAGTAGAGAGCCTTTTATTATGGTTTTTGATTTGCTCGTTCAATATCTGGTTACCCTTGCCATTGGCGATGGTTTTGATGATAAAATCATCTATCAGGAAATTAAAAACACACATGCTTTTAAGCTCATTTTACCAGAAGAGTGGACTTGGGTTATGCAATTTATTACTTCAGGTGGCGATAGCTTAGGCGCTTATAATGAATTTAAAAAGGTAACAAAAGATGAAGATGGCCTTTGGAAAGTAAAGAGCCGACAATTGGCCATGCGACATCGTTTGCATATCGGTACCATTGTAAGTGATGCCATGCTTAAAGTGAAGTTTTTATCTGGCGGTTATATTGGCATGGTAGAAGAATATTTCGTAACCCGACTTAAAGCTGGTGATAATTTTAGACTGGCTGGTCGTGTTTTAGAATTTATCCACGTTAAAGATATGACGGTTATCGTTCGTGTGAGTAAACAACACAATGCCATATCGCCAAGCTGGAATGGTGGACGCTTACCATTATCTTCAAATTTAGGCTCTGTTTTGCGTAAAAAATATAATGAAGCTTTGGATAAAACCCATCAGGATGAAGAATTGGATGTAGTTTATCCATTATTTTTATTGCAGCAAAAACGATCACATGTTCCGCGAAACGATGAATTGTTAATCGAATTAATTAATAATAAAGAGGGTTTTCATTTATTTGCTTATCCTTTCGAGGGTAGGTTAGTTCACGAAGTTTTAGCTGCTTTGGTTGCTTATCGATTAAGTAAACTTTTGCCAATTAGTTTCTCTATAGCCATGAACGATTATGGTTTCGAATTACTAAGCGATATTGAAATACCGATGGATGAATCGATTGCTTACGAGGTTTTTTCACCAAAAAATTTAACAGAAGACATTACTTTAAGCATTAATTCTACAGAAATGGCTCGCCGAAAATTCAGAGATATTGCTTGCATCTCGGGTTTGGTTTTTCAGGGATATCCGGGTAAATACGTCGCAAATAAACATCTCCAGTCATCTGCAGGTTTATTTTTTAATGTTTTTAGTGATTATGATAAACATAATTTACTTTTGCGCCAAGCATACGATGAAGTTTTTTATCAGCAATTGGAAGAACCCAGATTGGCCGCTGCATTAGAGCGAATTCAGAATGGAGCTGTTGTAATTACAAATCCTAAAAGTTTTACTCCGCTATCATTTCCAATTAAGGTTGATAGTTTGAGGGAAAATATGAGTTCGGAAGAATTAGAGCAACGAATTGCAAGGATGAAGGCAGAATCGGAGAAGTTTAAATAATAATTAATTAACAAATTTTAAAATTAGCATGACCATTTTATTAGGCCAAAGCATTACATCTTCATTCTCCTTAAATCCGGCCTAACAAATTTTTCGGGAGGCACCATTAGTCCTAAGCAGAAACTTTAATAGAAAAATTTTCAGCCGGCAATTTTGTTTCTTTTGTTGTCAAAAGAAAAAAGCCTGTCCGGCCAGGACTAAAAAAAGTTATTATAGTGATTTCATCGGAAAATTTTATGTTCTTCGACGAGCTCAGTATGACAAAATAAAAATAAATTAATGACCATAACAAGCCACGGTGAAGAACTGATTTTAGATAAAGAAAGGGCTTTATACTTACCGCAACATCAACTTTTAGCCATTAGCGATTTACATTTGGGCAAATCTGCTCATTTCAGGCAGGCTGGTGTTCAGGTGCCATCCACCATCGCACAAAACGATTTGCAGCGATTGGGTTTACTTATCGAAAAATACCAGCCGAAAACTCTATTAATAAACGGAGACATGTTTCATCATGGCTTAAATGCCGATATCGATGAGTTTTCGGAGTGGCGAAACCGATATGCAGAGCTCAGTTTTTTATTGGTTAAAGGTAACCATGATAGATTGGCAAATGCAGATTACGCATCCATGAAGATTGATATTCATGAACCCAGCTTTTGCCTCGGTCCTTTTTGTTTCATTCACGATGCTCCAAAATGTACCGAAGAAGAGCTTTATCCAATCAGCGGGCACATCCATCCCGGCGTAACCATTGTTGGTAAAGCTAAGCAGCGATTAAAGTTTCCATGCTTTTATTTTGGCAAAGCGTACGCTGTTTTGCCGGCATTTAGCACCTTTACTGGCCTTTTTAACATTTACCCTAAAGCGCAAGAGCAGATATTTGCAGTTACGCCAAATAGTGTTTTAGAAGTTTAAAATATTTAGAAGAGCAGGTACAGAAGCATTTTTTAAAGTCACCCCTGCTTTCCCTTCAAGTCCGCCCCTTTCACAATTCCCCCACACTTCGGGCTTTCCGTTCAATCAGGTCTAACAAAATCTGTTTGCTAAAATATTTACGAATTAAGCGAACGAATCAATAATTTGCTTTAGCTGCGAAGCTTGCAAAACACCACTTTGGCGCCAAACTTGTTTGCCTTGCTTAAACAGCATTAATGTGGGCACACTTTGAACACTATAAGCAGATGCAGCAGCCTGATTTTTATCAATATCAATCTTAATAATAGATACCGAATCTCCAACCTGAGATTTTAGCTGTTCTAAAATCGGTTTCATCATTTTGCAGGGTCCGCACCATTCTGCAAAAAAATCTACCAACACGGGTTTATCGCCATTAATTAATGCTGAAAATTTAGACATGGTTTTAGTTGTTTGTAGTTATAAACAGGAAAAAAGTAATTTGGTTTCAATCTTATGGCGGTAGTTATTGCGAGGTACTATCTATCCCGACCATTCTTGAAAGCAATCTCCCTTTATTAAAAAAAATTGTTAAAATGAGATTGCTTTAATCGATAAAAAATCGATTTCGCAATGACGGAAAAGATTGGTTTCAAATTTAATGGCGGTTGTTATTGCGAGGTACAATCTATCCCGACCATTCCTGAAAGCAATCTCCTTTATTAAAAAAATTGTTAAAATGAGATTGCTTCAATCGATAAAAAATCGATTTCGTAATGACGGAAAAGATTGGTTTTAATATTATGGCGGTAGTTATTGCGAGGCAAAATCTATCCCGACCATTCTTGAAAGCAATCTCCCTTTATTAAAAAAAAATGTTAAAATGAGATTGCTTCAATCGATAAAAAATCGATTTCGCAATGACGGAAAAGATTGGTTTTAATCTTATGGCGGTAGTAATTGCGAGGTACAATCTATCCCAACCATTCTGGAAAGCAATCTCCCTTTATTAAAAAAAATTGTTAAAATGAGATTGCTTCAATCGATAAAAAATCGATTTCGCAATGACGTAAAAGATTGGTTTCAAATTTAATGGCGGTTGTTATTGTGAGGCACAATCTATCCCGACCATTCCGGAAAGCAATCTCCCTTTATTAAAAAAAATTATTAAAATGAGATTGCTTCAATCGATAAAAAATCGATTTCGCAATGACGTAAAAGATTGGTTTCAAATTTAATGGCGGTGGTTATTGCGAGGCACAATCTATCCCGACCATTCCGGAAAGCAATCTCCTTTATTAAAAAAATTGTTAAAATGAGATTGCTTCAATCGATAAAAAATCGATTTCGCGATGACGGAAAATATTCGTTTCAAATTTAATGGCGGTAGTTATTGCGAGGCAAAGCCTGCCCCGATAATTATCCAGCCCTAAATCTCTCTGTTAAAATCCCAGTTCTCCAAATAATCTGCAACGCGGCGAACAAACATACCCCCTAACGAGCCATCAACAACTCTATGGTCATAAGAAAGCGAAAGGAACATCATGTGTCTGATGGCAATTACATCACCGTGTTCGGTTTCTAAAACAGCCGGTTTCTTTTTAATAGCACCTACTGCTAAAATTGCAACTTGTGGTTGGTTAATAATTGGCGTACCCATTACATTGCCAAATGAACCAACATTTGTTAAAGTGAAAGTTCCACCTTGTGTTTCATCTGGTTTAAGTTTTGAAATTCTGGCTCTTGCTGCTAAATCATTTACCGCTTTAGTTAAGCCTACCAAATTTAGCTGGTCAGCATTTTTAATTACCGGAACAATTAAATTTCCACTTGGTAAAGCCGCTGCCATACCAATATTAATATCTCTTTTCTTAATAATTTGTGTTCCATTAACCGAAACATTAATCATTGGGAAATCTTTTATCGCTTTCGCAACAGCTTCTACAAAAATTGGTGTAAATGTAATTTTCTCATTCTCACGCTTTTCGAAACTATTTTTTACTTTATTGCGCCATAAAACCAAATTGGTCACATCGGCCTCAACAAAAGATGTTACATGTGGCGAAGTGCTTTTACTCATTACCATGTGGTCGGCAATAAGTTTACGCATTCTATCCATTTCAATAATTTCATCGCCACCAGAAACTGATGTAGTTGACGGTTTATTTTGAGTAGCAGCTGGTGCTGTTACCGGTTTACTGTCTGCAACTTGCTTAACCGGCTCAGCAGGAATTGATGGAGCAGCTTCGGTCTTAGCACCAGTTTTAGCAGAAATATAATTTAATAAATCATCTTTGTTTAAACGACCATCAGCGCCCGAACCTTTTATAGAATCTAATTCATCAATAGAAATGTTTTCTTGCGCAGCAATACTTTTTACTAATGGAGAGTAAAAGCGTTCTGATGAAGTGAAATCACTTTGAATTACAGCTTTTTCAGTTGGAAGTTGTTCCAGGCCTGGTATCGTTTCAGGTTTTTCTTCCACAACAGCTGGCGCATCAGCAGGAATATCTTCATTTAAGGTATCAGTAGCGCCATCAGTTTCAATAATTGCAATAACCTCACCTACCTGCGCAACCTGATCTTCACTAAATAATTGCTTTACCAATTTACCTGCAACTGGCGACGGAACTTCAGAATCTACCTTGTCGGTAGCTATTTCTAAAATCGTATCATCTAAATCAATAGAATCGCCAACTTGCTTTACCCATTTAATCACTGTTGCTTCTGCAACACTTTCACCCATTTTTGGTAACAATAGTTCGTATTGAGCCATATTAAATTACAGTATTATATATTGGTATTGCGACAAAAATACATTTTTTATTCGTTCGGCAAGTCTTCTTTAAGTAGATTTAATAACATGGTTAAAGCCGATGCAGCAGAACGTTCTATGTTTTGAACACGCTTGTTGCTGAAAGTAAACAACTTAGCTACAGTTTTATTTTTAGAAGAAACTGCAATCCAAACGGTTCCAACTGGCTTATCTGCGGTACCACCATCAGGACCTGCAATTCCACTAACAGCAATGGCATAATCAGTTTTGAATTGCTTTAATGCACCTTGTGCCATTTCAACAATGGTTTCTTCGCTTACGGCACCAAATTTATTTAAAGTAGTTTCTTTAACACCTAAAATAGATTCTTTTAACTCGTATGCGTAAGCTACGGCACCGCCCCAATATACCGATGAACAACCCGGATGTTGCGTAATCAAATGGGCAATATATCCACCTGTGCAGCTTTCGGCAGTTGATAAAGTTAAACCTTTGGCCTTCATGATGTTTATAATCGCTTTCTCCAGTGGTATGTCATCATCTACAACAACGTATTTTTTTACCTTACTAACAATCTGCTTTGCGAAATTCTCTACTTCGGTTTTTAAGGTATTTTCATCATCGCCAATGGCAGATAAACGTAAACGTACCTGTCCAAGCTTCGGTAAATAGGCTAGTTTGATATGTTGGGGCAAACTATCTTCAATTTCTTCGATTTCTTTTGCCAGAAAAGATTCGCCAATATTTGCGGTAAGAATGGTTTTATGAACGATTGACGGCAATGTAAACCTCGATTTAATTCTTGGCAAAATTTCATCGTCCATCAAATACATCATTTCGTAAGGAACGCCTGGCATGGATACAAAAATCTTCTCATTTCGTTCAAACCACATACAAGGAGCCGTTCCATTTTGATTTACAATAACCTCGCAACCATCAGGAACATCGGCCTGCTGCATATTAATATCAAGTAACGGGCGGTTATATTTCTTAAAAATTGAAGCAACCATTTCCAATGCAGCATCATCTCTACGAAAACCCATTCCAAAATATTTCGCTAATGTCTTCTTCGTAATATCATCTTTAGTTGGGCCTAAACCGCCGGTAATTAAAATAATATCGGCACGTTTTTCTGCTTCAGCCAGGCTTGATAATATATGTTGCTCATCATCAGAAACAGAAGTGATTTGTTTAACTGAAACACCTATCAAATTAAGTTGTTTGGCCATCCATGCCGAATTGGTATCAACAATCTGTCCGATTAAAATTTCATCGCCTATGGTAATAATTTCAGCTAGCATATTATTGATATGTATTGTAAAAGCCTGATCTTTTGCTCAGTTTTAAATCTTGCAGGATTGATGCTTTAACTCTGATGTTTAAAGAATAACTTTTGTAAGCACCATAAGGAACCCAGTTAATATTCATATCCCAGCAATGTAAATCGCGGTAAATTGCAAGTTGCATTGGCGCTAAACCTTTATTTTTAAAATCGTAACCCGAGTTAAATGTAAACTTCCATTTTGGGGTTAAGTTAAAATCACCGTTAAAGTTTAAAGTGTTTGTAATGGTGCTTCTCCCTAAAATGTTCGAATAATCAAAACGGTATTGAAATGCAAAATTCCATGGAATATTAAAATCAACAAAAGCATTCGGGTCGCGGTTTAATGCATTTAATTGTTCAGATTGTAAAGGTGTCATACCTTGATTCTCCATCTGTTTTTTAGTTGCATCGTAAGCTTCATTTTTACGTTTAAGCGCTTCCGGGTTTAAACTATAATCAAATGAAAAGCCAATATTCTGTAATCTTGGAAAGAAGTTACCGCGTTCAAAAAAGTATTTTGAATCTTCAAGCTTTATTATTTCGCCATTTGCAGCAGTCGAATCACGAAGTGCATAAGGGTTAAACGTTCCATTATAGGTTATGCCAAGTTTATCGGTAAACTGAGAACGCCCACTGAAACTAATATCTGATAATTTACGGGTTGGGGCTAAAAAATTGTAAGAGCCATTAAAAGTTAAGCCTTGAATAATTGGTATTTTTCTTTCTCCTGTACCTGTTGTGTCTTTTTTCGAACGAACCTTAAGTTCTGTTGTATTATCTAAAGTAAAACCTAATGAGGCCTGTTTGCCGGCGAAAGACCCCGGAAATGCACTGTTTTCAAATATCGAATAAGTTAATGGTAGGCCTGTGCTAGGATTTATAATTTTTTGACCAGACTGATTTATCGCTTCTTTATAAATACCCTTTGATGGATCGGTAAAATCAGGAGAATAAGTTAAACTAACGGATGGCGTCATTACATGGCGTAACTGCTTAATGTTTCCTAAATTTTTAAACTCCTTTGTTTTGCCGTAAATCTTGGTCGTCATACTTGTTGATAAATTATAACTACCACCACGCTTAAAACCTGTTACGGTATCCTGTCTGGAAGTATAAGTTCCATCTGAGAATGTTGTAAATCTTCTGTTCGACGTTTGAAAATTCCAAACCTCATTATAAGTTCCGCCCATTGTAAAAGTTAAATACTTTAAGGCCGTAAAGTTCATACTAATCGGAATATTGTGGCTAAAACCACTTTTTAATGCTCTTAAACCTGTTGGTTGAAACAATAAACTATCTTTTGTTGTGATGTTGTTATTTCCTTGCAAACTATATCCAACTGTAATTTTTTGATACCATTTCTGTTCTCCGCTCCTGTTTTTAGAATCAAATGGACTAATGGTTGCCATGTTTAAATTAAAAGTTGGCAATTGCAAAGCAATCTCTCGTGTACTAAACGTTTGTTGTGCACTCAAGGCGGTACTAAAATTAAACAAACCGCCCGCCAATACTTTTGAATAAGCTATACTACTGTTAGAACTATTGGTTGCAATTGCGCCTAAATCATAGGTCAAATTAGCCGCCGTTGCTCTGTAGTATGTGCTAGAACTTAAATTTACACTTGCACTAAAAGTTGTACCTGGGTTAGCATTTGGGTTTTGAGAGTGCGACCAACCAATACGGAAATTTTTCCCGACATCTTCCTGCCCTTGTATTCCATTTCTGGTATTGGCATAATTTAAATTTATGCTACCGTTATATTTATATCGTTTTGTGTAATTTGTATTTAAAGAAGCTTCGTATGAACCATTGGTATAAATTGAACCCATTAGCTTTGCATCCCAATAATCGCTTAAACCAAGGTAGTAACCAGCATTTTGAAGGAAAAAACCTCGGGTTGCATCTTCACCAGGTGTTGGTAATATGATACCCGATGTACGTTTGTTTTGTTTAGGAAAAAAAGCAAAAGGCAAGGCAAAAGGTGTAGGTACATCCTCTATAATCATGTAAACCGGACCAGTGATAATTTGTTTTTCTGTGGCGATGCCCTTACTAATCATCATTCCAAAATGCGGATGAGGGAGATTACAAGTGCTGTACATCATATTTTTGATGTGCAACTCATTATCGGGTTGCTTTTTACTCTGTCCGCCAGAGAAGAAACCTTCATCTTGCTGAGAGAAAACACCAAAAACCTTCGCTTTAGTTGTCGTTGAATTATAATAAAGTGAATCGGCAATTGCAGAACCATCTGTACCTGATTTAAAAATCGGACGGCCAACGTATCTCTTGGTTTTAGGATTTGTTCTGCCGCTGGCAAAAATCAGGTTATTCTTTTGGTCGTAACGGATATAATCCGCATCCAATTCAAAATCATCGTAAATTACCCTGGCATTACCATACATGTAAATAATGCTTCGGTCTTTACTAAACCTTACAGAATCGTTTGCTTTATATTCAATTTTTTTCTCTAAGTCGCTGTTATTTTTTGTTTTTACTTTTGATGTATCCCGTTTGGAAGTATCTTGTTTAACCACTTGTTGCAATGAAAAAGCAGAATATGCGTTAACTTTATTAACAGAGAGTGTTAATAAAATGACAGAAATTAGTAAAATAGAGTTGCTAAGAAGTTTCAAATTCGTATTTGAATGTTATTTTTGCACAAATGTTTAATCAAAAACGTTCAAAATTAGTGAAAAATATACCATTGATGTATCTTAAAAACCTTTTAACATTTATTATTTGCTTTATAACCTTCAATTCAATTGATAATCAAGCATTTGCACAAGAATATAAAATTAAAACAATTGTTATCGATGCAGGGCACGGAGGCAAAGATGGCGCAACTCATGGTGTTTATTCAAAAGAAAAAGATGTTGCGTTAAAAACGGCTTTAAACCTTGGCAAAGCTTTACAAGATAGCATAAAAGACATTAAAGTTATTTTTACTAGAGAAACTGATGTATTTATTCCACTATATGAGCGAATAAATATTGCCAATAACGCAAAAGCTGATTTATTTATTTCGATTCACTTAAATGATATGCCGGTAAGGGTTTCAAGAGTGGTAGATTATTATAAAAAAGTTAAAGGCAGAAAAGTTCCGGTTTACCGCACTATAACCTCAAAAAGCACTTCTACACGTGGTACAGAAACTTTTGTATCAGGTACAGGACGATTAAGTGAGCAAGATGAAGTGATAAAGCGTGAGAATGCATCAATGTTTCTGGAGGATAATTATCAAAAAAACTACGAGGGCTTTATTGCCAATACTCCGGAAAATGATATAATGTTGTCGTTAATGAAGCAAACCAACCGCGATAGAAGTTTGAAATTTGCATCAATGATTCAGCAAGAATATGTTGCAGCAGGCAGAATTAATCGTGGCGTTCAGGAGAAAAGTTTAGCTGTTTTAGCCAGAGCAGCAATGCCTGCGGTTTTAACGGAGATTGGTTTTGTAAGTAACCCTGAAGAGGAAGACTATATGAACTCGCCCGAAGGGCAAACAGAAATTGTTAATGGAATAATTAAAGCCATTAAAAATTATAAACGCCTGGCAGAAACGTCCTTTTAGTAATGAAGATAAAAGTTCTACTAATCCTTTCATTATTTATCTTCTTCTTTCAGATTTCTGAGCTATTTGCTCAAGGTTATAAACTAAAAACCATTGTTATCGATGCTGGGCATGGAGGCAAAAAACCTGGTGCATCTGGAAGCATTTCCAAAGAAAAAGACATAGCGTTGAAAATCGCTTTGAAATTAGGTGCAAAGCTGAAAGAGTATTTGCCGGGCATAAAGGTAATTTATACCCGTACAAAAGATGTGGATGTTGATTTGTACCGAAGGGCAGAAATTGCTAACGAAGCCAATGCAGATTTGTTTATTTCGATACATTGCAATTCTATGCCTGCAGGCAACAAGCATATAAAAGGTGTCGAAACCCTGGTAGCTGGTTCTCATAGATTAAAGGAGCAAGATGCCGCAATAAGAGAAAATGCCGATATTAAGCTAGAGAAGAATTATAAAAGTAAGTACGATGGTTATGATCCTAATAATCCTGGTACATTTATCTTATTATCATTACTAAAAAATACCTTTCGGGATAAAAGCATTAAATTTGCCAAACTTATTCAAAATAGCTACATAAACAGAGATGATAGAGCAAGCAGAGGCGTTAAAGAACAGGGTTTGTTAGTTTTGCAACGATGTGGTATGCCCGCTGTTTTAACTGAAGTAGGTTTTATATCCAATAAGGAAGAAGAAAAATATATCAATTCTTCAAACGGTCAAAACGAGATTGCAAATTCTATTTTTGAAGCGATAAAGACTTATAAAAAGAACATTGAAGTAAAATAACTAATTGAAGGATAATAATTGTTCCTTTAATTATCAAATAAAATAACATATACCAAACAAAACCTTTAGTGTAAACATTATCTATTATAGATACATTTGCATAAAATATTAAGATAGCGCTCTGGCAAATATTAATAGCGAACATTAGCATTTGCGGCCACAAAAGAAGAACACATGAAAATTAAGAACGAGACCAAAGTAGGTATTTTAGCTGCATTCGCCATTGCTTTACTAATTATTGGCTATAACTTTTTAAAGGGCAATTCCATTTTTTCTAGCGAAACTACCCTATTTGCAAGATACACCAGAGTTGATGGTTTAACCGTTTCTAAACCAATCTTGATTAATGGTTATCAGATTGGAAGGGTTGCGAAATTACAATTAGAGCCAGGCGGAACTATATTGGCTACTTTAAGCATCAACAGTAAATATGATATTCCGGAAAACAGTATTGCCCGTTTAGAAGGCACCGACCTTTTGGGTAGCAAAGCGATTGTAATGTCGTTAGGTGACTCAAAGAAAATGGCTGAAGATGGTTTTACATTAAATGCAAATGTGGAGAAAGGTTTAATGGAGCAGGTTCAGCCGGTGCAAAAGAAAGCTGAATTAATTATTGGTAAAATGGATTCTATTTTAACCAGTGTAAACTCTATCTTAAATCCAAATTTTCAGAAAAATGTTGATAAAAGCTTTAGCAGCATTGCTGGAACCTTAGCATCTTTAGAAACTACATCTAAAAAAGTTGATGGTTTAGTTGGCTCTGAAAGTGCTAGAATTGAAGCCATTTTTAAAAATGTAGAAGGCATTACTGCTAACTTAAACAACAACAATAAAAAGATTAGCGATATTTTAACGAACATTAATACCGTTACGGATAAATTTGCTGCTGCTAATTTTAAGCAGACTTTAGATAATGCAAATAATGCTATAGCTGATTTGCAAAGTGTAATTTCTGGAATAAAAGATGGAAAAGGCAGTTTAGGTTTATTGCTTAATGACGATAAAATGTACAACAATTTGAACAATGCATCTAAAAACTTAGATGAATTAATGATTGATTTAAAGGCTAATCCTAAACGTTACGTACACTTCTCTGTATTTGGAGGCGGTAACAAGAAAGATAAATAAATAAATAAAACTTGTAATCAAAAAAAGCCTTGCAAAATGCAAGGCTTTTTTTGTGGCAAAATTCTGGATCTCTACAACTGAAAAGTTTTCCCCTCAACAGCAAGTTCGGTGTTTTCAAAAACTGATTGAGTTTCTTCTAATAACATTTGCAGTGTTTTGTATCTTGAAGAAAAATGCCCAATCAACAATTTATTTACACCATTTCTTTTGGCAACCTCTCCTGCTTGCAAAGCTGTTGTATGGTGGGTTTCATTTGCACGGTCTAAAAGATCGTGTGTAAAGGTTGCTTCATGGTAAAGCGTATCACAATTCTTTATTGTATCAAAATATCTTTCATCATAAAGCGTGTCCGAGCAATAGGCATAAGCACGAGGGGCATCTGCAGCAGTTGTGTAATCTTCACTCTTTAAAATATCTCCATTCGGTAATTCTACATCAATGCCCTTTTTAAGCGCCGTGTAATAAGCCATCGGAATTTCATCTGCCTTATCTTTAATCAGTTTTCTTTGTCGTTTTTTTTGTTGAAATAAGAAACCAGTAGTTGGGATTCTATGGTTTAAAATGATGGTCTTAACAATCAAATCACTATTCTCGAAAATTTGTAAAGAGTTTTCATTATCAACCGGAAAAAATTCAATTGGATATCTTAATGTAGTGTCCGAATATTTAAATTGAATCTCGAGAATTTCTAGCAGTTGCTTTGGACCAAATATTTGCATTGGTTTAATTCGACCGTTAAGATGAAGACTTGATAATAAACCAATTAGCCCGAAATAGTGGTCGCCATGCAAATGACTGATAAAAATATGATCTATCCGAGCGGCTTTAAGGTTATACTTTATTAATTGTTGCTGTGTACCTTCGCCGCAATCTATTAAGTAATATTTTTCATTACAATTTAAAAGCTGTGCCGATGGATTCCTGTTAAAAACCGGTGTTGCCGAACTGCTGCCAAGAATCGTAACTTCAAATTTCATATGTTGATATATAAAAAGCCTCGTAGATTTTAGAAACTACGAGGCCATTTTCTTTAGTAATATACAGGTTATTTATCGCCTCTAAACTCTTTTTCCAATTCATCCATAAAGATGAAATCAGTTGCTTCCTCTAATGTATTAACAAACGTTACAGATTGAAATATGTTTGATAATTCGATTATTGGGGCAATTTCATCATTAATTCCGGTTACAATAAATAAACCATTTGCGGCTTTGCATAATCTATCGCCAACTAAAAGACTGCTTAAATCTTGAGCGTCATTACACTCTTTTATATGGCTTAAATCAACAATAATGTTTTTAAACCCTTCAGCATTAAGTAAATACAACTCTGATTTTAATCCTGGTGCATTTTCATTTGTAAACTTATGTTCTTCTAACTTTAAGGTTACATATTTCTCGTGTTTATCTACCGAAAATTTCATCTCTCTTACTCTTTATTTTACTAATGTATAAAATTTTAAAGCGTTTGCAAAGCCTTTAAAACATTACTTTCTATACGGTTTGAAATTGCATCAGCATTAGCTTTTATAAATTCTTCACCAACAATTTTTTCATATAATTCGATGTATCGCTCAGATATTGAGTTTACGATTTCTGGTGTCATTTCTGGAATAACCTGACCATCTTTGCCTTGAAAACCGTTTTCAATAAGCCATTTTCTTACAAATTCTTTCGAAAGTTGCTTTTGCGGCTCATTTGCATTCTGGCGTTGTTCATATCGTTCAGCATAAAAATAACGTGAAGAATCTGGTGTATGGATTTCATCAATAAGATAAATCACGCCATCAGCTTTACCAAATTCATATTTTGTATCAACTAAAATTAAGCCGCTTTTAGCAGCAATTTCAGTTCCGCGTTCGTATAAAGCGTAAGTATATTTTTCTAATTGTTCGTAATCACTTATAGATACAATTCCTTTAGCCAAGATGTCTTCTTTGGAAATATCTTCATCATGTCCTACCGATGCTTTGGTAGTAGGTGTGATAATTGGTTGCGGTAATTTATCATTTTCTTTTAAACCATCTGGTAGAGAAACACCACAAACAGAGCGTTTCCCAGCACTATATTCACGCCAAGCATGACCAGCTAAATAACCTCTGATAACCATCTCAACTTTAAACGGTTCGCAAATACGACCGATAGTAACCATTGGATCTGGAACATTCAAAACCCAATTTGGAACAATATCCTGCGTAGCAGATAAAAATTTTGCGGCAATTTGATTTAAAACCTGTCCTTTGTACGGAATTGCTTCAGGCAAAACTACATCGAATGCAGAAATACGATCTGAAACCACCATTACCATTAATTTATCGGCAATTGTGTAAACATCACGCACTTTACCTTTGTAAAAATTGCTTTGATTTGGAAAATTATAATTAGTTTCTTTTTGTGCTTTCATGAGGGGATAAAAATAGTAAAAAAGTCTTAAAAGTCCGAAGTCTGGATTTAGGAGATAAAATGTTTAAATAAAAAGCCCCGCAGTTTTATCAGCTGCGAGGTTCATTTATTTTAATTTGCTTAAAACTTGCTTAAAGCTTTCGGTGGAAATTGTATCAATTAATTCATGCTTAACCCGGATATCAATTTTATTATCTCTTTTAAATAATTGAAGCCTGCCTTTAAAAAGATGCTCTCTACCATCGTCAGCAAAAGCAAAGAGATTTTTTAATTTCTCCTTTTTACAAACCCATAGCTCGTTATTCTTTGAAACGATTAAACGTATGGTTTGCGGCAATTTCTCAAAAGAAAGCTTAAACTTCTTATCTAACGAAATATTTTCCATTCAATTTGCAATTTCATATTGAAATACCGGCTTACTGTATATCTCCGTAAGCTTTTAAAATATCTTTGACTAATTTATGGCGAACAACATCTTCTCCGCTTAGGTAAATAATATCTATGCCTTTAATATCTTCTAAAATTCTTAAACCATTAAATAAGCCCGACATTTGTTTCTTAGGCAAATCGATTTGAGTAACATCGCCCGTAACGATAAATTTAGCTGTTGGTCCCATACGCGTTAAAAACATCTTTAATTGCATATCCGTAGCATTTTGAGCTTCATCCAATATTACAAAGCAATTATCTAGGGTACGGCCACGCATAAAGGCTAATGGTGCAATTTCTATCGTGCGGTTTTCGATGTAAAATTTTAACTTCTCTGCCGGAATCATATCATCCAAAGCATCATATAAAGGGCGTAAATACGGGTCGATTTTTTCTTTTAAATCTCCAGGCAAGAAACCAAGGTTCTCTCCTGCCTCAACCGCAGGACGAGTTAAGATTATGCGTTTAATTTCTTTATTTTTCAAAGCACGAACGGCCAAAGCTACAGCGGTGTAGGTTTTACCGGTTCCGGCAGGGCCGATTGCAAAAAGAATATCATTTTTAGCAATACTGCTTACCATTTTTCGCTGATTCGCCGTTCTGGCTTTTACCAACAAGCCATTTGTACCAAAAACAATCACTTCACCACCGCCACCGGTTGGTTGTTCTACATCTTTTTTTGCTACACCAGCAGCTTTTGCACCTAAAATAGATTCTACATCATTATTTGTTAACGAACTATATTTTTCTAAGTGTGCAACCAACTGGCTAAATTTTGTTTCAAATGCCTTAAGTTCCTGCTCATCACCGAGAACCTTTACTTCGCTACCTCTCGCTACTAGTTTTAACTTGGCGAAAGCACCTTTAATCATTTCGTAATTCTCATTGTTTGCTCCCCAAAAGTGAGCAGGATTTACGGTATCCAGAGTTAATTTTAATTCGTTCAAACTAGAGTATTTTAAAAAGTTATCGGGGTATATTAATTAAAATTTGAATATTTGCAGACGCTTATGCCTCTACACAAGAATAAGCAATAATATTGAATTTTTAATGGGGATAATTACTTTAACAACAGATTTAGGTTCGAAAGATTTTTACCAGAGTGCCCTTAAAGGTAGTCTGCTAAGTCTTATGCCTAATGTTAATTTAGTTGATATCACCCACGAGGTTCCATCTTTCAATATATCTTACGCAGCATTTGTACTAAAAAATGCTTATCCGTATTTTCCTAAAAACACAGTTCATTTAATCGGTATAGATTCTGTGTACAGTGAAAACACAAAATATATCGCCATAAAGCATAAAGACCACTATTTTGTGGGTGCTGATAATGGTATTTTTTCTTTGTTGTTTGATGAAATGCCCGAAGATGTTGTAGAGTTAAACATTATGCAAGACTTAAAATATCTGCATTTTCCATTAGTTGATATTTTTGTTAAAGCAGCAACGCATTTGGCTAAAGGTGGAAGATTAAAAGACATAGGCTTACCTGTAGCAGAGATTGAACAAAAGATGCTTTTACATCCTGTTATCGAGCGAGATATCATTAGAGGAAGCGTTGTATATATTGATACTTTTTGCAATGTAATTACAAATATTACCAAAGATTTATTCACTAAAATTCAAAGAAACCGCGACTTTACTTTATACTTTAGAAAAAGCGAAACCATTACTCAGTTAAGCTGGCATTACAACGAAGTATCTGAGGGGGAAAAACTTTGTCTGTTCGGAATCAGTAATCATTTGGAAATTGCCATAAACAAAGGTAAGGCAAGCGGCTTGTTAGGTTTACATTTGGGCGATATTGTTCGCGTGGAGTTTCATCCTTAATTAGTTCAGTAGTTCATTGGCTCAATAGATCATTAGTTTGGAAACCAAAAAGTAATCTGTAAATCCATCTTGTCAACCTATTTATACATAGTCTTAATTGCTTGATTTTTAGCAGTGACAAAACTTTGCCAACCAATGAACCTATGACGAATGAACCAATGAACTAACATTCAAACAACTCCTCCTCTTTATACGTTTATATCAGATGAAGAAATATTTTTGCCTAATCTCTATTCTATTCCTGAATATTCAATTGTTTGCCCAGCAAGATACAACTGCTTATGCAGCACAGCGTGTTAAAGTAAATTCGCTACTTAAAGAGCGAAGTACAAAATTCGGTCAGTATGATGAAAGCTTAAATCAGCGAACAGGAATATTTGGATGGCAAACTAAAAAAGACATTAAAAATTCTAATGAAATCCTTCGTCAGGTTGTATTAACAGATAATAATATTTTCAAAGAGTTGAAAATATTGATGGACTACAAAGACCTACAAAACGAGCAGAAAGTTGCAGTTGCAGATAATTCTCAAGAAAAAATTGAGAATTACATGCTAACTATCAAAAAACTTCAGGACCAAAACGAAACATTAAAAGTCGAATTAAGCAGAAAAGACAACAAAAGTTTATCAACCTACATTATCGTTTTTCTTCTTTTAATAATGGCAGGTGGTTTTTTCTTTTTCAATAAAAAAATACGTGCTTATGAAAAAAGAATTGTTTAAGATTTTAGCAAAAATAAACAAAGCAATTTTACCGAGCTTATATAAGAAAGACCCAAATAAGCTAACAAACATCCAGAAAGCAATTTTGGGTTATCGTTATTGGGTATTAACCAATGCTTTAGATTAGAAAAGGCCAACTTTGCAGTTGGCCAATTCTTATACTTTTACCTGGAGATTGCTTCGCCTCGCAATGACGCGAGATTACTTATTTCTTAAAATGCTCAATAATTAAAGTCGCTAGTTCTGTACCAATACGTTCTTGCGCTTCATTAGTTGAGGCACCAATGTGTGGTGTTAATGAAATTTTTGGGTGTGTTAAAATTTCGGCTAATGGGGTTGGCTCATTATCAAAAACATCTAAACCTGCAAAAGCAACTTTACCAGAATCTAAAGCCTCAATTAAAGCTGGCTCGTCGATTGTACCACCTCTAGAGCAATTTACAATACCAATACCTGGTTTCATTTTCGCAAATTCTTCAGCGCCTAAAATTGGTTTATCGGCAAATGGCGTATGTAAGCTTAAGAAATCACTTCCGGTAATAACTTCATCTAAAGAAACCGTTTTAATTGGGATGCTAACCGATTGTCCACCTTGAAAGCTTAAAGTAATTTCTGATTCAGAAGGAAACAAATCATAGGCTAAAACATTCATACCTAAACCTAAGGCAACTTTTGCGGTAGCACGACCAATACGGCCAAAACCTATTATACCGATAGTTTTGCCATTTAACTCCGTTCCCTTTGCATAAGCTTTCTTAAGGTTGTTAAATTGCGTAGAACCTTCTAAAGGCATTTTACGGTTCGCATCTTGTAAAAATCTTATACCGGTAAATAAGTGAGAGAAAACCAGTTCTGCTACAGATAGCGATGAAGCAGCCGGCGTATTTACCACAGCTACACCTTTACTACGAGCATATTCTACATCGATGTTATCCATACCAACTCCTCCTCTACCAATCAGTTTGATATTTGGAACAGCATCAATTAATTCTTTTCTAACTTTTGTAGCACTACGAACCGTTATGGCATCATAATTTTTCAAAGCTTCAGCTAATTGCTCTTGTGGGATGGTTTCTGTATCAACCTGAAAACCCGCCTTTTCTAATAATTCTTTTCCGATAGGGTCTATTCCATCGTTTGCTAATATTTTAATCATAATATGATTTTCAATAACCAAATTGATTACGCTTAAATGAGTATCAATTATTTTTAATAATTTAAATTAATTTGCTTTTGCCTGCGCTTCTTCAAAGGTTTGCATAGCATCGATTAAAGCATGTACACTTGTAATTGGTAAGGCATTATACATAGAAGCACGGAAACCACCAACACTTCTGTGTCCTTTAATGCCCACAATACCTTGCTCTTCAGCAAATTTTAAAAATGGCTTCTCCAGTTCAGCATTTTGCATCACAAAACAAATATTCATTTTCGAACGGTCTTCAATGGCACAAGTACCCTTAAATAATGGATTTCGGTCAATCTCCCGGTAAAGTGCTTCAGCTTTCTGCTTGTTTTCCTTCTCAATATCAGCTACACCACCTTTAGATTTTAACCAACGAAGGTTTAGCAAAGCAACATAAATAGAGAAAACAGGTGGCGTATTGTACATCGAAACATTGTCTATATGAGATTGATAGTTCAACATCGAAGGAATTTTACGGTCTATTTTACCTAAAATTTCATCCTTAACAATAACAATAGTTAAACCCGCAGGACCAACGTTTTTCTGTGCTCCAGCATATATTAAATCAAATTTGGAAACATCAATCACACGGCTCATAATATCCGATGACATATCACAAACGATAGGCACACTTGTTTCGGGCACTTCAAAAAGTTCGGTACCATAAATTGTATTGTTTGAGGTGTAATGGAAGTAAGCACTATCAGCCGGAATTTCAAAATCTTTAGGGATAAATGTATAATTTGCATCTTTTGATGATGCAACAACATTAACATTACCTACAAATTTAGCTTCTTTTAAAGCCTTGGTTGCCCAAACGCCAGAATCTAAATAACTTGCGGTTTGTCCATCGCCCAATAAATTCATCGGTACCATAGCAAACTGCAAACTAGCACCGCCTTGTAAAAATAAAACGGAATAACCCGATGGCACATTTAGTAATTCTTTTACCAATTTTTCAGCTTCAGCAACAACAGCCTCAAACTCGGTTGTTCTATGCGAAATTTCTAAAATTGATAATCCATCGTTAAAATCTAAAACTGCCTGTGCAGCTTGTTTAAACACTTCTTGAGGTAAAATACAAGGGCCTGCGCCAAAATTATGCTTCATCTTATTATGTAAATGATTATGGGCGTAAATGTAAAATTTTTAAAGCACTAATGGCTACAAAATCGTATCATAAAAAATTAAATTTTGTTAAAAATAGTACCGATTTTAACTAATTCATTATGGTTTTTGTAATAAAACGTTTAACCTACGTTTATATAGATTTTTATAATTTGTAAAGCAATCAAGCAGCACTTAGGTTAACACAGTCCCGCCATTTACTTCAATCTTTTTGTTATCGCAATTATAAACTTGTCCATTTATTGCAACAAAAAGTATTTACGTTCCTGTCTGGTTTAGAGAATTTGGTTTTGATAATTCTTTGGGAGGTTTTCTGTTCTCAACGCCTAATCTTCCGTTTTTTACGAAGGTTAATTCTTCAATTTCACAATCAGTTTCAAATTAAATTGTCTGCCCGTTAAATAATTTGGAATAGCATATTGCACATTATCAATATCTTTAAGCCATAAATACGAAACCGTGTTATTAATATTGAGCATATTAAAAACCTCAAAAAATAAGATAACAGAATTAAAATTTTTATCTAAAAACTTAGGTTTGTGTAAAGCGGCATCATCCAGAAAATCTTTCGAAAAGCCAATGTCAATTCGTTTGTAGGATGGTATGTAAAACTTATCTAAATATCTTGGCGTTTGCGATGGGCCAATTGGCAACCTTGAACCATACAAAGCATTTAAGTGAACCTTGTAAGTTGGACTATTCAACAATCTATCTTGAAAAAAAACAGAGAAATTTAGTCTTTGGTCTGTAGGTCTTTTTAAATAACCAGGATAAATCCTTTTGCCATTCTGCACATAGCTGTCGTCGATAATATCTTCATTAGCATGCATAACCGACATGCGAAAATAAGAAACCAAGTCTTTTACAAATTCACCACCTATACTAAAATCAGCGCCATAAGCATAACCTTTAGAGCTTTCATTAGCTAAATATTTAATTCGTAGATTATCAATTTTGTAAGGAATCAACCTATCTGAATATTTAAAATAAGCTTCGGAAGTAAACTTTAACCTTGTACCGAAAGCATCAAAAGCATAATCATAACCTATAGAAGTGTTATAAGAGCTTTGGGCTTTTTGATGGATATTCAGGTTTCCGGTAAAGTCTCGTATGGTTCTGTAAGATGGTGGCTGTTTATAAACTCCGGCTGTAAATCTTAATATTTTATTATTTGAACTAGGCCTGTATGCTATTAAAACCCTTGGGCTAACTAATAATTGCTTGCTTAAAGAGCTGTATGTTGCACGTGCACCAAGCTGAAGCTCTGCATTACTTGATAATGAATAACTATCTTGAATATAAGCACTATAATTTTTTATATCAATATTATTTTCTACATTGATTACGTTTTGCAACAGAATATTTTTTGAATCATTGGGTAAAATATAACCAGCCGAATCGGTATAATTATATTCATTTAATTTATCATCATATCTGGAATTATCAAACTTTAATCCCCAAGAGAAAACATGATTATTAAAATTTTGGTCGACTTTAATTTCCGAAGCAAAAATTTGCGTATTTAAACTATTCCTCCCGTAATTGTAATAATTGCCAATACCCTTATTTTTAGTAACGGGTCCAAAAGTTCCTAAGGGAAAATTGCTATCAATTTCGTCAAAAGTGTAACTGCCATTAATATCGAACCGTTCTCTTTCAATCGTATTAAAATAACTATTTATAAATTTGATGATTTGGTTAGGTTTTGGCGAATAGGTTGCGGTAACCGACGTACCAAAGGTTTGATAATCGTCAATTTCCTTTCCAGTATAATCAACATTAAGGCGCAATGTTGTATTTAACGTTCCAAATTGCGTTTCTCGATTTGTAGGCTCTAATTTAAACTGGCCAACATTTAAATTACCTAAAATGCTTATGTTAAATTTCGGCGAAAAATCATATTGATACAGGAACTGTGCATCAGCAAAATTTGGTTTATAACTTCCCTTCTCATCCTGCTTAATTAATACATTTGAGTTATTTTTATACCTCAAACCTGCTAAAAAGAAGCTCCGTTTGTAAATCCGCTTTGCGGTTAAAGATGTATTTAACAAACTAGTGCTTAAAATCGTTTCGTTGCTATCGGGTTTATCATATCTTATATCTAAAACCGACGAAAGTTTATCGCCATATTTTGCCTCAAAGCCACCTGCTGAAAACTTCGCCTTACTAACCAATTCAGAATTTATAAAGCTTAAACCCTCTTGCTGCCCATTACGAATTAATACTGGTCTGTTGATTTCAACATCGTTGATGTAAATCAGATTTTCATCAAAATTTCCACCTCTAACGCTATATTGAGCGCTTAACTCATTGTTGGTAGAAACACCCGGCAGGGTTTTAAGCATGGTTTCAAAATTTCCAGAAACCATCGGCATAGAAGCAATATCAGCAATATTTATTGTAGTTGTATTACTGAGCTGATTTTGCTTATCGGTGATGTAAACCTGCTCTAACTCATTAACATTTGCCACCAAACTTACCATTTGCATTATTCTGGCACCAGAGCGTTCGTTAAACTTTAAAGTTTGAGGCTGATATCCTAATAAAGAATATTTTATACTGAAACTTTTGGTTTTAGAATATATGGTATACATACCAAACTCATCTGTTACAGTAGATTGACCCTGCCCCAAAACTATTACTGTGACTTGTGGTAGAGGCAATTTATCACCACTATAAACTATTCCCGATACCCTAACTAATGGCTGCGCAACCGCTAAACTGCAGCCAGCAATTAGAAAAAAAAGGATTAGCCGAAATTTGAGCATTTTTTAATATCAAGATAAGAGCATCAGGTATCAAGTTTAAGATAAGGCAAAGTAAAGGCTTATTTTCTCAATTAAACAATTAGATACTCACACTACTAGTTGTTAATTGTTTCATTTTTGAAATGGTTTCAGTAGGACTTTCCGTTGCGAAAATTGCATTGCCGGCGACAAAAGCGTTAGCACCAGCAGATACCAATGCACCAATGTTTTGTAAACCAACACCGCCATCAACTTCAATAACCAAATTTTCATTTACGCCTTTAATCAATTGCTTTAAATCCTTAATTTTTTTGTAAGTATTATGGATAAAAGCCTGTCCGCCGAAACCCGGATTAACAGACATAATTAAAACTAAATCTAAATCTTCTATAACATCTTGCAGCAAACTGACTGGCGTGTGTGGATTTAAGGCAACACCAGCCATACATCCAGATGCTTTTATTAACTGGATTGTTCTATTTAAATGGGTGCATGCTTCATAATGTACTGTAATCATATCTGCACCAGCTTTTGCAAATTCTGGAATAAACTTATCTGGCTCTACAATCATTAAATGTACATCCAAAGGCTTTTCAGCATGTTTTTTTACAGCTGCCATCACCGGGAAACCAAATGAAATATTTGGAACAAACACACCATCCATCACATCAACATGAAACCAATCAGCATCACTTTGATTGATCATTTCTATATCGTGTTGTAAATTACCAAAATCGGCAGAAAGTATGGATGGCGCAATAATATGTTTCATTTTGTATTTATATTTTCGTCATGGCGAGGCACGAAGCAATCTTAAAACGAGAGTAATTTAGGAGACTGCTTCGTGCCTTGAAATTACGAATTAGTTATATAATTTCACTAATAAGGCAAGTTACAAAACAAGTCTGAAAGTTTTAAATCAGAAAGAACTAAGTTCGCTTTAAATAAAACAAAAAACCCTTTCAGTAAACTGAAAGGGTTTGTATTATTTATCCTTCGACAAGCTCAGGATGACAATCTACCTTATTACGCTTTTGGCGCAGCTGGTTTTTCTGGTCTAGGCAATAAAACTTTGCGAGAAAGTTTCATTTTACCTTGTTTATCAATGTCTAATAATTTAACCTCGATTTTATCACCTTCTTTCAATACACCATCCATAGTTTCTAAACGTTCCCATGAAATTTCAGAAATGTGCAATAAACCATCTTTACCTGGCATAACCTCAACAAATGCACCAAATGGCATAATTGATTTTACTTTACCTTGGTAAACCTCACCAATTTCTGGTTTAGCTACGATGTTACGGATACGAGTAACCGCTGCATCAATTGCCGCTTTATTATCAGCGAAAATTTCTACGATACCTTTACCATCAACTTCTTCGATAGAGATTGAAGCGCCAGTTTCGCGTTGCATTTCCTGAATAATTTTACCTCCAGGACCGATAATTGCACCAATGAATTCTTTCTCGATAGTGATAGAAACAATACGTGGAGCATGTGGCTTCATGTCTTCATTAGGCTGAGCAATTGTTTTCTTCATCTCATTTAAGATGTGTAAACGGCCTTCTTTAGCCTGTAATAGAGCTTTAGTTAAAACCTCGTATGATAAACCATTGATTTTTAAGTCCATTTGGCAAGCAACAATACCGTTTTCAGTACCAGTAACTTTAAAATCCATATCACCTAAGTGATCTTCGTCACCTAAAATATCCGAAAGGATTGCATATTTACCAGTTTTCTCATCAGTAATTAAACCCATTGCAATACCAGAAACGGGCGCTTTGATTTTAATACCTGCATCCATAAGTGCTAAAGTACCAGCACAAACAGTTGCCATTGATGATGAACCGTTTGATTCTAAAATATCAGAAACCACACGGATTGTATATGGATTAGCTTCGCCTTCAGGTAAAACTTTTTTCAATGAACGTTGTGCTAAAGCACCGTGACCAATTTCACGACGACCAGCGCCTCTGTTTGGTCTAACCTCTCCTGTTGAAAAACCTGGGAAATTATAGTGCAACAAGAATTTTTGATAACCATTAAAGAAAGCGCCATCAATCATTTGCTCATCATCTTTGCTACCTAAAGTAACTGATGTTAAAGATTGAGTTTCGCCACGTGTAAATACCGCCGAACCGTGTGCTGCTGGTAAATAACCAACTTCACTCCAAATAGGGCGAATTTCTGTAGTCTTACGACCATCTAAACGAATGCCTTCATCTAACAATAAATTTCTAATCGCATCGTACTGCACATCATGGTAATAATGTTTAGCCATTGCTTTAGTTAAATCTGCTGTATCTTCTGGCATTGCCTCAAAAAACTCATTAATAATTGCAGTAAAACCAACTTTACGCTCATCTTTATTCGAACCAGATTTCGCAACTGCGTAAACTTTATCGTAAGTATCAGCATAAACCTTCGCTTTTAAATCAGCATCATGGTCTTCATGGCTATATTCGCGTTTAACTGTTTTACCAGTAGCTTCGGTTAATTCAACCTGAATAGCACATTGAACTTTAATTGCAGCGTGTGCAAATTTTAAAGCCTCAACCATTTCATCTTCTTGAATTTCATCGCACTCGCCTTCAACCATACCGATATCGTTAGCCGAACCAGCAACCATAAATTCTAAAGTTGCACGCTCTAAATCGCTAGCGTATGGATTGATTACCAATTTACCATCAATTTTAGCAACACGTACTTCAGAAATTGGACCATTAAAAGGAATATCAGAAACCGATAATGCAGCCGAAGCAGCTAAACCTGCCAAACAATCTGGCATAATATTTTTATCAGCAGAAATTAATGAAATCATCACCTGTGTATCAGAGTGATAATCACTTGGGAACATTGGGCGTAAAGCTCTATCAACCAAACGAGAAATTAAAACCTCGTAATCAGATAATCTTGCCTCGCGACGTAAAAACCCACCTGGAATACGACCAGTAGCCGCATATTTTTCTTGATAATCAACCGATAATGGTAAGAAATCAGTTCCTGGTTTAGCACCAACAGTAGATACAACCGTTGCTAACAACATCGTATCGCCCATTTTAACTACAACCGAACCATCAGCTTGTTTAGCCAATTTACCAGTTTCAATTTCTACAATTCTGCCATCGCCCAAATCGAACGATTTTTTTATTACATTCATTTAAATAGAATTATGGTGTGTTTTCCTCTTTCTACACACCGTTGTTTATATATGTATTTGTTTTGCAAACGAAGATAAGACATAATCGCTTATCTATAAGTAAATCTTGCTAAAATATTTAACAGGAAACGTAAAAAGCCATTCCCGAAAGAATGGCTTTTGCTGATAAAATTCGCTTATTTTTGTTTAATGATATCACGAAGCGATAAAGCTTTAATGATAGCACGGTAGCGCTCAATATCTTTTTTGTATAAGTAAGCCAAAATACCGCGGCGTTTACCTACTAATTTTTGAAGTGATAACTGTGTAGAGAAATCTTTACGATTTTTCTTTAAGTGCTCTGTTAAGTGCGCAATACGGTATGTAAATAACGCTACCTGACCTTCTGCTGAACCAGTATTGGTTTCAACTTCGCCGTGTTGTTTAAAGATTTCGGCTTTCTTTTCTGGACTTAAATACATTCTTGAATAATATTAAAGTGTAAAAATTAATTAAATGTGGCGCAAAGATAAGGTATTTTTGGTTATAAGCAAGTGTAATTTGCAGATAGCTTTTTTAAGCTAATCGCTTGATTATTTGGAAAGCAAGGTTCTGTTTTCCATCGGTTGCTACACTCCCGCCCTCGCTGCAATCTTTTTGCTTACCGTACTTCCTTTGTCGTCTTTGCGAGTAGGAACGACGAAGCAATCTTATTTGGAAAATGTTGCAAAAAGTATTTCCGCTAAGTCGGGTTTATACACTTAAGATTGTGAAAGAAACTTAGTTTTTAACCAGCGCTTCTTCTAATCACAATCCCTTTTTCCTAAGGAACTTTTAGAGGTTACCCTCCGTTCATCAAAGCAGCTACTTATTCAGTTTAATTAGTTCAAAAAACCTATCTACTACCGAAAGAGAGAGGAATTTTGATTCACGCTATCTTTCAATTACTTCATTTCTATGTTTGAATTATACATTTTTAATCTGCTCACAAGTTAAAATTACAAAAAACTTAAAATACATCTAATATTAAAAACCATACTTTTGCACAAAACATTTACCCTTGGAAAAGAATCAATTTAGCATTTTCGAAAGCGAATTACGTGTACGTCCTGATGATATAGATATGTTCAACCATGTGCACAACAGCAAATACCTTGATTATGTATTAGCTGCCCGTTACGAGCAAATGGAGAAATTCTATGGAATGCCTTGGGAACATTTTACTAAATTAGGTTTAGGCTGGGTAGTAAGTCGGGTAGAAATTAATTTCAAACGCCCACTTTTAATGAACGATTTAATGCTGATTAGAACAGGCATTTTAACTATGAATGATAAAGGCTGTGCCGTTCAGTTCGAAATCATTAATAAAAAAACAGGTAAAATCGCCTCTGATGGTATTTTCGACTATGTGTTAATTGATTTAAATACAAACCGCGGAACGAAGGTTACAGATGAAATGATTAAAGCATATAGTATTTAGTCATGTTTAATTAAACCGTCATTTCGAGCGAAGCCGAGAAATCTTTGAAGCTGATTAAATCAATATTCAAAGATTTCTCTCCCGAATGTTCGGGACTGCGCTCCAGTCGAAATGACGATTCGTTATTAGATTATCCCACACTTAGGTTCGTATCTTCACGAATCGAAGCAAATAAACTCATCTTTGAAAAAATATAATTCCGTGAGTTCCATCTTTCCGTGGCAAAAAAATAATTAGAAATTAAAATTTTATTTATCTTTACCACATCAAAAGGAAAAAACCATGATAGTATCTGCAATCCGTTTGAGGTTTTAAAAAACCAAGGATTCCCTCCCATTTTTACAGATTATAAGCGCTTTTTAGTGTATTTTGGTTTATTCATTACATTTCATAATATCAATATATGTCACAGTCAACTAAGGCGCAGGGCAAACTATCTTCTTTTTTCGAGCTACTCGTACAATCGTTAAAAGGTAATGAAGTTGATTTAACTTCAATCAGCATTAAACGAGCAATTATTCTTTTAGCTATTCCAATGATGTTGGAAATGGCTATGGAATCAGTTTTTGCTTTAGTTGATTTATATTTTGTTGGTCATTTAGAAAACAGCAGCCTTGCTATACAAACTGTAGGGCTAACAGAATCAGTTTTAACGATTATCTATTCATTGGCAATAGGTTTAAGTATGGCCGCAACAGCCGTAGTTGCCAGAAGAATTGGCGAAAAAAATCCGGAAGCTGCATCAAAAGCAGGTATGCAAACCATTGTAATTGCAGTTGCCGTAAATATTCTAATAAGTATTGCAGGTGTAATTTATGCTAAAGATATTTTACTATTAATGGGTGCTTCTGCAGAAACTGCAAACCATGGTGTAAATTTTGTCCGCATAATGATGGGCGGAAGTATAATTATCGTTTTACTTTTCTTAATTAATGGAATTTTTAGAGGCGCCGGAAATGCAGCCATCGCTATGAGAAGTTTATGGATTGCTAATATTGCAAACATCATTCTCTGCCCTATTTTTATTAATGGTTTCGGACCAATACCGGCATTTGGATTAACCGGTGCGGCGATTGCAACAACGATTGGTCGAGGCTTGGGTGTATCGTATCAGGTTTACAATTTATTCAACGGTAAAAATGCCTTAAAAATTCGAATCAGTCATTTCCTGCCAGATTTTGAGCAAATTAAAGCTATTGTAAAAATTGCTGCACCGGCTATTTTTCAATTTGTTATAGCAAGTTGCAGTTGGGTCTTTCTTGCAGAATTAGTCGCCACAACCGGTGGTGACGAAGGCTCTGCCGGTTATCAAACGGCACTTCGGTTAATGATGTTCTTCTTACTACCAGCATGGGGTTTGAGTAATGCAGCAGCAACATTGGTTGGTCAAAATTTAGGCGCTGGCCATATTGGTAGAGCCGAACAATCGGTTTTTCAAACCTTAAAATACATTATTATTTTTATGGCTGTGGTTAGTGTGGTATTTTTAACCTGCGGTCATTTATTTGCATCTTTCTTTACTTCTGATGTTAAAGTGATAGAGATTGCAAGCAGAGCCTTAAAAATTTTAAGCATTGGCTTTGTTATCTATGGTTCGGCGATGGTTTTTAGCAGTGCGTTTAATGGTGCTGGCGATACCTGGACACCAACAAAAATTAATGTTTTTGCGTTTTGGCTTTTTCAAATTCCATTAGCTTATTTTTTAGCGAAATATTTAGAAATGGGCCCAACCGGTGTTTTTATTGCTATACCGAGTGCAGAAGCCGGAATTGCCATTGCTGCCTTTATCTTGTTTAAAAAAGGTAAATGGAAGAAAACGATGGTTTAACTTTTTTAGTTTGCCACGGAGACACGGATTTACATGGAATTATTTTTTTTTAATTAACCACAGATAAACGGGATAAACACAAATGGATTGGAAATAGTAGATTAACCAAATTCCATGATTTCTGTGTTTCCGTGGCAAAAATAATTTAGGTATCTAGAAAGAAAACATTTAGAAGAACTTCTGTCTTGTTGCTAAGTACCTCATTGTAGTGGAAATCCTTTTTGGTAATCTACAGAAATAGATTGCCGCGTCGTTCCTCCTCGCCGCCAACCGCAGGTTGGCAATGACGGAATTTTGAGTATAACACAATGATAAAAAGATTGTAACGCCCGCCTGCGGGACGGGCAGGAAAAGCAGGACTGCAGCAACCAAAAAATTGTTGCTTTCGCTTTTCAGAAATTTAAAAATCCGGCCATCTTTTCGACCTTAAATTTTCCATTAAAAAGCATATCTTTGCGCAAAGATGAAGCATATACGTAATTTTTGCATTATTGCACATATTGACCATGGTAAGAGTACTTTGGCCGATAGGTTATTAGAATATACCGCGACGATTTCGCAGCGTGAGGCGCAGGCGCAATTGCTCGATAATATGGATTTGGAGCGTGAGAGAGGCATTACTATTAAAAGTCATGCCATACAAATGAACTACAAAGTTGGTGATATTGAATATAATTTTAACTTAATTGATACACCCGGACACGTAGATTTTTCTTATGAAGTTTCGCGATCTATAGCGGCTTGCGAAGGTGCTTTACTTATTGTAGACGCATCGCAAGGCATACAGGCACAAACAATTTCGAACTTATATTTAGCGCTTGAGCACGACCTTGAAATTATACCGATTTTAAATAAAATGGATTTGCCTGGGGCGATGCCTGAGGAAGTGAAAGACCAGATTATTGATTTAATTGGCTGTAAACGTGAGGATATTATTCCTGCATCGGGTAAAACGGGAATGGGTATTCCTGATATTATTCAGGCTATTGTAGACCGCGTACCTGCTCCTGTTGGTGAGCCTGAAGCGCCTTTACAAGCTTTAATTTTCGATTCAGTTTTTAATTCTTTCAGAGGTATTATTGCTTACTATAAAGTTGTAAACGGAGAGATTAAAAAAGGTGATAAAGTTAAGTTCATCAATACTGGTAAAGAATATTTAGCTGATGAAGTTGGCATTTTAAAACTTGATATGTCGCCACGTAATGTGGTTAAAACCGGCGATGTAGGCTACATTATTTCGGGCATTAAAGAAGCTAGAGAGGTTAAAGTTGGTGATACCATTACTACAACCGCAAGACCAGCAGAAGGAGCTATTCAAGGTTTTGAAGAAGTAAAACCAATGGTTTTCGCAGGTATTTATCCTGTTGATACTGATGAGTTTGAAGAACTTCGCGAAGCGATGCACAAACTGCAATTAAATGATGCCTCTATCGTTTTCGAACCTGAAAGTTCTGCTGCATTGGGCTTTGGTTTCCGTTGCGGATTCCTTGGAATGTTGCACATGGAGATTATTCAGGAACGTTTGGAGCGTGAATTCGACATGACGGTAATCACTACTGTTCCTAACGTTTCATACATTGCTCATACAACTAAAGGTGACGAAATTTTCGTTAATAACCCATCAGATTTACCAGATCCAAGTAAGTTAGATTCTGTTGAAGAACCATACATCAAAGCAAACATTATTACAAAAGCCGATTTTGTCGGTCCTGTTATGTCGCTTTGTATTCAGAAGAGAGGCACAATCGTTAATCAATCTTATTTAACATCAGATAGAGTTGAGTTGGTTTTTGAAATGCCAATGGGCGAAATTGTATTTGATTTTTATGATAAACTGAAAACAATTTCAAAAGGTTATGCGTCTTTTGATTATCATCAAATTGGCTATAGAAAATCGGATTTGGTTCGTTTAGATATGCTGATTAATGATGAGCCAGTTGATGCTTTATCATCATTAATTCACCGCAGTAATGCTTACGATTTCGGAAAGAAAATTTGCGAAAAACTGAGAGAGTTAATCCCTCGTCAGCAATTCGAAATTAAGATACAGGCATCAATCGGTGCAAAAGTTATTGCCCGCGAAACGCTTAGTGCTTTACGTAAAGATGTTACGGCTAAATGCTATGGTGGCGATATTTCTCGTAAACGTAAGTTATTAGAGAAACAGAAAAAAGGTAAAAAACGTATGCGCCAGGTTGGAAACGTAGAAATTCCACAATCTGCGTTTATGGCAGTTTTGAAATTGGATTAGATTAGATATAGAATCAAGATACAAGTATCAGGTAGCAAGACAAATTTTCTACTTGATACTTGATACTTACTACTCGATACTTTAGAAATGAAATTACTAGACGGAAAATACGTATCAGAAAAAGTTAAAGTGCAAATTGCTGAAGAAGCTGCTGAATTTTTGAGTAAAACCGGCAGAAAACCCCATTTAGTTGCCATTTTGGTTGGTAATGATGGCGGTAGCGAAACTTATGTTGCCAGCAAGATGAAAAACTGTGAAAAGGTAGGTTTTAAATCTTCGCTTTACAGATATGATAACTCAGTTACTGAAGTCGAATTACTAGCTAAAATTGAAGAAATTAATCAAGATGCTGACGTTGACGGTTTAATTGTTCAATTACCTTTACCAAAACATATCGACCCTGAAAAAGTTACCGAAAAAATTGATTACCGTAAAGATGTGGATGGTTTCCATCCGGTAAATTTGGGCAGAATGATGCGTAACTTGCCTTGTTTTATTCCCGCTACTCCTTATGGCATTTTATTAATGTTGCAAGAATACAATATAGATACTACTGGAAAGCATTGCGTTGTAGTTGGCAGAAGTAATATTGTTGGTAGTCCGATGAGTATTTTAATGGCTCGTAACGCAAACCCGGGTAATTGTACGGTTACCCTTACGCACTCGCGTACGAAGGATTTAAAAGAGCAAGTTTTACAGGCAGATATTATTATTGCAGCAATAGGCAAAAAGAATTTTGTTACCGCTGATATGGTAAAACCTGGAGTGATAATTATTGATGTTGGTATTAACCGCGAAAATTCTACTGAAACAAAATCTGGCTTTAAACTTTACGGCGATGTCGATTTTGAAAATGTTGCGCCTAAATCATCATACATTACACCAGTGCCAGGTGGTGTTGGTTTAATGACAATTGTAGGTTTATTGAAGAATACATTAGCATCGGCTAGAAAAGAAATCTATAATTAGCTAAAAGATATAAAGGTTTAGGGTTTAGGGTAAAACCTATTGTTATAAAAATCACAAAAGCAATTCAAATAATTGAATTCCTTTTTTTACGTGTAAATTTTTTTTATTATACGTAAAATTATTATATTTGAGTTTAAATGAACTGTTATGGATTCGAAACTAACTCTAAGCTTTAACCAGGACGTAGTTACAAAAGCTAAGAAATATGCTGCTGATAACAATATTAGCCTATCTCGTTTAATTGAGCATTTATTAGTTCAAGTAACATCAAGTGATTACAAATCTCTTGAAGATTACCCCATTTCTGAATGGGTAAGTATGGTTGCCGAGGGCGAAGTAGAATACAAAAAAACCGTGAAAGCTGGTCGGAAGGCTTCAAAAGATGAATTCTTTTCTTCTAAAAAATAATAAATGAAAATATTTTTAGATGCAAATGTTCTGGTTTCTGTACTCAATAAAGAGTATCCACTTTTTACTTACTCTTCCAGGATTTTGAGCTTAGCATCGCACCCAAAATTTGATGTTTATACGTCGCCACTTTGCTTAGCAATCGCTTTTTATTTTGCCGAAAAGAAACATAAATCTCAATTGGCTAAGCAGAAAATAGATTTGCTTTGTCAACATATTAAAATTGCACCAAATTCGGCAATGGGTGTTTTTGATACTCTGGCAAATAAATCCATTCACGATTTTGAAGATGGTTTAGAATATTATGCTGCCGATTCTGCTGGTTGCAAATGTATCATAACAGAAGATATTGAAGACTTTTATTTCGCTGATATTGAAGTATTGAATTGCCAGGAGTTTTTTAAAAGACACTTAATGAATTGATAATCCGTCTATTGAATCTGACGGCAAAGAATGCGAACAACTGATTGAATAAGTTTTCAGTCCCGCATAATTTTCATACCGATGACTTTAGTAAACGGGTAATATTAGTTCCACAACTTGCTCCACCAGCTTTCTTCAAAACCTACGTATAAACCATCTTCTCTTAAATCTGTAGGATATATATTAATGTAATCGCCTTGACCTTCAGCACCTCTTCCGGTTTCTAAGTGGTAAGCATAGCGATGAATCGGGCAGATTAAATTTCCGTTTTTACACCATCCACCAGAAAAATGACCTCCCGCATGTGGACATGATGATTGAGTTGCAATAATTTTATTTTCATTGTTGATGATACAAAGTTGTTTACCATTTACCTCAACCGTTTTTATATCTCCACTACCCGGAATTTGATTCTTTTGCAAGGCTTTTATCCACTTCATTAAGCTAAATTATTACTAAAATATCAGTGTTCTTTCATCTTTACATTAATTTTTTAAACCAGAAACGATTACACCATATTTTTTTTGGATATTTGCAAGCTCAAAAATGAAACAAGAAATACCAGAAGACGGCACATTACTTCCATTAATGGAAGAGTTCTACACAATACAGGGCGAGGGATTTAACACAGGAAAAGCAGCATATTTTATTCGTTTAGGCGGTTGTGATGTTGGCTGCCATTGGTGTGATGTTAAAGAAAGCTGGGATGCAGAAATGCATCCGTTGACGCCTGCTGATGTTATTGTAGAAAATGCTGATAAATTTCCGGGGAAAGCTGTTGTAATTACAGGTGGCGAACCCTTAATCTATAACCTCGATTATTTAACTAATAAACTTAAAGAAAGAGGAATTTTAACCTTCATAGAAACCTCTGGTGCATATCCTTTATCTGGCAATTGGGATTGGATTTGTTTATCACCTAAAAAATTTAAGGCACCGCGACCAGACATCACGCCTTTTGCACATGAATTAAAAGTTATAGTTTTTAACAAAAGTGATTTTAAATGGGCAGAGGAATATGCGGCAATGGTATCTCCTACCTGCAAATTATATTTACAGCCAGAATGGTCGAAATCAAAAGAAATTACGCCAATGATTATTGAATACGTAATGGCTAACCCAAAATGGGAAATTTCATTGCAGACGCACAAATTTTTAAATATTCCTTAAATAGTTTACATTAGCTTTGATAACCAAATGTTAATGTAATGAAATGCTGGTTTCTCTTACTCTTTAGCTCATTTAGCGCTTTTTGTTTTGCTCAAAATTCTTCAAATAGAAAAGCACAATCTTTTTTTGAGAAAGCCGGACCATACATCGACAAAAACGATTACGCCTCTGCCGAAGGGGTTTTAAAAAGCGCTACAGAAGCCGACCCACTTTTTCAAAATGCATATTTTTTGCTGGCTGCTGTAAATAAGTTGCAAAGAAAATATGCCGAGTCAAAATTATCTTATCAAAAAGCTATTAAAATTAATAGTAAAGTAGCTCCAGAAGTAATATATAACCTTGCAGAAGTAGAATTTGCAACACAAGAATTTGACAAAGCAAAACAACATTTTTTTGAGTTTTTAGCTTTAGATGGTTCATCCGCAAGAGCGGGTAAAGCGAAGAAATATCTTTTAGATTGTGATTTTGCCGCCCTAGCAATTAAAAAACCTGTTAGTTACTCACCAATAAATCTTGGCGAAGGTGTAAACACTACAGATTCAGAGTATTTTCCAGCCTTAACTGCTGATGGCGAAACCTTAATTTTTACACGTCAGGTAAATGGAAACGAAGATTTTTACTCCTCACAATTCAAAAATAATTCATGGAATCTGGCAACGCCACTATCAACCAGAATCAATACGACCAAATATAATGAAGGTGCACAAACCATATCTCCTGATGGAAAATATTTATTTTTTACGGGATGTAATCGCCCGGATGGTTTAGGAAGATGCGATATTTATGTTTCTCATCGCGAAGGAAAAGATTGGGGTGAACCCTATAACATTGGCAAACCTGTTAATTCTGAGTACTGGGAATCGCAACCCGCGATTAGTCCGGATGGTAGAACTTTATATTTCATTAGCAATCGGCCGGGTGGTTCTGGCGGTTATGATATTTGGAAAAGTACCATAACCGATGATGCAAAATGGGGACCTGCCATCAACCTTGGACCAGAAATTAATACGGCTAATGATGAAAACACTCCATTTCTTCATGCTGATGGAAAAACACTTTATTTTTCATCTGATGGCTGGCCGGGTTTTGGAAATAAAGATATTTACTATAACCGTATGGATGATGCTGGCAAATTTAAACAGCCGGTTAACCTTGGCTATCCAATGAATTCATTTGAGGATGAAAGCGGCTTAATTGTAAGTGCCGATGGTAACTTCGGAATGTTTTCTTCAAATCTTAAAAATGGCTTCGGCGGACAAGACATTTACAGTTTTGGTATCCCCGAAGCGGCAAAGCCGTTAAAAATATCGTATGTAAAAGGTATTGTGAGAGATAAAGACACTAAAAAAACGATTGAAAGTAATGTTCAGGTTATTGATTTAAAAACAAATAAAACTGTTTTTGATGATTATACCGATGCTGAAACAGGTCAGTTTTTAGCCGTAATGCCAATTGGAGGCAATTATTTGTTTAATGTTAATGCAGATGGTTACCTGTTTTATTCAGAAAATTTCGAGTTAAAAACCGGGGATATCAATAAGCCTTATCTAATTGAAGTATCGATAGAAAAAATAAAGCAAGGCGGAAATGTTACGCTGAGGAATATTTTCTTCGATACCAATAAGTTTAATTTGCTGCCCGTTTCTATTAAAGAGTTAGATTTATTGATTGATTTTCTCAATCAAAATGCAACAGTAAATATTGAAATTCAAGGTCATACTGATAATGTTGGCGATGCTAAATTGAATGAGAAATTATCCTTTAACAGGGCAAATGCTGTGTATGAGTATTTATTGAAAAATAATATAGAAGCAAAAAGACTTACTTTTAATGGATTTGGTGCAAGTAAACCGATTGCAGACAACAAAACAGAGTTTGGGAGAAAAAACAACCGCAGAACATCTTTTGTAATTACTAAAATTTAAAATTACTGCAACAGTTATGGCTTTGATTAGAACGTTAACACTAAAATAATAATCGCTTAGACAAGTTCATTAATGCACAATAGTTCCTTTTATATGAAATAATCAAGGATATTAATTTCTGGTATTTGGACATTTAGCTAAGCGTAAGCAGCGACTCTTCGTTTCACTTTAAACCGGGCTAATATCCCGAACTTACGGAATTGGGATGAGCTGTCAAAGCCGAAACACTTACTTTTATACAAAAATTTTCAGCCGGCAATTATTAACCCGTTTCTATTATTTTAATTGCATTAATGAACTCCCAGAAATGCTCGGCTTTGTTTCTTTTGTTGTCAAAGGAAAATTCCTGCCAGGCTAGAACAAAATCATGTGATGCTAACTTTGTGAGATTTGCTCAACTAAGTAAGATTGCCACGAAACTATGAAAAATAGTTTCTCGCAATAACGATCGTTTTAAAGACATCGTTTAAACTTTTACGAAAGAAAATTAACATTGTTAAGGCGATAGTAAAACCTAAAACTTCTTCCCTTTTAAAACCCTGATTTCAGAACCTTCAGCTAGCATTACAGAATCTGGATTTGCATTATTTAAAAAGGCAAAATCAGGTCCGTAATTCACGCCAAAATCCACATCAATTTTGTAATCTTTAATTGGATATACTTCCCAACGAGGATGCTCTACACCATATTCTGATGTTTTGTTAACACCTAGCTTGGTGTAACCCCAATAATGTTCGGTTATAAATTCTTCTTCACTACCAATTGCAATTGGCTCAGCTTTTGATGAAGCCGAGACAGAAAATTTATTCCATAATTTATTTTTCCAAAGATATTCAACCTCTAATTCTTGCTTATGCTCAATCCAAGCATGTTTCATGGGTAAAGTTTGGTAATGTTCTTTATAAATTGTATTAGCCACAAAAGTAATCGCAGGTAATGGCACAATTTCTTTTAGAAAAACTACACCTCGCTTCCACTCATTGCCATCTTTAAATTTAACATAAAAACGAAGATTTACTTCCTCAAAATTGGTATGAAAAGGGATGTTAAAGCCCCTCAACTTTACGTTAACGAACATAAAACCAACCAAACTAACATAATATTTACCTTGCCAATCATCTAATTCTGTATTCGCAGGTAAATATTTTTTCAGAATTTCTGCATCAACAGCATATTGAGCTAATGCTAATTTCCGCCATTCGGCAGTAAGGAAGACGTTGGGATTCGCCACAATTACAAAATTGCTTGTCTGATACGGATTAATTTGCTAAGTGTTTCTTCGAGTAAATCCAAGTGCAACATATTTGCGCCATCAGATTTTGCATTTGCCGGGTCGGGATGGGTTTCGATAAACAAACCATCAGCACCAACAGCAATTGCAGCCTTTGCAATTGTAGAAATTAATTCGGGCTTACCACCAGTTACGCCGCTACTTTGATTTGGCTGTTGTAAAGAGTGTGTACAATCCATCACAACAGGAACACCAAAACTCTGCATTTCCGGTATGCCGCGATAATCAACTATTAAATCCTGGTAACCAAAAGTGTTTCCTCGATCGGTTAAAATTACTTTATCATTTCCAGCCTCTTTAATTTTTTCTACTGCAAATTTCATTGAACCTGCAGATAAAAATTGACCTTTTTTCACGTTTACCACCTTACCCGTTTCAGCTGCAGCAATTAACAAATCTGTTTGCCGACAAAGAAAAGCTGGAATTTGCAAAACATCAACGTAAGCAGCAGCAATAGCAGCCTCATCACTTTCATGAATATCTGTTACAGTTGGCACGCCAAATTCCCTGGCAACTTTTGCTAAAATATTCAACGCCTTTTCATCGCCAATGCCAGTAAAAGAACTGCCTTTACTCCTGTTCGCTTTGCGATATGAGCCTTTAAAAATGTAAGGAATTTGAAGTTTATCCGTAATCGTAATAATTTTTTCTGCAATACGCATGGCGATGTCTTCGCCCTCAATAGCGCAAGGGCCAGCCATTAAAAAGAAATTACCCGAATCTGTATTTTTTATATTGTGTAAGTAGTTAAGCATTTTGATAGGTTATGTAAAATGGTAGATGGATGATGGAAAAGGGAGAATGGAAAATGGAAGATGTGAGATGGATAATGGAAGATGTCAGAACGGATAACCGAAAGGACACATCATCCATCTCACATGTACCATCATACATCACAGCTAGTTTCCTAGTTCTGACATAAATTTAATTCGCATTAATTGAATCTCTTCACGGGTGTAATCTGTTTCTCCCAGCTCATTTAGTGCATCATCAATCGAATCGTTTTCTGCAGCACGGAAGTAATCAAAAACTTCACCCTGCCTATCATCATCAATCACTTCATCAATAAAATAATTCAAAGTTAGTTTGGTACCAGAATTTACAATCGATTCAACTTCTTTCAGAATTTCTTCATACGTTATGCCTTTAGAATCTGCAATATCTTCCAATCCAATCTGCCTGTCAATATTTTGGATGATAGATACTTTCATTTGCGATTTATTCGCCTGGGTTTTGATAATCAGGTCAATTGGGCGCTCAATGTCGTTATCCTCCACATATTTTTTAATCAGTTCGATAAAAGGACTCCCAAATTTCATGGCCTTACCCGAACCAACACCAGAAATCTGTTTCAATTCTTCAGAAGTAATTGGATAGTGCGTACACATTTCTTCTAAAGATGGATCTTGAAAAACTACAAAAGGTGGAACATTTTTTTGCTTCGCGATTTTCTTACGCAAATCTTTTAGCAACTGTAGCAAATGAGTATCTAAAGCTCCGGTGCCTTGTTTTACATCGTCTTCATCATCAGCAACATTAGTTTCTATAAGCTCATTTAAAATAAACTTTAAGCTGTAAGGATTGATGATGAAATCTTTTCCCTGTTTCGTTAATTTTAATAAACCATAATTATCAATATCTTTAAAAAGAAAATTGTTTAAAACTGCCTGGCGGATAACTGATTTCCAAAGTAACTCTCCATCTTGCTTGCCAATTCCAAATTCAGGCAACTTACTATGCTCATAAGCGATGGTTTGAGCCGTTTCTAAACCTAAAAATACATTCAGCAAATGTGCATCATCAAATTTTTCTCCAGCGGTATTAATAAATTTTAACAAGGTTGATAATTGCTCTTCAGCATCAAACTGCTTTTTAGGTTTTTTGCAATTATCGCACATGCAGTTGCAACCGGTTTCATTAAAATTCTCTCCAAAGTAGTGTAAAATCTGCTTACGTCGACAAACGCCGGACTCGGCATAATCAATTACTTCTTTAAGTATCTGTGTACCAATTTCACGCTCGGCAACTGGTTTATCTTTCATAAACTTGGCAAGCTTATCAACATCTTTTTGTGCGTAGAAAGCAATACAAACGCCTTCACCACCATCACGACCAGCTCTGCCGGTTTCCTGATAGTAGCCTTCCATACTTTTAGGCACATCATGGTGTATAACAAAACGTACATCAGGTTTATCAATCCCCATCCCGAAAGCAATTGTAGCTACAATTACCTCTGCATCTTCCATCAAAAATTTATCCTGAGTTTCTGCCCGAACTTTCGGCTCTAACCCAGCATGGTATGGTAAGGCACTAATTCCGTTTAAGTTTAAAGCTTCGGCAACTTCTTCTACCTTTTTACGGCTTAAGCAGTAAATAATACCCGATTTACCAGGATTAGATTTGATATATTTAATAATTTCCTTTGTTATATCCCTTTTCGGGCGGATTTCATAAAATAAATTCGGTCGGTTAAAGGATGATTTAAACAAAGTAGCCTCAGACATGCCAAGGTTTTTCATAATATCTTGCTGAACCTTTGGTGTAGCTGTAGCTGTTAAAGCAATAATTGGAATGTTATTACCTAAACCGGCAATAACCTGTTTAATTTTTCGGTATTCTGGTCTAAAATCATGCCCCCATTCTGATATACAGTGTGCCTCATCAACAGCAACGAATGAAATTTTTATCAGATTTAAAAACTCAATGTTCTCTTGCTTAGCCAAAGATTCTGGCGCAACATATAATAGTTTGGTCTGCCCGCTTAGCAGGTCAGATTTTACTTGAGTAATTTCAGATTTATTTAGGGATGAATTTAGAAAATGTGCAATACTATCATTTCCACCAAATGCTCTTAACTGATCTACCTGATTTTTCATCAAAGCAATTAATGGAGAAATAACAATAGCTGTTCCTTCGCTCATTAAAGCCGGTAATTGATAGCAAATAGACTTCCCTCCACCCGTTGGCATTATAACAAATGTGTTATTGCCTTCTAAAATATTTGTAATGATCGATTCCTGATCACCTTTGAAATTATCAAACCCAAAAAAATTCTGTAGGTTATCAAATAACGACTTTTTCACGTCCATTTTGTGTAATAAAATATGCGATGCTATTTTTCTATCCAAAATAACATAATTTTACAAGAATTTCAATTATTAACAAACAATTTTTTTCTCTTTGAAAAGTAAAAAATCAACTACAGAATCGGCAATAAGTACACTTGAACTAGAAGCAGCCGCAATTTTAAACGTTGCTAAAAACCTAGGGAGTGACTTTGAAAAAGTTGTTTCGAGTATTTTAGTATGTAAAGGCCGGGTAATTGTTACGGGTATTGGTAAAAGTGCAATAATTGCGCAAAAAATTGTTGCGACATTTAATTCAACCGGAACACCTGCAATATTTATGCATGCCGCCGATGCTATTCATGGGGATTTAGGCATGATTCAGATTGATGACATCATTATATGCATTTCTAAAAGTGGAAATACACCTGAGATTAAAGTATTAGCGCCTCTATTAAAGAGTGCAGGCAATATCTTAATTGGAATGGTTGGCGAACTAAATTCGTTTTTAGCACAACAAGCAAACTTGGTTCTAAATACTTCGGTTGAAAAAGAAGCTTGCCCGCATAACCTTGCACCTACAACAAGCACAACTGCACAGTTAGCTTTAGGAGATGCTTTAGCAATATGCCTTTTAGAACAACGCGAATTTAATGAACAAGATTTTGCTAAATATCATCCAGGAGGTTCATTAGGTAAGAAGCTCTATCTTAAGGCTAAAGATTTAGCTTTAAGTAATGAAAAACCATCCATAAAACCAGAAGCATCGGTTAAGCAAGTATTAATTGAAATTAGCAAAAACCGTTTAGGTGCTGTAGCTGTTGTTGATGGTAATAACCAAATATTGGGCATTATAACTGATGGCGACATCAGGCGCATGTTGGAGAATAATGTTGATATAACACTAATGCTTGCAAAAGATATAATGGGTAAAAATCCTAAAGTTATTGAGAGTGATGCATTAGCTGTTGACGCGTTAGATATTATTAAAAAAAATAACATTACACAGTTAATTGTTTTAGAACAAAATGCCTACTTTGGCATCATTCACTTACACGATTTGCTTAACGAAGGAATTGTGTGATTTTCAAATCATCAAATGAATAAAAATTATTACGTACTTATTATGGCCGGCGGTGTCGGAAGCCGTTTTTGGCCAGTAAGCAGAACACAATACCCAAAACAATTTATAGACTTTTTCGGGGTTGGCAAAACCCTTATTCAAAGTACATACGAGCGATTTTTAAAAATATGCCCAGCGGAGAATATTTTTATAGTTTCGAATGAAATTTATACTGATTTAATAAAAGAGCAATTGCCAAATCTATCTGAAAATCAGATAATGGCCGAGCCGCTACTGCGCAATACTGCACCTTGTATAGCTTATGGATGCTTAAAAATTGCTGAACTTAATCCAAATGCTACAATTGTTGTAACCCCTTCAGACCATACAATTGCTGATTTACCTGCCTTTACAGAAACTATAGAACAATCCTTAAAAGCAGCATCAGAAAATGATTGTTTGATAACTTTAGGTATAAAGCCAAACCGACCTGATACCGGCTATGGCTATATCCAGCATACTGACCACGTTTTAAATACGGATAAGGATTTACATAAAGTTAAAACCTTTACCGAGAAACCTAATTTAGAGCTCGCAAAATCATTCATACAGAGCGGTGATTTTTTATGGAATGCCGGTATATTTATTTGGTCTGCTAAAACAATTTTAAATGCGTTTAGCAATCATTTACCTGATATGTATGATATTTTTAACGCAGGCAGGTCGGAACTAAATACACCACGTGAGAAATCTTTTATAAACAATGCCTATTTGCAATGCACTAATATTTCAATAGATTTTGGAATTATGGAAAAAGCAGATAATGTTTATGTACTACCTGCAGATTTTGGCTGGTCAGACTTAGGTACCTGGGCATCTATTTACGACATGGCAGAAAAGGATTACGTTGGTAACGCAGTAATTCCATCAGAACAGGTGGTCATGTTCGATTCATCTAATTGTATGGTTAACGTACCTAAAGATAAATTGGTTATTTTAAACGGATTACATGATTTTATTATTGTAGAAAGTAATAATACTTTAATGATTTGTCCGAGAGATGAAGAACAGAAAGTAAAAGAATTTGTTGCCGAAGTTAAATCAAGATTTGGCAATAAATACATATAATTAGCTAAGGAGCAATTATAAAAAAGCCACAGATTTATAGATATCATTTGAGATAATCTGTAAATCTGTGGCTTCGAATTTATAGCCCAAATGCAGAAGGCTAAACTCTTTGTCTAATGGCTTCGTATAAAATGACACCAGCAGCAACAGAAACATTTAAAGATTCTATTTTGCCAGCCATAGGGATTTTCGCAAGATGATCAGCAACTCTTAGCAAATCGTTAGAAATTCCTTCATCTTCCGAGCCCATAACAATAGCTGTTGGCATTGTATAATCAGGATTGTAAATTAAATCGCTTGTTTTCTCTGTGCAAGCCACAATTTGCAAACCACTATCTTGTAGAAACAAACAGGTTTTGTGCAAATTTTCGTGTCGGCAAATTGGAATGTTAAATAATGCGCCAGCAGATGTTTTAATTGCATCAGCATTTATTTGTGCAGCATTTTTTAATGGAACAACAATCGCATGTACGCCAACACAAGCTGCTGTACGGGCAATTGCACCCATATTCCTAACATCAGTAACACTATCTAAAATTAAAATTAAAGGCACCTCTCCTTTCTCAAAAGTTGTAGGTATAATATCTTCAATATTTTGGTAAGTAATTGGAGAAATCACCGCGATAACGCCTTGATGATTTTTCTGAGACATTCTATTCAATTTCTCAATCGGAACAGAATTCAGTGGAATTAAGGTTCCGGAAAGCAATGCTTTTAGTTCCAGAAATAAATCGCCGCCTAAACCTCTTTGTACATAAATTGTTTCAATATCTCTGCCTGCTTTAATTGCCTCAATTACAGCTCTAATACCAAAAACAAACTCATTGTTTTCCTTTACCCGTTGCGGTCTTCTAAAATTATCCATTACTTAAAATTGTTGTGCAAAAGTAACCGAAATAATTTTCCTTATCCACATTTTGTTGTTTAAAAAAATATTTGTCAATCAAAATCGTCTAAAAAAACAAATTATTTAAATGTCAGTTTGTTAGCAACTCCTAATAACTTCTTAAAACAACACCTTAAACTTTTAACTACTTTTGTGATATGAGTATCGATAACGAACAAGGCGGAAAGAATAGTATATCAGCTAGAAAAGCACGGTTAAACACAACTGTAAGCACTGCAGGCAAACTTCCACCACAGGCATTAGATTTAGAAGAAGCAGTTTTAGGAGCTTTAATGCTGGAGAAAGATGCCTTGTCAGCTGTTATTGATATCTTAAAACCAGAAGTTTTTTATCACGAAGCACACCAAAAGATTTTTGCAGCAATACACATGCTGTTCGAAAAATCTAAACCTGTTGATATTCTAACAGTTACTTCAGAGTTACGCCAGATGGGAACTTTGGAAATGGTTGGAGGTGCTTATTATATCACAAATCTTACTAATCGTGTTGCTTCTGCTGCAAACATCGAGTTCCATGCAAGGATTATTTCTCAGAAATACATTCAGCGTGAGTTGATTAGAATTTCTACAGATATTATTACAAATGCTTACGAAGATACAACCGATATTTTCGATTTATTAGATCATGCAGAGAAAGGTTTATTTGATATTGCCCAAAACAATTTACGCAGAGATACGCAAAAGATGGACGATATTATCAAACAATCTTTAGCAACGTTAGAAGAATTAAGAACAAAAACTGATGGTTTAACTGGTGTTCCAACCGGTTTTACAGGATTAGATAGAATTACCGGTGGTTGGCAAAAGCAAGATTTGGTTATCATTGCTGCTCGTCCGGCGATGGGAAAAACAGCCTTTGTACTAACCTGCGCCAGAAACGCAACGGTAGATTTTGCAAAGCCAACAGTTGTATTTTCCCTGGAGATGTCATCCGTTCAGTTAGTGAATCGTTTAATTTCCGGCGAAGCCGAAATTGAGCAGGAGAAAATTAGAAAAGGTAATTTACAAGAGTGGGAATGGCAACAACTGCACAGTAAAATCGGCAGGTTAACAGAAGCGCCATTACTTATTGATGATACGCCAGCTTTAAATATTTTTGAATTCAGGGCAAAATGCCGAAGATTGAAATCGCAATATGATATTCAATTGGTAATTGTAGATTATTTGCAGTTAATGCATGGTAAAGGCGAAGGCGGTAAAGGCGGCGGAAACCGTGAGCAGGAAATTGGTAGTATTTCCAGAGCGCTAAAGTCTGTAGCTAAAGAGCTTGATGTTCCGGTGCTAGCTTTATCTCAGTTAAGTCGTGCGGTAGAAAGCAGACCGGGCTTGCAAGGTAAAAGACCAATGTTATCCGATTTGCGTGAATCTGGTTCGATTGAGCAGGATGCTGATATGGTATTATTTCTGTACCGCCCGGAATATTACGGTATTACAGAAGATGAGCAAGGACGTTCTCAGGCTGGCATTGGCGAAGTAATTATTGCAAAACACCGTAACGGTGAAACCGGAATTGTGCCTCTTAGATTTGTTGGTAAGTTTGTTAAGTTTACCGATTTGGAAGAGGATTTTACAGCTCCAAATTCATTCTCTGCCGATAGCCCATCGTCCGGCATGTACCCTTCTCAAGATTTTGAAAAGCAAGGAAACGTGATAATTCGCCCTTCCAAAATGGATGATTATAGTGACGAAGACCCACCGTTTTAAAATATAAATAGAAAAGGAGATGTTTTAATATCTCCTTTTTTTATGCTTAATATTTTGAAAATGAATGTTCAGTAATTCTTTTGAGAAACCTGCCCTGCTGTTCATTTTAGTCCCGATGAAAAAATCGGGAGCTGTCATTTCCATCAGGTTTAGATAAATTAGGATTTTAGAATTATTTGAGTTTCTTGCCTTTCAATTGTGTTAGGTTTTTTGCGCTTCGTCATTGCGAGGCACGAAGCAATCCTACCACTATGGGTTTTGTTAACTAACACTTTAAGATTGCTTCGTGCCTCGCAATGACGTGTTGGCTATGCATGGCATTAAATCTGATGCTTAACCAAAACCAGCCTGAGTTTCTAAACCTGACAGTGTGGATACCGGCCGCGGGCCTAAGGCCTGCAGACGCCTGCCTTCCGCAGGCAGGTATGAGCAAATGGCAGGACTAACATTTAATAGTAGCTCTGCCACTGCTTTTCAAAAAAGTAGTTAAAAAAGATAGCCAACCAAAATTCCTGCTAATACAATTAATGGTGTACTAATTTTTGTAAAGTTGAGCAGCAAAAATGTAATTATCATAATACCGATAAATAACCAATTAAAACCCATTGGCATTAATAAAAGTATAAACGCAGCAAATATAAAACCGACACTTACAGCATTAATACCAGATAAGCTGTGCCTGATTCTCGATATTTTTTTCAAATCATCCCAGAATGGAACAATAAACAAAACTAAAATTAAACCTGGCAAATTTATCCCAATTACACCAATTACGCCACCTAAAATTTGTCCGCCAATGCCATAACCAAAATTCCGCATACTTAGTGCGCCAAGATAGCTGGTAAAAGAAAATGTTGGCCCGGGTAAAGCTTGTTGCAATGCAAAACCCGATAAAAAGCCGGGCGCTTGCAGATAATGCTTCATTTCTACAAATTCTGTAAACATCAGTGGCACCAAAACTTGTCCGCCGCCAAAAACCAAAATACCATTACGATAAAAATTTTCGAGCAAACGAATAGGCAAACTAAATGGAGAAGTTCGGTTTATTATTGCGCCAAATAAAGCAAACAATAATAAAGCACCCAAAAAGTAAATTAACTTACGTGGATTAATATTCGAAAAAAGGTTTACGCGAAGTTCTGTTTCTTCGTGAGGTGTTTCTATTGCGGAAGAAATTATGCCACCAATTAATATAGCCAGAGGAAACACGTAGGCATTTTTTAAAACTAAGGTTGCTATTACTGCTGCAAAAGAAAGAAAAATAGAAACCTGACTTTTTAACACTGTTTTGCCTAACTTGAATGCGCCATAAGCAACAATGCCGAGTGCAATTGGTTGTATATATTCTAAAACGTCTGCAAATTTTTGTTGTTGATCTAAAACTGCATAACTTATTGCAGCAAAAGTCATTATGGTTGCAGTTGGCAAAATCCAAATGAGAAAAGTTATAACAGCCAACTTAATTCTACCAACCTTCCAGGCTATACCAACTAAAGTTTGTGTAGATGCAGGACCAGGTAAAACCTGTGCCAAAGCGTTTAATTCTAGTAATTCTTCTTCGGTTATAAATTTTGTATTGTGCACAAAATATTTTAAAAGTAAGGCTAAATGAGCCGAAGCACCTCCAAAAGATGTGAATGTAAAAAATATAACATTTCGTAAAAAAAGAAGTTGTCTCTTTGGCGAAATAGACTTTGTTTCCATTTAAAAATTTAAACCGGTTGCTTAAAATTAATCATCCTCGTAATCTAATCCTGCTGCAGAATTATATGCACCTTGTAACTCTGAAAAAGCATGCATATCACGCTTATTTCTAGCTACAAACATACCCTTTTGATAAATATCGATGGCCTTGTCCTTTTCACCATCTTTTTCAAATAACTTACCTAAATGATAATATGTACCAACATAATCCGGGTGTTTTTCAGTTAGCTGAAGGTAAAAATTATAAGCTTTTTCTTTATCATTTTGATTGTTATACTCTGTGGCTAAGGCATATAGAATAAATGGATCGTTCGGTTCATTTTCTAAAAACTCCAATAACTTTGCTAAACGGCTTGATGACATTTTATTTCCTTGCTTTTTTAATTAAATTTGCAGAAAGACCTAATATATAAATCTAAATAATTATGAGTTTTCCAGTGGATAAATTTGTTAATCTATATTGAGAAAAACATAATATTAAACCCAATTTTATACATATGAAAATATTAGTTTGTATCAGTAACGTGCCCGACACAACGACAAAAATAACTTTTACTAATGATAATACCGAATTCAATACAGCAGGTGTTCAATATATCGTAAATCCTTACGATGAAATTGCCTTAGCTAGAGCGATTGAATTAACAGAGGGCGGTAAAGGAACTACAACTGTAATTAATGTTGGCGAAGCAGCAACCGACCCAACCATTAGAAAAGCACTGGCAATTGGTGCTGATGATGCTGTACGTGTAAATGCAGCGCCTCGTGATGCTTATTTTGTGGCTAAGCAGATTGCAGAATACGCAAAAGATAAAGACTTTGATATGATTTTGACTGGTCGCGAATCTATTGACTACAACGGAAATCAGGTTGCTGCAATGGTTGGCGAGTTTTTAGATATTCCATCAATCTCTATCATAAAAAAATTAGATACTGATGGCACAAATGCAACCATTGAACGTGAAATTGAAGGTGGTAAAGAAGTTTTAACCGTATCTGGAAAGTTTGTTGCAAGCTGCGCTGAAGGTGTTGCTGAACCAAAAATCCCGAATATGCGTGGTATTATGAGCGCAAGAACCAAACCATTAACGGTTGTAGAAGCAGTTTCTATCGAAGAAGTAACAAAAGTTGCTAAATATGAAACGCCAGCGCCTCGTGGTACTGTAAAATTAATTCCGGCAGAGCAAACAGCAGAATTAATTAACCTTTTACACAGCGAAGCTAAAGTGATTTAATTCGCTTAAACGATTTCAATCAAATTAAACAATTAGTTAAACAATCCTGCAAAGGATTTCAGAAATAAATATATGTCAGTATTAGTATATGTAGAGCAAGCTGAAGGAAAATTTAAAAAATCAGTATTCGAAGCTGTTTCTTATGCCAAAGCAATTGCTAACCAGCAATCAACTAATTTAACAGCAATTTCTATTGGTGATGTTGCCGAAAGCGAATTAAAAGAATTAGGCAAATATGGCGCTTCAAAAGTTTTAAATGTTAGCACAGAGCAATTAAAAACTTTTGTAAATCAGGCTTATGCAAGTGTTATTTCAAGCGCAGCTGAAAAAGAAGGCGCAGACGTTGTTGTACTTTCGAACTCATTCTCTGGTAAAGGTTTAGCACCACGCATCGCTGTAAAGCTTAAAGCTGGTTTAGCAGATGGCGCTGTAGAATTACCAAGCACTGATGGAAAATTTTCAGTTAAAAAAACGGCATTTTCGGGTAAAGCTTTTGCCATTACAGAATTAACTTCTGCTAATAAAGTTATTGCCTTAAACCCGAATGCATTTGGCGTTAAAGAGAATGCAACAGATGTTACTATCGAAAATTTTAGTGCTGATGTTAAACAATCAGACTTAGGTACGGTTATTAAAGATATTGTAAGGGCTACAGATAAAGTTTCATTACCTGATGCTGAATTGGTAGTTTCTGCAGGTAGAGGTTTAAAAGGCCCTGAAAATTGGGGAATGATTGAAGAATTAGCAGGCTTATTAGGTGCTGCAACGGCTTGTTCAAAACCAGTTTCTGATGCAGATTGGAGACCACACTCAGAACACGTTGGTCAAACAGGTATCGCAATTAGCCCGAATTTATACATTGCAATTGGCATTTCAGGTGCAATTCAGCATTTAGCCGGTGTAAGTTCTTCAAAAATAATTGTCGTAATTAACAAAGACCCTGAGGCACCGTTCTTTAAAGTGGCTGATTATGGTATTGTTGGCGATGCTTTTGAAGTTGTTCCAAAATTAATTGAAGCTTTAAAAGCACATAAAGCATAATTTGTCATAACGAGTTTATAGAAATGCGTGGCTTTACCAGTGTTTCTATAAATTCAATGTGACATCAGCATATATGAAGAAAGTAAAATTAGATATTGTAGGTTTATCTTATAGCCAAACTCAATCTGGTGCTTATGCGCTGGTGTTAGGTGAAGTTAATGGCAGAAGACGTTTACCCATCATTATTGGAGCTTTTGAAGCTCAGGCAATTGCCATCGAAATTGAGAAGATGACTCCAAGTAGGCCGCTAACGCATGATTTATTTAAATCGATGGCCGAAACGTTTCATATTAATGTTCAGGAGATTATCATTTACAACCTGGTTGATGGTGTTTTTTATGCAAAGTTGATTTGCAGTGATGGTAAAAACACACATGAAATCGATGCAAGAACATCTGATGCTATCGCATTGGCGGTAAGGTTCAACGCCATGATTTATACTTACGAATTCATTCTTGCATCCGCAGGAATTGTAATTGAAGGTAATGATTTTCTGTTTCTTGAAAACATGGATAGCCTTGCCAAAGAACCTGATGCTGACACCTTACCAACATCTACAAGCCAGCAAGGTTATACAGATTTAACCGTAGAGGAATTGCAGCAAAAACTTCAGGAAGCAATTGCTGATGAAGCCTATGAGAAAGCCGCCCGCTTACGTGATGAATTGAACAAACGAGGCACATCTTAGTAATAAAATAGCTCAAATGATGTATTTTATTTACAATAATTTATACAATAACTATTAAAATCAAAATGAACCCAGATTATTCAAAATAATTTGGGTTCATTGTTTAATTATATTTTAAAATAGTTCTATATTCAGCCTTTACTTTCAAAATCAAACACAACAAAATATGATGAATGTTAAGTTTCGCTTAACGCTGATGAGCTTTATGCAGTTTTTTGTATGGGGCGCCTGGCTTATCACAATTGCAAATTATTGGTTTGGCACAAAACAATGGGATGGTACGCAATTCGGGGCAATATTTGCAACCATGGGATTTGCTTCCTTATTTATGCCAACATTAACCGGAATTATAGCCGATAAATGGGTTAACGCTGAAGTTTTGTATGGCATTTTACATATTCTATATGCTGCCGTTTTATTTTACTTGCCACAAGTAGAAAGTCCGAATGCATTTTTTTGGACCATACTGGTTGCCATGTGCTTTTATATGCCAACAATTTCTTTAAGTAATTCTATTTCTTACACCACACTAAAGGCCAGAAATCTGGATGTTGTGAAAGACTTCCCTCCTATACGTGTTTGGGGAACAGTGGGTTTTATCGCCGCCATGTGGATTACAAATCTTTCTGGCAATAAAGCTAGTGCTTATCAGTTTTACATAGCCGGAACAGGTGCGCTATTGTTGGGTGTATATGCATTTACTTTACCAAAATGCAAACCTACTAAATTGATATCAGAAGAAGCATCTTTAATGCATACCTTAGGTTTAGAGGCATTTAAGCTTTTTGCGAATTACAAAATGGCTTTATTTTTTATCTTCTCGATGTTTTTAGGTGGAGCCTTGCAACTAACCAACGCTTATGGTGATGTTTTCTTAGATGAATTTAAAAACTTCCCAAAATATGCCGATTCATTTGTTGTGAAATATTCAACAATAATTATGTCTATATCTCAGGTTTCAGAAACGTTGTTTATCCTTGCAATACCATTTTTCCTTAAACGGTTCGGTATAAAAAAAGTGATGATTATCGCTATGCTAGCCTGGGTTTTCCGTTTTGGTTTATTCGCTTACGGAAATCCATCAGAAAATTTATGGATGATTGTTCTATCGTGTATTGTATATGGAATGGCTTTCGATTTCTTCAACATTTCAGGCTCATTATTTGTAGAAACCTCAACTACCGCTAAAACAAGATCTTCCGCTCAAGGTATGTTTATGATGATGACAAATGGTTTCGGAGCTGTCTTCGGAAGTTTAGTTTCTGGTTGGATGATAGATAAATACTTCACGAAATCTTTCACAAATATACAGTCTACAGCAGAATTTGTAGGTTCAGAATCAACGAATAGCCACCTTTTATCGTTTGTAAAAAGTCAGGGCGTTAGTATTTTAAATAACGGAGCATTTGATAAAACCATTCACATGAAAGACTGGCATAGCATATGGCTTTCATTTACCATCTATGCCTTAATCATTACCGTATTATTTGCCATTTTATTTAAGCATAAGCATACCCGAGCTGAAGAAAAAGCTATTGAAGCCATAACACACTAAATTTTTATTACGCAATCTCCTTATGTCAGCAGGTAAATACAGAAAAGAACATAATTGCTTAAACTGTGGTTCTCATGTAGAAAGCCATTACTGCAGCAGTTGTGGTCAGCCTAACTTAGAATTAAAAGAAAGCTTTTGGGGCTTTATTAGCCATAGTATTGCCCATTATTTTCATTTCGATAATAAGTTTTTTCAAACATTAACACCACTTTTAACTAAACCCGGACAAGTTACACTTGATTATTTAGCAGGTAAAAGAGCTAGATACATCAATCCGGTAAGTATGTATATTTTTGTATCTATCGTTTACTTTTTAATCGCGTATTCGCCTGAGCACAAGACTAATACAAATGAGCATGTCGATGCAAAGACAAGAGTTCAACAAAAGGCTACTCTAGATACGGTTAATAGTAAACTTGAAAAAGCAGGTATTTTAGGCAAGGCTCCAGGAATTGCAATTAAAGTTAAAGCAAAAATTAATGAAGATTTAGACAGAAGTGCTTTTGAAACTTTAGACTTTAAAGAACAAGCAATTGTTTTAGTTGATTTGAAGAAACAACAAAAAGCCAATAAATCAGATTCTCTTGCAAAGGTTATAAGCAAATTTAGTGTTATTCACGATGAACGCAATGATTCAACTTATGCGGCTTACTTATCCCGACAAAAAAGCCTGAGCTCGGAAGAGCAGGATAACTGGATTGAAAAGCTAAGTAAAAAACGTGCTATTACTTTAGGGCAAAATGCTGAGGTTATTCAAGAAACTCTGGAGCATAACAGGCCAAAGCAATACTTTCTGCTAATGCCCTTGCTTGCACTATTTATCATGTGGAATTTTAGAAAAAACCATATCTATTACCTCGACCATTTGATATTTACCATACATGGGATGACCGCTTATTTCATTGTATCAATTTTGACAAAACCTTTTATTAAGTATATTTTTGGGGAAGATTCTTTGATGGCTAATATAATTGGTTTGGGGATTTTTGCATGGATTTGCTGGTATATGTTTAATGCGTTAAAAATATTCTATCAACGTAAAAAAGTAATCGGCAAAATGATAACGATTTTTATTCTGTATGCTATTGCATTTAAAATTACAGAAATGGTAATGCTCAACTTAATCTATTACGTAGCAACATAACCATCAAAATTATAGCATAAAAAAAACCAGGTTTTTTCAAACCTGGTTTTTTTTATGCTATTTATATTTACTTTCTATCTTTAATGCCAACGAAAGCTCTGTCCGTTTCACCTACGTAAATTTGACGCGGACGACCAATTGGCTCTTTATTTTCATGCATTTCTTTCCATTGAGCAATCCATCCTGGTAAACGCCCTAAAGCAAATAGTACCGTAAACATTTCTGATGGGAAGCCTAATGCTCTGTAAATAATACCAGAGTAAAAATCTACGTTTGGATATAATTTTCTGTCGATAAAATATTGATCAGTTAATGCAGCTTCTTCTAATTTTTTAGCGATTTCTAAAATCGGATCATCAATACCTAAATTTTCTAAAATATCATCACATGCTTTTTTAATGATTTTAGCACGCGGATCGAAATTTTTGTAAACTCTATGGCCAAATCCCATCATGCGGAAAGGATCATTTTTATCCTTAGCTTTTGCAATCCATTTTTCGGTATCTCCACCATCAGCTTTAATAAGTTCGAGCATATCAATTACCGCCTGGTTTGCACCACCATGTAGTGGACCCCATAATGCAGCGATACCTGCAGCTATAGATGCATATAAATTACAATCAGATGAACCAACAATACGAACAGTTGATGCTGAACAATTCTGCTCATGGTCTGCATGTAAAATTAACAATTTATTCATTGCACTAACCACAATCGGGTTAACATCGTAATCTTCTGTACGCTGACCAAAAGTCATCCAAAGGAAATTGGTCACGTAATCGTATTTATTTTTAGGGTAAATAAGTGGGTGTCCTAATGATTTCTTGTAGATAAAAGAAACGATTGTAGGCAATTTAGCCAATAACTTAATAATCGTTAAGTTTTGTTCTTCGGCTGTTTGATTTGGCTTTAAACACTCAGGATAAAATGTTGATAAAGAGAAGATTAAAGAACCTAACTGACCCATTGGATGAGATTTTGACGGATAGCCATCAAAAAATTTCTTCATGTCTTCATGAATCAATGTATGCTTACTAATTTCTCCTTGAAAATCATCAAGTTGTGCTTGAGTTGGTAATTCACCATACACAATTAAATAAGAAACCTCTAAGAAACTAGCTTTCTCAGCAAGCTCTTCAATTGAGTAACCTCTATATTTTAGGATACCTTTTTCACCATCTAAAAAAGTTACTTTACTTTTTGTAGAGCCGGTATTTTTAAAACCTGTATCTAAAGTTACAAAACCGGTTAAATCCCTTAGCTTAGAAATATCAATCGCCTTTTCGTCTTCCGTTCCTGTAATTACCGGTAATTCAATTGTCTTACCATCAACTTTAATCTCTGCAATATCTAACATATTATTGTGTTGTGTTTATAGCTTCTAATTTATATAAAAATTAATATACATGCATAGCAAATCTGTTAAATTAATATGAATTATTAATCAAAATGACGTAACAATCATGATTATATAACAGTCATTAATGCATTATATTCCTTTGATTTCATCTGTTACTCTGCCGCATTCGAGCATTTCGTTACCATAATACGGGTTCTTAATTTCTTTTTCTGTTGATAACCAATCGCCACCATCGCCTTTGTTTGCCATTGGGCAGTGCTGCACATAAATTTTACCGCTTTTTATTGGAGTAGATTTTATGAAAGCAATTAAATCCATACTTAATGCAGTAAAATCTTTACGTTGCACAACAAGATTTTTTGTTTCAGCAATTTTTTTGGCAATGCTTGCGGTAGTTTCGCAACCCTCATAAGCGGCTAAACTTTTTTCTAATTCAACAGCTGATTTCTGGGCTTCAGCAGCATCAGATTTTACAAAGGCATCTTTCAGCTGAACATAGTGAGCAAATATTTTTGCTTTTTTTTCATCTTCAATAACAACGCTTGTTGAAGTTCCTGAAGATTTAGCTATTGTAGAATCTGCTTTTTCATCAGATTTTTTCTCTGCTTGATTGCAGGCCATGAGAACTGTTAATATTGCTATTCCGAATATTTTTTTCATTGTATTTGGTTTTCGGCTCAAAATAGCAATTAAAATATTAAAATGACAAAAAAAGCCCCCGAAAATTTCGGAGGCTTCAATTATATGATGTTTCGATTATAATTTAAAATTGTAACCAATTCTTAAAGCGTATTGACCAGTTTTCATGAAGTATAAATCAGAATCGCTATTGTTTACATAACCTTCATATTTTACGCCAACTTCTAATCCATTATTCCATTCGTAACCTAAACCACCGGTGTAAATAAAATTCATATTTGCACCATCTTTTAATGCTAAACCTGTACCAAGGCCACCTGTTAAGAACATTCTGTCTACAACAAATGCTTTAACACCACCCATTAATGGAATGAATTCGAAATTTAAAGGGCTTCCTTTCCATTTAAGTTTTGTATAACCTGCAGAGGCTGTAATTGCAACATCTTTAGTTAAATCATATTGTAATCTTAAATCAGCACCGTAGCCATAATCCATTTCTGATTTATCAGGAAATAATCCACCTTGTACGCCCACACCTACTTTAAATGCCATACCATTATTAGTTGTCATTGTTGTAGTTGATGTTTGCGCCTTTAAGCTACCAGTAGTAAAAATTGCAATTGCTGCTGCTGTTGCAAAAAATTTAGTAAGTGTTTTCATGTTAATTTTTTTAAGTTATTTAATTAAGGGTTTAGTTTACTTACGAAAAATAACATGAAACAGATTTAATATATTTTATTGAAATTCTTGAAATAAAAAAAGCCCCTGATTATCAGAGGCTTTATGTGTGAATAAAATTATTTACTATAGTGAGAAACCATAAGCTAAACGTAAACCAACGTAACCTGTGTTGTTACTGTTTCTTGATAAACCTTCGTATTTAACACCAAGGTCTAAACCGTTGCTCCATGAATAACCTAAAGCTGGTGAATAAACAAATGATGTTCCACTACCTTCTTTCGTGCCAAAACCAGCACCTAATTCAGCTAAACCATAAACACCTGAACCAGATTCATTGAAGAAATATTTTGCACCAACTTTAACCGGTATATATCCAAAACTTGGAAAATCTACACCTGTGTTACCGATTTCTTTTCCGCTGAAATGTGTATAACCTGCTGTAACTGGAATTGATAATTGTTTATCTACGTTAAATTGGTATCTTAAATCAGCACCTAATGCAACACTATATGCATCACTAGTTGGTACACCAGCAATAATACCAACACCTAAATTTCTTGGTGTTGTTTGTGCGTTAACGTTTGTAGAGACAAATAACGCTACAGCAGCTGCTGAAGTAGCGAGGATTTTAGTAATTGTTTTCATTATGAGTTATTTATTTTGGGTAATCAATATATAGCTACACTGTTTACAAACCTTATGCCAAAATAATGGAATAATGCCATTTAAATGCACTAGAACGTCATATTTAACTCATAATAGCCTATTTTTTTTTTTTTAAAACCATTTCTAAAATGCTTTGTTTTAAGTGGTTGCTTCCTAGTTTTGCGTCAAGCCAAATAATAGGAATTCCGTCCTTTTCCATCTTTCTGAAAAATGTATTTTGTCGCTTGGCAAATTGACAAATGGCTATTCCAAGCTTCAGTTTTAATTCGTCAAGATTTAACTCGCCATTTAAATACATCACAATAAATTTATATTCCAATCCATAAAAAATCAAAATATCTTTACTTACGCCGTTCTTAATAAGCTCCTCTACCTCATCTATCATTCCATTTTGTAAGCGAACATCTAAACGCTTTAAAATATTTGTACGGGTTATTTCGACTTCGTTCTTCAACCCAAAAACTAAGGGTTTAAATTTTGGATAATCTATTTGCTCTAAAGTATTATGTTTCAAATATTCTCCAATTTCAATAGCCCGAATTAATCGTTTTTTAGATGATTTATCCACATGGCTGATATGCGCATCATCGTAATTTTCAAGTTTTAAAACTAAATCTTCTTTGCTATAATCTTCCAGCTTATCCCTCAAGGTTAAATCTTTAGGCACTGCAGTAAATGGCTGGTTTTGCAGAATAGAATGAATGTACATTCCGGTACCACCGCAAAGAATTGGTATTTTTTTCGCTGCAGTTATTTCTTCAAAGGCTTGATAAAAATCCTTTTTAAACGCATCAACGTGATACCGCTCTCCGGGTTCCAAAATATCTATTAAATGGTAAGGAACTTTTTTTCCGTTGATAAAATATTCAGATAAATCTTTTCCTGTACCGATATCCATACGCTTAAAAATCTGTCTGCTATCTGCACTAATGATTTCGCCATTTAAAGCATCAGCTACCTGCACAGCAAGTTTTGTTTTGCCAGATGCTGTAGCACCCAAAATAACAATTAACGGGTTTTCATCCATTTTAAAATTTTAAAATAAACTTAATACTACCAGTATTAAAAACGGTAGCCTTATTATTTTGAACAACAGCTTTTGATAAGCTTCGAGATAAATTTGTATCAAGTTCAAAAGTTTGGGCGTTGGTGTAAGAAACTTGCTCGAAACCTAATTTTAAATATGAAGCACCTGCCGACCAATCTCTATCGGCATAGCTCATTATATCATCTGGATTAAGATTTTTGCGGATATAAACCAATAACTTTGATAAGCCACCACTAACTGAAAAGCCAGCTTTTACCGCAAACCTTATTAGCTCTATTGATTTATAGTTCTCAGTATGGTTCATTTTTCTTAATGCAGAAAATGTGGCAACGGCTACAAGTTCATCACCAAAAAAGAGACCAAATTTATGTCGACTGCTAACAGCACCCTGAAGATGATTTTCATTTAAAAATGCGTCTGCCCTAGGTTTATCAATTTTTAAGACCCTGGTTTTTCTGCCGTGGATTCTCGAATTTTTTCCTGCGAGAGATTTTATACGCTCTAAAACCAAAAGTGGCTTATTTCTGAAAACATCCTCCCAAAGATGGATAAGACTTAAGCCACGACTGTAAAATGATTGCTGAATATTTATAAGCGTTTGCGGAATATGTTTGGAATCTATGTTAATTAGATTTAAAACAACAGCGCTATCCATAACATAAATTAAGGTATAACCTTCTTCATTTATGGTTTCAAATTTAAAACCAGCTGCGTTTAATGCAGAACGGAGATCATCAATCCATTTAAGATTATTTAGTGGAAGCGTTTTGATGATGATATCCAATTATAATGTTATTTATTTGTAAGCAATATTTTAATTATTGCTTACAAATTTACCTTTTGGAATTGAAATAGGTATTAAACCCACTCCTTTTCTTTAAAGTGGACGTTTATAATTTCGACCAAAGTATCTATTTCTTTAAGCTTTTCATTATCCAAACTATTAACTTTTAAACCTACTTTCTCAGAATCAAATTTAATTATATTCGGATTTGAAGGTTCAAACTCTTGTGTATTTACCTTCACCTCTACTTCAGATCCATTTATATAAACCCCTGCAAAAAAGCGTTCTGTAATTTTTTCGCCGTCAACTTCAATATTTTTTTCGCTGTATAAGTCATATCCCGTTTCCGAATTTTCGTGAACGGTATAACCCAAGGCTGCGAAAGGTTGTAAACTTGCTCTAATGGTCTGAAAAATTTCTACAAGGTCGGTTTTCATAATCTGCTATTTTTGAAATAAACAACATCAAACCGCTATTGTTTAAATTTTATATATTACCACCATTTATCATTTGTATGGGAGATGCCAACAGTTATCGTTTCACCCAACTTTGGCGTTATTAATGGAAATTGCTTTTCTGTTGCCGCAATTGTAACTCTTTCTACCGGCTCATTCCACGGATGCATAGCTAAACTAAATTTGCCCCAATGTACCGGCATTAAAACCTTTGCGTTCAAATCTATAGCCGCCTGCACGGTTTGCTCTGGATACATGTGTATGTATGGCCAAAGTTCGTTGTATTGACCACATTCCAGCAGCGCTATATCAAATGGACCAAATTCATCACCAATAGTTTTGAAATGTGTATCGTAGCCAGAATCTCCTCCTAAAAACATTTTCGCAGCGCTAGATTTTAATACAAATGCAGACCATAATGTTTGGTTTCGCTTAAACTTTCTACCCGTAAAGTGCCTTGCCGGAACCGCAGTAAATGTCAAACTATCAAATATGTTAACAGATTGATTCCAAACCAACTCTTTGATTTTATTGGTGGAAACACCCCATCTTTCTAAATGAGCGCCCACACCCAAGGAAGTTATAATAATCTTAGCATTTGGTGCTATTTTCAAAATGCTTTGATAATCCAAATGGTCGTAATGATCGTGAGTGATTAATAAAACATCAATATCCTTAAAATCATCAGCCTTTATAAAATCTGTTCCTTTAAAAGCTTTGCTTCCAATAAAAGAAAATGGCGATGGCGTTGAACTAAAAATTGGATCGACTAAAATACGAAGACCATCAACTTTTATCAGATAAGATGAATGCCCGAACCAAATAATTTCTGGTAGCGAACTTTTCTGAGCCTCTTTAATGGCTGGATGTAAAAAAGGCAGGGCATGCGAAGGAATTTTATTTGGTTGTTTTGAAAATAAAAACTTACGTAAAACTTCAAAAAAACTAACTCCTTCGGGTTGCATTAAGGTTACTGATAGATTTTGTATAGCTCCATCTTTATAATTTGATAAGTGATGAATTTTTTCAAGTCTTTCGCCTTTTGGCAAACGGCCGAATACAGGGAGGTTAATTACAACTAAAAAGATTATTATAAAAACAAATACCGAAGCGATTATCATAAAAATAAATAAAAGGCAAAAGTATATTATTTTAGGTGCAAAAAAACTTGATGATAAATCCTGGAACCGGTGAGAGATTTATATTAAATAGATTTAAATATAAATTTCTCAACAAAAAGGTTCATTTTACGTCAAATAAGCGTTATTCTGACATTAAATTAATTTTAATATTGTGTAAAGAATTGCAATACAAAACCGCTATTACGAGTATTTATTTTGTAATATTACATCGTAAAGATATTTCATATAGCTTATAAACTAGATGCAATCGAAACCAACTACCATAAAGGAAATCGCAAAAATTTTAAATATTTCGCCCTCAAGTGTGTCTAGGGGCCTGCATGATCACCCCAGTATTGGAGCCGTTACCAGAGAAAAAATTAAAGAACTTGCAAAATCATTAAATTACGAACCAAATAATGCGGCAATTCTTTTTCAAAAGGGCAAAACCTACACAATAGGCGTGATTTTACCAGAACTGGCTGAGCATTTTTTTTCTACTGCAATTTCGGCCATTGAAGATGAAGCCTTAAAAAGAAATTACACGGTTATTTTCGCTCAATCTCATGATGATTTTGAGAAAGAAGTAAAGTTGGTTGATAAAATGAAAAATCAACGGGTTGATGGTTTGCTGGTTTCCATTACAAAAGATACCTCAACATTTGAGCATTTCGAAAAGCTAAAAAGCTTTAATATTCCTGTGGTATTTTTCGATCGAATTCCTCCGGTAAAAAATGTACATTATGTTGCCTGTACTTTAGAAAATGCAACAATTAAGGCTGTAAATTACTTACTAAAAAAAGGGCACAGAACTATTGGAATGATTAATGGTCCGTCTACTTTGTTTGCTAGTGGCGAACGTAAAGATGGTTATATGCAGGCCATTAATTTTAACCGACTTAAATTCGATCCAACCTTAGTTACCAATTGCGACCTTACAGAAGAAGGTACAATAGAAGCTACAAATCAACTTATTAATCACAAAAGAAAACCATCTGCAATTGTTGCCTTTAACGATTATGTGGCGCTATTTGTTATAAAATACCTGAAAAAGCAAAACCTGGCTGATAAAATCGATATTGTGAGTTATGCCAACTTACCCTTAATGGATTATTTAGATTATTCGCCAATTGCTTCTGTAGAACAATACCCCTACCTGCAAGGGCAAAAGGCAGCAAATATCTTACTCGATTTGATTAACAATCCAAATACTGAAAACCAGGCATTTTACAATACCCTTGTCGAATCAGAATTAGTGGTTAATGAGAAGTAATGGCTAAAGCATTTAAATTTTAGCTTATCCGTAATTTGCAGATACAATTGTATCATGCACCACCACCCTATACCAGTTTTTAGAAAACTTTTCTACAGCATCTAAATGGGTTTTATCTTCCTGATAAGCGTTATGATCTTCGATGTTATCAAATGTTATGGTTAAGGAATAAGTAAAAGAGTTATCCGTAACAGGTCTTATTGGTGTATTTGCGGCCAAACCGTAATTTAATGTCTTAATATATTTTATAGGTTTTAAACTCTCGAAAAAATTTGTAAAATCTAATATTTCCGCTTTTGTTAATTGTGGCTTTAACCAAAACATCACAAAATGCTGAATCTGTCCTTTGGTAGCGTAACTATTTTCAGTCATAATTTTCAATAATTAGATATTTAAATTTAAAACGGTTAAATACTGTGAATATTAACAATGCGTATTAAGATAAACCTTTTTTGTTTTTATAGGTCATTTTAGCTTTTTTACCTGCGCTGTAATTGTAATTTTTAACGTTACTCGCTTTCTTATCGTGGAAAGCAGCGCCTCTTTCCAGATTATCTTCCTCTTCATCCTTTTTCTTTTTCTTCGGCTTTGCGGTAGATGCATCCACAATTTTCAAATCTTCAGGTAATTCAATAACTTCCATTCGTTCACCAATAGCTTGTTCAATCTTCTTAACCTCAATTAACTCAATATCAGTAGAAAAAGTTATGGCTACCATTTCATCATCGCCTTGCTTCACAATACGCTTTATTAACGTTTCTTTTTGCTCAGGTAATTCAAAATGTAAAATGAAAGGTATTCCCTGTATGTCTAAATCGCCTAAGTTTTCATTCGCCACAATCAAAACTCGGGCATCCGGATTGGCTTTAAAATCATCAATATCATCAAATCCTTCATCATCAAAAAACAATGAGCGATAAATGCTAATTTCTCCCTGTTTCGGATTGTTAAAATTTTTATAAACCGTTTGGGCAGTTAGCCTAGTATTTACGAAAACAATAACTTTATCAAAAAAATCAGCATCGTTTAACAATAAAGTTAAAAGATTTAGTTTAGTTCTAAAATTTGGAACCTGGTAAAGCATCTGCGGATAAACTTCTGCCTGTTTCTCTCCTATTTCATCTACCTCAATGGTTGTGGTAGAATCTTTCATAAATGGAGAAATCATGTGGTTTAATTTCTCATGTAAAACTTCTGTAAATACAACATGTTGAGATTTATATGCGCTATTTGCAAGTTCTACAACTGGCAATTGTAAACCTTTTTTAACAATAAGCTCAGCATTATCCACTATAAGAAGCTGAATTTTATTGGTGTTTAAGGCAAGTTTTAAGTACAAAGCCCGAGCTCTATCAGGCACAGCAACAATAATATCGCAACCATCGGTAATCTCATTCATCTGCGTTTCTACAACACCACGGCTATCTATACCTAAAATTCTGAATGTATTATTTCTATTTAATAATTTAAATTGCTCCAAAACGTGGTCTACATGCTCTGCATCAGGCACCAAAATTAATGCTCTTGGTGCTTCTTCAAAAGCATATTTCAATTTCATTAAAGTTGCTAAAACATAAGTAGTTGTTTTTCCGGCGCCTTCTGGTCCTACTGCTATAACATCTTGTCCACCCAAAATCCGCGACATGGTTTTTAACTGGATTTCTTTTGGTGTTAAAAATCCTGCATCCGTCATGGCTGCAACTAATGGTTTACTAAGTTTTAATTTATCTAATGACACGCTTATCGTTTTTGTATTGAATTGCAAATATCCTTAAAATAATTAGCTTTTAAGAACTTGATTAAAAGGTTTGGAAACGAGCGCCGCTTATTCTTAGATACTTCAGCCCTGCTATCCATTATTTTCGATGAAGAATCGAAACCATTTCTATCAGGTTTATTGAACAAAATACTGTGCTTAAATACAAATAACAGAGCATCCGCAGCAATTAAATAACTGAAATAAAGCCACTTAAAAAATAAATACAATATTATCTACTATATCTATAGAATTTATATACAATTTAATATATTTGCTTGCAGTTAGTGATTTATAAACTTGGCCGGTTGACTAATAGTAAGTTCGGAATTTAACAAAATTTGCCAAATGGTTCGATTCCATTAATGGCAATTAAGTTTTTTATAAATGCAATAACCTGATTCTGTTCAATCGGGTAAGATTTGGTTATCTTATATTTGTTTTGTTGTTAGCAAAGGCTACCCGCGATGGGTAGCCTTTAATTTTTGAATATTATTCCAAACCATCAAAATAGCTAAATATATTTAAGCTTATGTACATTTATTTAAAAATCTCAAAACATTTTTATTCATTCTTGGTTATCTTTACAATTCACATTATACTAATCTTTTACAGATTAATTTGTTTGGTTTAAAAAGGGATTTATGGATATAAATCCCTTTTCTTTTATGCGCTATTTTTAAATCATATATTCGCTAAAAACAAACCAATCTTTTTTAAATGAACAGAAAACACTTCCTTTCTTCAATTATTGCAAGCACAACATTGCTTCCTGCATTAAAAAGTTTGGCAAAATCAACAGAAAATGAAGGTTCATCATTTAGAATACCTCCATATTTAAAGCCTGGCGATATAATCGGAATAACAAGTCCGGCTGGCTACATCACCTTAGAGCAAATTCAACCATCTGTTTTACAAATACAAAATTGGGGTTTTAACATTAAAATTGGAGATACCATTGGTAAGCGTGATTTTACTTATGGCGGAACAGATGATGAAAGACTTAAAGATTTTCAACAAATGTTGGATGATCCTAAAGTTAATGCTATCCTGTGTGCAAGGGGTGGCTATGGTTTTGTGAGAATTATCGACAAGCTTGACTTTGCAGCATTTAGAAAAAATCCCAAGTGGATTATTGGTTTTAGCGACATTACAGTTCTTCATTGTCACTTAGCTAAAAATTATGGAATCGCTTCCATTCATTCAAAAATGTGTAATAGCTTTCCAGATGATTGGTCAAAAGCTGAACCTATTCAAGTAGAAACCATTTTATCAATCAAAAATGCCTTTGTTGGACAACAATTAAATTACAGTGCTTTAGCAAACCTTAACAACAAATTAGGAAAAGCTGAAGGTATTTTAGTTGGCGGAAATTTAAGCATTATAGAAACCCTGGCAGGAAGCGATTCAGATTTAGATACTAAAGGCAAAATTCTTTTTATAGAAGATACAGGAGAATATCTTTACAGTATCGACAGAATGTTGTGGAATTTAAAGCGTAGCGGTAAGTTAAAAAATTTAAAGGGGTTAATTATTGGTGGCTTTAAAGTTAAACCTGATGATATTGGCGAAGAGTTCGGCAAAACCATTTACGAAATTGTGCTGGAAAAAGTTAGGGAATACAACTACCCTATCGCCTTTGACTTTCCTGTCGGCCATCAGCGAAATAATTTCGCCTTAAAGTGTGGTGCTCATCATATTTTAGAAGTATTACAAACCGGGAGCACCCTAAAAAGCATGAGTTAGTTTGTGTAAGTGTAAGTATGTTTTAGAGAAGATTTACCCGATTAGTAAATGTAAAACATTAAACCGTTTTCACTTCGTCATCTTCGTAATCTTCAATATCGGTAATGTAACCGTTTATTAATAGAAAATCGAATAAAGGCTTGGCCTCTGCAGTAACCGGCATGTTAGCAGTTGTGATAACCTGATTGGTTTTTTTATCTAAAAACGGATAGGCAAATAATCTCACATTTGTATTAAACATATCGTTAACATAGCTTAGCAGCTGCCCTGAATAGTTTTCGCCTTTAAAGTTGGTAGAATTAAACACGAATTTCAGGTTATTAATGTTGGTAGCTAAACCTACACTTTTTGGCTTACACCTTGCCAAATATTTAGCCAGGCGATTGTGACGGGTAAAGTTTGATACCACTACAATATTTCCGGTATCGCACATTTCCTGGGCACGTTTTGCAACAGTTTCTAAATCAATATCATCTGGCGTTTCCTGGTCGTCGGTTAAAACGTTGGTTAATAAAACTTCTATCATAACGGCCAGATTTCCTTCTTCAACCTGATTTGTTCTTTTAAACTGATCTGTAGCTTTGTTAAACAAATTAAAGTTTGGTAATGATTTCTGACCATATTTGGTTCTTAAAATCATAATGTCTTTTTTGTATAACAAATCTTTTGCCTGGCGTGGATGAGCATCTGCATCGAAAATTGCAGCGGCAGAAAAATCTTTCATAATCATATAAAGATTTAAAAGAATGTTATCAACTTCTGGAAACACTGGTCCTTTAACAGAAATCAGGTCAATTTCAACTGAACCTATTGTTAAATTATCGGCCAATGATTCGACCATAGTTTTAGGTTCATGGCAATGGTAAAAAGCCGCGTAAACCAGATTTACACCAATAATACCCAAAACACGCTGTTGCATGTTTACATCCGTATCAAGCAACCTAACATGGAAAAATATTTCATTTGGTAAACTTCCTGGTTCATCCTGGAATCGAATCCCAATCCAACCATGAGGCTCATTTGTACGTTTGTAATTTAAGGTGGTAACAGTATCGGCGAAGGCGAAAAATGTTCTGCTTTCATACTTCTCACCAGATAACCTTTCATTTAGCAAGCCAAATTCATGGTCGAGCATTTGGATAAGGCGGTTTTGAGAAACATACCTGCCGTTTGATTCTGCTCCGTAAATAGCATCACTAAAAGTCATATCATAGGCCGACATTGTTTTAGCAACCGTTCCAGAAGCTGCACCTGCATTAAAAAAATTTCTAGAAACTTCTTGTCCAGCTCCTATTTCGGCAAAAGTACCGTAAATTCTAGGGTCTAAATTTATTTTTAATGCTTTACGTTTAGTATCCAGTATTTCTCTTACCATGCCGCAAAAGTACAAAAATGGTTTATTAGTTCAATTGGAAATTAGTTCAATTGGAATTTGTTAATTTTCTAACACCATTAACGAAGGCAAATTAACCAATATCCTAAAAACAAAATAAGGTTAGCACTATCCAATGCTAACCTTATAAAACCTAAACTTAAACTATTATGAAAATCCTCTTTCGAGAAACTCTTTATTACGATACTACGATTTCTTTATGTTGAGATTTTGTATCGTCTTTTTTGCCGATGGTGATATTTAGAATGCCGTCTTTATATTCAGCTGAAATTTTATCAGCATCAGCAGTTTCTGGTAAATTAAAAGACCTTGCAAATGAGCTGTAATCAAACTCTTTACGAGTAAAATCTTTTGCTATTTGAGTTTCATCTTTTTTTACTTCTGCCCAAACAGACAGTGTATCTTTTTTTAAGTTAATTTGAAAATCTTCTTTCTTTAATCCCGGAGCTGCTAATTCAATAACATAAGCGTTTTCATTTTCGTAAATATTTACGTTTGGCGATTTATCAACCATTTTGTTTTTAGTTACGTCATCGCTAAACAATGAATCGAAAACATTGTTAAAGTAAGGAGCTGTGTTGCGGGTTCTGTTGTTAAAATTTACAAGTGTCATATCTCTAATTTTTTATTTTTTAATTGATAAAAAGCATTATTCAACTTACATACCAAACCAAAAAATTATGATTTTTAAGACATTATGGCAAAATTTATCAAAATCTAAAGACAAATTGACAGAATCTAGAGTTTTTTCAGACGAATTCAACTATAAAACCAACATTCACACACGTTTTATTGATTTTGATATGATGGGTCATGTAAACAATTCTGTCTACTTCACATATTTAGAAATTGCAAGAACGAAATATTGGGAAGAAACCATAAAATGGGATTGGCAAAAGACCGGAATCGTAATTGCACATGCAGAGATTGATTACATTTTACCGATTGTTATGCAGGATAAAATTGCAGTTTATGTTAAAACATCAAGAATTGGAAGCACAAGTTTTGACCTGGATTATCAAATCGTAAAAATTAAAGGCGGCGAAGAGGTAATTTGCAGCAAAGGAAAAACGGTTTGTATAGCCATTGATTATGCATCAAAAAGACCAACAGAAATACCAGAAGCAGAAAAACAACGAATGTTGGGTTTTGAGCAATTGCAATAAATTTTATCTTTTTAAAAAAATTGAAGATTTAGAAAAGGAAATTTCTACAATTATTATCGTTAGTCGGGCTTTGCGCTAAATCTTTTAAAATACATCATAACGGCATGAACAAAGTTGCTACAATTTTAAAAGGATATCGCTTCAATCCCGTTTAGACGGCTGGGAAACTATAACTATTTGCAGTTGCAAGGCGTTTTACATAGTCCATTAATTTTAAACCCGACAAAAGCGGGCATCCCGATAGTTCATCGGGATAAAGCGAATGGCGGGACTAAAATTGCCACAAAGCACTGAATTTTCATTTCCAAAACCTTTTAATTATTTTTTATTCCCTATAATTTATCAGGCATAATTTTACCAGGATTTAGAATTCCATTCGGGTCGAATACCTGTTTAATACCACGCATCAGGTTTAAATGAATTTCTGAGTATTTAATTGGCATAAACTCTTTCTGAACCAGGCCAATTCCATGCTCACCCGATAAAGTTCCGCCCAAAGCGGTGGTAAGCTCAAAAATTTCGGCAATACCAAATTTAAGTTTGTTCTTCCAGTCTTCATCGCTCATTCCGGCTTTAATAATGTTTACGTGCAAATTTCCATCACCAGCATGCCCGTAACAAACACTTTCAAAACCATATTTAGCGCCAATTTCTTTGATACCATTTACCAATTTTGGCAAAGCTGCACGAGGCACAACGGTATCTTCTTCTTTGTAAACAGAGTTAGATTTTACCGATTCGGCCATTGTGCGGCGCATTCTCCAAAGCTCTTCTTTTTGCGTAGCTGTATCGGCAAACAAAACATCAGTACAATTATGTTCTTCTAAAACTATATTCGTTTTTTCACAATTTTTAAATATATCGTCCAAATCATCACCATCAAATTCAATCATCAGCAAGGCAGCAACATTATCTTTTAAATCGAATTTTATATCATCAAATTTAATAACCCACTCCACTCCTTTTCGCTCCATAAACTCCAGCGCTGATGGTGTAACACCTGCTCTAAAAATTGCGGAAACCGCAGCACATGCATCTTCGTTTGTAGCGAAAGAACCCATCATCAACACAGATTGTGATGGTTTGGGCAAAAGTTTGGTCACGATTTTTGTTACTACACCTAATGTCCCTTCAGAACCTATCATTAACTGCGTTAAATTATAGCCTGATGCATATTTTAGCGTGTTTGCACCGGTCCAAATGATATCGCCATTAGGCAAAACCACTTCTAGGTTCAAAATATATTCGCGGATTGTACCATACTTTACCACTCTCGGGCCACCAGAACCATGTGCAACGTTGCCCCCAATAAAACAAGAACCTTTACTACTCGGATCTACCGGATAGAGCAAACCTTTTTCTGCAACAGCGTTTATAAATTCTTCGGTAATTACACCTGGCTCAACCGTTGCCTGCAAATTTTCGGTATCAATATCTAAAATGGCTTTAAATTTTTCCATTGATAAAGAAACACCACCATAAATTGGTAAGGCAGCACCGCTTAAACCTGTACCACCACCGCGTGGCGTTACCGGAATATGGTGTTGGTTACAAATCTTAAGTAATTTCGAAATATCTTCTGCAGATGTTGGTTTTACAACAACCTCTGGCTGGTAACGCAAATCTTCTGTTTCATCGTGACTGTAATTATCTAAACTTTCCACATCCGTAAAAACCTTTTCAGTGCCGATAGCGGCCTTAATTTCTTCTAAAATTTCGGAATTAATTTTTGTAAAATTCATTTTTATTTGACTGAGGTATAAGATAATTTAACAAATGAATGCCCGATTTGCCCTGGCATTGGTGGATTTAACTTTTTAATGCTCACATTAACAGTTTCAACAAAGGGGTAAAGCTTAATTACTTTTGAAATAATGTTGTTTAAAACGGTTTCTAAAAGTTTTTGAGTTTTCTTCATTTCCTCGAGAATGATGGCATTTAAATCTTCGTAATTTACGGTTTGATTTAACTCATCATCAAAGCCCAACGGTAAAAATTCAGTTTCCAAATCGACAACAAAGTGATTGCCAATAAGTTGCTCTTCAGGATAAAAACCATGAAGTGCAAAACATTTTACATCTTTTAAGGCTACAGTTTGTTTAAAGTGATTCATTGAAGTTTTGTATGGCTCAAAAATAATTTTTATTCGCGAATATAATGCCCATTGCCGTAAATTGTTACCTTTGAAATGAACGCTTAAACCATAACCAAATTAGAATAAGCAATGAGCAAATCAGTGAAAAAAGACTTATACGAGGCCCCAGACTATTATTTGTTAGATGAATTGCTAACAGATGAGCATAAATTAATTCGTGCTACAGCAAGGGAATGGGTTAAAAAGGAAGTTACTCCAATTATTGAAGATTATGCGCAAAAAGCAGAATTTCCTAAACATTTAATTAAAGGATTGGCAGATATTGGAGCATTTGGCCCGACAATTCCGGTAGAATATGGTGGTGCTGGTTTAGATTATACTGCTTATGGCATTTTAATGCAGGAAATAGAAAGAGGCGATTCAGGAATTCGTTCAACAGCATCAGTACAAGGTTCCTTAGTTATGTATCCAATTTATGCATACGGTAGCGAGGAACAGCGTAAAAAATATTTACCAAAATTAGCGAGCGGAGAAATGATGGGCTGTTTTGGCTTAACTGAGCCAGATCATGGTTCTAATCCAGGTGGAATGGTGACTAATATAAAAGATGCAGGCTCACATTACATCTTAAATGGTGCTAAAATGTGGATTAGTAATGCGCCATTTGCAGATATCGCCGTAGTATGGGCCAAAGATGAAGCCGGTAAAATACGTGGTATGGTAGTAGAACGCGGCATGCAAGGTTTTTCTACTCCAGAAACGCATAATAAATGGAGCTTAAGGGCATCAGCAACTGGAGAATTGGTTTTTGATAATGTTCAAATCCCGAAAGAAAACGTTTTTCCAGAAATTAGTGGATTAAAAGGACCTTTAGGCTGCTTAAACCAAGCTCGTTATGGTATTGCCTGGGGTGCATTAGGTGCTGCAATGGATTGTTATGATACTGCACTTCGTTATTCAAAAGAGCGAATTCAATTTGGCAAACCAATTGGCGGTTTTCAATTGCAACAAAAAAAATTAGCAGAAATGGTTACCGAAATTACTAAAGGTCAGCTCCTGGTTTGGCGCTTGGGTGTTTTAAAAAGCGAAAACCGTGCAACTGCTGAGCAAATATCAATGGCAAAAAGAAACAGTGTAGAAATTGCATTGGATATTGCCAGAAATGCCCGCCAAATGTTAGGCGGAATGGGCATTACCGGCGAATATTCGATAATGCGCCACATGATGAACCTTGAATCGGTAGTTACCTACGAAGGCACGCATGACATACATTTGCTTATTACAGGCATGGATGTGACGGGATTGAATGCATTTAAGTAAGGAGCAGGAATTTAATAGATTTAAGGATTTTAAGATTAATAGTTGATGAGAGACTATAAAAAATACACATACATACCCGCAACACCAGAAGAAGTTTATTTAGCGCTTACAAAAGATATTAGCATTAAACTTTGGACTGGTGCTGAAGTGGAGTTTGAAGAAAAACCAGAAACAGAATTTTCTTATTGGGATGGTGATATTGTTGGAAAAAACTTAGCGTTTGAAACCAATAAAAAAATTGTTCAGCAATGGTATTTTGGTGAAGAAGGTGAACCTTCAATTGTTACGATTAAACTTCATGAGGATAAAAAAGGAACTTCGTTAGAGTTTAAACAAACCAATATACCTGACGAGGATTATAAAGACTTTACCGAAGGAATAGAAGAATATTTTATAGGAGGATTAGTGGATTTCTTTGAAGAATAAAACATAATTATGCTTACGGCTGTTTAAATTCAAATCAAAATTTAAAATTATGAATAAAACCGTTGGACTCGTACTAATAATTGTTGGAATTGTAATGCTGGTTTGGACAGGCTTTACTTACACTAAAAAGGAAAAAGTTGTTGATGCTGGTCCGATACAAATATCGGCTGATAAAGAAAAATCAGTAAACTGGCCGCCTTATGTTGGTGGCATTGTTTTAGTTGCTGGCGTGGTTGTTTTTGTAGCATCTAAAAGAAAATAGAAAATTTGTCATTCTGAGCTTGTCGAAGAACAATAAAGTACTTCGGCAAGCTCGATGTGACAAAGTTCTAAATCTCGTTACTGTAAACCGTTCTTATTGCGTCTCTCAAATTGTATTTTGATGCCATAACTTCTCCGTAAGCACCTGCGCTACGAATTGCAAAAACATCTCCTCTAAAAGATTCAGGTTGTTCTACTTCTTTGCCAAAGCAATCTGTACTTTCGCAAATCGGTCCAACAATATCATATTTAATAACTTCAGTAGTCTGACTTCCGTTTTCTGACTTCTTACTTAAATTTTCAATTTTATGGTAAGCCTGATATAATGCCGGACGCATCAATTCTGTCATGCCTGCATCCAATACTACAAAATTTTTCTTCTTGCCTTTTTTAATGTATAAAGCTCTGGTAATTAATGATGCAGATTGTCCAACCAAGGCTCTTCCTAATTCAAAATGAACCTCTTGGTTTGGTTTAATCTCTAAAAAATCTTTAAATATTTTAAAGTAAGATTTAAAGTCGGGTATTTGATTGTCTGGATTGTAATAATCGATACCTAAGCCACCACCAACATTTAAAATTTCAACAACGAATCCTTTTTCCTCAAACCATGTACAAAATTCATTAACACGAACGCAAAGATTTTTGTAAACATCTAAATTTGTAATTTGAGAACCAATGTGAAAATGTATGCCAATAAATTTAAGGCTTTTGGATGCCTTTAAAGTTTCGGCACATTCTGGTAAATCCCATGAATTGATGCCGAATTTATTTTCATCTAAACCTGTTGTAATGTTGTGGTGCGTGTGTGCATCAACATTTGGATTTATACGTATAGCAACTTGCGCAGTTTTACCTTTAGCCGAAGCCAATTCATTTAAAACTTCTAACTCCTGAATAGACTCTACATTAAAGCAGAAAATATCTAAATCCAGTGCTTCATTTATTTCTTTATCGGATTTACCTACTCCGGCAAAAACAATTTTCTTATTATCGAAACCAACTTCTACAGCTCTTCTTACCTCTCCGGCACTTACACAATCGGCACCAAAGCCTATGTTTTTAATTTGCTCCAGCAAAACTGAATTGAAGTTTGCTTTTAGTGCATAATGTATGTGAAACTGATATGGAGCTGCAGCTTCAGCACAAGTGCTTAAAGTTCTTTGCAGTAATTCTGTATCGTAATAATAGAATGGCGTTTCAATATTGTTAAACTTTGATATATCTTTATCGGCGAACATGTTCAAATTCCTTATTATAATTTTAATTTTATTCTTTGGGCTTATTTATTGGGGTAACTATCTCGACTTAAAGCATGGAAGAATTAACCAAAAACAATACAACGGTAAGATTCGATTTTTCATCGTTTTACTTCTTATCGTATTATTCCTCTTTTTTATCAGAAAATGAAGATAGTTGCAGCCATATTTATAGCTCTTATTATTTCTTTAGGATTATTTAATTCTTACAGGAAATACAAAAATGAATTATTACCAGCAAACTTTTTAGCTTTTCACATGATTTTGGGTTTGCTGATAATTATTGGATGTTTGTATCTCCTATTCGAATAACCTGTTGTGCAAACTTCTTAAAGCTTCCGTTTTATATTCACTTAAAATTAATAAAGAAACATTGTAATTGCTTCCGCCGTATGAAATCATACGGATTGGAATGTGTTTCAATCCCTCTAAAACTCTACTTGCAAAACCATGTTTTTCTGAGCCAAAATCTCCAACAACACATACGATACTGTGATCTGTATCAACTTCTACAGTTCCGAAGCTTTCTAATTCTTCAATAATTTTTGAAAGATTTCCGGTTTCATCAATAGTTAATGAAACAGCAACTTCTGAAGTGGTAATCATATCAATTGGTGTTTTATAACGCTCAAAAACTTCGAAAACACGACGTAAGAAACCATAAGCTAATAACATTCGGCTCGATTGAATGCGAATAGCCGTGATGCCATCCTTAGCCGCAATTGATTTAATTTTTCCTTTCTCGCTATCGTGTGTAATTAAAGTTCCAGAAGCACTTGGTTCCATAGTATTTAGCAAGCGAACAGGAATTTTGTATTTCTGCGCAGGAAAAACTGATTGTGGATGCAAAATTTTTGCTCCAAAATACGCCAACTCGGCAGCCTCATCAAAAGATAATTGAGCAATCGGCTTGGTTCCTTTAACAATACGAGGGTCGTTATTATGCATACCGTCTATATCCGTCCAGATTTGAACTTCCTCAGCAAGAATTGCAGCACCCAATAAAGATGCTGTATAATCACTTCCTCCGCGGCGTAAATTATCAACTTCACCAAAACTGTTACGACAAATATATCCTTGTGTAATGAAGAGTTTATTGTTTTTATGTTCCTCCAACAAAGGCATTAAATGTTTCGTTGTAAAAGCAATGTCTGGTTCACTGTCTTCATCAGTTTTCATAAAATCTAACGCAGGTAGCAAAACTGAATCTACACCAATAGATTTTAAATAAATGTGATATAAAGTTGTAGATAATAACTCACCTTGTGCCAATACAACTTTTTCTTCAATTGGCGTAAAAATATCATTTGCCAGGCCGGCTAAGAAACCGAAATGATAATCAATCACTTCGTTTCCCTGATCTTGAAATTCTGCAGACGGCAATAATTCTACTACAAAGGTTTTATATTTTTGATATAAGTTTTCTATACACTCGCTACCCTTCTTCTTATCACCAGCTAAAAAATAATTTGCAATTTCTACTAAACTATTTGTTGTACCAGACACGGCTGATAATACTACAATCTGTTCTTCATTTGGATTAATAATATCCAATAACTTCGTCATGCGCTCAGGACTACCTACAGAAGTACCCCCAAATTTTAATATTTTCATCTAGTTAATAATTATTTTAGCTGTAATAAGAAGAACACAATTTCTATTGTGCCTACCAGAATATAAAAATGCAATTCAATCATTTTTAATACTGGATTTTCTTTATTATTGTATCGGGGCGTGAAATTAAGCAAAAGCTACTTAAAAGCAACAACCTCAACAAAATAAAATTTGGAACGGTTGAAAATATTTCAACAATACCAAACTTCATGAATTAAATTTTGTTCAACACCAGATATTAAATTAAAAATACAGCTCAATGCAATCAATTGACCAATCAACACAGGCCACAATTAATCAGTGGTTAAGTGGAAATTACGACGAAAAAACTAAGTCTGAAATCCAAGCGCTTGTAGATAAAGAAGCAACTACAGAACTTGTAGATTCATTTTATAAAAGTTTAGAGTTTGGTACTGGCGGTTTACGCGGTATAATGGGCGCCGGTTCTAACCGTATTAACAAATATACAATTGGAACGGCAACTCAAGGTTTAGCAAATTATCTGAATAATAAATATCCAGGTGAAAAAATCAGTGTTGCCATAGCTCACGATAGCAGAAACAATTCTGATTATTTCGCAAAAATTACCGCTGATGTTTTCTCGGCAAACGGTATTCATGTGTACTTTTTCGAAGCATTAAGACCAACCCCTGAGTTGTCTTTTGCTGTCCGTCATTTTGGCTGCAAAAGTGGAGTAATGTTAACGGCATCGCATAATCCAAAAGAATATAATGGTTATAAAGCCTATGGAGCCGATGGTGGTCAGTTTACATCACCAGATGATAAATTAGTGATTGATGAAGTAAACAAAATTCAAAGTATTGATGAAGTTAAGTTTAACAGAGTTGATGCAAACGTTGAATTAATCGGCGAGGCAGTTGATAAATTGTATTTAGATGGAATTACTGAACTTTCAATTTCTCCTGATGCGATTAAAAGACAGCACGATTTAAAAATTGTTTATTCACCAATTCATGGAACAGGCATAACTTTGGTACCAAAAGCGCTTGAGCAGTTTGGTTTTACTAATGTTACTGTTGTTGAAGAGCAAAGCAAACCTGATGGTAATTTCCCAACTGTTGTTTATCCAAATCCAGAAGAAAAAGATGCTTTAACTCTGGCTATGAATAAGGCTAAAGAAATTGATGCTGATTTGGTTTTAGCAACTGACCCAGATGCCGACCGTGTTGGTATTGCCGTTAAAGATAATAATGGCGAATGGGTATTGTTAAATGGTAACCAAACCGGAAGTTTACTAATTAACTACATTGTTTCAGCTTGGGAAGAAAAAGGAAAACTTACCGGAAAAGAATATGTGGTTTCTACAATTGTAACCACGAGTTTAATCAAAGCCATCTGTGATGCTAAAAACGTTGAATATTTTAACACCTTAACCGGTTTTAAATGGATTGGTCAAATTATAACTCAGCTACAAGGTGAAAAAACTTTTATAGCTGGTGGCGAGGAAAGTTATGGTTATTTGGTTGGCGAACTAGTTCGCGATAAAGATGCGGTTGTTTCAGCTGCTTTTATTTCTGAAATGACTGCCTACTACAAGGATAAAGGTGCGAGTTTGTATAATGCGCTTTTAGACATGTATGTTGATTATGGCTTATACAAAGAAGACTTAGTTTCTCTAACCAAAAAAGGCAAAACCGGAGCTGAAGAAATTAAGGCAATGATGGAGAAATTTAGAAATAATCCGCCAGCATCATTAGGCGGTTCTAAAGTTGCTATATTGAAAGATTACGAGTTAAGCCAGGAGACAGATTTAGCAACCGGAAAAGTTACCAAATTAGATTATCCGGCTTCTGACGTATTGCAATTTATTACAGAAGATGGAAGTATTGTTTCTGCCCGCCCGAGTGGTACAGAACCGAAAATTAAATTTTATTGCAGTGTAAATGCGCCATTGGCAGATAGAGCAGATTTTTCAAAAGTAAATGCAGCGTTAGGCGATAAAATTAATGCTGTAATGGCCGATTTGCAAGCGTAATTCACTTCACAATTAATGATGAAAATCCCTGATAATTATTTTTGTCAGGGATTTTTTTTTAAAAATTACTAGATATAATTTGAAAGATAAGATTTCTTATCTTTACACTAAGAAAATTAAACTATGATGGAGATAATTTTAAATGACGATATAGAGCAGGATAAAATTGATGCATTGTTACATTTTTTAAAGTCACGAAATATAAAGGCTGAATTAAGAACAACAAAGGCTAATGTAAAAAAACAACCATCAGATTTTTCTTTGTCAGAAGGAATTTGGAGTGATTACTCCATTTCACCAAATGAACTCAGGACTAAAGCCTGGAAGAAATCATGATTCTCTGCGATACAAATATCTTTATAGAAGTTTACAAAGGTAATTTAGATGTTATCAATACTTTTAAAAATATAGGCCAGAGTAATGTAGCCATTTCTGATGTTTCATGTGCAGAATTATTGTATGGAGCCAGAAACAAAAATGAACTGAAATTAATTAGGACAGATCTTGATAAATTGGTTGTATTGCCAATTTCGTCGACAATTTCTACTTATGCAGTCAATTTAGTCGAAGAATTTTCTTTATCTCACAACCTAAATTTACCAGATGCATTAATTGCATCAACAGCTATAATACATAATATTAAGCTTTATACATTAAATCTAAAAGATTTTAAATTTTTAAAAGATATTGAATTGTACTAAATAAAATTTCTAATAAAATCTACTTTCCAAAATTAGATTACAAATTAATCTCTATTGAAACTTACAGCATTGAATTAAAGAGCACATAGCAGATGCTTTCTAAATATTTTCTTTTTAAATCATGTTTTGTATTCATTGTCGTTGACTTTAATCAACGGTTAACAAAAGAATTCAAATTTCTCTTTTAAGTTTGCCATCCTCGATTTCGTTTGTACATTTGCAGCGAAATACAAATGTTAAAGCGAGCCCTAATATTTCTTTTAGTAATCTGTACAATTTCTAATTGTTACATGCAATTAATTGTGTATTCAGGTTACAAAATGAATAAGGAATACATCACTTCAGTATTTTGTATTAATAATGCGCACCCAGAATTACATTGCGACGGACAATGTTTCTTAGCCAAAAAATTGAAAGATTTAGATGGTAAAAACAAACAAACTCAAGATAACTTAAAAAGAGTAATTGAATCTGAGGCTAAATTCAAACAGCTAAGCGTTAACCATCAAATCCCATACTTCATTATAAAATCAGAAAGTGGTTATTTAGAAAAACCTATCAAAGACCTTTCTATTTCAATTTTTCATCCACCGAAAACGGTTTAAGTATTTTTTTTATTAATGGCTTTGCTATTGATTGTTTTGGCTATTTGTTATGCTGAAGGTTATTTTATTTCATAAAAATCGAAATAGATAACATTTCTAAGACGGTCGTCATTGCGAGGTACGAAGTAATCTCATAACAAATAGATTGCTTCGTGCCTCGCAATGACGACAAGAGGTAAAAAACGTCAACGGTATTACAGCGAAGCAGTTACAAAGTAAACATCATTGCTAAAAACCACTATTCTGTTTTCCGCTGTAATGTTAATTTCCCCTAAAAGGCTAGAGATTCTTCATTGCATTCAGAATAACAGAAGACTAAAAATTCACTTATCCAATTTTCAAAAAAATGAAATTATCACAATACTTATTGGCATTGTTATGCCCTATTATACTTTTAACATCATGCAAAAAAGATGGAGATATAATCTCAGCAGATACAAAATCTAGTTTTACATTGGAATTCGAACACCAGGTTAATGGTGCTTCATTAGCGCTAAACACATCAACATATAAAAATGCCAAAGGCGAAGATTACAAAATCAACGTGTTCAAATATTACGTAAGCAATATTAAATTAAGCAAAGCTGATGGAACTTCCTATTTAATCCCAGAGAGTTACTTTCTGGTTGATGAATCTAAATCCGCGTCAAAATTACTAACGATTAACGATGTACCAATCGGCGATTATACCAAAATTGAATATACAATTGGTGTAGATTACGCCCGAAACTTTGCAGGTGCTCAAACGGGCGCTCTCGACCCAATAAATGGTATGTTCTGGACATGGAATAGTGGCTACATCTTCGTAAAACTCGAAGGAACTTCGCCACAATCTACAGCCACCAATAATGCCCTAACTTTTCATATTGGAGGCGTTTTGGATCCGAACAATACCATCCGAACATTTTCAGCCGAAATTAATGCTGCAAATCCGCTGAGAATAAGAACTGATGCTAAACCAAATATGCATTTTATTGTAAATGCAGCATCTTTATTTACAGGTACAACCGATGTAAGTTTTACTAATTTAAATTTTACGATGGGCGGTGCTAATTCGGTGCTCGTAGCCAATAATTATGCAAAAGGACTATTCCGTTTAGATCATATCCACAATTAATATGTGGAGAAAACTAATCGTCTTCGCAATGCTTTTCTTAAGCATTGCGTTGATGTATGCTTGTAGCAAAAACGAGGATGAGATTACACCAGATGAAGAAAATGTCACTTTTGCAATTCCATCAAATTTTCCAAAACCGGCATACAACTTCGAAAACAATAAACTAACAAATGCTGGTTTTGCATTGGGTAAAAAGCTTTTCTACGAAGCTCGTTTATCGGCTGATAAAAGTGTTTCGTGCGGTAGCTGCCATCAGCAATTTGCTGCCTTTGCAAACCTCGATCATAGCGTTAGTCATGGTGTAGATAATTGCCAGGGAAAACGCAATGCTCCTCCCCTTTTTAATTTAGCTTGGCAGCAGGCCTTTTTTTGGGATGGCGGCGTAAAAAACCTGGAAACATCACCATTAAATGCGCTTACGGACGTTTGCGAAATGAAAACAGATATAGAAACCGTTGTAAAGTTCTTAAAAAATACAGCGCCATATCCTGAAATGTTTAAACGGGCTTTTGGTTCGTCAGAAATAAATTCTCAAACAGTATTAAAATCAATTACTCAATTTATGGGTGTTCTTGTTTCAGGAAATTCTAAATACGATAAAGTAATGCGAAAAGAAAGTGGAATTTCTTTTACTTCAGATGAACAGCTTGGCTACAATTTATTTAAAGAGAAATGTGCTTCATGTCATGCTGAACCTTTTTTTTCAGATTTTTCTTACCGAAGTAATGGTTTGGATTTGGTAAGTACAGATGAAGGGCGATCGCACATATCGGGTGTACAAAGCGATTTTGGAAAATTTAGAGTACCAAGCCTACGAAACATTGAGTACACTGGTCCGTACATGCACGATGGGCGATTCTATAATCTGGATGAAGTTTTAGAACACTATAATTCAGGCGTTAAAGCATCAGAGAATTTAGATTCTTCTCTAAGAAATGGCATATCATTAAGCAGTTCAGAAAGAACACAAATCAAAGCATTTTTAAAAACATTAACCGACAATGAGTTTATCAAAAATAAATTATATAGCGAATCGTAAATTATTAGTTATCACTTTTATATTATTAAGCAGCAATGTTTTTGCCTGTGATATTTGCGGGTGTTTTATGGGCATAACACCATATTTTAATCGAAATAGCATAAGCCTACTTTACCGTTACCGTTCTTTTAACGGCTACAACGGTCAATCACACTCCTTATTCCCAAATGGAGGAAATTTCTTTATTCCATCAAATAGTCAACCCCACCCAATAACAGGTCATGCGGGTAATGCAGAAGACTATGAATTGTATCGTTCGCTTGAAATCAGAGGTAAATATTTCATTAACAGCAAAATTGAAATAAATGTAATTCTGCCTTATGTTTCTAACAGCGAACGTTACAACAGCAATACCTCTACCGTTGGTGGTGTTGGCGATGTAAATTTGTATGCAGGATATCACATTGTGCAAAAATTAGATGATAATTTTAGACAACAGCTTGTGGCAGGTGCAGGAATTAAACTCCCGACAGGGAAAAATGATTTCAAAAATACTGCTGGTATTCGCTATTCTTCATTACAACAAGCTGGAACAGGAAGCACTGATGGCTTTGTTTACCTTAACTATATGGTTGGTTTAGGTAAATTCGGCGCAAGTTTAAATACATCATACAAAGCAAACGGAACCAATAAACGCGATGAAGGAATTGCAAACAGTACAACAAGTTTTTTAAATATTTTTTACACTCAACGAATTGGCAAAGATGTGCAGTTGATGCCTTCTGCTCAGTTTTTTTATGAATATTCTGGCGGAGAGAAGTACAACGGTGGTAAAACCGGAGAACATGTTATGAATAATTTAATGGGTGGTGTTGGTGCAGATATATTCTACAAAAATATAGCACTTAATGCTGGCATCCAGAAAAATATTTGGGAAGCAGAAACCGACCACCCAATGAGTGCCGGCAAAATTTATATTGGTTTAACTTATAATTTTTAATAAAATGAAAAATAAAATAACATTAATTTTTTCAACGCTGATATTAATTTTTAGTGCCTGTAAAACAGAGGCAGATTCAAAAGCAATACGTAAAGAAGTTTTAAATATCCATGATAAGTTGATGGTTGACGGCGAAAAAGTTATCAAAAACAGAATGAAATTGGATACACTATTAGTTAAATTAGAGGCTAAATCATCAGCAGATACAATTAAAATGAGTAACCTAATTACAAAGCTGAATAAAGCCGATGAAAACATGATGGATTGGATGCATTTCTTTAAAGATGATTTTAAAGGAAAAAACGAGCAGGAAGATTTAGCATATTACCAATCGCAAATGATTAAGATTCGTGGTGTTGAAGATAGCTACATTAAGGTTACGAAAGAATCAGATTCGGTGCTTAAAATTTATAATATATTGCCAGCTACTAAGATGCAAATGAAACAACATAAGCATTAAAAGCCTCTCCCTATGAATGTTTGAAGTTTGGCTAATGTTAGTCCGCCCTCTCCAGAAGAGAGGGTTTTAACAGGCAGTATTTTAAACCCTAGCAATAAAAACCGTTCTACGTTCCCCTCACTTTTTGGGGGAGACTTAAAAAAAAACATAATTCTGCCAAATCCAGTTTAGAGTGTTTTAACGGGCAATATTTTAAATGCTATGTGTAAAACCGCTGTTTTTTATTTCCCGCACTCTTTTAGGGAGACTTAAAGAAAACAGAATGCTGCCAAGCCCAGTAGAGGGTAACGGGCAATATTTTAAATACAATGTATAAAACTACTGTTCTGTATTTCCCTCTCTTCTGGAGAGGGACTTGCAGAAAAACTAAAATTACCACAAACGTTCACAGGGTGAAGGCTTTCCCAAACTAGAGGCGTATATTTACATTTTAAAATAAAATCATGAATAAAATTATTTTTTCGATAGCCATTTTCATGCTATCAACAGCTATACTTTCATCTTGTCAGCAAGAAAAAAAATTGCCAATTTATGGCGAGCGCCATGCCGAAACCGTTAGAGATGCAGCTGGTATAGAAAAGATAGACACCGTCTATCAAACCATCCCAAATTGGGCATTTTTAAACCAAGACAGCGTTTTAACAACAAATAAGTTAACGGATGGAAAAATCTACGTTACAGATTTCTTTTTCACCTCTTGTACAACCATCTGCCCAACCATGCACCGCAATTTAATGACGGTTTATAATGAATTTAAAAGCAATCCGGATGTGATGTTTGTATCTCATACCATAGATTTTAAATACGACAAACCATCAGTATTGAAAAAATATGCCCAAAAACTTGGAGTTGATGTTAATAAATGGCAATTTCTGTATGGAAGTAAAGATAGCGTGTACACCCTTGCAGAAAAAAACTATTTGGTAGCTGTTGGCGAAGATAGCACTGCTAAAGATGGTTACATTCATCAGGGCTATTTAGTTTTGGTTGATAAAGACCGAAGAATTCGTGGTGCTTATGATGGCACAAAAGAAGACCAGGTTGCTCAACTTAAAAAAGATATTCCGGTTTTATTGGCAGAATATAAAAAATAGATTCTAAGCCACGGAAACACTCTAGCCTACGGTAGGGAGAGATTAATACGGAATTTTATTTTCTGTGCTTTCAGTGGTTCCGTGGCAATATTAATAAAACATAAATGCGCAAATACATCATCAATTCTATTTTTTTCTGCTCAATTGTCGCCATCATCGTTTCTTGCCAAAATCAAGAAACTATTGATTTGCAAAATTATATGTCGAACGGAAAAGATATTTACAAAGCCAAATGTCAAAACTGCCATGGCGAAAACGGCGAAGGTTTAGGTCAGCTTGCACCTCCACTAACCGATTCTGTTTTTTTGAAAAACAATAAAGACAATTTAGCTTGCATGATTAAGAATGGAATAAGCGAAAAAATTGTCATTCATGGAAAAGAATACAATGAAAAAATGCCAGGTTTCCCTGAATTAGCAGATATTGATGTAGCTCAGGTTATGGTTTATGTTACCAATTCATTTGGTAATAATCAAGGTTTTGTTCCTTATTCAAAGGTTTCTACACAGTTACAAAACTGTAAATAAGCATAAAAACTTCTGATGTTTTGCTGTCTTTATGGTTAAAATAATCCATCTTTGCGCAAAATGCAGGTTGTTCTATCGCTGTCCCGATTTATCGGGAGAGAGGAAAGTCCGGGCAACATAGGGCATCTCGCTTTCTAACGGAAAGGGATTCAGGAATGAAAACCTGGATTACGGATTAGTGCAACAGAAAATATACCACCCAATGCAAATTGGGAAAGGGTGAAAACGTGCGGTAAGAGCGCACGAGCATTGCAGGCGACTGCAGTGTTTGTAAACCCCGAGAGTTGAAAGACCAAATAGGCTAACGCACGTAGGGCTGCCCGTCCGATGTTAGTGGGTAGGTCGTTAGAGGTAAATGGCAACATTTACAGTGGATTAATGATAGAAGTTCTAAGCAATTAGAAAACAGAACCCGGCTTACAGACCTGCATTTTTTATTTTTTGGAAAGGCAAAACAGTACTTCGTGGGTCACCTCAGCCCTGCTTTTCATTACAATCTTTTTGCATTCTTTTTAATGCGATCTGGTCGTCATTGCCTGCGTTAGGCAGGCTAGGAAAAACAACGTGGCAATCTTCTTAATTTAAGCAACAAAAAGTATTTTCATTTCAATCAGGCTTATTAAACAAAAACCTGTAACGTCGAATTTAAAACCTACCCAGTGCTCTAGTTAACTGGAAATTCCATTTTCCGTTTGCCACGGAAATTATTGGTCCTCCGTCATTTCAATTGGAGCGCAGCGGAATAGAGAAATCTTTGGACCAAGAAATACGTATTCAAAGATTTCTAGCTTCGTTCGAAATGACGGTTTAATGTAGAATTAGGCAATTCAAATTAAGTTTCTTGCACAAAATTTCGTTAAATAAACCTGATGGAAATGGCATCCCGAATTTCTCGGGATAAAATGTACAGCAGGACTGAATAATCCGATGGAATTATATCCATTGTTTTCCAAATAAATTACAAACGTTTTATCAAGAGAGAATAAACTACATGATGGATTTTCTGTACTTTATTTTCCAAATAAAAAATAAAACCTTTTTATCAATTTCTCGTTTATAGCCATAACTATGTATAAAAAACTATACATTAACTAAAAAATAATATATTCGTAGCTGAATTAGAATAAACAAAACTGAATGGCCAAACTATTAATTATTGATGATGAGCGGGCGATAAGGAGTACCTTACGCGAAATCTTAGAGTACGAAAATTACGATGTTGAAGACATTGATAATGGTATCGACGGACTCGAAATGATAAAAAAAGGGAATTTCGACCTTGTACTTTGCGATATCAAAATGAATAAAATGGACGGTATGGAAGTGCTTGAGCAAGCGCAACTTATCAAACCAGATTTGCCTTTTATTATGATTTCTGGTCACGGTACGGTAGAAACCGCTATTGAGGCAAGTAAAAAAGGAGCTTTCGATTTTATTTCAAAACCACCAGATTTAAATCGTTTATTAATTACTGTACGTAATGGTTTAGACCGCGGTACTTTAGTTACCGAAACAAAAGTTTTAAAACGTAAAGTAAGTAAAACACGTGAAATTTTAGGTGAATCTGAAAGCATCTCTAAAATTAAAGAAACCATAGAACGTGTTGCACCTACCGAAGCCCGAGTTTTAATTACTGGCGCAAATGGTAGCGGTAAAGAACTAGTTGCCCGTTGGTTACACGAAAAATCGAACCGTGCCGATAGCCCTCTTGTTGAAGTAAATTGTGCGGCAATTCCATCAGAATTAATTGAAAGCGAATTATTCGGACACGAAAAAGGCTCATTTACTTCGGCCGTCAAACAGCGCATTGGTAAATTTGAGTTGGCAAACGGCGGAACGCTGTTTTTAGATGAAATTGGCGACATGAGCCTTTCTGCGCAAGCAAAAGTTTTAAGAGCTTTACAAGAACACAAAATATCTCGAGTTGGTGGCGAAAAGGAAATTGATGTAAATGTTCGTGTTTTAGCCGCAACCAATAAAGATTTATTAAAAGAGATTGAAGATGGTAATTTCCGTATGGATTTGTACCACCGATTGAATGTAATTAATATTCACGTACCACATTTAACAGAAAGAATAGATGATATTCCGGTAATTGCACAAAACTTTTTAGAAAACATTTGTAGCGATTACGGCATGCCGGTTAAGGGAATTAATGAAGGTGGAATGGCTGCTTTGCAAGCCCTGCCTTGGACTGGTAACGTTCGTGAGCTTCACAACATGATAGAGCGTTTGATTATTTTGAGTGATAAGGTTATTACTGAGAATGATGTTCGTGCTTTCGCAAATCCGGGTGGTGGAACCAATATTGGAGCTGCAACCAGTGCACAGATTGCAAATCCTTCAGGTGCTTCAGGTATGTCTTCGTCATTTGATAGTTTTAATAATTTTCAAGACTATAAAGACCACGCAGAGAAAGAATTTATCAAATTTAAGCTGGAAAAAAACAACTGGAATGTTTCAAAAACCGCTGATGAAATTGATATTCAAAGAAGTCATTTATACAGTAAAATAGAAAAATTTGGCTTGAAGAGAACAGAGTAATCTTTTTTTAATATAGAAAAAAGGTATATTGAGTTAACTCGATATACCTTTTTCTTTTTATGCAAACTTGTTACCTTGAACTCGTTGAAACGCAATCTCTAAAAGTTCTTCGACATGCTCAGAATGACGTTATTCAAAAGGTTTAACCCATATAATCATTCTGCCTCATTAACAATGCCCTATACTTATTAAATATCGCGGTTTTAGATACAAACCCTTTATAAATATTGTTTTCATCAACTACCGGTAAAATCCAAACATTGTCTGCTTCCATCTTTCTCAAAACATCTTTTAAATCATCATGCTCCATAATGGTATTTGGTGCAGCATGAACCAGATTTGTAGCTTTTAAATTTTCCTTATCAGGATTACTAACCATTTCGCCGAACAATTCTTCAATATAAATAATGCCTTTAAAATCTCCTATTTCATCGGTAACGGAGCAAATATTCTTACGTGAATTAACTATCTCAGTCATTTTTAGAGCAATTAAATCTTCCATGTACAATTGAGGATAGGTTTTCTCAATCAAATATTTCAGCTTCATTTGATTTAATACTGTTGAGTCTTTGTCTTCATGAGATAATAACTCACCTTTATCGGCAAGTACCTTTGTATAAATAGAATGCTTCTGCGAACTACGATTAATTGCATAAGATATTGCCGTAGTTATCATTAAAGGAACCATCAAAATATATCCACCTGTTATCTCTGCAATTAAAAAAATACCAGTTAGCGGTGCATGCATTATCGAACCCAAAGCAGCTGCCATGCCTGCAACAATAAAATTTGGAACATTTAATTGAGCTAAACCCAAAAGGTTAACGGTGTAAGCAAAAATAAACCCGATTAAGCCACCCATAATTAAACTTGGTGCAAAAGTTCCTCCATTACCTCCAGCACCTAAAGTAATCAGCGTAGCCAGCGATTTCATAAAAATTGTGACCACCGTAAACAGCACAACCATTGCCGGAATGCTGTTATAGTCTTCAAAAATACTGTTATTGATTACGGCCAGATAATCGCCTCTTAGCAAATTTTTCATGGTAATGTAACCTTCACCATAAAGCGTTGGAAAGAGAAACACTAAAAAACCAAGCATTAAACCACCAACAACTACCTTTGCATAGGGATGCTTAATTTTATAAAACAACCCTTTTACTGCGTAATTTGCTTTTGTAAAATAGATGGAAAATAAACCGATACAACCAGCAAGTAATATGTAATAACCTAAAGCATTGATTTGCCAGCCTTCTGTTACCAGAAAAAATAATTGTTGTGTATAAAAAATCCGGGCAACTACTGCTGCTGTAGCGGCTGATAGTAAAAGTGGAATAAATGCAGGTATGGTAAATTCTGGCAATAAAATTTCTATGGCAAATACAATACCGGCAACCGGACTATTAAAAGCTCCTGCAATACCTGCGGCTGCACCGCAAGCCACAAGCATAGTGATTTCACGATAAGATAAACCTAAAAACCGCCCTAGGTTTGAACCAATAGCGGAGCCACTGGTTACAATTGGCGCTTCCAAACCTGTAGAACCTCCAAAACCAACGGTAATTGCCGCGGTTATAATTTGTGAATAGATATTGTGGGGTTCTACCCTGCTTGATTTTTTTGAAATTGCATAAAGCAATGGCGTTAAACCAGTTTCAAACTTACTTTTACGAATAAAATATTTGATGTACAAAACGGTAAAGAATATACCAAACATCGGAAAAATGAAGTACAGATAATATTTATATTTCCAATGCCAATCTGATTGAAGAAACTCTTCTATATGATGCGTTAAACTTTTTAAAGCAGCAGCAGCTAGCCCGGCCAAAATGCCAACAATAACAGCAAGAATAACGAGGAAATTACGGTTTGATATCTTTGATTTTCGGTATTGGTTAATCTTATCTACGTAATTTACAAATCGGATATACATTCTATTGAGGTTTAACAGAGAGCGAACCTTCCAAATGTAAGAAAAACTGAAGGGTTAGGCAATTCTAAACCCAGCCATTAAGCATCAAACTTATCCAAAAGCTTAATTAAAGTAGCAAAATCTTTCGGATATGGCGCATCTATAACAATATCTTTATCATCCAATCCTTTAAAAACCAAATGTTTTGCATGTAGCGCAAAACGTTTCATAATAGGCTGTTCTTCTTCGCCTTTGGTTAGTTTATAGCCACGCTTAATTGATGATAAAAAGACAGGTTTACCTTTGTACATATCATCGCCAACAATTGCAGCACGTTGAGTTGCCAAATGGATACGAATCTGGTGCATTCTACCTGTAATTGGTTTACATTCAACCAAAGTATAATGTTTATAGTATTTTAAAGAGTTAAAAATAGTTTCTGCTCTTTTTCCTTCCGCCCTATCAATAGTTACGTTTTTATTGCCATCATTTAAAATTGGCAAATCAACGGTTAAATCATCAAAAATAACATGACCATCTACTACAGCATGATAAGTTTTATTTACTTTTCTACGCTCAAACTGCATGGAAGCATGACGATAACCTTCAGGATTTTTAGCAATAATTAAAGCACCAGAAGTTTCCTTATCCAAACGGTGACAAACCTGTGCATCATCGCTATATTGTTTCGCTAAACGCAATACATTAGTTTCACCAGAGCCACCTCGCTCATCTAGCGAAGCTAAAAAAGGCGGTTTGTTAATTACGATAAAATCGTTGTCTTCGAAAAGAATAAGGTCTTTAAAATTTGGATACTTCAAGCTATGCTATTATTAATGGATTGCAAAAATACAGATTTTATTTTCAAAGCATTGATTAAAGTGCTTCAATTATAGCTCATGTAGCTATTGAAATGTCAAAAGATTAGGCTGTATTATAACATGCAAAATTTAATTATTTCACACAAAAGCTGGATTTTATATTCCTAAATTCATAAAAAAGTTGTATAAAATTAAGCACATGTTTGGTTTTATAGGTTTATTATAGCTTTATTTGCACAAAAACGTATTTCATGGCCAAAAATTTATTAATCGTTGAGTCACCCGCTAAAGCTAAAACCATTGAAGGCTATTTAGGTAAAGATTTTCTAGTAAAATCTAGCTATGGCCACATTCGTGATTTAGCCAAAGGCGATATGGCTATTGATATCGAAAATGATTTTGCCCAGAAATATGAAGTTCCGGCCGATAAAAAAGCTTTGGTTGCCGAACTAAAAAAACTTGCTAAGGATGCCGAAATGGTATGGCTAGCATCCGATGAGGACCGCGAAGGAGAAGCAATTTCATGGCATTTATTTGAAACATTAGGTTTAAAAGAAGAGAAAACTAAACGTATTGTTTTTCATGAAATTACTAAACCGGCAATTTTAAAAGCAATTGATAGTCCGAGAAGTATTGATTACAACTTAGTTAATGCACAGCAAGCACGCCGCGTTTTAGATAGATTAGTAGGCTTCGAACTTTCTCCTGTTTTATGGAAAAAGGTTAAGCCATCCTTATCTGCAGGCCGTGTACAATCTGTTGCTGTACGTTTAATTGTTGATAGAGAAAGAGAAGTTCAAAACTTTAATGCGGCAGCCGCCTTTAAAATAACGGCACAGTTTTCTACAGGGAAAGGAAAAGAGCTGGTTAAAGCAGAATTGCCGCAACGTTTTGAAAGCGAAGCTGATGCTGAGCAATATTTGCAAGATTGTGCTTCGGCGAAATTTGACATTACAAGTTTAGAAACTAAACCAGCAAAACGTAATCCAGCTGCTCCATTTACAACATCCACTTTGCAACAGGAAGCCTCACGAAAATTAGGATTCTCAGTAGCAAGGACCATGCAGGTAGCGCAACGCCTGTATGAGGCGGGTAAGATAACCTACATGAGAACGGATTCGGTAAACTTATCTGAAACTGCTGTTAACGCTGCCGCTGCTGAGATCAAATCAGCTTATGGCGATAAATATCATCAACCAAGAGTTTACAAAACAAAATCGGCAGGTGCACAGGAAGCTCACGAAGCCATCCGCCCGACGTATTTTGACCGACATACGGTTGATGGTGATATCTCTGAAAAACGTTTATACGAATTGATCTGGAAACGTTCAATTGCATCGCAAATGAGTGAAGCTTTATTTGAAAAAACTACCGCTCAAATTACAGCATCAACCAGAAAAGAACATTTAGTTGCCGAAGGTGAAGTATTAAAATTTGATGGCTTCTTAAAAGTTTATTTGGAATCAACAGATGATGAAGAAGCTGAAGAAAAAGAAGGTGGTTCAATTTTACCACCACTAGCCAAAGGACAAGAATTATTTTTAAATGAAATGCAGGCAACAGAGCGTTACTCTCGTCCGCCGGCTAGATATACAGAGGCCAGTTTAGTTAAAAAACTGGAAGAATTAGGCATCGGTCGTCCATCTACTTACGCACCAACAATTTCTACGGTACAAAATCGTGGTTATGTGGTTAAAGAAGATAGAGATGGCAAGCAAAGAAACTTTACTGCAATTGTTTTGGCTGATGGTAAAGTAACAAAAAATACAAAATCAGAGATTACGGGTGCAGAGAAATCAAAACTCTTCCCTACTGATATTGGCGAGGTGGTAAATGATTTCCTGGTTGAACACTTCAAGGGAATTGTAGACTTTAATTTCACCGCAAAAGTTGAGAAAGAATTTGATGAAATTGCACAAGGTTTACAAGAGTGGACCAAAATGTTGCACTCCTTTTATAACCCGTTCCACACAGAAGTTGAAACCACTTTAGAAACAGCTGAACGTGCTACTGGTGAGCGATTGTTAGGTATAGACCCTGCCAGCGGCAAAAACGTTTATACAAAGGTTGGCAAATTTGGTCCGTTGGTTCAAATTGGTGAGCTAGATGAGGAGGAAAAACCACGTTATGCAAGTTTAATGCGCAATCAATCTGTTGCAACAATTACTTTAGATGATGCACTTGAACTGTTTAAACTTCCTTTTTCATTACCAGATTTTGAAGGAAAAGAGGTTTTAGTTGGCGTTGGAAGATTTGGACCCTATGTTAAATGGGGAGAAGCTTTTATTTCACTTCCTAAAAATGAAGAGCCGCTTTCTGTTAACTACGAAAGAGCTGTTCAGATTATCCAGGAGAAAATGGATGCTGATGCGCCAATTGCTTATTACGAAGGTTTAGGCGTTACCAAAGGTAAAGGTCGTTTTGGGCCATTTATCAAGTGGAACGATTTATTTATTAATATCCCTGCTAAAGGTTATGATTTTGATAATTTAACGCAAGACGATATTGATGCATTGATTAGTAAAAAAGTAGAAAAAGAAGCTAATCGTTTCATAAAAGTTTGGGATGCGGAGAAGATTTCAATTGAAAATGGTCGTTGGGGACCATTCATCCGCTTCGGTAAATTAATGTTGAAATTGCGAAATAACGAAGCTACTAAGCAAAAATATACTCCTGAAGAATTAGCCGATGTTGATTTGGAAGTGATTAAGAAAATGATTGTGGAGCAAGTTCCAAATGCTTTTGAAACCAAGAAAAAAGCACCGGCGAAAAAGAAAGCTCCAGCAGCTAAAAAAGCTGTGGCGAAGAAAAAATAGACCAGGATTTTAGGATTCCCATAATAATGGAGATAAGCTTGGAATTTAATGATTTAAGTCGGTCGTCATTGCGAGGCACGAAGCAATCTATTTATTAAAATAATATCAAAGAACGAATATGAAAGTGTCAATATTAGTTTGTTCAAAGTCTCTAATATTTGTGTTTCGACAGTCTGAACATGACAACTTGATTAAAATATGAAAGCCGATTTACCAGAAAATACAGTTGAAGATATCGCGATGGCGGTTGTGTTGATGAGCGAAACGCCTGAGGTAAAAAACTGGACTGTTTACATTGTTAACTTAAAAAATGAGCCGATTACCAATGTTTTAATCAGTTCAAAAGGTTATGGTGAAAAAGATGGTAAACAAGTGAAAACATCTGTTTTAAGACATTTCATTGGCGACATGAACGCTAACGATTTTAAAGGCGTTGAAGCCATCGACCCCGAAGTTTTTGGTTTAACAAATGAATATTGGTTGAGTTATTACATCGGTTCTACCATTTACGATAAGAAATTCATCTTCCTACCCGAAAGCATTATCGATACAAATTTAATTAAAATCCCTTTGGTAAACAGGCCTGGGGTGATGATAAGATAAGTTGTACAGTATGAGTTTTACGTTGTAGCCATGAGAAAGTAAACCTTATACAAAACGCTTTAGAACGAACAACGTAAAACTTAAAACGTATAACTTACAACGTATAACGTAAAACTTACAACGTAAAACGTATAACGTTAAAGCACCTTAACAGCCTGTCTGCCTAGTAACTTCCATTCTGTTTTCTCTTTGCTCCAGATAAGCAAAATATTAAGTTTCACACTTCCCGGAATATTTTTATCATTCGTTTTAGCATTCAATGTATGGCGCACCAAAGCAGTTTTATTTTGAATAACGATAGTTTGATCGGTTAAATTTATTTCAACAAAATCAGAATTCCCTGATAACAGAGAATGCATAAATTGCTGCTTGGTTTCCACTTTTCCACTAGAATGGCCGTAGCTTAAATTACTTAAAATCAGCTTATCTAAAGCACTACTATCTGGTTGAATCATTAAGTTTTTAAGCTTTTCCACAGCTGCTTCAATTTTAACATTTTGAGCCATGGCTAAGTTTACCGCGAAAACTAAGCTCAAACACATCAATATTTTTTTCATCGTATATAATTTAATTGGGTTGATGTGGTAAACTTATCCAAAGAATAGCAAAGGAACAAATGGAATGTAGTTTTTTAAAAGGCAAATAATAATTGATTCTGCACAAAAAACAAGAAATTTCATACAGATATACAGTAGACAAAAAACATATCGGCCAAATACTATAGTTTTGAATATTAACTAAATCCTCACAAATCTTAGTTTTTCAACATAATTAATTTTAACGAGAATTTTAGTTTATTTTGGTATATCTAATAACGATTTCAAAAATGGAACAACCATCTACCTACCAGTCATCATCCAAAAAGAAATTTATTTTTATCGGTCTTTTAGCCATTTCAATCGCCTCAATTTTTATCTTCTACTTCAACAGGAAAAAGAAAACAAGTGAAGATAATCAGGCATACGCCAAATACATAGAAGCATATACTTCAGGAACCATCTCAAAAAAGAGTTTTATTCGTGTTCATTTAGCCAATGCTGCTACGGGAATGCAAGATTTAGGCAAAGCCGATTTTCGGGATTTATTCGATTTCTCTCCATCAATCTCTGGTAAAACGTACTGGATTGACCCGCAAACAGTAGAATTTAGGCCAGATGAAAATCTGAAACCGGGTAAAGAATATGAAGCGACTTTTAAATTATCAGAAGTTTCTGCTACCGAAAAAGGATTAGAGGATTTCGACTTCGAGTTTAAGGTAATTACACCTGGGGTGATGTTATCTCAAAATGGGTTAATCTCTCAAAATAATACCTCATTAGATTTTATGAAACTAACCGGTGAAGTAGCCACTGCAGATGCCGAAGAAACTTCCAAAATCGAGAAAATAATCGAGTTAGATTTTGACCAGAAACTAAAAATAAAGTGGCAACATGATCCCGCTAAAAATACTTCAAAATTTACTATCGATAGTATTAAGAAAAAAAGTAGTGACCAAACTTTAAAAATTAACTGGGATGGTGATGCAATTGATGCAGACCAAAAAGGTGCTGAAGAAATTAGAATTCCTGCGTTAAACAAATTTGAAATTCTGGATATGAAAGCCATACAAGGCGAAGAAGACTACGCTTTAGTTCAGTTTTCTGAACCTATTGGTGTGGGCCAGGATTTAACGGGAATGATTACCCTTGGCAATTTAGGCGATTTACGTTTTACAATAGATGCAAGTCAGGTTAAAGTTTATGCATCCGAAGAGCTAAAAGGTAATTACACGCTAAATGTAAATAATGGAATAGAAAACATTAATGGTAAAGTTTTATCAGGCGGTAAAACTGCCAGTTTAACTTTCGAGGATAAATTACCCAGTGTAACCATCGCTGGTGCGGGAACCATATTGCCAAATTCCGGCAAGTTAGTTCTGCCATTTGAAGCGATAAACCTAAAAGCTGTTGATGTTACGGTCATCAAAATTTATGAAAACAATATCCCGCAGTTTTTCCAAACAAATAGTTATAAAGATGGGAATGAATTGCGTAGAGTTGCCAAACCTATTTTGCAGAAAACGGTGCGTTTGGATGAAGATAAAGGGCTAAACCTCCATAATAAGAATCGTTTTACGCTTGATTTAGATAAAATGATTCGCACTGAACCTGGGGCAATGTATCGGGTTACGATTGCTTTCAGGCAAGAATATAACGCCTATAATTGCAAGGAAAATGCTGGCTCCACTGATGAAAATAGTGGAGAATATTATGATGAAGAAGGTGGTTATTATGGAGAAAAAATTGATGAAGACGATGAATTCTGGCAGCGTTACAATAACTATTATCCATCAAACTATCGTTGGAATGATAAGGATAATCCATGTACACCTTCGTTCTACACAAACCAGCGTTGGGCAAGTCGTAATTTAATTGCCTCTAATATTGGTTTAGTTGCTAAACGAGGAAACGACAACAGTATGCTTATTGTTGCAACTGATTTATTAACCGCTAAAGCTTTAAGCGGAGTAAGTTTAGAATTAATGGATTATCAACGGCAAACCATATTTACCACTAAAACCGATGGAGATGGTTTTGCAAAATTTGATTTAAAACGTCAACCATTTTTACTGACAGCAAAAAATGGTTCGGAACGTGGATATTTGAAATTAGATGATGGAAGCTCTTTGCCTTTAAGCAGGTTTGATGTTGGTGGCGATGTTGTTCAAAGTGGATTAAAAGGTTTTATATATGGTGAGCGTGGCGTTTGGCGACCAGGTGATAGTTTGTTTGTTTCTTTTGTTTTGGAAGATAAACTGAAGAAACTTCCAGCTAATTATCCGGTTACGATGGAGTTTTATAATCCAAAAGGGCAACTCTACAAACGTTTAATTAATGGCAAACCTGTAAATGGATTTTACACTTTTAAAACGGTAACAGAAAATACTTCGCCTACCGGAAACTGGATGGCAAAGGTTAAGGCTGGTGGCGCAACTTTTACTAAAACTTTAAAGATAGAAACGGTAATGCCAAACCGTTTAAAAATTGATTTCAACGTTGGAAACAGAACATATTTAACCGCAGGTACATCTGCTTCTACCCTATCTGCAAAATGGTTATTTGGCACTCCGGCTCAAAATTTAAAAGCTAAGGTTGATGTAAATTTGAATACTACAGAAACTAAGTTTAAAGGCTATGATGGGTTTAGCTTTGATAATCCAACAGTTAATTTTGAATCGCAGGTAAAAACCATTTTTGAAGGCACATTAAATGCTGCAGGAACAGCCCAGATTAATACAAACTTAAATGAAAATAATACTGCTCCTGGTGTTTTAAGAGCCAATTTCACTACAAAGGTATTTGAACCCGGAGGAAATTTCAGCATTGATAACTTCAGTATTCCTTATCATGTTTATAGTAATTATTTAGGTATCCGCCCAGAAAAAGGAGATAAATTAAGCGGCATGTTGGTTACCGGAAAAGACCATAAAATTGAGATTGTAAATGTAAATACCGATGGAAAATTACTTTCAGGAAGTAAAACTGTACAAGTTGAGGTTTACAAAACCCAATGGCGCTGGTGGTGGGAACAGGATAATCAATACACTTACGCCAATTTTACTCAAAACCAATACAATAAACTTGTAGAAACGCATCAGGTAACTTTAACAAATGGTAAAGGAAGTTATAAATTAAGAATTGATGAGCCGGAATGGGGCCGTTATTTAATTTTAGTTCGCGATTTAAACGGTGGCCATATTACCGGCAAATCTGTTTATGTAGATTGGCCAGGTTGGGCACAACGTGAGCAAGGCACCAATCCTACTGAAGCTTCGATGTTATCTTTTACCGCAAACAAAGAAAAATTTACGGTTGGTGAAGACATTACTTTAACCATTCCAACTGCAAAAAATGGCAGAGCATTAATTTCAATCGAAAATGGTAGTCGTGTTTTAAAAACCTTTTGGGTTGATACCAAAGCAGGACAAACACAATATTCATTTAAAGCTGAAAAAGAAATGGCGCCAAATGTTTTTGCAAACATTACCTTATTACAGCCTCATGCGCAAACCATTAACGATTTGCCAATTAGAATGTATGGGGCAATTCCACTTTCTGTTGAAGACCCACAAACCATTTTAAAACCAATAATTAAAATGTTGGATAAAATTAAGCCAGAAACAGAAAATACGATTACGGTTGGTGAACAAAACGGCAAAGCAATGAGCTATACCATTGCATTGGTTGATGAAGGATTATTAGACTTAACACGATTTAAAACACCTGACCCACACGGTGCATTTTATGCCCGCGAAGGATTAGGCGTTAAAACTTGGGATTTATTCGATTACGTTTTAGGTGCATGGGGTGGAAATTTAGAACGTATTTTAAGCATTGGTGGCGATGGAAGCATCAATAAAAACCTTAATCCTGCCAAGGCAAACCGTTTTAAAGCCGTAGTTAAATTTATGGGTCCGTTTACTATTGGAAAAGGTGAAAGCAAAACGCATAAATTTAAACTTCCACAGTATATTGGTGCCGTTAGGGCAATGGTTGTTGCCGGACAGGATGCGGCTTATGGTTTTGCAGAAAAATCGGTTCAGGTTAAAAAACCTTTGATGGTTTTAGCAACGTTGCCGCGTGTTATCGGTCCGGGTGAAACATTTACCTTACCTGTAACTGTTTTCGCTACAGAAAACAATTTGAAAAATGTATCTGTACACATCAATACAAATAATTTAATTGTTCAAGGCACCAATAAACAACAGCTTTATTACGCCAAAACTGGCGAGCAAATGGCTTACTTTGAGGTTAAGGCGCCGAATACGGTGGGAATCGCTAAAGTAAAAGTTACAGCTCAAAGCGGTGGCGAAAAAACAGATTACGATGTTGAAATGGACATCAGAAATCCAAATCCTTATGTTACTAATGTGGTATCGGCAACAGTACAGCCAGGCCAAAAATGGGCGGTAAATTATTTACCTATCGGGATGGCCGGAACAAATTCCGGAACGCTAGAGGTATCCTCTATTCCTGCCATAAACCTTAAAAAACGCTTGAGTTATTTAATTCAATATCCGCATGGATGTATTGAGCAAACTACATCAGGCATTTTCCCTCAGTTGTATTTAGATAGATTAAGTCCGCTAAATGAGCAGCAAAAAGCCATGACAGAGAAAAACATAAAAGCTGGAATTACAAGATTAAAAGGCTTTCAAACAACAGATGGAGGTCTATCATACTGGCCAGGAGAAGGAAGCGCTGACGAATGGGGAAGCAATTATGCCGGTCATTTCTTAGTAGAAGCGCAAAATGCGGGTTATACTTTACCAGTTGGTTTACTGGATGAATTATTGCGTTACCAAAAAACTAAAGCGGCGAACTGGGCACCAAACAGTAATAACTTCTATGGCGGAGATTTATCTCAGGCATACAGATTATACATGCTCGCATTAGCTAAAAAACCAGAAATGGCAGCTATGAACAGGCTTAAGGCGTTTGAGTATTTATCTGTAGCTGCAAAATGGCGTTTAGCTGCAGCTTATAAACTAGCCGGACAAGCAAATGTTGCACAACAGATGATTAAAGGTTTAGATGCTTCGATTCAACCTTATAAACAGATGGGCGGAACTTATGGCTCTGACGTACGTGATGAAGCGATGATTTTAGAAACCTTAACATTGCTCGGACAGAAAGCGAAGGCAGCGAGTTTATTACAACCTTTAGCGGCTAAATTAGGCGAAAACACTTGGTACAGCACGCAAACAACTGCGTACAGCTTGCTGGCAATTGCAAAATTCTGTGGCTCAAACCAATCCTCAAATAAACTGCAATACCAATACCTTTTAGATGGAAAAACAGCTCCGGTAAATTCTGGTCAGTACATTAGCAGCACAGCCGTAAACTTTAAGGGAAATACGGCATTCATCACCAATAAAGGGAATAATGTTTTATTTGTAAGATTGGTTTTAGAAGGTCAGCCAGTTGCTGGACAGAATAATTTCTTGCTAAACCGCCCAGATGTGTTAGACATGAATGTAGTTTACAAACGTTTAAACGGAACGCCGCTAGACCCAACTACATTGAAACAAGGAACTGATTTTTATGCCGAGGTTACCGTTAAAAATCCGGGTAGAATGGGTTATTACGAGCAAATGGCCTTAACTCAAATCTTCCCATCTGGTTGGGAAATTATAAATACCCGAGTTAATGATAATCAAAGTATGTTAGCATCTTCGCCATTTACTTATCAGGATATAAGAGATGATAGAGTTTTCACTTATTTCAATATTCGTGAAAACGAAAGTTTGGTTTACAAGGTATTGCTTAATGCATCTTACACCGGTAAATATTATTTATCGGCAATACAGTGCGAAGCGATGTATAACAACGAAATTTCTGCTACGCAAGATGGTAAATGGGTTCAGGTGGTGAAGTAAATGCGTTTAACTTACGAAGTTTAATGGCAAAAGGCTGTACAGACTTTGTAAGTTTATCTCGGCATCAAAACAATATTCAAGCCTGAAATGAGCATACATTGCTTCATTCCTCGCATTGATGACCACCATGTACGTCATTGCGAGGCACGAAGCAATCTTAAAGCAAACAATCTAAATTTTTAGTTGCGATAGCCTAAAGAAAATATAAGATTGAAGAACAAAATCAATGAATAGAACACCAAAAGCATTCCTTACTTCAGATATTTCTTGCATTGTTTTGCTTTTGGTATTTTTATTTTTGCTTCCAGCGAAGCTTTTTAAATCGCCTACATCTTTTGTAATCGAAGCTAACAATGGAAACTTACTTAGCGCAGCTATTGCCAGTGATGGCCAATGGCGATTTCCAGTAGCCGATTCGGTACCTGTAAAATTTAAAGATTGTATTATTGCTTTTGAAGATAGAAGATTCTACAATCACTTTGGAGTTGATTTCCTGGCAATGAGCCGGGCAATGAGGCAAAACTTCAAAGCAAAAAGTGTGGTGAGTGGTGGTAGTACCTTATCGATGCAGGTCATTCGTTTATCTCGAAAACAAGACAGAACTATCTGGCAAAAGATTTATGAAATTGTTTTAGCATTTAGACTTGAATTAAAATATTCAAAGGAAGAAATTTTAGGCTTATATGCTGCAAATGCACCGTTTGGAAGTAATGTTGTTGGTTTGGAAGCTGCGAGCTGGCGCTATTATGGTCGGGATGCAAAAACGCTTTCGTGGGGTGAAATGGCAACATTAGCTGTTTTACCAAATAGCCCATCCTTGGTTCATCCTGGTAAAAACTCTACCCGACTTATAAAAAAGCGAAATGATTTACTTGATAAACTTGCAAAACTAAAATACATCGACCAGGCAACAGCAAATCTTTCCAAACTAGAGCCCATTCCGGGTAAGCCTTTGCCCCTTCCCCAAAATGCACCACACTTACTCAATCGCTTTAAAGCAGAAAGGGCGAATCTTGAAGTTAAATCGACAAGAATTAAATCAACAGTTAATGAAGATATTCAGCTGAAAATAAATTCCATTTTAAAAAGATATAATAACAGATATAGAGCCAATGATATAAATAACATATCTGCATTGGTTTTGGATGCTAAAACCAAACAAGTTGTAAGTTATGTCGGGAATATCTATCAGCCCGAAAATGCAGATTTGCAAAGTCATGTTGATATGATTAAAGCACCCAGAAGCCCGGGCAGCACACTTAAACCTTTACTTTATGCAAGCATGTTGAATGATGGTTTTATTTTACCACATACTTTAATTCCTGATGTACCAACACAAATAGCTGGCTATTCGCCTCAAAATTATGATTTGGGTTATGATGGTGCAATTGCTGCAGATAAAGCATTAAGTCGCTCATTAAACATACCCGCAGTTAAAATGCTGCAACAATATAAATACGAACGTTTCTATGATAAACTCAAAAAACTTGGCATTGGAACTTTAAACCAACCTGCCGACCATTATGGGTTATCCTTAATTTTAGGAGGAAGCGAAGTAACTATGTGGGATTTGGCAAATACATACATGGGAATGGTAAGAACACTAAATCATTTTAATACCTACAAAGGTTTATACAATCCTAACGATTACAAGCAAGCTACTTATTTTACAAATGATAAACCAGAGCATAAAGATTATGAACGCAATTCTTTTTTAGAGCATGGTTCTATTTGGGCAACGTTTAATGCAATGGAAGAAGTGATGCGGCCTGGAGATGAAGGTTTATGGGAACAATTTTCATCATCCCAGCGTGTTGCCTGGAAAACCGGAACTAGTTTTGGCTTTCGCGATGCCTGGGCAATAGGTTTAACGCCTGATTATGTGGTTTGTGTTTGGGTTGGAAATGCCGATGGTGAGGGCCGACCGGGTTTAGTTGGTATTGAAGCTGCTGCACCCGTTCTGTTTGATATTTTTAAACTTTTACCCAAAGGAAAATGGTTTGAAACACCAACTACAAAGTTAAAAAAGATTAAAGTTTGTAAACAAAGTGGATACAAAGCTGGTGAGTATTGTACAAATGTTGTGGATGAGTGGATTCCAACCGCAGGAGAAAAAACAACGGTTTGTCCGTTTCATAAATTAATACACTTAGATAGAACCGGAACTTACCGCGTTACCGACCAATGCGAAAGTGTTACGAATATGCAACATCTAAATTGGTTTATTTTACCGCCGGCGATGGAATATTACTATAAAATAAAAAATAGCGATTACAAAACCTTGCCGCCCTTTAAAACAGGTTGCGATGTTGATGGTGGCAATAATGTTATGGAGCTTATATATCCAAAAAATGGCGCATCGGTTTATATTCCTTTAGAATTAGATGGTAACAGAGGCAAAATTGTTTTAAATGCAGCACATCGAAATCAAAGCAGTAAAATTTACTGGCATATTGACAACGAATTTATTTCCACCACTACAAACTATCATCAACTGGCAGTTAGTCCGGCCGCGGGCAAGCATACTTTAACTCTTGTTGATGAAAACGGAGAAAGGTTAGTACAGACTTTTACAGTTTTGGATAAAGATAAAAAGAAGGATTAGCGGGGCAGATATTAGTTTTCATTGCAATTCTAGTTAAATGCCTGGATACCGTCGGTTGAAACCGACGGCAATGAAATGGATAATACGTAATCCGCAATAATTACGGCGAATTGCTTAACACAAAATGCAATTTATTGCCGTTGAATTCAGTCAACGGTTACCCAAATAGTATTAAATTTATTGCAATATCCTAAGTTAAATAAACCTGATAAAGTGAATCCCGATTCTTCATCGGGAGTAACGATAGCAGGACTGCTACAACCGATTAGCATTGAACATTGCTTTCCAAAAAAAAACTTAAATCTCTGTTTTCGTCACCACCAGCTTGCGCTCAACCGTACCGTAAACAATTAAATACTGCGCCATCATGTAGCTTGCCATAATTAATATGCCACTTTGAGGTATCGGAAATGCAAATTTATTTACAGCTAATACACTATCTGATAGAAGAAAAAATAATGCACCGTACAAAATAACTTTGTAGCTAAGAAAATTAACCTTTGCATACCTATTTACAGCCATAATTGCCATAAATGTGATAATGATGGCATAAAACAATACGGCAAATTGCATGGCTCCAAGGTGTGGTTGCAGGTAAAAAAACAAGCCAACGCAAAAAATTATCAGCGCACCTACTGCCCATAAAAAAAAGGGATTTTTAAGATTAGGGTTTGATTTATGATCGAGCGTAAAAGCCCTGATGTAGAAAATATGGCAAAGTAAAAATGCAACCAAACCGTAAATAAAATAGCCAGAATTATTTGCCTGATACATTAAAAAAACATCGCCAGCCATGGCAAAAATTAAACCTGTAAAAATGCGTTTATGAAATTTACCTTTAAGATTTGTGGCAGTAAAAAGCCAAACCAAAAGTGTTAAAACAATTAATGGCTTAGAAAAATTGCGAACTGGGATATTACCAGAAATTTCAGCATATAACTGAATGATAAATATAATGGCAAAAATAAAGGAAAACAGCTTAGTCTTCATCAGCGTTACGGTTTGCTTTTTGCAAATTGAAGAACCAAATTACGGATATTAACTGTATGCCTGCAAATATAAGCTGATATTCGGTTGGAAATTTTAAAATCAAAACCATTACGAAGCCAAAAACCAATCTGATGTATTCAAATTTTACCAACCAATTTTTCTGCTCTAATAACGCACCACAGGTGATAAGGGTGCAAATGGTAAAAAATGCCCCGGAAATTAGCAATAAGTTATCCATTTTGTGGTAGGAAAATAATATTGCAGAACCTGCTGCCAGGGCGATTATAAATTGCACCAAAACATATCCAGTTAATTTAGAATGATATGCTGGATTATACTTTTGATAACGGGTCGTATCAATTTCTGGCGCATGCTTAAAGCCTCCTAAATGTTCCGGAAACCAGCCCGGAGGTTTTAAAAATACATTGATTTTGTCGCTAAGCTTTGGAGATTGCCGAGCTGTATTTATTAAATCATCCCAATAATGTAAGTTAGCCCATACCGGATTCCAACTGGCTAGAGGTTTCGTAATTCCAAAATATACCTCTTCTTCTTCTTTTTGAAAAGTACCAAATAGTCTATCCCAAATAATTAATGTTCCGGCGTGATTTTTATCGATGTATTTTGGGTTAGAACCATGATGAACCCTGTGATGAGAAGGTGTGTTTAAAATGTATTCTAAAAAACCCATCGATTTAATGGCTCGGGTATGAATCCAGAATTGATAAAGTGTGTTAAAAGAACTTAAAGTTAAAAACATAATCGGGTCGAAACCTGCAAAAGCTAAGGGCAAATAAAACACCCAGCTAAACCATCCCTGAAACCAACTTTGACGTAAAGCAACAGTTAAATTATACTCTTCAGATTGGTGGTGAACAATATGGGCAGCCCATAGCGCATTAACCTGATGACTCATGCGATGAAACCAATAGTAAAAGAAATCAACACCAATAAATAGAATTATCCAAGCCCAAATGGTTTTGGGCATTTCTAAAAGTCGCCAATGTTCGAAAATGTATTTATAACCAAAAAATAATGCGGTTTTCATAAAAATTCCGGTAAGCTGTTGCCCTATCCCCTGACTTAGATTTGAAATACTATCATTTAGACGATAGTAATTAAGCTTTTTGTAAAAATTATAAGCGAGTTCAACACCTATCAATATAAAAAATATAGGTACAGATAACGCAATGTAATCCACTTTCATAAAGAAGAAAAATATATTTGGTTAGAAATATTAAGCTACAAATTAATCATAAAATGGAATATTTGCCTCATTTTTTAATCGATTTTGTAAATCATCATTTATTAAAATTAGGTTACCCGCGTTTCTTTTATAGATTTTACCCACTTAGTTTTTTCACATGTTTTACAAATGTGCTTAGGGCTGGGTTTTAATTCTTCTGTAAACCCACAGAAACTGCACGAATAATAACCATACTCAGAAATCACATCTGCTCTTTCGTCAAAATTATCCGGTAATATTGGCAAGCCGTATTTCACATCCTCGTCTTTATAAAAGAAGATGCTCAATTCCCCCGATGTTTCGATGATGGTTAATTCTACTTGCCCCAAATGTGTAATATGCTGTTGCCTAAGTTCTGCGAAGAATTCATCCTGCGCCATTTGTTCTTTTTTAAAATTTTCTATCGAAAATCTCCCATCTCTTATTAAATAAATTGATTTTCCTTCTACAATTTCTTCAATCTTCTTGCTTTTACCAACCAGATACGCCGTAATTTTGTATGCGCTAACCACAACTGCAAACACAAAGAGTGCCGAGCCTAAGCCTACTTCTTTATAAAACATGGGGTCGCCGGCAGCAGAACCTAAACTGATGATTACAACAAGCTCGAAAACAGAAAGTTGTTTTACACCTCGTTTGCCGAGTAAACGTAAGCTGATTAAAATGATAAGGTACATCAAGAATGTTCTAATCATAATTTCCGGGATGAAATTCCAGTTTTCATCTCCAAATAACATTTTTTCGAAATCGGGCATAAATAGCTTTGCTTTTTATAATAAACCCTTTTTTCTTTGCTAATGTTTAAATCTTATCAAAATACTGTTTGGTTAAAACATTATCACTAAAACATTGTATTAGGAGAGTATTTACAATAAAAATTATTCCCTTTGAAAAGAGTACTGGTTGTTGATGATGATCCTGACATTTTAGAAGTTTTTCAGCTGGCCTTAGAGGCCGAACATTATAGCGTTTATCCACTATTATCACCTCGTTACATTTTTAAAACTGTAAAAGATTTTAATCCTGATTTGATTATTTTAGATATTATGTTAAATGGGATGGATGGACGAGCGGTATTTAAACAATTGAAATTAAATCCAGAAACAGAAAATATACCTGTAATTATGGCCTCTGCCAGATATGATGAAAGCTATATTGCATCTCAGGAATATCATCCAGATGATTATTTAGAGAAACCCTTTAACGTTTATACAATGCTTAAAAAAGTAAGTGCATTAACCCAAAACTAACAAATATGAATTTTAAAATCCCTAGCCTTTTAGCAATATGTTTAATGGCTGTTTCAATCAACATTAAAGCACAAACTGGCAGACCAGACAAGCTTTATTCTATGAGTGGTATCGGCTTTGCTTTTCCTGTTGGAGAAACTGCCGATTATTTAAAACCTAAATTTTCGACTTCGCTGGGTTTAAATCTAGGTTTAGGAAATGGCGGACTGTTTTTATATCCAAAAGTTAGTTTACATGCTTTTGAATTTAACCAAATTACTCCTGATGCAGGATTTAATTACACCCTTCAAAAAGGTCGTTCAACTACATATCTTTTAAATGTTGCCTTAGGTTATCGAAAAATAGTAGATAAATGGGCTTTTTATGGTTTCGCCGGTGGCGGTGGCGGCTTTATTCTCACTCCACAAGCCGCGGTAAATGCTCAAAACTTACAAGTAACAATGAGTAATAAATCAAACACAACCGGAATTATTGAAGCTGGTGGAGGTATTGAGTACAATTTGGGTGGTGCAGCTTTCTTTGTTGAAACGAGTTACATGTACGGCACAAGTAAAATACAAAACAGAACTTTTAATACTGTTCCTATTGCAATTGGTATAAAACCAAATTTGAGCAAATTATTAAATAAACTATAAGTTTTAAGCATACAAAAGTGTAGAGCGACTACGTTAATACGTTAGTCGCTTTTTTTCTATCCAAATTTTAAAAGCTAAAAAATTTATCTTGAAAAGCATTTTTATTACTAAATATTTTAGTATAAATTTGTGTTCAAATCAATTCAATGTTATACGCAATTGTAGATATAGAAACTACCGGAGGTCATGCATCAGCTAATGGAATAACTGAAGTTGCCATAAACATCCATGATGGCAATGAGATTGTCGAGTCTTTTTCAACGCTCATCAATCCGAAACAACATATACCCGATTACATTACAGCATTAACCGGCATTGATAATAATATGCTGGCCAATTCGCCTTATTTTGAAGATGTTGCCTTTCAAATTTATCAGCTACTTAATGATAAAGTTTTTGTGGCACACAATGTAAATTTCGATTATTCTTTCTTAAAATATCATTTGGGCTACGCTGGTTATGATTTGCAGTGTAAAAAGCTTTGTACAGTTAGGTTAAGTAGGAAACTGATTCCCGGCAAAGCCTCCTATAGTTTAGGTAAATTATGTAGCAGCTTGCAAATACCTATAGAAAACCGCCACCGTGCTGCAGGTGATGCAAATGCAACCAGTATTTTATTTAACATGCTTTTGCTTGCCGATGAAGAGGGTTACATTGCAGAAATGCTTAAAAAGACTTCAAAAGAGCAGGTTTTACCTCCAAATCTTGATAAAGCTGCAATAATAAAATTACCAAATAAACCTGGTGTATATTATTTTAAAGATAGCAAAGGCAAAATAATATATGTTGGCAAAGCCAAGGATTTAAAAAAACGTGTAACGAGTCATTTTACCGGCAATAGACCAAATAAGCAGCGGCAAGATTTTTTGAAGAGCATTTACGATGTTGATTATGTAACCTGTGGAACAGAATTGATGGCGCTAATTCTGGAAGCTAATGAAATTAAACGCTTATGGCCAGAAAATAATCGGGCAATGAAGCGCTATGAACATAAATACGACCTATATATTTTCGAAGATCAGAATGGCTATTTGCGTTTGGCAATTGATAAGCACAAGAAAAATAATAATCCACTACAAAGTTTTAATAACCTGCTGGAAGGTTATAATTTTTTAAATGCTTTGGTTGATAAATACCAGCTTTGTGCTAAATTATGTTATCTGCAAAAAACAGCCACTAAATGTGCTGCTCATGAAAACGGACAATGTTTTGGTGCATGCAGCGGTATAGAAACCGTAGCAATTTATAACAAGAGGTTAAACAAAGCGTTAGAAGAAATCCAAAATTTACAACCCACTTTCGCCTTGGTGGATGAGGGAAGAATGGACAATGAATTAAGTTGCCTGGTTGTTGAAAAAGGTAAATTTTATGGCATGGGCTATTTTACAGAAAAAAATTATCTGGAAGATGGTTTAGCCCCATTAAAGAATGATTTATCAGTTTACCAATCAAATAGTTATATTCTTAATTTAATACTAAATCACGCAGAGCAGCATCCTCAAAAGTTATATAAACTTTAAAAAGGCAAAATAAAACCTGCATAAATGCGCTTTTTACTTCGTTTTTATCTATTTTGAACAAGCTATTTAGCATTTAATTTTAATCAAATATAAAATCATGATAAAATCAATCTGGATAAATCTTCCTGTTAAAGATGTTAGTAAATCGAAAGATTTTTTTACAAAACTTGGCTTCAGCCAAAATTTGCAATATGGTGTAAGGGAAGATTCAGCCTCTTTTTTTATGGGCGAAAGTAATCTTGTATTAATGCTTTTTGAAAAATCATTATATGAAAGTTTTGCAGATAGCGATGTGGCAGATAACATTTCTGGAAATGAGGTATTGTTCTCGTTTGATGCCGAAAGCCCTGAGGAAGTTGACGAATTAGCTCAAAAAGTTTTAAATGCCGGTGGCACATTGTATGCTAAACCAGGTTATAAAGATGGCTGGATGTATGGGTGCGGTTTTGTTGATTTAGATGGACAACGCTGGAATATTTTATACATGGACATTAGTAAGATGCCATTAGGGTAATCTTACATAACAAATTGAAAAATAACACTTTATTAATACTTAATTAAATAATTAAGTAAAATTTATCATCATGAATAAAGAACCTTTAATTGTAGAAAAAGTGTACAATGTACCAGCTGTAAAAGTTTGGGATGCATTAACTAACATCGAAAAAATTAAAAAGTGGTACTTTCAGATAGATGATTTTAAAGCTAAAGTTGGTTTTAAATTTGATTTTGTTGGCGGTCCGGATGATGGTCCGCAATATTTGCATCTTTGCGAAATCACAAAGGTTGAGGAAAAAAAATTAATTGCCTACACCTGGAGGTATGATAATTATCCTGGTAATTCAGAAATCACCTGGCAATTATTTGATAATGGCGATACTACCCAGTTAAAATTAACGCATGTGGGTTTAGAAACCTTTAAAGAAAACGGAAAAGATTTTGTAAAAGAAAACTTTAAAAGTGGTTGGTCTTATTTTTTAAACGATGCATTACAGGCATATTTAGAACCAACAGCATAAAAAAAGGCAGTGTCAACGATAATTTGATGCTGCTTTTTAGATTATGCTAAATTATATTTTTTTAAAAGTTCAGCTACAGTTTTATCCGTTTTAAAGGTTATTTCTTCAATATTTAAGTTTTCAATTTTCACCCATCTAAAAGCTTGTAAAACCTCCCCTTCTGAATCAAAATCGTATATTTTAGTTTTAAATGCCAGTTCTAATGGTGCCTTTTCTTTTACTAAATAATATACGCTAATCACCTGACTATCATTAAATGATGATTTTTCAAAAAAATCGGTGGTATAAAAATGAGAGATAACATCGATTTCTGCATTGCATTCCTCCATAAATTCTCTTTTCAAGCCATCAATTAATCCTTCGCCAAACTCTAAACCACCTCCTGGAAACTTGCTAAATCTAAAGCCATACTCCTCCTCATCGCTAACCAAAACCTCGTTATTTTGATTAATCAATAAGCCGTAAACTCTAACGTTAAAGTAACTCATTCTCGAAATGCTTTTTATTTTTTATCACAATTTCTGGTGTCCAAACAATTTCTTTATTAAAAGCTTCCTTTCTAACCGGGCACTCGCTCATGTGGCAATAATTGCAACACTCGGGTAAACATGGGTCTGCGTGTATAAAAAGCTCTGCCTTTCTTACGCCACTTTTATTAATGAGTTCGTCTATTTGCGATATTTCCCTATGCACCTGGTTTAAATCGAAATAGTAAGGCAACGTTACATGACAATCGATATGAAATTCATGACCGTATTGCTGCGTTCTCAGATTATGAACATCTATCCATGGATTATGTCTGTTTTTTTGTAAAACATCAACAACTTCTTCAACCAAAGTAAAATCACTTTCATCCATTAAACCACCAACCGAGCCACGGGTTAATTTATAACCAGAATAAACAATGTATAAACCAGCCAAAACAGAAAGTAAACTATCTAACCAAATTATATTTGTCAGTTGAATTAATATTAAACCAACCACAAGCGCAATACTTGTGTAAGTATCTGTTAGTAAATGCTTTCCGTCAGCTTCGAGCGTTATAGAGTGTTCATTTTTACCTACCTTAATCAGGTACAAACCAACAACCATATTGATAAATCCGGTAACACCGATAATTATTGTACCCTGTAATAACTGCTCAATTGGGTGCGGATAAATTAAATTGTAAGAAGATTTAAAAATAATTATCACACCGGCAATAAGTATCAAAATACCTTCTACAAAGGCAGAAAAAAATTCAACCTTACCATGCCCGTAAGGATGGTTTTCATCGCGAGGCTGAGTGCTTAAATAGATGCTATAAAAGGCAAAACTGCCTGCAATAACGTTTACAATACTTTCGGCGGCATCTGTTAATATAGCATTAGAGTTTGTTATAAAATATGCCGTAAACTTGGCAAGCATTAAAACAACACTTACTACAAGAGATAAAATTATAGCTTTCTTCTTTACCGTCACAAGGATTTTTTTTCAAATTTACGCTTAATGGTACAATTTAGTTGATAAAAAAAACTGTTTTTTAGTGCAGAATAATATTTGGTTTATATATTTGCGTTCAAAGTAATTATCCATGAGCATCTTATCAAATAGAATCAATAGTTTATCAGAATCTGCAACGCTTAAAATGACTAAGCTTGGACGCGAACTTGCATCTAAAGGTATTAACATTATCAGCTTAAGTGTTGGCGAACCAGATTTTAATACTCCAGACCACGTTAAAAATGCTGCAAAAACAGCTTTAGACGAAAATTACACGAGATATTCTCCTGTACCGGGCTATCCAGATTTACGTCAGGCGATTGTGAACAAACTTAAAACTGAGAATAATTTAGATTACGATGTTGCTCAAATTGTAGTATCTACAGGTGCAAAGCAGTCTTTATCAAACGTTATTCTTACCTTAATAAACCCAGGCGATCAGGTAATTATTCCCACACCATATTGGGTGTCGTATTCTGAAATGGTAACGTTAGCAGAAGGTGAATCGGTTTTTATTGATACAGACCTGGAAAGTAATTTCAAAATTACACCCGAACAATTAGAAGCAGCAATTACACCAAAAACTAAGCTTTTTATGTTTTCTTCGCCATGTAATCCTACTGGTTCGGTTTACAATAAGGCAGAGCTCGAGGCATTGGCAAAGGTTTTCGAAAAGCATCCTAATATTTTTATCCTATCGGATGAAATTTACGAACATATTAATTTTGTGGATAGACACGAATCTATTGCGCAATTTGATAGCATTAAAGACCGTGTAATTATTGTTAATGGTTTCTCCAAGGCATTTGCAATGACGGGTTGGAGATTGGGTTACATCGCAGCAAATAAAGAAATTGCAGCAGCAAACGATAAACTACAAGGTCAAACAACTTCAGGAACTTGTTCTATAGCGCAAAGAGCTGGTATAGTAGCTTATGAGCAAGGTTTAGAAAGTGTTTTAAAAATGAAAGAAGCATTTCTTCGCCGTCGTGAGCTTGTATATAATTTATTAAATGAAATACCTGGTGTTAAAACAAACCTGCCAGATGGAGCATTTTATTTCTTTCCGGAAATTAGTTCATTTTTCGGCAAAAAGGATGCTGATGGGAATGTGATTAAAGATTCATCAGATTTAGCCTTATACTTATTAAACGTGGGCCATGTTGCAACTGTTGGAGGTGACTCTTTCGGAAACAATAACTACATCCGTTTATCATACGCGGCATCAGATGAAAGTTTGGTTGAAGCGCTTAGAAGAATCAAGGAAGCTTTAGGAAAATTAAACTAGGAATGCCTTCAAACAAAAAAACTCTGCTAAAAATTAGCAGAGTTTTTTTTATGTCCTAAAATTCTTAACTTCTTATGGCTTCTACAGGATCTAACCTGGATGCTGAAAAGGCTGGCCAAAAACCTGATATTGTTCCTATGATTACTGATATACCAATACCAAGAACAATATTATTTAAACCTAATATGATGTGAAAATCAGTGATTGCACCAATGGCCAGGGCAAGTAAATAAACCAGCAACAAACCTAACAATCCGCCTAAAATACAAAGTAAAATTGCTTCGAAAATAAACTGTAAGAGAATGAAATATCGCTTTGCGCCTAAAGATTTTTGAATGCCAATAATATTTGTTCTTTCCTTTACCGAAACAAACATAATGTTAGCGATACTGAAACCACCTACGAGAATAGAAAAACCACCGATAACCCAACCCGCTAACTTTACAACATCAAACATTTTATCAAGTTGGTTAGATAAAATTGTTGTTTTATTCAACGCAAAATCATCTTCCTGATTCGGTCTTATTCTGTGGATGGAGCGCATCACCCCTCTCAATTCGCTCTCCACTTCTTCTAATGATACATTTTCTGAACCTCTTACTGTGATTTGTGGGTCGTACCTATCGTTTTGAATATCCAGAATACCTTTTGCAAAATTTATTGGAATGTTTACATTTTTATCTAATGAGGTTCCAAGCATATCTTCACCTTCTTTTAAAAATACACCAATAACAGTTACTCTTCTACCTAAAATCTGAACTTGTTTACCAATCGGATTGTCGCTTCCAAATAAACCTTCGGCAATTTCAGACCCGATTAAACAAACGGGTGAACCATTATTACTTTCATTATCGGTAAAGTATCTTCCAGATTGTAATTCAAAGTTCCAGGTTTTATTAAAATCATGTGAAACTGCAGATACAGAAATCCCTTCTACTGAGCCGCTTCTATATTTTATGGTACGGTTTGTTGTAGACATTTCAAAAGTAATACCATCAGCATTTTCCATACGCTCTTTTAGCGATTGAAAATCACGAATAGATGGTTGTGGACGGTTTACATACTTCCACCAAGGATAATTATCGCCAAAACTCCATGGCCATTTTTGTACATAAATTGTATTTGAACCCAATTTATCTACGCTAGACTGCAATTTTGCTCTAAAGGTATCAACCCCTGAAAACACAAAAATGATTACAAAAATACCAATGGTTATTGCCAGCAGCGATAACATTGTACGTAATTTATTTTGTCGCAGAGCATCTAAAGCAAAACGAAAACTCTCACCAATTAGCCTGAATATTATCATAATTAAAGGTTAGACACAAAGATGTATAAAAGGTTACAGCTATTTAAAACTTATAAATACTTTATTCAAAATTTTCATAAAAACTAAGTTAATCAATGCCTATATACAATAAAATATTAATTAAAACATAAATTAAGCAAATGAGGTTGCTTAAAATACTAAAAAGAAAAATTAAATTCGTATTTTTGCACCTCAAAAAATTCATCAAGAATGAAATTATCACAATTCAAATTTAACCTACCAGAGTCGCTAATTGCACATAATCCATCCGAAGAACGTGATGAAGCACGTTTAATGGTATTGCACAAAGACAGCGGTAAAATTGAACATAAAATATTTAAAGACGTTTTAGGTTATTTCGATGACAAGGACGTTATGATTTTGAACAACACGAAAGTGTTTCCTGCTCGTTTATATGGTAATAAAGAGAAAACAGGTGCTACTATCGAGGTTTTCTTATTAAGAGAATTAAACAAAGAATTACGTTTATGGGATGTTTTAGTAGATCCTGCCCGTAAAATCCGTGTTGGTAATAAATTATACTTCGGAGACGATGATTTATTGGTTGCTGAAGTTGTAGACAATACTACTTCTCGCGGTCGTACCATTCGCTTCTTATTTGAAGGAACTGATGAAGAGTTTAGAAGAAATGTTGAAATTTTAGGGGAAACGCCACTTCCAAAATACATTAAGCGTAAAGCAACTGCTGAAGATAAGGAACGTTACCAAACCATTTTTGCTAAGCATGAAGGTGCGGTTGCAGCTCCAACGGCAGGTTTACATTTTAGCCGCGAATTAATGAAACGCCTTGAGCTTAAAGGCGTTGAGTTTGCTGAGGTAACTTTACACGTAGGTTTAGGAACTTTCAGAACTGTTGAAGTTGAAGATTTAACTAAACATAAAATGGATTCTGAACAGTTTATCATCGAGCAAAAAGATGCTAACCTGGTAAATAAAGCGCTTGAAGAAAAGAGAAAAATCTGTGCTGTTGGCACAACATCAATGCGGGCAATAGAATCTGCTGTTTCTGCAAACAGAACACTAAAAGCTGCTAACGACTGGACAAGTAAATTTATTTTCCCGCCATACGAATTCAGTATTGCAAACTCAATGATAACTAATTTCCATACTCCAGAATCGACATTATTAATGATGATTAGTGCTTTTGGAGGCTATGAAAATGTGATGAATGCCTACGAAGTTGCAGTAAAAGAAAAATATAAATTCTATAGCTACGGCGATGCCATGCTAATTATCTAGAATAGATTCAAGTATTTAGTATGAAGTACCTAGACAAGCTCTTTTACTTTATACTAAATACTTGATATTTTTGAAGATGAAATATTACGCTATAATTGTAGCAGGAGGTTCCGGGAACCGGATGCAAACCGAAACGCCTAAACAATTTTTATTGCTTAATAACCTCCCGGTTTTAATGCATACCGTAAAAGCTTTTGCTTTAAGCGAATTACAGCCCAAAATTCTAGTTGTATTAAATCAACAACAACATTCTTATTGGAATAGACTATGCTTAGAATTTAATTTCAACATACCGCATGAAGTTATTACTGGTGGAGCAGAAAGATTCCACTCTGTAAAAAATGCAATTGATACCATTTCTGAGGAATCAATAATTTCAATACACGATGCCGTGCGACCTGTAATCAGTAAAAATTTAATTGATACAACTTTCCGTTATGCCCTAAAGAATGGAAATGCAATTGCAGCGATAAAACCTATTGATAGTATTAGAAAGAAAAATGGAGAAGAAACTGAAGCGGTAAATCGCGAAGATTTTTTTCTGGTTCAAACGCCTCAAGTTTTTAATTCTGTAATACTAAAGAAAGCTTATGATTTGCCGTTCAGCAATAATTTCACCGATGATGCAAGTGTTGTTGAAACAAATGGCACTAAGATTAATTTAGTAGAAGGCGAACGAAATAATATAAAAATAACCTATCCTGTAGATTTAGATATTGCAGAATGGTTTTTAAACAAAAATGCCCTCTAAAATTTAAAGGGCATTTTTATTTCTTTTTTAGGATGCTCTACCTATAACTTTAAGTAAAATTGCAATAACTGCTATTACTAATAAAACATGGATAATGTTACCTACATCGCCGAAGCCATGAAATAAAAATCCTATAACCCATAGTATTACTAATACCACTGCGACTAAATACAATAAATTTCCCATCGTGTTAATTTTTTTAAGTTCGTAAATGTTGAAGTAGTAACAACGGTAGATTTACTTTTGTTTAGAAATTGTAAATATTTATTCTAAAAGGCTATAAATTAGCTCAAAAAAAATCTCCTAAAGGTTATTTAGGAGATTTATAATTTAGTATTCATCTTCATTAAAGAAGAAATCTTCTTTAGTTGGGTAATCTGGCCAAATTTCTTCAATCGTTTCATAAGGCTCGCCATCGTCTTCTAAAGCCTGTAAGTTTTCAATAACCTCAACAGGAGCACCCGAACGGATACCGTAGTCGATTAATTCATCTTTAGTTGCTGGCCATGGTGCATCTTCCAAGTGGGAAGCTAATTCTAGTGTCCAATACATATCTTTATTCAGTTAATTCTCGTTTCGTAATTATGCGCAAAGTATATTAAAATTTTCGAGCAAAACAAACTTATTTTTCCACTATTAAACACGCGGTATCCAAATGTTTTCTTCTGCCTCAAAATCCATATTCAGTTTTCGTGCCAAAACAAATAAATAATCACTTAAACGGTTTAAGTAAACGGTTACATGCTCATTTACAAAGCTCTGCTCTGCTAATTCAACTGCCAAACGTTCTGCCCTTCTACAAACGCAGCGGGCAATATGGCAGTAAGAAACCACTGTATTTCCTCCCGGTAAAACGAAATGCTTTAATTCTGGCAAAACTTCGTTCATCGCATCCATTTCTTTTTCCAGCAATACAATATCACTATCAAGCAAATCAGGTATTTTCATTTTAGATTTTTCAGGATCTGCTGCTAAAGATGCGCCGATGGTAAATAATCTGTCTTGAATTTCTTTTAGTAGCCGTTTATGATTAACATCAATATCCTGGCACATTATTAAACCTATGTACGAGTTTAGTTCATCAACAGTTCCGTAAGTATCAATGCGAAGGTGATATTTAGGCACTCGAGTACCGCCAATTAAAGAGGTTTGCCCCTTATCTCCTGTTCTAGTGTATATTTTCATTTTGAAAAGTATTAAGTTGTAAGTTATACGTTTTAAGTATATCCAAACCATATAACTTATAACCTACAACTTAAAACTTCATCAATTTATTTTCTCCCAATCGCTACCACTATCTTTTAGTGCCTGTAAACGTGGAGAAACATTTTTAATATCAGTATTTACGTAATCATTTTCAATCAATCCATCACGCATACGTACAATTCTGTGTGCATGTTGGGCAATATCTTCCTCATGGGTCACTAAAATAATAGTATTTCCTTTACTATGAATTTCTTCCAATAAACCCATAATTTCGATTGATGTTTTAGTATCCAGGTTACCTGTTGGCTCATCGGCAAGAATAATTGATGGATCATTTATTAATGCTCTAGCTACAGCAACACGTTGGCGTTGACCACCAGATAGTTCATTAGGTTTATGGTCCATACGATTACCTAGACCTACGTTTTCTAAAGCCTTGGCAGCTCTTGCATCGCGGTCTTTTTTACTATTGCCAGCGTAAATTAATGGCAAAGCCACGTTATCTAATGATGTTGAGCGTGGCAAAAGGTTAAACGTTTGGAAAACGAAACCAATTTCCTGGTTACGAACTTCTGCCAAGGCATCATCCGTCATGTGGCTTACATCTGTACCATTTAATATATAGCTGCCGCTTGATGGAGTATCTAAACAACCTAAAATATTCATCAAAGTAGATTTACCTGAACCAGAAGGCCCCATTAAAGCCACGAATTCGCCCTTGTTAATATCTAAACTAACAGATTTTAAAGCGTGGATAACCTCTGAACCGATAACGTATTTACGGCCAATTTCTTTAATGGTGATGAGTGGTTGCGACATAGTTTTTATTTTTTAGACAAGCGTAATGGTTAAGATGTTACAAGAGATTAAAAATTTCCAAAAATCTACTTTTCAATAATTTTTGGAACCATAAAAAATTGATCGCTGTGTTTTGCTGCGTTTTTCAAACCCTCAGCAGTCGAAATTTCTTGCTTAATTACATCTTCACGCCAAACATTAGACGCCTCATTCATGTAAACTAAAGGCTTAACCGAAGAAGTATCAAGCTCGTTTAATTTCTCCATAAATGATAAAATTTTGTTCATTTCAGGAATCAAGGTTTCAACTTCTTTATCATTTACATGAATCCGGGCGAGGTCGGCAATTTTATGTATCGTTTTTTCGTCTAAATTCATTTTATACTAATTTACTTTCTATCAGTTTAAAAACCTTTTCTTTCAAAGCATCGCTATCCAAATCGGTTAGTGTTTGCGTTTCTATAGGTTTGTGGACGTAAATATCGCAAATTCCGGGCTTACTTCCATACTTAGCGCCATCATCCCAGTTAATTTTCCAAACATTTGTTATGCTTACGGGTACTAATGGAATATTTTTTTCTATGGCTAAACGGAAAGGCCCATTCTTAAATTCTCCAAGTTTTGGAGGATATTCATCATCAATTTTACCTTCCGGAAAAATAATTAAGCTCATCCCCTTCTCTAAATTTTCGCCAGCTTTTTTAAATGCCCTGAAAGCTGAAATTTTACTGTCGCGATTTACAGAGATATCAATCGTTTTAAAAAATATACCTAATACCGGGTTATTTAACAATTCATCTTTCCCCATAAAATGATAACGGCCTTTAGCTAAAATGCAAAAAATCATTATATCCAAGTTGGAGGTATGGTTAGCGCAATAAACATAAGTTTGTTTATCAGTTAGTGGCTGCTCGAATTTATAAGAGAAAAAAACACCTGCAAACATACTGCAAAGGAAACTATTTGCCATTCGGCAAAAATTTAATATCCCGTAATATTTTGAGGTTTTAGAAGTTAGGTAGTAGATTGGATAAAATAAGGCAAAGAAAAAATTAATCCAAAACAGGTACCAAACCCGGTGTATTTGCCTCAAGAATTTTATCATAGATTATCAAAAATATAAATTAACAGCGTATTACATAACAATAAATCTTTTTTGTTAAACCTTTTCGCTTTTGGCCTTTTGTATACTGATATATAGACAAACCAAAGTTTTTAAACCCTTGCATCAGGCAGGCAGGCAATATAAGCGAGCACGAATCCCGATTTGTATCGGGAGAAGTAAAGCGGTTAGCGGGGCTAACTTTAATAAAGGTTAAGGCAATTGCTTTACAAAAAAAATATAACTTAAAATTTAAATTGAATTGAGACTATAGATTGATGGCATTTTATTTTTAATTTCGTGCCATTATGAAAGAAACAGTGGTGAGCGGCATCAGGCCGACAGGAAAGCTACATTTAGGAAATTATTTTGGTGCGGTAACCAATTTTGTTAAGATGCAGTACGATTACAACTGCTATTTTTTTATTGCCGATTTGCACTCGTTAACCACTCACCCAACCCCTGCCGATTTAAACGGATATGTTCGCCATGTATTAGTAGAATATTTAGCTTGCGGAATTAATCCGGAAGAAACAACGATATATATTCAATCGGATGTACCCGAAGTATCTGAACTTTATTTGTATCTGAATATGAATGCCTATTTGGGTGAGCTTGAAAGAAGCGCATCATTCAAAGAAAAAATTAGAGCCAATCCAGATAATGTTAATGCAGGTTTATTAACCTACCCTACTTTAATGGCTGCAGATATTTTAATTCACCGTGCAACAAAAGTGCCTGTTGGAAAAGACCAGGAGCAGCATTTGGAAATGACCAGAAACTTCAGTAATCGTTTTAACAGAATGTATAACGCCGATTTTTTCCCGGAATCTTTCGCTTTTAATTATGCTGAAAATCTGGTTAAAGTACCCGGTTTGGAAGGTAAAGGTAAAATGAGTAAATCTGATGGCGATGGCAACTGCATCTATTTATCTGATAGTCCGGAAATTATCCGTAAAAAAGTAGCCAGAGCTGTTAGTGATAGCGGACCAACCGAAGAGAATCAGGAGAAACCAGAAGCGATTCAAAACCTTTTCGATTTGATGAAAATTGTTTCGACACCTGATACAATTGAGCATTTTGATGGTTTATATAATAAAATGCAAATTCGCTATGGCGATATGAAGAAACAATTGGCAGAAGATATGATTGTTTTTAATTCGCCAATTAGAGAGAGGATTGAAGAACTTTCTAAAGATGATTTGTATTTAAGACAGGTTGCAAAACACGGCGCTTTAAAAGCAAGAGAAAGTGCTCAAAAAACCATTAAGGAAGTACGCAACTTAATCGGATTTAAAAGTTTTTAATTAATTAGCTTTAAGGTTTAGATGCAAAAACTAACCTTAGCCTAAACCTTAATCTATAAAAGAAAAAAGATGCATATAGCAATTGTAGGAAACATTGGTGCCGGAAAAACTACTTTGACGGGTTTATTAGCTAAAAATTATGGATGGGAAGCGCTTTACGAAGCCGTAGATAATAATCCGTATTTGGAAGATTTTTACAGCGACATGAAAAGATGGAGCTTTAACCTACAGATATATTTTTTAAACAGTCGTTTTCAACAAATTACAGATATTGAGGTAAACAAACGTAATGTAATTCAGGATAGAACGATTTACGAGGATGCACATATTTTTGCAGAGAATTTACACGATATGGCTTTAATGACCACTCGCGATCATGATAACTATCGTGCAATTTTTGATAATATTACTTCGTTTATAAAACCACCAGATTTGTTGGTGTATTTGCGTGCTTCTGTGCCAACTTTGGTAAATAATATTCAACGTAGAGGGAGAGAATATGAAGCCGGTATTCGTATAGATTATCTTTCTAAACTAAATGAAAAATACGAAGCCTGGATTAAAGGTTACAACTTAGGTAAATTATTAATTTTAGACAAGGATAAGTTAGATTTCACCAATAATCCGGAAGATTTAGGCACTGTGATTCAATCTATTGAAGCTGAAATTAATGGATTGTTTTAAAATCTAGAAAGCTGTTTGTTCATTTCACGTTGTTGTGAGGCACGAAGCAATTTCATTTGCACATTTTTTTTTAAAGATTGCTTCGTGCCTCGCAATGACGAAAGATTAAAATATTTCTAAAAACATCTATCTGTAAATCATAACATGAGCAATAAAAACCCTGAATCTTCAGCAAAATTAATAGGCATTATACCCGCAAGATACGCTTCAACTCGTTTTCCTGGTAAGCCATTAGTTGAAATTGCCGGAAAAACTATGATTCAGCGTGTTTATGAGCAGGCTGCAAAAGCAAAAAGCTTATCTAAGGTGGTTATTGCTACAGATGATGATAGAATTGTTGAAGAAGTTAAAAGATTTGGCGGCGAATATGTGCTCACTTCATCAAACCATCAAAGCGGTACAGATAGATGTGCGGAAGTAATTGAGCACCTCCCAAATTTTGATATCGTAATTAATATTCAAGGAGATGAACCTTTTATAGAGCCAGCTCAGATTGATTTGCTGGCCAGTTGCTTTGCCGAAGAAAAGGTACAATTAGCTACACTCATTAAATCTATAGAAAGCCAAGAAAGTATCTATAACCCGAACAGTCCGAAGGTAGTTATAGATGTAAACGGCAGAGCAATGTATTTTAGCAGAAGCCCGATTCCGTTTATTAGAAATGGCGAACCCGGTATTTGGGCCGAAAAACACCAGTTTTACAAACATGTAGGCATTTACGGCTACCGTACAGCATCACTTAAAGAAATTACCAAACTTCCGCCTTCTTCTTTAGAAATTGCAGAAAGTTTAGAGCAGCTTCGCTGGATAGAAAACGGTTATTATATTCAAACAAAAGTAACTGATTTGGAAACTGTTGCCATTGATACGCCAGAAGACCTTAAAAAGTTAAATAAACTATTAAAGGCTTTAAAGTTGGAGTAAAATCATTCAGGCTACAGACATTTAATGTCAAATTAGTCTTGATAAGCATAAGTTTGGAAATCGTCGTCATTGCGAGGCACGAAGCAATCTTTTTCATTTAATAAGATTGCTTCGTACCTCGCAATGACGGTATAAATCAATCTGTACGTAACAATCCTTTAAAATTTTATTACTTTACAGGTATCTAATTAAGCTTATGAAAAAATTATTTTACGGACTTGCATATTGCATTATTTTATTGGCTTCTTGTCAAACAGAGAAGAAAGATTCATTAGAATTTAAAAATGTTAACCAGGTTTTGACAAAATCATTTTCAAATCTGAATACGCTGGATACTTTTAAAATTGAATTAACCGGCAGAAAAGCTGCTGACATTGTTTTGCACTTTACTATCGTTAGTGCTGCCGGCAGAGAAATATTTGCTGAAAATTTAAAGGGCAAAGATTTAGTTAATAATACCGACCCAAACATAGATTTATCTAAAGAGAAAGACCAGTTCATTTATCTGAAAACAATTGCTAATGATTTTTTTGCAGAAGATAATTTCCTTGAGCCAGCCGTAATGCCTGAAGATAAAGCAGATAACAATGCTCCAGACAAAGAACTTTACGAAGATTTAAAAAAATCGGGCTTAAATGGTTTTAAATACCGATTAGGAAAAGAAACTAATCTATACATAGCCTGGGATGATAAAGAAAAAAAAGTAAAGGTTTATTATAAGTGCTGTTAATACAATTGAAGTGATTAAATATTTTACCTACAGCATTTCTATAACATTTATATCCTGGATAATTGGGATGATAATTAATGCTTTCCTAGTTAAAACTGAGCTTTATAGAACCAACTTATCCAACTTGAACTTTATTAAAAGTAGATTTATAAATAAAGCGATTGGTGTTACATTGATTAAGTGGGTTGTTAAAAACACTTTCTTCAAATATTTTAATCCTAAGCTTAGTATTAAAAACAAACCCAAACTTTCTGAGTTGGATAACCTTCGCAAAGAAATGACGATTGCCGAAGTGAGTCACTTAGTTGCTTTTTTTGCAGTAATTATCTTTGCTGTTGTAACATTTTTTAAGGGCAAACACTTACTTGCTTTAGTAGTGACCATCATTAATATTTTGATGAATTTATATCCATCTCTACTTCAGCAAGAAAATAAAAGACGAATAGATAAATTAATTGCCTTTTTTCAGAAATAATGCAAATACCTCAAATTAAACAAGGCTTCAAGCTTGGTATCTGAATTGAATTTAAATTTTTTTATCTTACTTTCGCGACATAATCTCCAATCTAAAATTTTAGATTTTCCCTATTGATGTAGTACGCAATCCCATTTTATAATTATTTATGAAGTGGTTTTTTACTTACGCGTTATTATTTTCTACATTTTTATTTTCAGCTTCAAAAGCTTTAGCTCAACCTATTCCGGGCCAGCCTTACAGCGGGTGCGTAGTTTTAAATACGAATAACTCTGTACTTGGTGTAGGCTATATTTTTCAAAATCCAACAGGTTCAGTAGCAACGTTAAATGATTGTGGTGTACCTGGTGTCTCAGGAAATGCACCTATGTATAATACACCAACAAATTTTGGTGTAACAACATATAATTGTTATTCTCCTGCTTTAAATACTGGTAGTAGAAATTGTACAGTAATTTCACCATCCTCAGGTGCTAAACTTTGCGGGGTACTTATTTCAAATGCAATTTTTTGCCCCTTAGATACATACGTTCCATTTCTGATTCTCTCAGTAGTTGGTTTAACTGTATACAATAGCAAAAGAAAGTCATTCAACTAATAATAAATATTTACATAACTATAATTTCTTCAATTTTATTCCGTTTAGGAGTAAGAAGCAGTTTCAGTATCGCTTCGTTTTCCTAAAAAGCAGATTGTTCCTCCATTTCATATAGCTGGTTCTCAGTAGACATTATAATTAATTGTATTTCATAAACATCCCAACTATGAAAACATACAATATTTTAACATTGTTTTTAATTTTTGCATTGAAATTAAATGCACAAACGTATAATAATGCCTGTGTTATCGTTGTAAATACCGGAGTTTTCGGTACAACAATTTATACCAATCCACTGGTGCTACTGTTCCGGGTGCATCAGGCGGTACATGTAATCCTGGTAATATAGGTAGTGCAGCCATCGCCACTTACAATACACCGGTGTCATTTTCTAGTAGATGTTTAATCGTACCAATAAATCCGCCATATACCTACAGAAATTGTCATGTGAGTAGTAGCTGTGGTATAATTATGAATGTTCAAATTGTTGATTGCCCTATTGATGGCTACATACCTTTTATCTTATTAACAATTGGGCCCGCTGGTTATATTATAATCCGAAAGTATTTCAGGCAAAAATTAATACTATCGAAATCCACATTATAAATTCACCACTATTATCTTAGAAAATCAGAATTTGCATTCCAAAAAAGAGTACGAATTATTCATAGAATCGCGATAAAATAACGTAAATCTATTTGATTATCAGTAGATTAGGTAATCGAATTATTATGTTTCATTAAAGCGCCATGCTATGAAAGCATATTTCTTTTTATTCTTATTCTTCACTTTTAATATAAATTTATGTTCACAAACTTATTTTGATGCTTGTGTAATTCTAACTAATACCGGTGTGTTCGGCACAACTTTTTACACCACCGCTACAGGAATAACATCATCTGGTATACCTAACGGACAGACTGGAGGGGGAGCATGTAATCCTGGGAATATTGCAAATTTACCAATTGCAGAATATTCTGGCGCAATATCATTTAGTGGAAAGTGTTTACAAAATTCATTAAATCCTTCATATAATTATAGAAATTGTAAAGTAGGTGGCTTATGTGGAATCAGAATGAATACAACTATTATAAACTGCCCAATAGATGATTACATATCGCTACTTTTTTTAGTCGCTGGCGTACTTGGATTTCTATATATCCGTAAATTTTCAATGCAAAGATTTATATAATTCTTTCTTCTACATTTATGCTTCTCTTCTAACTTATTCTTTCACATTACTTTATCATTTTTAAATATTCTTCATTTTTAAGAAACAGAAACAAGTAATTTTCTTACCTTTGTATCCCGTACAAAAAGCAACATTTTTTGCCTTTGTTGCATAAATTCACAATCATGACTAAGTATATTTTTGTTACGGGCGGTGTTACTTCCTCTTTAGGTAAGGGCATCATCTCCGCTTCTTTAGCTAAACTTTTACAAGCACGAGGTTATCGTGTAACCATTCAAAAATTCGATCCTTATATTAATATCGATCCAGGAACTTTAAATCCTTATGAGCATGGCGAATGTTTTGTTACTGAAGATGGTGCTGAAACAGATTTAGATCTTGGTCACTATGAACGTTTTCTTAACGTTCCAACTTCACAAGCAAATAACATCACAACTGGTCGTATTTATCAAAACGTAATTAGTAAAGAGCGCAAAGGCGAATATTTAGGTAAAACTGTTCAGGTTGTTCCGCATATTACTGATGAAATTAAGCGTAACATGCGTATTCTTGGAGACAGCGGTGAATACGATATTGTTATAACAGAATTAGGTGGTACTGTTGGCGATATAGAATCTTTACCATTTATAGAAGCTGTTCGTCAGTTTAAATGGGAAGAAGGCAGTTCAAATGCGATTGTTATTCACTTAACTCTAGTGCCTTATTTGGCTGCCGCCGGAGAGTTAAAAACAAAACCTACACAACACTCTGTTAAAGCCTTATTGGAATATGGTATTCAACCAGATATTTTGGTTTGTAGAACCGAGCATCACCTAGGCGCCGATTTAAGAAAAAAAATCGCTTTATTTTGTAACGTTAACATCAATGCAGTAGTCGAATCGATGGATGCATCTACAATTTATGATGTGCCCTTGTTGATGTTGAAAGAGCAATTAGATAAAACTGTTTTAGCAAAGCTGAAATTACCAACTAAAAACGATCCGGATATGGAAAGCTGGAAAGATTTCCTCGGTCGCTTAAAAAACCCAACCGCTGAAGTTAAAATAGGTTTAATTGGTAAATACGTAGAATTACCTGATGCATATAAATCAATTATTGAATCATTTGTACACGCTGGTTCAAAAAATGAATGTAAAGTAAAGGTAGAATATATTCACTCCGAAAGCATTTTTCCTGATAATGTGAAAGAGAAATTAGGGCATTTACAAGGTGTTTTAGTTGCTCCAGGTTTTGGAAGTCGTGGTATTGAAGGAAAAATCGATGCCATAAAATATGTTCGTGAGCATAATATTCCATTTTTTGGGATTTGCCTTGGCATGCAGTGTGCAGTTATCGAATACGGCCGCAATGTTTTGGGCTTGAAAGGTGCACACACTACAGAGATTGATGCTGAGGCTGTAAATCCGGTTATCAACATGATGGAGGAGCAGAAAAATATTGTAAACATGGGTGGCACTATGCGCTTAGGCTCTTACCCTTGCGATATTAAAAAAGGCACTAAGGCTTTCGCTATTTACGGTAAACAACATATTAACGAGCGCCACCGCCATCGTTTTGAGTTTAACAACGATTATTTAAAACAATACGAAGAAGCTGGAATGATTGCTTCTGGAATAAATCCTCAAACAAACTTAGTAGAGATTGTTGAGCTTAAAAATCACCCTTTCTTTGTTGGCGGACAATTTCACCCGGAATTAAAATCAACAGTAGCAAATCCTCACCCACTTTTTGTTAAATTTGTGGCCGCTGCAATGGAGTATGCTAAGAAAAAAACAAATTAACAGCAGCATAAATACAAATAATGGATAGAAATACCTTTACAGGATTATTCCTGATTATGATCATTTTGGCAGGATCATTCTACTTCTTCAAACCAAGTGAAGCGGAACTTAAAAAAGCCAAAGAAACCGAACAACAAGATTCTCTTAAAAAAGCCGGAGCTGTTGTAGCACCAAAAGATACTGTTAAAAATACTATAGCATCTACCCCGGCGGTTGATTCTTTAGCTTTAAAAGGTCCATTCGGAACAGCTTTGAGTGGCACACAAGCAAATACAGTATTAGATAATGAAAAGCTGTTAATTACGCTAAGTAATAAAGGTGGTAAAATATCTTCAGTTGAAATTAAAGGGCAGAAAACTTTTGATGGCAAGCCTTCTATTTTATTTCAAGGCGAGGCCAATAAATTTGGCTTAATCTTAAATGCTGCAGGTAAAACCATCAATACAAACGATTTATATTTTAAACCTACAAAGGCAGGGAATAAAGTTACCATGCATGCTGATTACGGTGCAAATGCTTATGTAGAGTTTGTTTATGACTTAAAACCTGCAAGCAATAAAGTTAATTTTAATATTAATTTAGTTGGTTTACAACAAGTAATTGCTAACAATACCATTAACCTTAACTGGGATGCAACGCTTTTACAGCAAGAAAAATCATTAGAAAGCGAGCACCGTTATTCTGCACCTTATTACAAATATTTAGATGGTGATGTAGATCATTTAAGCGTTTCAAAAGATGAAAAAGAAGAACTTACCAAAGGTAAAATTCAGTGGATTTCGTTTAAACAACACTTTTTCTCGGCATCTTTAATTTCAAAACAAGCTTTTGATAAAGGTACTTTGGAAGTTAAAGTTCCAACAACACCTGGTTTGGTTAAAAACTACAGCGCTAATATGCAATTGCCTTATGCGCATCAGGCAAACCAGGTTTACGAAATGGAATTCTATTTCGGCACCAATAAATTCTCCGAACTTAAAGCTCAAGGTTACGATTTAGAGCAACAAGTTGATATGGGTTACTGGCCGTTGAAATACATTAACCGTTTTATCGTATTACCAGTATTTAATTTCTTGAACAGCTTTGGCTGGAATTATGGTTTAATCATTCTTGTTTTAACCATATTATTAAAAGTTGCTTTATCGCCATTAACATACAAGTCATATTTATCAATGGCTAAAATGAGGGTTTTAAAGCCCGAAATGGACGAAATTAAGGAAAAAGTTGGCGAGGACAATCCAACTCTAGTTCAACAGGAGTATTTAAAACTTTACAAAAAAGCAGGTGTAAATCCGCTTGGTGGGTGTTTGCCAATGGTTTTACAATTGCCACTGGTAATGGCTTTCTTCTTTTTCTTCCCTAACCTTTTTGAGTTAAGGCAAGAAAGCTTCCTATGGATGAAAGATTTATCTACTTACGATGAATTTATCCGATTCGGTGTTAAATTACCATTTATTGGCGACCACTTGAGTTTAATGTGTGTATTGATGACCATCTCTACACTAATCATGACTTATTTTAACAATCAGGTTTCTGGTGCTACCGGCCAGATGAAATACATTGGTTACATTATGCCAATCATTTTCCTAGGCGTGTTAAATAGTTACCCAGCGGGATTAAATTACTATTATTTCTTGGCCAACTTAATGACTTTCGGTCAGCAGTTTTTAATTCGTAAAATGGTTGATGATGATAAAATTCACGCTTTAATTCAACAAAATAAAGCAAGACCAGCTGACGAGAAAAAGAAAAAATCTAAATTTCAACAACGTTTAGATGATTACATGCGTCAGCAGCAACAAACTCAGACAAAAGGAAAAAAATAAGTATTCCTAATATTGATAAAAAACCCGATTGCATGATTTGCAATCGGGTTTTTTGTTATAAAAGACTTAGTTTTTGTAAAATTTGGCATACATCTTTCTTAATAAGCCAAAATTTTGCAATTTTTAAGAATTGAAATCTCAACCAACTAATTAATCATTCATAAAATGCAAAAAAGACTAACGATATTTTTTCTTTTCGTTGCCAGCTATACCTTTGCTCAAAAGAAACCGCTGGATCATAAAGTGTACGATACCTGGGAGGCTATTGGTACCAAGCAATTATCAAATAACGGACAATTAGCTTTGTATAGCGTTGCACAGCAAGAAGGTGATGCTACTTTATACATTACCAATCTAAAAAGCAACTCGAAATTAACCATTCCGAGGGCATCATTAGGTCAGTTTAGTAACGATTCTAAATTTGCTGCTTTTTTAATTAAACCAGCTTATAAAGCCTTACGCCAAGCGAAAATTAAAAAAACCAAACCCGACGCAATGCCTAAAGACACCTTAGGGATAGCCAACCTTACAACAAACGCAGTAACTAAAGTTGCCCGGGTAAAATCATACAAATTCCCTGAAAATGGAAGCGGTTTTTTAGCCTATCAATTAGATAAACCCGATACCGCTAAAAAAGCTTCGGCTACAGTACCCAAAAAAGATTCAGCTTTTGATTTTGCTGATGATGAACCTGCAGGCGGAGCAAAAAAAGATGAAGGAACTGATTTAATCGTTAGAAATCTATTAACCGGAACAGAGCAGACTTACAAATTTGTAACAGAATATACATTTAGTAAAGATGGGAAGCAATTAGCTTTTGCCAGCGTGGGTTCTAAAAAAGACAAAACTGCACCACAAGGCGTATTTCTTTTAAATACGGAAAAAGGAACATTAAAAACGCTAATAAAAGGTAAAGGTACTTTTAAAGGCTTTACGTTTGATGAGGAGAGTGAACATTTAGCATTCCTCGGAGAACAAAGTCCGGAGAAACAGGAAATTAAAGATTACAACGTTTATTATAACGCCCTATCTTTAGATACCGCACAAACGATTGTTGATTTTGACATGCCAGGCTTGCCAACCAAATGGTCTGTTAGTGGCGATGGACGTGTTTCATTCAGCAAGGATGGCAAAAAATTATTCTTCGGCATTGCACCAGTTAAAAAAGCAAAGGATACAACTATTGTAGATTTTGAGGTTGCAAAAGTAGATATATGGAATTATAAAGACGATTATTTGCAACCTATGCAGTTAAAAAATGCAGATAGAGATGGCAAAAGAAGTTTCTTATCTGTAATTGATGTTTTTAGTAGCGATCCGAAGGTTATCCCATTAACAGATTTGAAATTGCCTGATGCAAATTTAGTTAAAGAAGGCGACGCAGATTTCGTTTTAGCTTCAACTGATTTTGGTAGAAGAATAGAATCGCAATGGAGTGGTTCAACAACAAAAGATTACTATCTGGTAAATACAAAAACCGGCGAACGCAAAAAAATTATCGAGAAATTGAATGGTAATGCTATGGCTTCGCCTGGTGGCAATTATGTAATCTATTTTGATGAAAACACCTCAAACTGGTTTACGTATAATATTGCATCTGCTAAAGTTGTACAGTTAAATACTGGTATGACTGTTAAATTTGCCGATGAAGATAATGATGTACCCGATAATGCAAGGGCTTATGGCGTTGCAACCTGGACCGAAGATGATAAAGCTGTATTAATTTATGATAAGTACGATATCTGGTCATTTTCACCAGATGGAAAATCTCCGGCTAAAAATATCACGAATAACTTTGGTCGTCAAAATAAAATCACACTTCGTTACCACAAAACACAACAAGATAATAGATTTGAGCGTGGTGCAGATACCAAATTTGTAAAATCAAATGAATTAGTTTGGTTAGATGGCTTTAATAATGCTACTAAAGAAAATGGTTTTTATCGCAAAAATGTTGGCGCTGTAAAAAATCCTGATTTGGTTGTGATGAGTAAAAACAAATACTCAAACTTATTAAAAGCAAAGGATGCTGATGTATATATTTTTGACAAAGGAAACTATGTTGAATCGCCAAATGTATATGTTACAACCGATTTTAAAACAGAAACTAAATTAACTAATACAAATCCTCAACAGCAAAATTACAACTGGGGAACTGCAGAATTGGTAAAATGGACTACTCCGAAAGGATTTCAGTCTGAAGGGATTTTATACAAGCCGGAAAACTTCGACCCGAGTAAAAAATACCCGATGATTGTTTACTTCTACGAGAAATTATCAGATGGATTGTATAGTTACCAGGCTCCGGCCCCTACACCTTCCAGATTAAATATTTCTTTCTTCGTAAGTAATGGGTATTTAGTTTTTGCTCCGGATATTACTTACACAACTGGTCATCCTGGCCAATCGGCGGTAGAATTTATAAATTCTGGAGTAGAAAGTTTAAAGAAAAATACTTGGGTTGATGGAAATAAAATCGGTATTCAGGGACAAAGCTGGGGCGGTTACCAGGTTGCCTATCTAATCACTCAAAATGATATGTATGCAGCAGCTTGGGCAGGTGCACCGGTGGTAAATATGACCTCGGCTTATGGTGGTATTCGTTGGGAAAGTGGCATGAACCGCCAGTTCCAGTATGAAAAAACACAAAGCCGTATTGGAGCAACACTTTGGGAAAAACCAGAGCTTTATACAGAAAACTCTCCATTATTTATGTTTCCTAAAGTAAATACTCCGGTTGTGGTAATGGCAAATGATGCTGATGGAGCTGTGCCTTGGTATCAGGGTATTGAAATGTTTACAGGTTTACGTCGTTTAGGAAAGCCGGTTTGGATGTTAAATTATAATGGCGAAGCACATAATTTGGTTCAACGCCAAAATCGTAAAGATATTCAAATTCGTGAGCAGCAGTTTTTTGATCACTATTTAAAAGGTGCAAAAGCTCCAGCCTGGATGACTAGCGGAGTACCAGCAACTGAAAAAGGTAAAACATGGGGCTTTGAATTAACTGATGATAAGCCTTAATAGAGTTGAAAGTATAGAGTTAAAAGTGTAAAGTTTAAGGTTTAGAGTGTAAAGTTTAAATCTTAAAGTTAAAAGTGTAAAGTTTAAAAACTAAGATTAAAGACAAATCCGTAGTTGGTAGCATTGCTATTACTACGGATTTTTTGTTCATTATTTTTAAATATCCCGATGTAAGTTTCTTGCAATACTGCTTTTTTACTTATTATGTTTCTAAAGAAAAAAAATCTATTTTACACCTATCAAAAAAAACTAAACAACACAAATGGCATTAAGTAGAATTTGGTCGGCATTTATAATTGTTGCGATTGTTGTGGCGGCTATCAAATGCTTCTTCTTTGGGCAAAGTGATATTTTCAATTGGATGGTAGTTGGAAAAGCAAGCGATGAGGCAAACCCACTTAAATTAGATGGAATTATAGAAACTTGCTGGGTTTCAGTTGAACTGTGTTTCAAACTGGTTGGAATTTTAGCCTTATTTATGGGCTTTATGAGTATCGCCGAAAGAGCTGGAGGTATTCGCCTGTTATCCAGAATAGTTGGTCCTTTTTTTTCCAAATTATTTCCCGAAATCCCTAAAGGTCATCCTTCTATGGGACACATGATAATGAATTTTTCAGCCAATTTATTAGGCTTAGATAATGCAGCAACGCCATTTGGGTTAAAAGCAATGGAAAGTTTACAGGAGTTGAATCCAAGTAAGGATACAGCATCAAACTCGCAAATAATGTTTTTGTGTTTGCATGCAGCAGGTTTAAGTTTAATACCGGTAAGCGTAATTGCCATTCGTGCATCTCAAAATGCATCAAATCCAACCGATATATTCATTCCATGCTTAATTGTAACTTTTGTTGGCACTATTGCGGCCATGTTAATTGTTTCATTCAAACAAAAAATAAACTTGCTACAACCTGTTGTAATCGGATGGATTTTGGGTTTATCAACGATAATTGCAGCACTGGTACTTTATATAACATCGTTAGATGCAAATGGTATAAAATCATTCTCAGGCATATTAAGCAATGGATTAATTTTATTAGTGTTTTTATTAATCATTCTTGGTGCTTTGTATAAAAAAATTGATGTATTTGATGCTTTTATCGATGGTGCTAAAAATGGTTTTGATACTGCAATTAAAATCATCCCCTATTTAGTTGGGATGTTGGTTGCAATAAGCATGCTGCGAACCAGCGGAACGTTTGAGGTAGTAATTTCAGGAATAAAAACGTTCTTTGCCTATTTAGGTGCAGATACGCGTTTTGTAGAAGGCTTACCAACCGCTTTAATAAGACCTTTAAGTGGCGGTGCTGCTCGGGGAATGATGGTGAGCACAATGGAAACTTATGGAGCAGATTCCTTTGCCAGTCGTTTATCTGGGATATTTCAAGGTGCATCTGATACAACCTTTTATGTAATTGCGGTATATTTTGGATCAATAAGCATAAAAAACACCAGATATGCAATTGGAGCAATGCTTTTGGCAGATTTAGTGGGCGTATGTACAGCAATAGGTTTGGCTTATCTATTTTTCGGATAAAAATATTAATCCAAAAAAAAAGCTTGAATGTTTTCTGTAACGCTCAAGCTTTTTTTTTAAAATCAGATTTTTAAGAAACCTGAGGTGTTATTGAAATTCTGCTAATGATTTCATCGAGTGCATCAGCCTCGATAGCTACATTTTTAGAAGCGCACCATTTTTCATTTTTATTATCTAACCAGACACAAAAAGAATGGTAACCATCTAAAACAACAGCATAAGTTTCATGAAAGTCGTCGTGTATTCGCATGCAAAAACCTTTAAAAATCTTGCCTCGAACAATAAATTGCAGAGTTGAATAATTTTCTAACATGGCTCATTATATTTTTGGTTAATTTATAACATTGAGATAAGGAGAATGTTTTGTTAATTTAAAGGAATTGATAAATTATCTCAAAACCAATAAGAATAGCTTAACCTATATTTAACATGTTAGAATAACCTTTAGCAATTAAGCGATTTTTTGAGGGCAAAAAAACTTCACATTGAAGATTTAAAATGGTTTTTCCCTTCTTTACGATAGCCGTTTCTGCAATAATTTCTTCACCTTCGTTTACTGGTGCAAAATAGTCGATGTAATTGTTTACCGTTGTAAAACGATCATTTAAACCCATTGTAAAAACTGTGGCTCCTATTAAATCATCAATTATGCCGGCAGTAACACCGCCGTGCAAAATTTGAAAAGGATTTGTCATTTCCTTTCTAACCGTGTATTTACAAACAAGAATGCCGTATTCTGCCTTTACCAAAACCGGCGCCAGCCAATTCATATAATTAGATGGCGAATTCGAAATCACTGCACCTATTGATGACCTTAAAAAATTAATTCGCTGTTCGCTTAAAGATTCTTCCATAAAGTAAAGATAATGAAAATGGATAAGGGAAGATGTAAGATGAATAATGTGAAATAACTTAAGTTTTATTAGCTATTTAATCTCCCAATACCAGCAAAACATCAACCAGCTCAACTCAGTTACAGCTCATCCATCATCCACTTTACATTAAAAAGGTATAATGGCTTTAAAACTAAAATTTCTGCCCATGTTAAAAATACCGCTTTTATCATTTGGATACTCCGTGTAATATTCAAAATATTTTAAGCGGTTTAAATGAGCCTGATAAGCCGTGTTAAAAATATTATCGCATTGAATGAAAACATCAAGAACTGTTTTATTAGACTTTGATTTTATCCCTGTGCCAATTCCGGCGTTAATTAAGGTATAGCCCGCAGTAAAACTTTCAGTATCATCTAAAGCATAAAATTTATTTTGATTCGCAGCAATAACGGCATCTATCTTAAAATAAGGTTTGCTAAATAAAACGTGCTGTGTTGTTGAAGTTAGCTTAATCTCCGATCGAATTTGCAATGGTGGAATAAATGGCAAATACTTAGCTTCATTGCCATATTGATTTAAAAGCGCTTCATTTTTATTCAAACCAACTACGTAAGCAATGCTATTATTAAAACTTAGCCATTTTAAATTTGAAGGATGAATATTTGCACTAAACTCTGCGCCATAAAGTCTGGCTTTAGATTGTTGATATTGATACGTTAAATTTCCTGGGACTACCACAACTGGATTTCCATTTTCATCAGTTAACCTAGATTGAAAAATGTAATTTTGTATATCATTATTAAAAACTTCAAGACTCAAATCTGCATCTTTAAAATAGCTGATAATTCCTAAATCTTGCTGAAGGTTAAATTCTGGTTTAAAAGTTCGGTTACCTAAATAAACGATGTGTGCTCCAGGATCTAAGCCATTAGAGCCAATTTCTGTAATATTTGGCGCCCGATAACCCCTTGCAAGGTTCGCCTTGATTAAAAACTTTTCTGAAATATTGTAAGTTAAGCCTAAACTTCCCGATAGGCCATAATAATTTTTGTTAAAGTGAGGAAATTGCAGCGTTGCATTTGGCGCATTCGCATCAACTTTTTTACCAAAACCTGTTTGCGAATTTGTACCCACATAAAAATTATTCCAGCTAATGTTCCTCCTATCCAATCTTACGCCTCCAGATACATCTACCTTTCCAAAACTTTTCTTGGCAAAATAAAATGCACCAATATCAAATAAATCATAATCAGGTATAGGGAAATCTGTTGCATTTTTACTCCTGTTTCCTTGCAACATACCATTAATACCAATTGTGCTTTCTATGTCTTTAATGTCAGGTAAATTATATTTAACATCATAGTTTAAGGTATTTAAAACCACATTTAAGCCCGCCTGACTAGGGAAGGTTGGATGGTTATATTCTCTGCGAACGCTTTGCTGCCCACCAAATAAAAAGTTTAAATCGCTGTTTGCAAATTTTATCTGGCTCGTATTGTAAAATCTAAAATGTTGAATATGCTGATGGAGCGGATTTATAACGTAGCTTTTTAATTCATTATCAGCAACAATCGGTCGGTTTTTAATATCATCTCCAAAATCGAATATTTGCTTTGTAAACTGTCTGGTTAAAGAATCTCTGCTACCATCCGGAATTTCCATTAAGTTGTCGTAATAAGTAACCGCAGTTTTTGAATAACCCCATTTTTTATCAATCCTGGCTGAAGCAGATAAATTAAATTCCTGAAAAGCAGTACCGAAGACATATCCATCAACCTTATTATAATAATTATGGGCAGCTTTTCCTGTAGCCCTAAAAGCATATTTCCAATCATTTTTTGCATAAAGCAAACCTAATGATGTGCCAACCATCCCATTATTGCTTTGATAATTTATTGTTACATCTCCTTTTAAAGTTTTATCTGAAATATCAATATTGCCTGGAATCATATTTATTACGCCTGCCAGTGCATCAGAGCCATAAGTTAAACTTGCCGGACCTTTAACTACTTCTGCTCTGGATATACCGTATTCATCAACCTCAATTCCATGCTCATCACCCCATTGTTGACCTTCTTGGCGCAAACCATCATACAATGTTAGTACGCGATTATAGCCTAAACCTCGTATAAAAGGCTTTGAAACATTCGTACCTGTTGTAACCGCCGAAACGCCGGGAATACCTTTAACAATAGCATCAATAAGATTTGTATTTACATTTTGATCCATATTTCTTTTAGAAAGCACTGCAATCGGTACAGGGCTCTTCCTTAATTCAGTTGCCCTGCTCATGCCTGTTATCACCACATCATTTAAGTTTGATGTATTTTCAGTTAGTTCGATTTTCACTGTCGAATCAGATTTTAAGTCAACCTTGTATTTTAAGGATTGATAACCAATACCTGAACAGATTAATTGATAGCTTCCTGCACTGAGTTCGCCAATTTTAAATATGCCTGATGAATTTGTTTTTGATGTTATCGTTCCGGGATATAGTTTAACCGTAATGCCCTCAACGGGTAAATTTCTGGAGAGAATTGAACCTTGTATAGTTAATTTTTGCCCAAAAACTATAATCGGAATAAAAGAAATTAGTGATGCAATTATTAGGGATTTAAAAGACATATCAATTTATCTAAATATTTTTTTAGACAAATCTAAATTTTAATTTAAATAAATCAAATTATTTTTATTTAGATTATTGAAGTATGATAATTAGATTGAGAATATGGCTTCCATAAGATAAAATTCTTAAGCTTGAATAAAAAACAGAATAAAAGCAAAAATTAAATAACTAATAACTAAGGGGTTAAATGATAGTTAAGAAATTATTCAAAATTATTTCTGCTTATTCGTAAGAACTTCTATATTTGCACACACAAAAAAATGGGCCTCGGTAGCTCAGTTGGATAGAGCAACGGTTTTCTAAACCGTGGGTCAGGGGTTCGAATCCCTTCCGGGGTACTTTTTAAAGGCTTTCAGTGCAAACTGGAAGCCTTTTTTAATTTATAATATTTTCTTCATTCGAAAGGCTTATCAGAGGAATCTTTACCGTAATCATAGTTCCGTTACTATTATCCAGCATAATGCTCGCCTTTAGTTGTTTTACACGCTCTTTTGCATTGTTTAAACCGGTGGAGTTTGATTTGATAATATTTGGATTAAAACCTACCCCATTATCCTTAATTAAAAAAACAATAGCACCTTTATAAATAGAAATTGCCAGCAGTACTTGTTTTGCCTTAGAGTGCTTAAGCGAATTATGTATTAATTCTTTAATTAATAAATAAATGTCTCTTTTAGATTGATTATTTATTTGAACTGTTGGAATTACTTTAGGAAATGTAACTTTTAAAGATATATCCGAATAGGCGAAAAGCTTTCGAGATTGTTCGTAAATAAAGTCTATTAGATTTTCCAGTGTATCACCTTCAAGATTTAAATTCCAAGTTACCTCAACAATTTTTTCGCTCAGCTCATTTACCATTAGAGAGATTTGTTTTATCTCATCAGCACTGTTTCCATTTTTGAGCGCCAGTTCACAATATAATTTTAAGGCAGACAAATTCGGGCCTATTTCATCATGCATTTCTAAACTTATACGCTTACGTTCTGTATAAATTGCATTTTCATTTACAGAATCAATAAGGTTATTTTTTTTTCTCTGATTAAAAATTCTACGTAAAGAGTAATAATGAATTATCCATAATAAACAAATAAAAATTACGAATGCCAACCAATAACTATGTGGTGATTCTAAGATTAGGTATGCTTTCACTTAGTATAATAATTACATATTTAATAAATAAAATACTTATGCAAATGTAGTATTAAAAATGCATTATTATAGTATACTGTTTAATTAATGTATATCTTAGTACAAGTTAAATTTGCAGTTATGATTTCAATTTCTATTGTAGAAGATCACGATAAATACCGTAAAGCTTTGGTTTCGGCAATTGAACAGAACGACCTATTTAGCATTTCGGGAATTTATGTTAACGCCGAGGAAGCGATTTAGGGTTTGATGATACATACACCAAATATCGTAATTATAGATATAAAACTTAAGATGCTCAGTGGTATTGACCTAATCAACCAAATAAAGACCTTACTACCTGATACACAGTTTCTTATTTGTACTGGATATCAAAACGATGAGCATGTCTTTAGCGCACTAAAAGCTGGCGCTTCAGGATATATTGTAAAGGGTGCAAGCTATTTAGAAATCCAGAACGCAATTGTAGAATTATATAACGGTGGCGCACCTATGAGCCCTTACATTGCAAGAAAAGTTATTGGCATGCTCCAACAGAAAACTGATGAAAATAAATTTGGATTAAGTCATCGGGAATTGGAAGTTCTGTCATCATTAAGCGAAGGACTTTTGTATAAAGAAATTTCGGAGAAGTTGAATATTAGCCAAAATACTGTCAAAAATCATTGCAAAAACATTTACAAACGCTTGCACGTTCAAAATAAGATTGAAGCACTGAATAAATTTGCCCAGTATAATTTTAATGGTTTTCTTTTGGAGAGCAATATTAACCTTGCTAATTAGGCATCTTCACCATTCCAAATATCGTCATCTGCATGCTTAATCTCATCATGGCTATCCGTTAAAGAATGAATTTCTTCATGGTGATAATTTCTCTCCGGATTCTCAGGTAGCATATCCTCATCAGATGTAGAATGTTTTCTTAAATGCTCCGGTTTTTTAACTTTAGGTAAATCATCATGGATAACCGAAGGTTTTAATATTCTTTTTCCAGTATTCGACTGTTCTTCCATAATTACAATTTATAATTTTTACTTAATTAAAGTAGAACGTTTAAGTGATGATTGATAACAAAGGTACACTATGGATGTTTTATATGCTAACAAAAAAGGTTCTGTTTTGAAAATAAACAGAACCTTTTGTTAATAATTACCAGTTACTCCAACTTCTAAGCCTCTCAATTCGGCTAAACCTCTCAAACGACCGATAGCTGAGTAGCCGGGATTGGATTGTTTCGCCAAATCATCGAGCATTTGATGGCCATGGTCTGGTCTGAATGGAATTGATTTATCACGGAGGGCATTCTCTTCACTTAAAGCCTTCATAATTTCATACATATTTACATCGCCACCTAAATGATCTGCTTCATAAAAACTGCCATCTTCATCTTTGGTTACGTTTCGTAAATGCGCAAAATAGACTCTTTCTTTTATCACATTAAAAATCTGCAAAGCATTATTATCAACGCCTGCGCCTAAAGAACCTGTACAAAAACATACACCATTAAAAGGTTTATCTACATTTTGCAGGATGTAATTAAAATCATCAATTGTACTGGCAATACGTGGTAAACCTAAAATCGGATATGGAGGATCATCAGGATGGATAGTCATTTTTATGCCTTCATGCTCGCAAACATCAGCAATAGCAGATAGAAAATAAACCAGATTTTCTCTTAAACCATTGAAGCCAATTTTTTCGTATTCGCTGATGCTATTCCTTAAAGTTTCCAATTCAATTTCTTTTTCATTTGGAATTCCCATTAACACATTAATCCTCAAATCATCTAATTGCTGCTGATTTAATGTTGAAAATTTTGCCGCTGCACGTTCAAGTACATATTTTGGATAATCGGTATCAGCTCCAGGTCTTTTCAATATATAAATATCAAAAACAGCCAAATCAATCCAATTAAAATACAAAGCTTTAGAGCCGTCGGCCATTTCTAAATCCAACTGTGTTCTTGTCCAATCTAACACCGGCATAAAATTATAGCAAACAATTTTAATCCCACATTGAGCTAGATTTTTTAAAGAAACCTTATAATTTCCAATGTATTTATCCGCATCAGCTCTTCGGGTTTTAATAGCCTCATGCACAGGAACACTTTCTACAACAGACCATGTTAAACCAGATGATTCAATTATCGCTTTGCGTTCCAGAATATCTTCTAAAGGCCAAATTTCTCCGTGAGGAATATGATGTAAAGCGGTAACAATTCCGGTTGCGCCAGCCTGTTTTACATCTTGTAATGAAACCGGGTCGTTCGGACCATACCAACGCCAGGTTTGTTCTAATTTTTTATATTTTTTTTCCATAAATTATACTCCAGAATATGCTCCAAATCCACCATCAACAGTTAAGGTTTCTCCATTAACAAATTTCGATGCATCGCTTAACAGATAAACCAAAGCCCCAATTAATTCATCGGGGTTTCCAAACCTTTTAAAGGGTGTTTTATAAATAATCGCCTCTCCCCTTGCCGTTAAGGTTCCGTCTTGGTTGGTTAACAATTGTCGGTTTTGGTTTGTAATAAAAAAGCCAGGCACAATGGCATTCATGCGTAATTTTTCGCCATAACGGTTAGCCAATTCAACAGCCATCCACTTTGTGTAACTATCTATAGCAGATTTTGCCAAAGAATAGCCTAAAACCCTGGTAACCGCCTGCGATGCTGAAACTGATGAAATATTTACTATGCTACCGCCTTGTTTTGCAAGTTCTTTGCCGAATATTTGCGTTGGCAAAATGGTACCAAACAAATTTAAATCAAATGCCTGCTTTAAAGCGCCAATGTTTAAATCAAAAATATCTTTACCGGGTTGAACTACGGCTTCTGCAACATTTCCTCCCGCTGCATTTACCAAACCATCAATTTTTCCAAATTCAGTGGTTATTTTCGCATTTGCTTTTAGCAAATCTTCCTCGTTCATTACATCAGCAATTATATAAATGGCTTTGCCACCGCTTTTAATTACTTTATTAACTCGTGCTTGGGCAACTTCTTCATTTCTACCAATAATAACAACTGTTGCATCAGCAGCTGCGAGTCCGTTTACAAATGCCTCTCCTAGTACGCCAGTAGCACCGGTTACAACAATTACTTTGTTTTTTAAGGAAAAGATATTCAATTTTTCAGTCATTAATAAATTTTAAATTGATAAAAATAATGCGGTTATTTATATTTTGTCTGCATCTGATCGTAAAATGATTTAAGCACATAAAATGCCTTTTTTCGTTTTCCGGTTTCACTAATTAATCCTTTCCTGTTCCAAAAATTCTGATAAACAGGATGTTGCCTTCTTGGCGAACGAAAATCGGCTAAAATCCAGGGTGTCATCCCGCGTAAGGCAGATATTTTACTTAGCATGGTAATTTGATTTTTATACAATGCTTCCTGATATTCTTCGCTCCATCTGGTATTTTCATCAGCATGAAAACCGGCTAAGGCATCGCCGCCAAACTCTGTTACTACAACGGGTTTTTTGTATTTGATATTGAAATCATATTTTGTGATTTCGCCAGGTGTGCCGCCGAAATACCAGCCTGCATATTCATTAAAACTTACCAAATCAATTTTTTCACCTAATGGATCATTTAAAATCATGGTATTACCTTCTCTGTGCACTTCTAAAGCCGCAGCAATTAATCTTGTATCATCTAAACTTCTTGCCGTTTCTGCTAAATTGCTCATAAAACTTAACCGTGGAGCGCTTAATGGGGTTTCATTTCCAATAGACCAAACAATTACACTTGCCCGGTTTTTATCTCGCTGAATTAAATCTGTTAATTGCTGTTTTGCATTGGCATAAGTAACTGGATTTTCCCAACTAATGGTCCAGTAAACCGGCACTTCTGCCCAAACCAACAAACCCATTTCATCGGCTAAGCGAAGCATTTCTTCGTTATGCGGATAATGCGCCAGCCGAACATAATTACAGTTTAAATCTTTAGCCCATTGAAGCATCATTCGCATATCACCCTCACTTCGTAATCGACCTGCTAAAAGTGGATTTTCATCATGCAGGGAAATTCCGCGAAGAAAAACAGATTTACCATTTAGCATGATGCTATCTCCTAAAACCTCAATCGTTCTAAAACCTATTTTGTCATCTATGCTTTCATTACCAGATTTTACATTAACCGTATATAGTTTAGGGTTTTCTGGCGACCAAAGGTTAAGATTATTCCAAACAAACTGGTCACTAATTCTTCCTTCATTATCGGTTTTATACTTCTTTTCTAAATTAAGTTCTGGTATAGATACAGAAACCTCCTGACCTGAAGATGAATCATTTAACTTTAAATTAAAATTTAATAAATTGTTACTCCCTTTCTCTAGCTGAAGTTTGTAATCGCTGATAAAATGTTCTGGCAATTCTGCCAAATACACATCACGGGTAATCCCACCATAATTCCACCAATCTGTATTTACTGTAGGGATTTCATCTTGCTTGCGTACGTTATCTGCCTTAACAACCAATGTGTTATTACCAGCTTTTAGCTTACCTGTAACGTCAAACTGAAAGGGTGTAAAACCTCCTTTATGAACACCTAATTTTTTACCGTTGAGATAAACGTGGGCCTCATAGTTTACTGCACCAAAGTAAATAAGATAGCGCTTTGCTTTTTCTGGTTGTGCATTAAATTTCTTGCGCAACCAAACAGTTCCTTCGTAGAGCTCTAGTTTTTCCGATTGAGAATTCCAATCGCCTGGAACATTCATTTGCGGCGAACCATCAAAATTATATTCAATCAGTTCCGTTTTATCTTTTTGTTCTTTATCGTCAAAGAAACCTCCGGTCGCCGTTTTTGACTGATCGTATGGTTGATGCCGATAGTCATAAAATCCATTTTCGTAAGGATCTATAATATAATTCCATTTACCATTTAAACTTTGAATTTTACGAGCCTGAATGTTTTGAATAGAGCTAACCTGGGCATGTGTTACCGAGTAAACAAGCGAGAAGAATATTATAAAGGCTCTAACTTTAAAATTTGGCATATCAATTTAAATTTTTAGAAACATCATTTCCAAATAATGATGTTTCAAGGGATAAAACAATAAATAAAGGTTCAAAAAGTTCATTCTTATTATTGAGGATGAACGATTTCAAATATATTGATTTATTCCTAATGGCTAGATTTACATTGCTGGTTAATATGTTTTGTAGCTTAATAATTATTTTAAAAAAATCCATTTCAGTTGAATATCTAAAATGATTTAACTACAAACGAATGTAAAAAATGACTGGTAATAAAATTTACGAAATGCTTTAAAAAACCTTTAATACGGATTGTAGAAGTATTTCAAACGTTTGAAATAATTAAGCATTTTTCTTAACTATGCATAGTTGAAGGAAATGAAGATGAACAATAGCCCGATTACTTTAAAGTTTTTGGCCGAAAGGTTAAAAATGTCTGTTTCTACTGTATCAAAAGCTTTAAATAACTACCCTACAATTAACGAGTACACAAAAAAGCGTGTACAAGAAATGGCGAAGGAACTTCATTTCACACCAAATAAATCTGCTATTAATTTAAAGGAACGGAAATCGAGAATAATCGGAATTATCTTACCTAATCTGCTCGACCATTTTTTTACCAGAAGCATTTACGGTGTTGAACAATTTGCTATGGCAAATGGCTATAATGTAATAATTGCTCAATCTCATGATGATTCCGACAAAGAAATTCAACTTGCCAATATGTTACTAAAGAGCAGAGTTGATGGCTTGATTGTTGCCATTTCCAAAAATACTCAAGATTTTGCTCATTTTGAACAATTCGAAGGCATTGGTACTCCTGTGGTTTACTATACCCGCAATCCGAGTTTCAATATCAAATGCCATAAAGTTTTAGGAAATACTTTTCAGGGCTGTTACCAGGCAACAAAATTTCTGATAGATAGAGGGCATACTAAAATTGCCTACCTGGGTGGGCCTAAGATGATTAATTTTACCCACGACCGCTTTAATGGCTACATAAATGCCTTAAAGGATAGTAATGTTTCTTTCGATGCAGAATTAGTTGCCTACACCGATTTTGATAAAGAAAATACCATATCGGCGATAAAAAAACTATTCGGAAACAGTGAAAATATACCCACTGCTTTAGTTGCTTTTAAAGAACCAATTTTATTTGATGCGATAAAATATTTAAGGAGTATCAATCATCCAGGCGTAAATGAGATTGAATGCATAGGTTTTGGAAATAGCTCTTTTATAAATTATTTAGATTTACCCCCAATTGCATCGGTTGAGGAAAACCCTGAATCTGTTGGTGAAAACGCCATCCATCTACTTTTAAAACTAATAAACAGAGAAATTGAAATGGAAGATTATCAAAAAATCATGATAAAATCTAAACTTATTGTACATAAGGTATCTTAAATATTTTGGTTGATAAAATTCTTTGTCTGCATTTTTTATTTGCCGTAACTTGCAAACGCAATGGCATTATACTTTTCTTCGATAAATTCTGGCAGCAATGGCAATTGTTATTACATCGGTAATGAAACAGAAGCCGTATTAATTGATGTTGGCATTTCTTGCAAAGAAGTAGAAAAAAGAATGTATCGTTTGGGATTAGATATTAGAAAAGTTAAAGCTGTTTTTATTTCTCATGAACATAGCGACCATATAAAAGGGCTTGCTGTTTTTTCCAAAAAATATAATCTGCCAGTTTACATCACACCAAATACCTTATACAACAGCCGATTAGTTTTAGATTCGACTAACACCTACCCTTTTAATGATTTGCAGCCAGTTAAAATTGGTAATTTAAGTATTACTGCTTTTGCAAAGCATCATGATGCGGCAGACCCATACAGCTTTACTATAGAGCATAACAACACTCGGGTGGGCGTATTTACAGATATCGGAAGCGTTTGCGATAGATTAATTAAACATTTTAAAAATTGCCATGCAGCATTTTTAGAAGCCAATTATGATACTGAAATGCTAAATAATGGAAGTTATCCCTATTATTTAAAGAGAAGAATAACTAGCGGCAAGGGCCACTTATCAAATACCGAAGCCTTAAACTTATTTGTAAAACATAAGGCTGATTATATGAGTCATCTTTTATTAAGTCATTTATCAAAAGATAATAATTGCCCGTTATTAGTTGAAAATATTTTTAAGGCTGCAGCCGATAAAACCTTTGTTAAAGTTGCTTCCCGAAATCAGGAAAGTGAAATTTACTACACCAGCAATGAGCTTTTTACTGAAGAAAAGTATAGCTTCAATCCTCTACTTCATCAGCCCGCACAATTAAACTTATTTTAAAAATACTGAATATTTAGTATTGTTTAATCGACCGCAAATTGTCAGGTTTGTGTAGTTATATAAATCAACGGGACGATTTAAATTAACGCTTAAAGAGATTAATTAATTTTAATCTCTTTTTTTTAAAACAAATTATTTTGTTGTGGGTTATATATTCACTTCATAAATAGTTTGTTTGGTTTATTGGGGCTTATGGATTTAAGCCCCTTTCTCATTTCCAAATCATTATAAAGTTCTTTCCTAGAGATGAAATACATATAATTACAATCAAAATTTAAAGCATTTGTTGATTAACTTGCTACTATTATAAGCATACAATAAAAAAATTGTTGATTATGGTTAATAGTAACACAATTCGTACAGGTTTTAAATATCTTTTTTTATTATATTTGGAATGTATTTATACGCACAAAAAATTATATCTACCCTAAAAAAACTAAGATTATAGCTTAAATTTTTCACATCTAAAACTCTCAAGCAATGACAATAAAAACACACCGGGATATACCATTCAAAAGGAAACACAGATAAGCTACAACTGTAATCTATACAGTTTTAATAGCAAATAATTATTTAATAGTTCCCTGCTGCTATATTAAGTTATATAGAATAATTTATAAATAGTTGCATTTAATATTCCACAAATTATCACTCTATATGAGTAATAAGAATACAATAATTGATTTATTTACTGAACAGACTGAAATATATCCTGATAGAATTGCTATAGTTTTTGAAGACATTCAAATCAATTATAAAGATTTGAATCTACTAACAAACCAGATTGCAAATCATTTAATATCTATTGGTGTTACAGAAAAGTCGTTGGTACCGATTTGCCTAAATAAATCTGTGGATATGGCGATTGCAATACTTGCAGTTTTAAAATCAGGTGCTGCGTATATTCCAATTGACCCGGAATTTCCAATTGAAAGAGTCGAGTTTATGCTTGAAGATTCTGGTGCGGATGTTGTAATCTCAGATAACCATTCAGATCATTTTTTTTCAGCTGCAAAAGGAAAGCTAATTATAAATCCATCTGATAATTGGACTGAATCATTAAAGTTCTCTAATAATTTACCTGCTTTAAATGCTCAAGCTGATAATCTTGCTTACGTTATTTATACGTCTGGCTCAACGGGCAAACCCAAAGGTGTACTTATTGAGCACAGAAATTTACTAGATTATTTTGAGGGTTTAGAAAATAGTCTATCCTTGTCTGCTTGCAACTCCTTCGCTATTGGCGCTACATTAGCTACTGATTTAGGAAATACCGTATTATTTGGTTCTTTATTGTATGGTAAAACACTACATCTGTTTACCAAAGAAAAATTTAATGATGTCGATTATATTCATCAATATTTTAAAAACAATGAAATCGATTTTTTAAAAATCGTTCCATCTCATTGGAAATCTCTTAGTCTAAAAGGATTTGAATTGCTCCCCAAAAAAATATTAATGTTTGGAGGAGAAGCACTTTACACAGCATTAATCAAGGACATTATTATAGATGCTGATAGAACATATCAGATAGTAAACCACTATGGCCCTACAGAAACCACGATAGGGAAATTAATTCATATAGTAAAAAGAGAAACAGAATATGGCCATATAGTGCCCATAGGTAAAGCTTTCACCGATGCCAGATTGCACATTGTGGATGAAAACGGAGCTTTGGTTAAAGAGGGCATGCAAGGCGAATTGCACATTGGGGGTTCCGGCCTTGCCAGGGGTTACTTAAACCGACCTGACCTAACGCAAGAGCGGTTTATTGCAGATTTGTTTAGCTATGATGGCAACGAAAGACTTTACAAAACCGGTGATGTAGTTAAGCGATTAGCTGATGGCAATATTGAGTATCTAGGTCGTACAGACGATCAGATAAAGATTAGGGGTTATAGAATTGAATTAGGCGAAATTGAGAGCACACTTCAAAAAGCACCAGGTGTTAAGCAAGGGGTAGTGTTAGCAAGGGATACACAATTAGGCGATAAGCGACTTATTGGATATGTTGTGGTAGACGGTAAATACGACAAGAAAGAAATAATTAGTTTCTTGGAGCGTAGCCTGCCAACCTTTATGGTTCCTCAGTTATTGGTTCAGCTTCAGGAAATTCCATTAACACTTAATGGTAAAATTGATAAAAAAGCACTCCCAGATCCTGATGCTTCAACCCTTCTCACCAACCCATACCATGCACCTAACTATGAAACAGAAACTAACATTGCAAATGTTTGGAAAGAACTTTTAGTAGTAGAACGAGTTGGTGTTGATGATAACTTTTTTGAGCTAGGCGGCAATTCCTTGCTTGCTCAAAAGTGTGTGGCAATATTAAAAGAACGCTTTGGATTAACATTAGGCGTAACTAAAATATACCAGTTTCCAAAGATTGTTGATTTAGCCGTATTTTTAGATGGTCGAGATTTATCTCGAAAACTTAAAAGAAAAATCATCAAAAGAGAAAATACCGATGTTGCCATTATTGGCATGTCTGGTAGATTTCCTGGTGCTGACACTATAGACGAACTTTGGAAAAACCTTAAGGAAGGGAGAGAAACTACCCGGTTTTTTAAAGATGATGAATTGGATGCCAGTGTTCCAGAAAGTTTAAAAAACGATCCGGATTATATTAAAGCAAGAGGAATAATTGATAATATTGCTGATTTTGATGCAACTTTCTTCGGTATAAATCCAAAACTTGCAGAATTAATGGACCCACAGCAACGGGTGTTTCTTGAAATTGCATGGGAAGCATTAGAAAAAACAGGTTATATTCCAGATAAATATGCTGGCAGAATAGGTGTATTTGCCGGTGTTAGAGTAAATACATACTATGCTAATAACGTTATTTCGAACACAGAATTAATACAAAATGCTGGTAAATTTCAGGTTGTAACAGTTAATGATAAAGATTATGTTGCAACAAGAACGGCTTACACATTAAATCTTACCGGTCCGGCGGTAAATGTTCAATCAGCTTGCTCTACATCTCTATTAGCCGTTGCGCAAGCGGTACAAAGCATACGCAGTGGCCAATGTGAAATGGCATTAGCTGGTGGTGCAACTATCAATTCACCTGTTAATGTTGGGCATTTATACGAAGAAGGTGCTATGCTAAGTAATGATGGGCATTGCAGACCTTTCGATTCGGGTGCTGAAGGAACGGTTTTTAGCGACGGAGCTGGCGTGGTTCTTTTAAAAGATAAAGAAGAAGCTATTAAAGACGGTGATTTTATCTTTGGAGTTATTAAAGGTATTGGCATAAATAACGATGGAGGGAATAAAGCGAGTTTTACCGCTCCAAGTGCAGAAGGACAAGCTGCAGCTATTTCTATGGCCATTGAAGATGGAAACATAAATCCTGCTGATATTAGCTATATCGAAACTCATGGTACAGCAACACCTCTTGGAGACCCAATTGAAATTGAGGGGCTAAATCTTGCTTTCGGTCCTCAAGATAAAAAACAGTATTGCGCAATTGGCTCGGTTAAAAGTAATTTTGGCCACTTAACTTGTGCCGCTGGCGTAACAGGATTAATTAAAGCTAGCTTAGCTTTACATCATAAGCAAATTCCTGCATCCATTAATTACAAAACGCCTAACCCAAACATAGATTTTAAAAACAGCCCCTTTATTGTAAACGCTGAGTTAAAAAACTGGGAATCAGACAAAAGAAGAATTGCTGGGGTAAGTTCTTTCGGTGTTGGCGGCACAAATGTTCATATTGTTTTAGAGGAATTTGAAAATGTTGTGCAAACCAGTACTGCAGCAAAGCCACTACAACTTATAACCTGGTCTGCAAAAAATGAAAATAGTTTAAATGGCTATTCATACAGCTTAAGTAAATATTTAAAACAAGCAAAAGATGTATCATTTGCAGATATTGCTTACACATTAAATGGTTCTAGACATAACTTTAATCATAAAACATTTGCAATCGCCGGTAATGCTGAAGACGTTATTAAGCAAATTGATAATTTATCGGGTTTAGTAAGCCCATCCAAAAAAAGTTTAAAAAACATAAGAGAAGTTGTTTTTATGTTTCCAGGACAAGGCTCTCAATTTTTAAACATGGGAAGAGCATTGTATGAACATGAGCCTGTTTTTAAAAACTCAATGGATGAATGTAATGCTCTACTAAAACATCAAATTGGGGAAGATTTATTAGCAATTATTTATCCGGAGGAAATTAACGAATTAGCCGAGAGTAAAATAAAAAACACCAGATATAGTCAGCCGGCATTATTTATGGTTAGTTATTCGATAGCTAAATTATGGATGAGCTGGGGCGTTTTTCCTACTGCTTTTATTGGCCATAGTATTGGTGAATTTGTTGCCGCTTACTTTTCCGGAATATTAAATCTTCAGGATGCACTGAAAATTATTTCGACCAGAGGCAAGCTTATGAGCGAGTTACCAGGCGGAACAATGCTTTCTGTTAGGGCAAAAATTGATGAAATAGAAAAGATATTACCTGAAAGAGTATCTATTGCAGCTATAAATTCTGCTGATTTATTAGTTTTAGCTGGAGATAATTGTAGTATTGAGCTATTTTCAGAAAAATTAAATCAATTAGAAATCCCGAACAAACAATTACAAACCAGCCACGCATTTCATTCTTACATGATGGATGCTGTTGTTGAGCCTTTTAAACTTTCTTTAAAAGAAATAAACCTTAATAAGCCATCCATACCAATATATTCTACCGTAACTGGAACTATTTTAACAGATGAAAATGCTTTAGATATATGTTATTGGTCTAATCATTTAAGAGCAACTGTTAATTTTGACAAGGCCGCTGCACAACTTCTTCAAGAAAATAGTGAAAAAGCTTTTATAGAGATTGGCCCGGGAAATGCTACAAGTACATTTATCCGTCAGCAAAATCTTGGAAAAAACTGTACAATTATCACTTCTCTGGATTTTCCCAAAACGGACCAAACAGCTTATCATTCTATATTAAAAGCTGTTGGAAATTTATGGCTGAGTGGTTTTGATTTTAAATGGGAACTATTTTATCAAAACCAACAACGGATTAAAGTATACGATTTACCTACCTATTCATTTAACAAAACACGGTATTGGGTCGAACCAATGCAAAATACATATCAACCCGTAAATGCAATTAGCCCATTTACACCAAATATAAACCTCGAACAAAACAAACCTCAACCAGTAATGAGAAAGCAAGCATTAATTAAGCAGCTCAAAGAAATATTGGAAGATGCATCAGGTATTGAAATGAACGATGCTACACCGGAAATGACTTTTATTGAAATTGGATTAGACTCATTGTTACTTACACAGGTTGTGCTAATTTTAAAGAAAAAATTCTCTCTACCTATCACTTTCAGGCAGTTAAATGAAGAATTTGGAACTTTAGATTTGCTAACCGACTATCTGGATGCTAATTTACCAGCTGACACGATTTCAGTGGCGCCTGTTTCACAACAAAGCCAAAATATTTTAAATTTCAGTCCGTCAAATTCAGGTCAGCCCATTTCGGCTAATACAGTTGTAAATGGTTCTGCTTTAGATTTAATTGGTCAGCAATTGCAACTTTTGGGCATGCAAATATCATTACTGCAAGGTGGTACACAGAATCAAATTATTCAAAATAATAATCAACCAAGTATTACACCTCAGTTGTCAAATCCAGTTGCATCAGCTGTTCCTAAAGCATCATCAGATTTAACACCTGAGGAAGAAATAGAAATAAAAAAACCTTTTGGTGCTGCAGCCAGAATTGACAAACAGTCTGCTGCATTAAGTGATGCACAAGCAAAATACCTCACTGGTTTAACCAACAGATACAACGAAAAAACAAAAGGTAGTAAAGCTTATACTCAGCAACATCGCCCACACATGGCCGATCCAAGAGTTGTATCTGGCTTTAAGCCGGCCACTAAAGAGCTTGTTTATTCAATCGTAATTAATAAATCTAAAGGAAGCCGTGTTTGGGATATTGATGGTAATGAATACATCGATGCCTTAAATGGCTTTGGTTCTAATATGCTAGGCTATCAACCTGATTTCATCAAAAATGCTTTAATCGAGCAAATTGAAAAAGGTTACGAAATCGGGCCTCAACATGAATTGGCAGGAGAAGTCTCAAAGTTAATCTGCGAGTTTACAAATTTTGATAGAGCGGGTTTATGTAATACAGGTTCTGAGGCCGTGCTGGGTGCTATGCGTATAGCCAGAACAGTAACCGGGCGTTCTACCATTGTTGCATTTACAGGTTCTTATCATGGCATTACTGATGAAGTAATTGTTAGAGGAAGTAAAAAATTGAAAACCTTCCCTGCAGCACCAGGAATTATGCCTGAAGCAGTACAAAATATGCTTATCCTGGATTATGGAACAGAAGAATCTCTTAAAATTATTGAAGAGCGTGCCCACGATATTGCAGCTGTTTTGGTAGAACCTGTACAAAGCAGAAGGGCAGACTTTCAACCTGTTGATTTCTTAAAAAAGCTACGAAAAATAACGGAAGAATCAGAAACTGTTCTCATCTTTGATGAAGTAATTTCAGGTTTCAGATTTCATCCTGCAGGTGTACAAGGCTTATTTGGCATTCAGGCCGACTTAGGAACTTATGGTAAAGTTGCAGGTGGCGGTATTTCAATTGGAATAATTGCAGGTAAGAAGAAATATATGGATGCTCTTGATGGCGGTTTCTGGCAATTTGGCGATGATTCTATTCCAGAGGTTGGAGTAACCTATTTTGCGGGTACCTTTGTTCGGCATCCATTAGCTTTAGCTACAGCAAAAGCATCTTTGAATTATCTGAAAGAAATGGGACCTCAGTTGCAAGAAAACCTAAATGCCAACGGTTTATATATTGCCAACACAATTAATGCACTTTGCAGAAGACTGAGTGTGCCAATGTATGTGGCTCAATTTGGGTCGCTATGGAGAATTAAATTTATTGAGGAATATCCTTACACTGAATTATTTTTCACATTAATGCGATTAAAAGGCATTCACGTTTTAGAAGGTTTTGCATGTTTTTTAACAACAGCTCATACAAATAGCGACATTAATCAAATTGTTAAATGTTTTGAAGAATCTCTAATTGAGTTAAAGGAGGTAGGATTTATACCTGAATACAAACATCCCGACGAGAATAACTTTTTAGATGATTTAAATCAGCCACCAGCTCCAAATGCAAGATTAGGGAAAGATAAAGATGGAAATCCTGCGTGGTTTGTAAAAGACGAAGCAAATCCAGGTAAATACCTTCAGGTAAATTAAATTATAAAATAGAAGTTATGCTCAACTTTACTCCAGTTGATTTTGATCCTTTTGGAGAGGTAAAGATAATTGAAAAAATCACCCCCACTAACGAGCCCCAAAGAGAAATTTGGCTGTCTTGTATTATTGGTGGTGAGGATGCAAATCTATCTTACAATGAATCTGTATCGCTAGAAATAACTGGCGAATTAAACTTTAATGCCCTAAATAAAGCTGTAAATGATTTAGTTTTACGTCATGAGGCTTTGAGATCTACCATTAGCCCCAACGGAGAATCTTTAATTATATATAAAAATTTACCGGTTGATTTTGAACTTGTAGATATAAGTGATTTAGATTCTATAGCGCAAAAATCACTTTTAAAATCTTTCATCAGAAGGGTTCTCGACACTCCACTGGATCTATATGAAGGACCATTATTTAAGGTTTATTTACATAAATTACATACTGCCGAACATTTTCTAACCATCGTGAAGCATCATGCCATAGGCGATGGCTGGTCTACTGGTGTGATATTAGAAGATTTAAGTAAAATGTATAATGCTTACAGCAACGGTGAAAACTTAAATTTGGACCGCCCTGCACAAATAAGTGATTATGCGATAGCACAAGCCAAGTTTAAAAAATCTGATGATTTTAGAAAAACTGAGAACTTCTGGCTGGATATTTTTAAAAATAATGTACCGGTTTTAGATTTACAGACAGACTATCCACGTCAATCTCCGAGAACTTATAAAGGAAATCGAATCGATTATCCATACGATAAAGATTTTATAAATAAAGTTAAAAGTGTTGGTGCAAAAGCCGGTTGTAGTCTGGTTACCACATTGTTATCAGCATTTGAAGTTTTCCTATATCAAAAAACCAATCAAAAAGAGCTTGTTGTAGGCCTACCCTCTTCTGGTCAATCGGCAACCGAAATGTGTGATTTGGTTGGTCATTGTGTTAATCTGTTGCCTTTAAAAACTACTATAAATACCGAAAAGAGCTTTATCGATTATTTAAAAAAACGTAAAGGAGAAGTATTAGATGCCTATGATAATCAAAGATTAACCTTCGGTGAACTTATAAAAAAATTATACATCCCCAGAGATCCTTCTAGAATTACATTGGTACCTGTCGTTTTCAACATCGACATGGGTATGGATAATTCAGTAAAATTTGATGGTTTAGACTATAAGCTTATCAGTAATCCGAGGGCGTATGAAAACTTTGAAATATTCTTAAACGCTACCAGTTCAAAAGATGGATTAGTGCTTGAGTGGTCTTACAATACCGGATTATTTAAAGAAGAAACAATTGAATCATTTAATAGCACCTTAAAAACTCTTTTAGAGAAAATTATATTAAATCCGGAAAGTAGTATAGCCCAACTTACCGATAAAGGAGATGTATTTTTTGAAGCGGCCGATGAAGTTTTTATAGCTGAGCATGAATCAGTAAATACATTAATAGCTCAATCAGTAATAAGTTATCCTGATAAAACTGCATTTAGCTTTGAAGGTATAAAGCTGAGTTATCAACAATTGGATAATAAAGTAAATCAACTTGCATCTTATTTAGTAGAGAAAGGCATTGGAAAGGGAGATATTGTTGCGATTTCTGTAGACCGATCTACCGAAATGCTGGTTTCTTTGTTAAGCATATTAAAAACCGGCGCAGTTTATTTACCTCTTGATCCCGAATATCCTTTAGATAGAATTGAGTTTATGCTCGAAGATTCTAATGCTAAGCTCTTATTGGTTTCTGATGATTATTATACCAAATACCAAAGTAATGTTGAAGAAGTTGTTATAAATGAAATTTGGTCACAACTTCAATCTTACTCAAAAACATTTGAAGAAAAGGAAATAAAGGGAAGTGATTTAGCCTATATCTTATACACGTCAGGCTCAACCGGCAAACCAAAAGGTGTAAAAATTACCCATAGGAATCTGGCTAATTTTTTAATTAGCATGAAAACAAGTCCTGGTATAAAAGGCTCGGATAGATTATTGGCAATTACAACCATCTCTTTTGACATTGCAGGTTTAGAACTCTATTTACCTTTAATTTCTGGTGCTGAACTTATTTTAGCAAGTACAGAAGCCATAAAAGATGGCCGTATACTTTTAAAAGTTTTAGAAGAAGAAAAAATCACGATGCTTCAGGCTACTCCATCAACTTTGCAGATGATTTTAGATTCTGTTTGGGATAGTAATTTTGATTTAAAAATACTTTCTGGCGGAGAGGCTTTGCCAAAAGATCTAGCGATAAAACTGCTTAATCTATCGACTGAGCTATGGAATATGTACGGCCCAACCGAAACCACAATCTGGTCTACCGTAAAAGAGATTGAAGCAGAAGACAAGATAGTATCGATAGGTTGGCCAATTAACAATACACAAGTATATATTGTTGATGAAAATGGAAACAGATTGGCAAATAATGAAGTTGGAGAAATTTACATTGGCGGAGAAGGCGTTGGGGCAGGTTATTTAAACAGACCTGAACTTACAAACGAAAAATTTGTTCCCGATAATTTTAGCAAGAAAACCGGCAAAAAATTGTACAGAACCGGAGATTTAGGTAAAATTCTTGATAATGGAGAAATCCAATGCTTAGGCAGAATAGATCATCAGGTTAAAATTCGCGGTCATAGAATTGAATTAGGTGAAATTGAATCGATTATATCGAAGCAAAATGGTGTTAAGCAAGCTGTTGTTTTAGCTCGTGAAGATATTCCAAATGATAAACGTTTAATAGCATATTTAACGCTTGAACATAAAAATGACGATGTAAATGACTCAGCCTGGAAAGCACACTGGGATACCTTATATGAAATTGGAGCTGAAAATAAGTCATCTCTTGATGTTTCTGACCAAAATATAGATGGAACGCTTCTTGAACACCTCGAAAATAGTGAAGATTTAAAAAAACAAGCAGCAGAATGGATAGAAACTTCTGTTGAAAGGATAAAAGAGCAAAAATCAAAACGAATTTATGAAATTGGAAGTGGTGCCGGACAAATTTTATATGAGATAGCTCCGGAAACAGAGTATTACATTGCTACCGATTATGCTCAAGCAGCTATAGATAATATTAATCTCCATTTAAATTCAGAACCTGAAAAATGGAGCAATGTTAAGGCATTAGCAGCATCGGCTGATGACTTCTCTGCAATTGGAAACACTCCGGTTGATTTGGTTTTGATCCATAGTGTGGCTCAATATTTCGCAGATGCTGATTATCTTTTAAATGTTATAAAACAATCCCTTAAATCGATTACAGATGGAGGTTGTATTTTTATTGGGGATATGCAAGGCAAAAATTCGTTAAGAATGTGCCATGCGATGGACCATTTACCAAGAGATTCGGACTCAAACACTGTAGAGATTTTTAATAATACTGTTGATAATCGAGTAAGAATTGAAGAAGAATTTGTTGCAGACCCTGCATTTTTCTACGCTTTACCAAAGCTCTTTCCACAAATAAAGGGTGTAGATGTTCAGTTAAGAAAAGGTTTGTCTTTAAACGAAACCACAAAATACCATTACGATATCTGGCTGTATGTAAATAAGCCTGTAAGTAAAGTGAAATCGCAAATTCTTAAATATTGGAGCGATGTTAAAGAAGTTGAACAACTGGAGCTTTTATTAAATGAAAATCCAGATAATAATGTTATTGAAATAAGAAATATTTTCAATTCAAGAACAGCAAAAGATTATCATTTGATAAAATTTTTGGAAAAAGATAGTGTTGACACACGCATTAGGGATGTAAAAGCTAAAATTAATTCTATTAATGAAGGATTGAGTCCTGATTTATTTTGGGCTTTAGGTGAAAAAATCGGCTACAATGCACATGTTAGGTGGACAACCGATGGAACAGATGGACTATTTGATGTAGTTTTCATTCCTATAACTGATGAATTGGTTATTCCAGAATTTGCATTTCCTGATGAACTTAAAAAGAACATATATGACTTTGCTAGAACCCCAATTTCTCAAAATGAAATCCATCTTGAAAAAGAAATTGTTCAACATTGGAAGCAAAATCTGAGTGAGCATTTACCAGCTTACATGATTCCTGAAGAATTTATAGCGCTTAAGACTTTTCCCTTAACACCAAACGCCAAAATTGATAGAAAAGCATTACCAAAACCAAGTTCTAAAAAGGCAGTAAACACTTCTGAAAAACAAAGCAGACCATTTTCAGAGAACGAGAAATTAGTTGTAGAAATCTGGAAAGACATTTTAGGTTTAGATAATTTAAAACCAACTGACGATTTCTTTGAATTAGGAGGTCATTCGCTGTTGGCGGTAAAGGTTATGGTAACCATCGAAAAATCGACAGGTAAACGCCTTCCACTTGCAACGCTATTTAATAATTCTACGATTGAAAAATTAGCCAGACAACTTTCAGACGGGAAAACAGAATCTAAGTGGGATGCCTTAGTGCCGATTAAAACAGATGGAGGTAAAACGCCGCTATTTTTAATTCATGGAGGTGGCTTAAATATTTTACTTTTTAAATCAATTAGCACTTATTTCGATAAAGACCAACCAGTTTATGGCTTGCAAGCGTTAGGCTTAAATCATCCTACGGAAGTACCAACAACAATAAATGAAATTGCAAAAAGATACATTAAAGAGATTTTAGAGGTTAATCCGAATGGCCCTTATGCATTGGCGGGTTATTCTCTCGGCGGATTTATAGCATTTGAAATTGCAAAAGAATTAAAGTTATTAGGAAAAGAGATTAAGCTGTTGGGCATTATGGATACTTACGCCGGAAATAATGAGGTAGTGGATGATAAGGCAAATCATTTATTTAAGAAATTTAAACGTCAGTTTCACAAGGTTCCATTCTTCACAAAATCTTTTATAAGTAATCCAAAAGAGACGATAGATTATCAACTTACAGTTACTAAAAACAGGATAGAAAAAATTAGAACGAATAGTGTTGCAACTAAAGATGTACTAACAGAATATGAAACTGAGATTTATAAAAATTATAACATTGCACATAATAATTATTTTTTAACACCAGCAGATTTGAAAGTTACCTTATTTAGAGTAGCAAAAAGACTGTATTATCTGGATGATTTAATTCATTTAGGTTGGGGTAAATTTGCTAAGCAAGGTGTAGAAGTGCACGAAATACCTGGCGACCACAAAACATTTTTATTTCCGCCAAACGACAAGGAGTTTGCAGAAATACTTCAGAAAAAGCTTAATTCTATTTAATGAATTAAATGAAAAATTTATTTATTGATAATGTTAACTGGGAAATTACAGACTGGAATTTAGACAACAGCCATACACATATTTTTAAAATAAATATTGCCGAAAAATTTAAAGATATCTATTCTAAGTATGAAGATGTTTTATCTGATAACGAGATTTTAAAATCAGAAAAATATCTTCAGGTAAGGGATAGGAAACGATTCATAACCAGCAAATATTTTCTCAGGTTAATCTTGTCAAAAATTTTATATTCTACGCCTGCCGAACTACAGTTTAGTCAGCACTACAATAATAAACCAAAATTAAGCGGTATTGAATTTAATGTTTCGCACAGCGGAGATAAAATTTTAATTGCCATTAGCCCTAAGCCAATAGGTATTGATGTAGAATCATTAACTAAGCCATTTGATTTCGAATCGATAATAGAAACGTGTTTTCATCCAGATGAAAAAAAATATTTAATTAAGGCAGACAGACAAAACTTTTATACATTTTGGACCAGAAAAGAAGCCGTTTTGAAAGCAACAGGCGAAGGATTAGTTGATAATTTAGAATCCATAAATACTTTTCAAAATCGAATAGAGCGTAATACGGAATATTTTGAGCTTAAAAGCTTTTTAATTGACAATGATTATGTTGCAAGCTTGGCTTTCAAGTCTACAGTGAATAACGCTATAAAATTCTGGATTATTTGATTATTTTCTTTTAGATTTTTCCCAGGCTGCACTTTGGTTTTTACCTAAATATCTAAAGATACCTGCAATTACTGAGTAATTCATCACACAAAAATAATATGGAATAAAAAACACTTTAATCTTAATATTCTTACTTTCAAAAAACCAACCTGCTAAGCTTAAAGTGTAAAATAAAATTTGAGCTATTAGTAGAATCTTGTACAAAAACAACCCGGTTTCAGCCACAATAAAAATATTTAAAAGAAAAGCAATTATAAGTAAGAATGGTGTAACAGTCCAGCGTAATACGCGGTGAGAAATGTATTGAAACGTTAATACCGGATAATAAAATGGATTTGCAGCCTTTTTCAGTCTCAATGTAGATTGTAAACCACCTGCTGCAATTCTAATTTTACGTTTCAGTTCTTCCTTCGTATTGGCTGATGCAGTTTCCATTGCATAAGCTTCAGCTTCATAGGCAATAATATAACCCTTTTCTGCAATACGCATTGCAATCATGTGGTCATCAATAATTGAATCAGATTCAACCGGCTGATATAATTTAGCCCGTATGCTAAAAAGCTCTCCGGCGGCGCCAACGTTCGAATATAATTCGTAATCCCATTTTTTTAAATATGATTCGTATTTCCAGTAAAAGCCCTCTCCTGCCGAACTTGCATCGGCTAATTCTTCAACCATAATACGTTTTTCGCCGGCAACAGCGCCAACCTTATCATTCTGGTAATGCTTTACCAATTCCTTAATTGCAGCCTTGTTCAAAAATGTATTGGCATCCGTAAAAACGATAATATCATTTTTTACCATAGGCATAGCTCTTTTAATAGCAGCCATTTTACCGGTGCGAGCATTTTCATGCATTAAAGTAATTTCAGTAAAAGGCTTAATTTTATCCGGAGTAGCATCAGAGGAACCATCTGTAATAAAAATGATTTGTATTTTATCCTTTGGATAATCTAACTCAAGCGTATTTTTAATTTTATCTTGTATAATATCTGCTTCGTTGTAGGCTGCCACTAAAATGGTAACGGTTGGCAGTTCATAATCTCTATTAAAAACGATTTTTTTTACAAAAAGCCTCTTTAACTTAATTAACAGAAAAAGTAAAAATCCATAACCAACAAATGTGTAAACAACAATAAATAAAGAAATCCAAAAAATTAAAATCATATAGGAAGTTAAATATTAATACCAAGCTTTTTACTATCAATACCATTAGTAAAATTCCAAAGAACACCTTTTAAAACCCATTTTATGAGGTCTTTTCTACCTTTTAATAAGTAAGTTATAATTTGCTTGCTACAGGCTATAAAAATATAATAAATAGTAAATAATAAAGTATTCAAAAAACCGGTATTTCTACGGATAAACAGCATCCTGTTCCTTGTCATAAAATAAGTTTTAATAGCGCTCTCTTTACCAACACTCATAGATTCTTTGTGGTAAATTTTAGCTTTCCCAGTAAACCAGATTTTTTTACCCGACTTTTTGAATTTTTCACACCAATCTAACTCTTCATAATAAAGAAAAAATTCATCTGCCATTAATCCTACAAGTTGCAGATCCGCTTTACGGCACATCATGGCGGCACCATGGCAAAATCCGGTTGAGCGGCTATCATTATCGAATTGACCGTTATCGACCTCCATACTACCTATACCACTATTTCTACAGGTTAAATAATTCATATCTGTAAAACCAGCGTATTGAATAATACTTGGTGCATCATGGTATAAAATTAATGGAGAGAGAAGACCAATTTCTGGCTTTTGTTCCATTTCATTTACCATAGCATCAATAAAGCCATCTGTGATCTCGGTGTCATTGTTAAGAAGTAAAAGGTAATCTCCGTTAGCAGCATCAATACCTAAATTGTTACCTCCGGCAAAACCCAAATTTTTATCTGAACGGATATACACCAGCTCAGGATAAACATCTTTGTATTCAGTTTGGTGCTGCAGGGAGCTTCCATTATCAACAAAAATTAACTCAACTTTACATTTTTTGGAGGGATATTCTATTAAAGATTTTAAAAATTCTAAGTTAACCTGATGCTGATTAAAGTTAACGGTAATAATAGAGACATACTTCATTTATTGTAAAAGTAAATATTAGATATTTCATATCATAAGATATACAGTTTTATTATTTTTAAACTCAATCTTATATTAGTGAATCTTGTAACCTGAGTATCTTAAAAACTACACTAATAATCAATTTATCGTATAATATTCGAGCTTTTTACGCTTAAAATTTATACATTTGAGGGGGTTAAAGTTTCTCATCAAATCTTCACCTAAATTAAATTTAAGAGTGCTCTAAATTTAATTGCAATATCATACCGAAAAAACTTTATGCGGGTAGCTCATCTAATTTTAACGTACACAGATCCGAAACAAACTGAAAGAATGATTAAAAATATGGAGCACAAAGACTTCGATTTTTACATTCACGTGGATAAAAAATTCGACATTAACCCTCATCTTTTTTTAAAAAGTATACCTAACGTATACTTTATTAATAACAGAGTTGATGTAAGATGGGCTGGCTATAATACAGTTAAGGCTACTTTTGATTGTATTAAAGAAATTGTGGATACAGGAATTAAATATGAATTTATCAATTTTCTAAGTGGACAAGATTATCCTTTGAAACCAGCCGAGGAGATGATGTCATTTTTCAAAGAGAATATTGGGAAAGAATTTTTAAGCTACCGGGATATTAAAAATGATTGGAAAGAAGGCTTAATAAGGATGGAAAAATATTTTTTTTCAAATCACACCTTTAAAGGAAAAAGTACGCTTGAAAATATCGTAAATCACATAATGCCAAAAAGGAAAATACCATATAATCTTCATCCTTACGGTAAATCGATGTTTTGGATGCTGAGCCCTGAGGTTGCAATGTACGTTGTAAACAAAGTTGAACAAGATAAAAAACTTATAAACTTTTTCTCACTATGCTGGGCAAGCGACGAGTTTGTTTTTCAAACAATATTACTTAACTCAGCTTACAAGGATAAAATTATAAATAATAATTATCGTTACATAGATTGGTCATTAGGTGGCGCAAATCCTAAAACTTTAGATGAATCTGATTTTGAAAAAATCAAGAAATCAGAAATGCTTTTTATCCGTAAAGTTAATCAAAATGTAAGCGGTAAATTATTAGATATGATCGACGCAAAACTATTAACACTTCTCACATTTTTTACATGGGCCATATAATTAACCTCACAACTTTTAAAGATACCCGCGGAATTTTAACTGTTTTAGATAAGGTAGTTGATTTCGAAATCAAGCGGCTTTTTTACATATATGCAGTAGATGATTCTGCCCGTGGCGGACATAGACATCATAATACTTATCAGGCGGCCATTTGCATTCAGGGTTCCTGCAAAATTTCTAATAATGACGGTGAAAAAAGAGAAGTTTTTGATTTAAATTCTCCTGAAAAATGTTTGATTTTAGAACCTAGAGACTGGCATGTGATGCATGATTTTTCTCCTGATGCAATTTTATTAGTGTTGGCTTCTACAGCCTTTGATCCTAAAGACTACATATATGAGCCATATCAGAATACCCTATGAAAACCTAAAACTGCTTAATAAGCCATTTGAAAGTGCTTTTAAAGACAAGTTTAACGATTTTCTTAATAGCGGATGGTATATTTTAGGTAATGAGGTTGCAGAATTTGAAAAAGAATTTGCAAAATACCACAATGAAAAATATGTTGTTGGTGTTGCCAACGGATTAGATGCCCTTATTCTATCCTTAAAATGTTGCAATTTTAAAAAAGGTGATGAAGTAATTGTTCCATCGAATACCTATATCGCTAGTATTCTTTCCATTTTACAATGCGATTTAATTCCCGTATTTGTTGAGCCAAGAATTGATACTTATAACATTGACCCAGAAAAAATTAAAGAAGCTGTAACCAGTAAAACCGTTGCTATTATGGTGGTTCACCTATACGGGCAATGCTGTGAGATGTTACCAATACAACAAATTGCTGATAATCATAATTTAAAAATTATTGAAGATTGTGCTCAGGCACATGGCGCCAAATATCAAAATCAATTAGCTGGTACCTTTGGTCAATTCGGTTGTTTCAGCTTTTATCCAACCAAAAACTTGGGTGCACTGGGTGATGCAGGTGCTATCATTTGCAAATCAGAAGATGATTACATTAAACTCAAACAGTTAAGAAATTACGGTTCAGAGAAAAAATATCATAACGGAATAATCGGTTATAACTCTAGATTAGATGAAGTTCAGGCATCATTTTTAAGAGTTAAACTTCCTCACTTAGATGGCATCAATAATCATAAAAGAAAACTTGCAGAATTATATCAAAACAATTTAACACAAAAATTCGTTAAACCAATAATTGACAAAAATTTTCATAACGTTTATCACATTTATAACATTAGGCACCCAGAGCGAGACAGATTAAAGAAATATCTATTTGAGCACGATGTTGATACTGAAATCCATTATCCGGTTGCTCCGAATAAACAGAAAGCGTTAATAAATTTTAGCAGTTTATCTTACCCGATTTCTGAAAAAATACATGCAACAACATTAAGCTTACCTTGCTCTTTTGCCCATACTGAAGAAGACATTTTGAAAGTAATTGAAATTTTAAACGAATTTAATTAAAAATTTACTATGCATTATCTTCTTAAAGAGTTTGCCCCGCCCATCATAAATACTTTACGCTGGTATAGCTTTAAATACGGATGGAAAGGCAATTATAGCTCATTTGATGAGGCGCAGAAGAAATGTAAAGGTTATGATGAAAATCATATTCTAAACAGAATAATTGAAACAACTCAAAAGGTTAGAGATAATGAAGCTGTTTATGAAAGAGATGGTTTAATTTATGATGAAATTTCTGTTAATCACCATCTTTTAAGCACACTTTTGCTAATTGCATCAAGAAATAACAACAAACTTACTTTGATTGATTTTGGCGGTTCCCTGGGAACATCCTATTATCAAAATATAAACTATTTAAATCATTTAACAGAACTAAATTGGTGTATTATAGAGCAAGAAAATTATGTTAAAATTGGGAAAGAGCAATTCGAAAACGAGCATGTAAAATTCTATTATACACTGGAAGAATGTCTTGCATCAAATTCTAATCCTGATCTATTATTACTATCAAGTTCATTACAGTACATCAAAAATCCATATAATCTTTTACAACATATTCAATCATTTAATGTACCATATTTGATGTTAGATTTGGTTGGCTACAATCCTGATGAAGTGGATAGAATAACAATTCAGAATGTACCTCCGGTTTTTTATGGCATTGAAGCCTCATACCCTTGTACATTTTTTAGTAAGCATAAGTTAGAAGCGCAATTAAATACAAATTATAGTAAGGAATTTGAATTTATTTCTGAGCCTCAAAAATATTATATCAATCTTAAACCTTTCAGATATGAAGGCTCATTATGGAAATTAAAATCATCCTAAATCATTCCAAGTAAATCCAAATCATCCTAAAACATCCAATAATTAATGATAGATTCTTTTGCCCAAAAGTTTAAAAAGCTAAAAACCAATCTTAACATTAAGCGCACATTAGGGCTTGTTTGGTCAGTAGCACCAAAATCGACAGTAATATCTATTTCTATGGTTATTGTTGAGAGTGCTTTATTTTTCTGCTCCCTTTACTTTTTAAAAATTTTAATTGATAAGCTTGCTAAAGTAGATGTTCAAAATGGTAAAGATATTTTCATATATGTTTTATTAGCCGCTATTTCTGCTGTTCTTTATGCTGTTTCCAAGTCAATTTCGGCATATACCACAGAAATTCAAGCAGCTAAAGTATCAGAATTTATCGATGATAAAATTCATGAAAGTGCAATCAAATTAGATTTATCATTTTATGAAAGTCCGGCGTATTTTGATATTCTTAAAAGAGCTAAAGAAGCCGGCCCAGAACGCCCAAATGCTGTGGTAACCAATTTAATAGAAACCCTAAAAAATTTAATGATGCTTTTAGCATTAGGTTCTGTGATATTATCTATAGATTGGTTTCTATTCCCATTACTTGTTCTTTTTGTGCTCCCTACAATGTTAGTGCGAATCAAATTTGCAGAAAAATTACATAGCTGGAGAATGAAGCAAACATCTTTGGAGCGGAAATCTGTTTATTTGAGTGGCTTAATAACCTCAGATACTTCGGCCAAAGATGTTCGAAGCTTACGTATTGGAGATTACCTTAGAAAACTATATTTAAACATTCGACTAATGCTGTTATCAGAAAAACTGACAATAAGCAAAAAGAGTATGTTAAATGAAATTGTAACCACGATTTTAGCCACAACAGGTTTTTTTGCATGTGTAGGTTATATTGCTAACGGAGTTATAACAGGCAAAACAAGTGTAGGTGATATTACATTATTTCTAGTAGTTTTTCCTCAATCTTTTAATCACTTACAAGCTTTAGCAGCCTGTATATCGAAACTATATCAAAATAATATATTTGTTACCAGCATCTTTGATTTATTTGATTTAAAGCCCGTTATAACTGATAAGGCTAACACAATAGCTATTCCAAAAGAGGCAACAAATATTTTGGTTAACAATGTTTCTTTTACCTACCCTCATGGAAAAAAGCCAGTTTTAAAGAATATTAATATCAATATTCCAAGTGGTAAAATAATTGCTATTGTTGGCCTGAATGGTGCAGGAAAAACAACTCTTATAAAACTTTTATCACGACTTTATGACCCAACTCAAGGTTCAATCGATATAAATAATATCAATATCAAAAACTTTAGCTTAAATGATTATCACAAAGAGGTAAGCGTTGTTTACCAGGATTTTGGAAGGTATAATTTTTCTGCCGAGGATAACATTAAGTTTGGGAACATAGATGCAGAACATGATAAAATTAAAATTATTGAAGCTGCAAAAAACTCCGGAGCAGATTTATACATAAATAATTTTCCTGATGGTTATCAAACTATGATGGGAAGATTATTTGATGATGGACATGAAGTGAGTATTGGCCAATGGCAGAAATTAGCAATTGCCCGTGCTTTGTACAGCCCTGCTCGCCTTTTAATATTAGACGAGGCAACAAGTGCTTTAGATGCTTTTTCAGAACGAGAATTTTTCCAGTCTTTACGAACTAGAATAGGTGACCGGGCAGCTTTAATAATTAGCCACAGGGTTTCTGCAGTAGAACATGCAGATTACATATATGTTATTTCTGAAGGCGAGATAAAACAAGAAGGTTCTCACAATAAATTGATAAATGAAGAAGGAGATTATGCCCTATTGTTTAAAAAAGATATTGATACTAAAAATCAAAAGAAAAACTAACTAACGAGAAATGAAAAAAGAAGACCTTTGGCAGATATACGATAATGGTTATGCTAGCGATTACAATGAAAGATACTTACTAAATCCTTTCTCGAAAGTTAGTTCGGATACGGAGGTTAATGTTTTTAAAAAACTTATTAATAAACAAACCGTTTGGCTAGATTTAGGTTGTGGAACTGGTTATTTTTTAAGTTTATTTCCACAAATAAAAAGAGCTGGATTAGATATTTCACCGAAAATGCTTGAGATTGCTAAGGTCGCAAATCCTGATGCTGAATTTTTTAAAGAAGGTGATTTTAGAGTTGATGTACCAGAATGGCATAATAAATGGTCATTAATAAGTTGTATGTGGGGCGCTTATTGCTACGTAAATTCTGTTAAGGAAGTAGAAAGTGTTGTAAGCAATATAATATCATGGAATAGTGAAGGTGGAAATGTATTTTTACCAATTGTTGATTTAGAGGATGTTAGGCCAAATGTTACGATTCCTTATGAAATGCAAATCGATGTATTTGGCGGAAAATTAGATTTAACTAGTGTAACATGGTCATGGTTAGAGGCTGGTACAGGAATATTTCACGAACATTTAGTATCGCCGCATATCGAACATTTTATCAAGTTGTTTCAACCATATTATGATGAGATAGAAATCATAAGGTATCCTCCTTATATGCAAGGTTGGGTATCAAGAAAAGCGATACTTGCAAAATCAAAAAGAAAGATTGCAGATTTTACAAATCTTGGAAAAGTTGTATGGCAAGAAATACCAGAACCTGCAGTAGTAGACCCAAATATGCAATTTGTGAGTCCGTTAGCCGGAATTACAAACAAAAATTTGCTTAAAGAATTCTTGTATAGAATAAAATCAGGAATTTTTCTTCGAGGATTAAAAAACAGAATTAAATATAAATACTAATCAACTTAATAAGAGTGGTTAACAGCAACAATAGAATTAAAAAATTAGTAATTATCACGGCCTGTCTTGATGATTGGGGAGGAAGTGAAGAGCTCTGGGCAAAAAGTATTCCTCATTTTAAATCTAATGGAGTTGATAATGTTATTCTTTATAAAAACCGTGTTAACAAACAGCATCCACAATTTAAAAATCTCATTAAAGAAGGTTTACAAATTAGGGAGTTTGATGGGAAATTAAAAAGGATCAAATCAATAACTGCGAAGGTAGGTCATGTAATTGGTAGAATTGCTGATAAATTGGGTATTGCGGAATTTAGCTGGAATAAATCTGCGAAGAATATATCTAATTTTTTAGCAAAAGACAGTCCCGATTTTGCCATTATTTCTCAAGGTATAAATTTTGATGGTTTGAGCTTTGCCTACGAATGTTTAAAGCAAAACATACCATATATTATTGTTGCGCATAAGGCAGTTGAGTTTTATTGGCCTAGCCAAGGTGACAGAAATTATATGAAGCAAACATTGCTAAAGGCAAAAAAATGTTTATTCGTTTCAAAACATAATTTAAAAATAACCGAAGAGCAATTTGGGGTTAGATTACCCAATAGCGAAATTATTTTAAATCCGGTAAAAACAGAAGTTAACCCGCTACCTTATCCAACAAATAATGAAATTATAAAGTTAGCCTGCGTTGGTAGGCTTTTTGTAATTGATAAGGGTCAGGATATTTTATTGAGGATTTTAAACTCGCCTAAATGGCGGGAAAGGAATTTATCCATAACGTTTTTAGGAAAAGGTCCGGATGAACAGGGGCTTAAAGACATGGCCGAATTATTCGGTTTACGCAATATTTATTTTAAGGGTTATACAGATGACATTCGGGAAATTTGGAAGGAACATCATGCATTGATTTTACCTTCCCGAAGTGAGGGGCTTCCATTAACCATCATCGAAGCGATGTCTTTCGGCAGACCAACAATAGCATCAAATGCTGGTGGAAATGCTGAAATTATTCAAGATGGTATAACTGGATTTATTGGAGAGGGTGATGAATATTCATTTGATTTAGCAATGGAAAAGGCATGGCAACGATCATCTGAATGGGAAGATATTGGTAGAAAAGCTGCAGAATATATTAAACAGGTTTTGCCTCCAAACCCAGAAAAGATTTTTGCAGAACTAGTGTTAAAGAGTTTGAAAACGGATTAATGAAACTGCTAAAATTTACCAGATACAACGAATGGTGGGAATATAAATTAATTCCAATATTAAGTGTAGGCTACAGTACAACATTATTCTATAATTTGGAAGTTGAAGAGACAATACTATTTATTCTGAAAGTTTTACTGGCTGTAATTTTTGGGGCAGTTTATGTTAGTATAATTAATGATTTGGCTGATATAAAAGAAGATCAAATTGCTGGCAAAAAAAACAGAATGGCAACCATGTCAAAATTAGGTAGAACCCTTGTAGTTTTATTGAGTTTGATAATTGGCATATTCTTCGGTTACAATATCTGGCCAGATACGCTTTCATTGATATTCTTCACGCTATCCTATGTGGTATTTTCGGCCTATTCTCTTCCTCCATTTAGATTTAAAAAATCTGGTTTTATCGGTGTTTTATGTGATGCAAGCGGCGCTCACCTATTTCCATCTTTATTAATGAGTGCTCACATCCCCTTTGCAATTGGACATAAACAAAATATATTTTGGATGATTTCTATTGCTTTATGGGCATTATTTTATGGCATTAGAGGAATTTTGGTGCATCAATTTCATGATAGAGAAAACGACCTGATTAGTAAAACAACAACCTATGCAACCTCGGTAAATCCGCTCAACTTCCGTAAAACAGAATATTTTATTTTAGGAATTGAGATGATTGGTACAATTTTAATATTATATAATATTTTAAATCTATACATAGCGCTAGCAGTTTTTGCATATATATTGTTAACCCTTGGCAGATATTCTATATTAAAATATCAAACTGGTTTAATAATTATCCCTACAAATAAGCCGTCTCAATTATTATTAAATGATTTGTATTTAGTTTTTATGCCACTTGCCGTATTATTAAGTTTATCTCTACATAACAAATTCGGTTGGTTAATGTTAATCTTACATATCATATTGTTTCCGAAAAATATTTGGATAGTTATTAAAGACTTTAAACTAATAACAAAACAGATTATTAATAATAAACTTAAAGCATAGAAGCACACATATTATACTTACTTTTGAATACCTTGAAAAGCATACCAGAATGAACATCCCTACTCTTGTTACCATCATAATACCTACTTACAACAGAGAATCCAAAATTGGTGACGCTATCGAAAGTGCTATAAATCAAACCTATCCAAATAAACAAATTATTGTAATAGATGATGGTTCTAAAGACAATACTGCAGAATTAGTCAAAAATAAATACCCATCGGTAGAATACTTTTACAAAGAGAATGGTGGCCAGGCTTCTGCCAGAAATTTGGGCTTAAGTAAATCGAATGGCGAAATGATTGCGTCCCTTGATTCTGATGATATTTGGTATCCTGAATTCCTTCAAAAGTGTATAGATAAGCTAACTACAGATAACTTAGATTTCGTTTTTGCCAATTGGGACCAGGATAAAAAGGTTGGAGATAGCTGGGATTTTTTAGTTAACGACCCTTATTTAAAAAAATATAAAGATAACAGAAAAGGTGATTGGGTAAATTTAGACTATGCAGATCTGAGAGAACTCTACATTCAAGCTTGTCCTTCTCCATCATCATCTGTTGTATTAAGAAAATCTTCAATAGTTTCTGGCTGGGCGGAAAATATAAATATTGGAGATGATTGGTATTTATATTTAGAGATGATTTTAAATAAACAGCCAAAGGCTGCATATTCTTTAGAAAGGTTATGGCGAAAACGTATTGATGATATTAATATTTTTGATGGCAGACATTGGCATGAGGTTTTAGAACATCTATACATTGCCGACTTAAGTTTAAAGATGGATAAATTCAATCATCTTTTAACAAAAAAAGAACTGTTGATAATGCAAAAAAGGTATATGGAAAGTTTGGTAGAGCTATCTAAACATCATCTCTTGCGAAATCACAACATCTCGAATTCAATAAAACTCCTAAAAAAATCTTTTAGTGTAAGCGTTCCCTACACATTAAAAACGATTCCAAAAATTTATATTGAGGCAATTGAGCGAGAAATTAATCGTAAAATGAAAAAAGATAAAGCTCAAAAAAAGATTTTATAAAATTTCAACTTTAATCTAAGAAGGTCTTTATATTATAAAAGGAGGCTAAACTTAAGGCATTTTGTCAAGTTTATCTAAAATTTCAGCATCTACCGCAATATCAAACTTTCTTGCGAAAATCATCTCTGAATTAGTTATTGCATTTAAATCGCCTATACTTAGTATTCTTGGATGAGCACTATCTTCCGGCCATTCAATATATCGCAAATTATCATTTGTTGTATTCTTGCCGTGTTCAGAATTCATGATTATACTAGCAATTACAAACTCATCAGAGCCCCAGCTATATTTAAAAAATTTTTGGAGCTCTTTATTGTTATGTAATTTTAATATTAAATATACTGCACAATCGTAACTAATCGTCCACCAAGACGATTTACTCCCTCCGTGAAACTCCATGCCATCAGGAAACTTACGTTTTTTACTAACCAGATTAAGTATGTTTTGCAGAAAATATTTGCCTTTAAATTTGGCATCTGTAAAATGAAACTTTTCGTATCTGTCTAAAGCTTCACTAAACCAAACCGAATCTTTTTCTTCTATGTGTAGGAAATTTTTGCCCAATCTTTTTGAAAAATACTCATAAATATATTCAGAAGAATGAATCGGATAATCTTGTCCACTTATTAGGTTAACAAAATCATAGTTTTGATTGTAATCTACAACCTCCTTTAAAGATTGAATTATTGCATTGGTAAAACTCCAGCCACCCCAGTTGCAGGTAACTCTGGATTTTATAAACTTAACTCTTGGTATCTTTAATAAGAATTCATATTCTAATATATCCACCTTATTATCTACGTGTATATAAATATCAAAAAATGGATGGTTCAAGCGTTCTACTAGTCGCAAAACTTGCCGTGGATTCTTATGAACCATTAAAATATGTGCAATACGCATTTAGGGACAATTTAAAATTGGCGTCTATTCTATCTTAAATAAATAAACGCTAATATCCAGTGTTTCCACTGACTTAATAATTTTTCCGGTTTTTGATAATTGACTTCGAAGATTTTCTGCTGGAACGCTTTTATTGTTATAATACCATTTCGGTATATTAATGGGATCGCCAACGTTTGAAAGATATCGATTATTAAATATAACCCATACTCTTTTTTTCTTCTTAAATTTATTAAAATCCTGGGTTAAATTTACATTATAATCAGCAAGATTTTTAGAAATTCCCCGAAAATCCCTCCCCTTTATTGCGTAAAATTTATATTTATTCAGTTTTTCAAATACGTTATATCCTGAAAGTTCATTCCAATATACATAAACAGCATCACCATCCTTATATTCAGAATTTACCATATTAAATATTTCTTTTTGATATGATTTTTTATGAACGTAAAAGGTACTCTCATCTTCAACTGATTTAAATGATTGTATGCAAGGGGAAATTAATAATAGTACAACCAATGTTATCTTTAAAAGTTTAGATTTTTTACCATAATTAATGTTATCAATGCAAATACCCACAAAAATTATAAATATTGGCGCTATAAATAACCAGAAGCGTTCTGTTAATGGATAATATTCTAAACCAGAGGCTAAAAATACCAGTAGCAAAGGCGTAATTAATAAAAAAAAATACTCTTTAGATGATTTAAAACAACAATAAATTCCACCTAAGATTAGTGTAAGTGGTATCCATGGCATTTTAACGATAATATTTAATAAATGTCCATCGCCACCATCGCTTGCAAAATTCCATAATAACCCAAGCGGATAATCAAGCATGCGATAAAAACTTGTAAAAAACCATTTTAAATCAGATAATGATTTTGGCGGCAGAGGCATGAAATTATCGTAAAACCTAAACCATGTAACAACCCACTCCGCATCAGGAGTTTTATTTATAAATAAAAAAAATAAAGTAATGAAGCTAATTAACCAGGTAAAAAAGGGAATAAAGCTTTTAAATAAAAGCCGCCATTGTTTAGTTATCATGTAATAAAGCGATAAACCAATACCAATTCCACCTAAAATAAATACTGATGAGTAAGAAAACCATAATAAAATGGCCCCGGAAAAACTTAATATGATAGAATCAGATATATTTTCTAAATTTTTAAATCGTAGAATAACATAAAAAGCCAAAATTGAGCATAGTAATTCTGTTGAGTATTGTTTTATTTCTACCGAATGGTAAATAAATGCTGGAGATAGACATATAATGGCAATGGAAATAAACAGTCCCCATTTTTTAAGGAAAAATTTTGCAACCGGAATAAATACAAAAATTGATAAAACACCTGTTAATAGTGGTAAAATTCTCAAGCTATACTGACTGTTTCCTAGGAACTTTAAAAAAAATTTAATAACTAAAAGAAATCCAATAGGTGCTTTCTGCTGATAATCTAAAGGTTTACCAATAAGTTGCTTATAATCAAACCGCAATAAGCTAGAAACGAGGTAATCTTCATCTAACCATAGTGATCTATCAGCTATATAATGAAAAAGTCTTAAGGAAGTGCCTAGAAAAACGACCAAAACAATTAGCCAATCGACTAATTTATAGTTATTTAATTCTTTTTTTAAGAGCAACATGAGAATAAGCCATCGGGAATTCTGCAATATCGGAATTTTTAATAATTTTACACTAATTAATCTCCCCCTAGGTGAAAAATGTATCCCTTAATAATTTGGAATTAGTAATTTTTGATGTTGATGGCACTTTATATAACCAAAGCCAACTCAGAAAAAAAATGCTTTTTGCTTTAGTTTCATATTTTTTGCTTCACCCATGGAAGATTAATGAGCTTCAAATACTCTATCATTTTAGAAAAGAACGAGAAAAGAAGCAGGGCTTAAGCGCACCAGAGCTAGCCGAGCAGCAATATCTGTGGTGTAAGGAAAAGGTTAATAAACCGATTGATCACATTAAAAGAGTTGTAGATAAATGGATATTTAACTTTCCCAATCGTTTTTTAAAAGAGTGTAGCTATCCTGGTATTAATTTATTTTTCGAAACCTTAGCTCAAAAAAACATTCAAATTGCAATTTATTCTGATTACGATTCATTGAACAAACTTAAAGCAATGGACTTGAAAGCAGATTTATTAGTAAGCTCAACTGACTCAAATATCAATGCCATGAAACCAAATTCTGCTGGTTTAAATTTTATCAAATCGAAATTTAATATAAATGACACTAGCAGGTGCTTGTTTTTTGGGGATAGAAAAGAATTGGATGGAAAATGCGCCGAAAATGCGAATGTGCCATTCTTTCTTGTTGAAAAAGAAGCTGCATCTACCTCATTATATAAGCACCTTGCTAAGAAATTGCTCAATCCCTAAACATGATCGATAAAATTACCATCCCCGGAAACTCCACATCTGATATTAATTTCGAGGAAACCGAACTTCGTCCAGCAGGCTTAAAAGAATATATAGCAATAGCCAGACCAGACAATTGGGTGAAGAACCTATTTATGATACCCGGAATGCTTTTTGCCCTATCTGTATTTAACACCACTTTAAATGGCTCTATTTTTTTAAAGATTTTTTTCGGTTTAACGAGTATTTGTCTTATTGCATCGGCAAATTATGTAATTAATGAATATTTAGATGCTAGCTTTGATAAGTACCATCCACTAAAAAATAAGCGATCGTCTGTAGTTACAATTGTTAAACCTTCCATTGTATACACCGAATATGCATTATTAGCATTAGTAGGCATTACCATTTCTTTTTTCGTTTCTATCAAATTTATGTCAGTCGCGATATTCCTCTTAATAATGGGGATTATTTATAACGTTAAACCATTTAGAAGCAAGGATAGAGTATTTCTGGACGTATTGACCGAATCGGTAAACAATCCTATTCGCTTTGCTGCCGGATGGTTCATTTTTAGTCCGGCATTAGGCATTCCAAGCAGTAAATGGGATTTAGATTGGATCAACACATTTCCGCCTGCAAGTATAATTATTGCCTATTGGATGGGCGGTGCATTTTTAATGGCCACAAAAAGATTTGCAGAATACCGCTTAATTGGCGATCCTAAAGTTGCTAGTTTGTATAGAAAATCATTTAAATTCTACAGTGAAAACAGTTTGTTGGTTTCAATGTTTTTCTATGCTATAACCTGTGCGTTTTTTATGGGGATTTTCCTGATAAAAGATAGGATTGAATTATTAATAAGTTTCCCATTTTTTGCATTACTTTTTGCATGGTACCTTAAAATTGGTTTACTTGATGATTCGCCGGTGCAAGGTTCGGAAAAATTGTACACAAGAAAATGGTTTATGTTGTACCTGGTATTATTTACCATTTTATTGTGTGTATTAATGTTTATCGATATACCTTGGCTTCACTGGCTTTTAAGTAACGCAAATAATTATAAATACAGTAGATAGATTAGATGAAATACGATAAATATGATTTGATTATAGTTGGAACAGGATTCGCTTCATCATTTTTTCTGCAAAAATATCTATCCAAAAATGATTCAACAAAAAAAATTCTCGTGCTGGAACGAGGTTATTTTTATAGTCATGCAGAGAAGTTAAAAGTTAGGCGAGGCGAAACTTTACCCAATTCAAAATACGAACCAAAATGGGATGACCTGGTAGAAAACTTTAATCCTAAAAAAGATTGGCATTTCACAACTGGTTTTGGTGGGAGTTCTAACTGCTGGTGGGGCTGCACACCGCGTTTTATGCCTTCTGATTTCAAAATGAAATCGCTATATGGTGTTGCTCAGGATTGGCCAATTTCTTATAATGATATAGAATCATATTATGAGGAGGCTGAGCAGATTATGCAAATTTCAGGACCTGATGAAACCCCATTTCCAAAAAATGGTAAGTATCCACTGCCAGCGCATAAATTTAGTAAGGTTGATGATATATTGCATAAAAAATACGGTAATCAATACATAAGCCAACCCACAGCAAGAGCGAGCATGGCAACAAAATATCGTAATGCGTGTATGGCATCAAGTACTTGTGGCACATGCCCGGTAGATGCTAAATTTAGTATAGAAAATTCTGGTATGACTATCTATCAGGATTCAAGGGTGGAAATAGTTTACGGCGCTGAGGTTTATAAATTAGAAATCGTTAATAACGTAGCAAGAAATGTATGTTATGTTAAATCAGATAAAGAATATAAAATAGAGGGAGAGGTTATAGTCTTAGGTGCAAATCCATTTTTTAACTCAAATATTTTACTTAATTCGGGTGATAAAAACCCCTTAACAGGTAAGGGTTTTGGAGAGCAACTGGGTGTACAGGTTTTAATTTATTTAAATGATTTAAGTAACGCTGGCGGTAGTACCTGGGTTAATGCAAATGGATACATGCTTTACGATGGACCGCATAGAAAGGACCACGCTGCATGCTTAATTGAAGTTAATAATGCTCCATTTTTAAGATTTGAAGATAAGAAGTGGTTGAATATCGCCAGTTTCAGACTTATTTTTGAGGATATTCCTGCTGATAATAATTACATTACCACATCTGATAACAAATTAAAACCGCAGGTTCATTTTAAAGGTAGATCTGAATACGTTGAAAAGGCATTAGCAAATGCAAAAGAAAAATTACCAGAATTATTATCATGCTTACCAGTTGAAAAATTCAAATATTTAGATCCTTTTCCAAATGAAGGTCATATAATTGGTGGAACCAGAATGTCAAAAGATGCCGAATCTGGTGTAGTTGATAAACATCTAGTTCATCATAAATATAGAAACGTTTTTGTATTGGGTGCTGGTGCATTTACAACATACAGCGCATCCAATCCAAGTTTAACATTATCTGCCCTTTCCTTACACGCTGCTGATAAAATGTTTTGATATGCAAAGAAGAAAATTTTTATTGATAACAGGTGTCGCTGTTGGCATGGTAGCTATACCTCCTTCTTTATATTTTGTATCACCAAATATTAAAAAATATGCTGAAAAGCTTATTGAAAAAGAGTTGGGATATATGAAACTGGATAAAAAAGGAATAAACAATTATATTAACGATTACTTTGGAAGTTCTGCAAATAATGTTGTTTCAAATTTAAAGTGGAAAGCGCTATACTTCGGTAGATATAATTCGTTTGATTCTAATAATATTAATGATCTTTTAAAATATTATTTACTTTCAACAGATTTCTTTTTAAATAGAATGGACACTACCAAACCTGTAAAATATATAGGATTGTTTGACCCTTACAAAAGTCCTGTAGCAAATCCATACTCCTATTTATTTTTGCAGAATAGCTAATTTAGCCTTTAAACAATTTCCTGATAGATTTGCTTATAGATATCTTTCTGAAAAGGCCTTCTCAAAAAGAGCTTTAAAATCTGCTTGAATGCATAAAAATAATTATTTTGTACTTTAGCAATTTTTATCTGTTCTAGTGATAAATCATTTTCGATACGTATCAAAAGTTTTTTACTATTCTCGTTAAAATTTATAAAATATTGTGCGAGCTCAGATTTATCACGAAATAATTTAGTTAAAAATATATCCATCATTACTTTTTGCCTCTTGCCCCAATAATGGCAAACAATATTTTCAGCCGAACGGATTTCTGTAACTTTTTGCAGAACTAAAGAGAATGCCAACTGTTCACTAACAAACCATCTGGAGTTTTCGTGAAATTGGATGGTCAAATCTGTAACATCATCCATCAAATTTGCAAAATCTTTATTCAAGGCCAACACACCTGTATTCCAGCTAAAATAAGTACCATCAAAAATAACTTCTTCACCCCCAACAATAAATTTTTTGCCTGATATAAAATTCATAAAAGATTGGGGGAAATGACCCTGTCCAAAAGAAGAAAATTGCTCTACCGCATCACATAATTGATATTCTTTTTTATGCAAAAAAGATTTTCTACTCTCAAAATTATTAAAAATATGTGCAGGATTTTGGATAAAGAAAGTATCGGTGTCAATAAAACATAGATCATCATTTGGATATTTCTGAAAAGTCATTTCAATAACTCCAACCTTTTTTAAATGTATATAGTCTGTATTTCTTTGTAGTTCTATAGAAAGTTCGGGAGTTAACAATATATATTCTACAGAGGGATTATCAATATACTCAACAAAGAAAGATGGTAAATCTGTATAAACGATAATTCTTACATTCTCAGAGTCAAAATTCCATGCAAAAAAGCTATGAATACAAAATAGGGCTCTTTTATATTCGGTTTCGCCGCCGTAAGACAACAGCACCAGGTTTTTATTCATGAATTCAACTATATATAGAGGGACAAATTTTCAATAAAATAATAAAAACTATTTCAGATTATATCAATTTTTCGATAAAAAAATGATACTCTGCAAAACACCTACACTTTCGTGCCAAGCAAAACGAGAAAAAGTAACTATGTAACTGGTTGCTATTTATGCAAAAAATGAAATCTTTAATAAGATTATAAAAACTTAATGATTTTTACATGATTAATCACATAAAATAACATATATTGCAATATACTAAGCAAACCACTAAAAACATACCAATATTAGCTTTCGTGTATTATTTTTAATACGTAGACATTTAAAATACAACTACAAAACATAAAAATAGGGTTGAAATGCAATTATAAAGCATTTATTAAATCCTTTTTACTCTGTAATATTAGTGTCATAAAAACAGCATGCTAAAACAAAAACATAGCAAACATTACAAACAAAATACTGTGTTCAACCATAAACTAACAACTAAAATGAATAAAAGCTTGCCAAAAACTAAAACAAAGCAAGAATTTAATTGCACAATAATCCAGCGTTATCCCGTTTTAAGGTCAACAAACAATTATTAGTTTATCTTTAAACATTAAGGAAATGAAAAAGTTTAAAAAAATGCAAATTTTATTTGCACTGGTTTTTCTTGTTTTTGCAACTGCCTGTAAAAAGAATGGTTTAGTAACTGAACCTGAAGCTGAAACACCAATAACCCCGCCTACAGTAGCACCCACACCAACAACTCCTGTATCAGTTACTCCCTTTTACGAAGTTGGAAATGGGTCTGGTGATTTAACAATCGATGGTAAATCTTTGGACTTATCAACCATCAAACTCATTAAAATTAAAACTGGCACATACAGATGGATAACCATCAAAAATATTTCTGGAAGTTCTGCTCAGCCAATAGTAATCAAAAACATTGGTCAGGTTTCATTAACTGAATCCATGCAAACTGAAAATGTTAATAATGTAGTTGTTGCCGGGGATAATGATCCAGAATTAACTTATGGTTTTAAATTTGAAAATATTTCATATCGAGCCATTAGCTTAAATGGAAAGATGAATGGAATTACGTTGAAGAACATGAAGTTTAAGAACGTTTCTGATTTTGTAATTGCAGGAAATAGCGGTAACGATAGTAGGTTAAAATACGATGGAACATCACAAACTAGAACAGAAAATTTCAAAATTCTAAATTGTTCATTCGATAATACTGGTACGATATCTTTTGGCGGCAACCTTAACGAATCTGAAGATAGTGGTTTTTTTAAAGATGTTGAGATTGCTTATTGCTCTTTTGAAAATTCAGATGCTGGTGCAGTATGCAGCTTTACAAATGTTCAAGATTATAATATCCATCACAATGTTGTCAACAATGTAAACCAAAATAATAACAACCATAATGGAGTATTTTTCATGCAAGGAAATGGAAAGTTCCATGATAATAAATTAACAAATTATCAAGGTAATTCAATTAGAATGTGGGTTTATTCACGCGGATCAAGTCCTGCCACTTTAGAGATTTACAACAACATTTGTTATAATACAAGAAAGTATGGTGCCTTTGAATTACAAGGATTCTCAAGAAACTTGATTGCAGGCAAAACTACTTTTGGAAATGCTAAAGTTTATAATAATACAGTGGGTAAAATGAATGTTTCCAAAGATTGGGAAGGCCAGGTTTTAGATCTTTATAATTATGGGGGCACATTAGAGTATTATAACAACCTTGGCTTCGATTTAAATGGAAGCAAAGGTATTACTAATATGCTTAATAATATGAGTGATACAAAAATTATCAAGGAAGAGAATAACAAATATTTTACTCAGCAATCAGCTGCTGTTTCAAACATATCTACATTCATCTCTTTAAGTCCAGGCGTTGGCGCTAGTGGAATATAGTTGTTGTTGTTAAAAACCTTAACGTAACTATCTTAAAAATTAATGCCTCAAAAACCCTGATTTTTGAGGCATTAATTTTTATTTTGAATGTCAAACATTCAATTGATTGTTTAATATAGAATGTTTTCTATGAATGCGGTTATAAAAAATTGCGCCAACAAATAAACATTTGAATTATTACGTATAACTAAAATTTAAGAAAGAACTTTTTTATTTTATTGACTATTTTTCTCGCATGTCTTTGATTACCATTAATAGGTTTAAAGTTTTTCCATGGAGTTGAAGAAAGATATCTATAAAACTCTTGTTTATAAACTTCTTGAGAATTATATGTAGAAAAGATTGGTTTTATATCAAGGAAATGAACAAGAGATGGTGACTCATTTTCCTTAAATGCGAACCAATTCCATTTTGGGTCTAGTTGAAGCCATTTATTTGCTAAAACAACATTTAAGCCATACTGATCTGCTAATTGAACATATTTTTTATGGATTCTTAACGCTTCGATTACTTTTTCAGATATACCTTCTTCCCGCCATTTGATTGGATTTATAACCAACACACCAGAATTAAAATATTTAGTATCAGCAGTAAGCCCTAGTTCAGCATAATTTGCTATGCCACCCCATTTGCAGTCTACAGTTTTACCAACATCTTGAGCAGCAGCTACAGTGTAATCCCCTAAGTCGATGTTCCAAAGTTTAGAAATATCATCTTGTACAATTGTGTCTACATCTAGATAAATAAGCCTTTCCACATTCTTATCAATAACATAAGGAGAAAACACACGCATGTAGGCAGTTAAAGGAAAAGCAGAATTATCAACCGGAATAGTTATATCCGCAGGTACAATTTCTTTACTCTTAAACCATTTTATGGTAATTCTATCTGGATCTACTATTGATTCTAATTTTTTTCTAAAGCTCGCAGCAATACCATCATCAATGATGTAAAAATCAATATGTTCACTTGTTTTATGGTTCAAATCTATAGACTTAAGCAAAGCAGCAATCAAGATCGCGTAGTGATTGTCACTGGCAACTACTATAGAAATGTTATTATTATCTTTCATAAATTATAGGTAATTAACTTTAAGCAAGTTATTTAAACAAGAATATTTTGGCTTTTTGAATTAAATTTTTTACTTTTTTAATTTTACGGCTTATTTTACCTTTCGGTTTAAAACCTTTCCAAGCGGTTTGATTTAGGTAATAAAAAAACTCTTCCCGATAATTATAAGAATAATCTTTAAATATGGGCTTTATGTTAAAATAATGAACAAGATAGGGTTTTTTTATTGTATTTACAGAGAAGCAGCTCCAAAGCGGATCTACGTGATACCACTGACCAATTAGCGAAATATTAAGGCCGTACTGATCTCCTAATGCCGCATATTTTTTATTATTATTAATTGCTTCAAAAGTTTTTTCCGTGATTTTTTCTGCTTTCCATTTATCAACATTTATTACTATTAAACCAGCATTAAAATATTTTTCATTAGCATCTAATCCAAGCTCTACATGGTTTTCAATACCTGCTCCAATAGTCTTAACTATAGGACCTATTGTATCGCTAACAGCGCCAATTATTTTATTACCAATATCAATATTCCAGAGTTTACTTATATCCTCGAGCATAATCATATCAACATCCAAGAAAATTATTTTATCAATATGTTGCGGAATAAAATATGGGATTAAAACTCTTATGTAAGTATTTATTGGATAAGAATTGCTAACCAATGGCAATTGAATGTTTTCAGGAATAATATCTTTCATTAACATCCAATTGAGCTTCATTTTATCAGAGTTTAAAGACTCGATAATTTTCCGTTTGCTTTTGGCAGATATATTGTCATCAACAATATACACATCAATTATTTCTTCTGTTTTATGATTTAACTCGATTGATTTTAAGAACGCACCTAAAAGAATTGCGTAATAATCATCGCAAACTAAAACGATACTTATTCTATTATTTATATTACTCATATTATTTTAAATAAACCATGCCAATTGCTCCAGCACATAAATTACAAATCAAACAAATAAACATTTAGTGTTTTCTAAAATTATTTAATAAAACAATAGATGAATTTTTAACTTCCTTAAAACCAACTCTATAAATATCAAAAAAATTAAATTTAAAATAATTGTTTAGTGGTTTATAAGTCATGTATATCGCTACTAAAATTGGCGTAACCGATGCAATTGCTACAGAATAAACAGAATGATAAATACCAACAAAGGCAAAAACTGCTGCAATATTGACGAGTGACATAACTATTATTTTATAAAAATTAATTTTTGGTTGATGAATTATATCTACACCAATCGCAAAAAATCTATCCGCAGGATATAACAACGCAATTATCATGAAAATTCTAAATAGATTCGGTGCCTCATTAGCAACATATCCTTTTCCTCCAAGCAAATTTATAATGGGCTCGGCAAATATAACAGAAAGGATTACTACAGGTATAAGCACTATTGTAAGCATTCCTACTAACTTTTTTAAAGTATAAACCATCCTTGCCTTTTCTCCATTGTTGTAATTTGTTGATAAAAGTGGCATTCCACTGGTCACAAAGCTCAAAAGTGGTATTTCTACAATTTGTAAAAGCTTTCCTCCTAAATTATACATAGCTAATGCCGCAGGACCTATAAGGAAATTTATTATGAAAGTGTTTGTAACACCAAATAAATTCGAACTAATATTAGTGCCCATACTATACTTGCCAAAATGAAACAGTTCCCAAGCGGTGTTAGATTTTGCTTTAAAAACCGATGAAATCATTGTCCACCTTAACGCTAAAACAATAATGCCTGCAAATAAGTTTGAGCCAATAAATGTATACATTACTGTCGTTAAATTTAACTTCCCTAAGAATGCAAATGCAAATATTGAAACCGTATATGCTCCCTGATTAAAGACCCTAAGCCATAACAACCTATCAAAACGTTTACTAGCCTGAACGATACAATCGGTCATAAAACAGGGTAATGTGATTAGTGATATTATAGAAAAATATTTTAAAAATAAAACCAAGCCTTTATCAGAAACATAATTTGCAATGAAGTAAGTTGGTATATTGATAATAATAAAAGTTGCCGATACAACTAAAGCTAGTAACCAAGCAGAGCCCGCAACTTCTAATCCTCTTTCCTCGCTCGTGCCTGAAAAAAATTTAACTATAGTTATGGTTAAAAATCCTGCACGTAAGTTATCCATTAAGCCTATTATAGCTAAGAAGAAAATGTAAATTCCAATATCTGTAACGGTCAAACTTCGGTATAGAATGGAAAGCGTAATCATTCCAAATAATGCCATCATCCCATTTGCCAATAGAGACTGAAAATGCATATTTTTAAAAATGGTTAAAGCCTTATTTATAGTTTTTATCATGGGTAGTTACTGCTAATATTTCTGGTAATTATAAATTTCCGCTTGCTATTTCTTTTGCCGCAAAATCACAAGCTCTAGCAGTTAATGCCATATATGTAAGAGATGGATTTTGGCAAGCAGATGATGTCATACAACTTCCATCAGTAACAAAGACATTTTTAACGGAGTGAATCTGATTAAAACTATTTAAGACAGATGATGCCGGGTCATGTCCCATTCTGGCGGTTCCCATTTCATGTACAGTTGAACCGCCAGGTTTGTGATAGTTAAATGAACTTACATTAGAAAAACCTGCGTTACGTAACATTTCAGCAGAGGTTTCTTGAATATCATTCATCATTTTCATTTCATTTTCCTTAAATGAAAAATTAATTTTTACCAATGGTAGTCCCCATTTATCCTTCTTTTCATTCTCTAGCGAAATCTGGTTATCATAATATGGAAGGCATTCACCCCATCCGGCCATCCAAATTGTCCATGTTCCTGGTTGAGTTAACTTTGCCTTAAAATCTAAACCAAATCCTTCTTCATACTGCCTATCTTCCCATTCTTGTCTTTCACCATCACCTTGGATATTGTAACCTCGCTTAAAGTCTAAACTTTCATCAGTTTTTAAATTTCGGTATCTAGGAATTAGAAAACCACAAGGCCTTCTTCCTTTATAATACATATTGTTATATCCATCATATTCACCGTAAGCACCAGCAGAAGAGTGATGATCCATTAAATTATGCCCCAATTGTCCGCTATCATTTCCTAATCCATTTGGAAACCGTTCAGATTTTGAATTTAATAATAATGCAGTTGTAGGTATTGTTGAAGCATTTACAAAAATAATCTTCGAATAAAACATTAAGGTTTCATTTGTATTTGCATCAATAACTTTTACACCTGTAGCTTTTTGCAGTTGGTCATTATAAATAATCTCAGCAGCTATCGAAAATGGTCTAAGAGTTAAATTACCCGTAGCAGTAGCGGCTGGAATAGTAGAGCTATTGCTGCTAAAATATCCTCCGTATGGGCAGCCCCTACTGCATAGATTACGATTTTGACAAGGCCCCCTATTATCCCATCCTTTTGTTAGATTGGCTACCCTTGCAATTGTTAGAATTCTTTCATTTGAAGTCTTCTTTAGTGAGTCAGCTAAATGCATTTCTATACAATTTAGTTGCATAGGTGGTAAGAATTTACCATCAGGCAATTGCGGTAATTTTTCTGCCTGACCACTAATACCTATAAAAGATTCAACATAATCATACCAAGGTTCCAAATCATTATACCTTATAGGCCAATCTATACCAAATCCGTCATTTTTATTAGCCTCGAAATCCAAATCACTCCATCGGTAACATTGCCGGCCCCATAGTAACGATTTGCCTCCAACCTGATATCCTCGAAGCCAATTAAAAGGCTTTTCCTGTATGTAAGGGTTTTCTTTATCACTTATATAAAAATGCTTGGTTGAAGGATCATAAGCATTGCTCTGTATGGGATCATTTTCACGGTCAGAGATTGTATTATGCATTCCATTTTTAAAATCCCATGGATTAAGCATAGCGGTTGAATAATCTTTAATGTGCTCAACATTTCTACCACGTTCAAGAAGAAGAGTTTTCAAACCCTTTTTACAAAGTTCCATTGCTGCCCATCCACCACTTATGCCTGAACCGATTACAATGGCGTCATATGTGTTATTAGATTCTAAATCTTTCATCGCTATTTTGTGGCCCAAGATTTTTGATTTTTTTTTAGGGCAATACAAGGTTTATAGTTACCTGGAATATAATCGTATGCTAATCCCTTGGTAGCCCCCAACTGCGAAAGACAGTAACCATCAACCGTTAATTCTTTTAATTGGGTAAAAAATGATTTACCGAATAGCTTTGTATTTATTTTATTGAAGATAGGCGTATCATAAGTATCATTTTTTTCAAAATAACTTAGAATTTTATTTTTTTGGGTTTCATTACAATTACTAAAAGACTTACCAAAATTTTCATTGCTGTAGGTTTTAACAGACTCTAACCCTTTTAAGAATTTATTTTGCTCTACTTTAGCTGTACAATGCGTTATAACATTTATTATATATTTATGTACACTGGCCTCTTTTGCACCTGGAGTATCAGAAGATGGTATTATTGTTTCGGCTAAATCTGCTATTAAATCCCCAGAGGATAAAAGTGTTTTTTCGTTAAATGCGTTGTGTAGGCTTATCCATCTGTAAAGAGAAAAGGAAGATCCACCTACAAAACTTAAAGCCAAAATACCTTTTATAGTTGTCCTTCTATTCACTAATTTTGTTTGGATAATTAAGAAGGTAAATATAAATATTAATCATCCAAAAACGCTAGTTTTTGATTGTATATTTTTTTTTGATATACATGTAAAGTTTTTGAATTATATTTATTGCGAATATCTCTAAAAAAAATATAATTAATGAGGCCAATCTCAATTCCACAAAGTGTTTTAAAATATAATAAGAACTCAGAGCTTTTAAAATCAGCTATACCAGAAATTGTTCAAAATTTCAGGAAATTGTACAGTAAAACACCCGAAATATCAATTATTATTCCAGCATATAATGAAGAGGAAAATATTCTAAAAACTTTATATTCATTATCCAGGACAAATACTAATCATAATTTAGAAGTTATAGTTGTGAATAATAATTCGAAGGATAAAACTGAAGAACTTATTAAGCTATGTGGTGTAATATGTGTTAATGAAATAAGACAAGGCATCACTATCGCAAGAAATTCGGGATTGGCGATTGCAAGAGGAAAATATGTTATAAATGCAGATGCTGATACAATATATCCAGAATCTTGGATTGACGATATGATATCTCCATTAATATCAAATTTAGATATAGCTTTAACCTATGGAAGATTTTCATTTATCCCTCTGGAAAAAACCTCCAGGTTTCTATATTTTCTTTTTGAATATATGGCTGACTTTAATAGAGTGATTAATAAATCCTTTAAAGAAGAAGCTTTAAATGTTTATGGTTTTAATTCTGCTTGCAGAAGGCAACAATGTCTTGATGTAGATGGGTTTAATCATCCTGATGGTACAAATGAAGATGGTTGGCTTGCAATGAAATTAAGAGATAAAGGATTTGGAAAATTACATTGGATGACTAAAGAAAGAAGTATTGTATGGACAACTGATAGAAAAATCCTAATAGACGGAGGTTTTAAAAAAGCAACAATTAGCAGAATAAAAAAATATATAAGTTAGTTTTTACTTCTGTGTTTGGTAGCTACCGATCTTTTATTAGCATTCCTCGCGTTTAACAATGAAATAAGTTGAAAATAGATAAACTTAGGAATGTTTAGTAGTGATTTGAAAATTCTAGCATCAGTTGGATAATTTTTCAAAGAAATATAAAAACTTATTACAAAAATTATCAAAGCTATAAACCATAAAATAGATTGTAGAGGAAAAATAAATAAATCAATAAAACCAAACAAAATTGCTGAAAGAATAAACATAAATAATGGCGGCCTAAGTAAAATTAAACCGAATAATATTTGATTAATGCTTAAATTTCTTAATCCTAAACCCAAAATATTAAAACCGAATCCAAAATATTTAAACCAGGTATTGATCCATCGAGAACGTTGATTTACCAATTGTTCAGATTGGCTAGTTTTCTCATCAAAAACGATAGCATCTTTTGCAAATGCTATTCTTTTATCTTGCTTTAAAATTTGTGCCTGCAAAACTTTATCAAATCCTGCACCACTGATATTAAGATTCTCTAAGCAATTTTTATATAAACTTGTAGTAAATGCCATACCAGAACCAGCTAAAGTTGCAGAAGAACCAAGTTTAAAAAGAATCTCTCCATCATAAAAATGATAATAGATGTCTCTAGCTGCATCCAAACATGCAAATGTGGAGTCTAAATTTTTTGCCGCTCTTATCCCTTGAACCGCTTCAAAACCCATCTCAAAATAAGCATCAAGTTGTTTAAGATAATTTTTATCTACAATATTATCACTATCAATAATTGTTAGTATGTTATGCTTTCTTTTAAAATTTTTAATGGCATAAAAGTGTGATTTTGTATTACTTGCTAGTATGGTTTCCGGCCTCAGCAATATCACCCTATCATCGACAAAATTTAAATTGGTGATATCACAATTATCTGCAACAATATAAATTAGATAATTATTATAGTCTATTTTCAAAAGTGATTCCACTACGGCCGGCAAAAGGTCTACCTGCTCATATGCCGTAACAATTATAGCATAATCGTTCTCATAAAAAGTAGGTGTAATATCCCCGGGTTTTCCCGTATTACGCTTAAATTTATAAAATAGGAAAAGAATAATTGGCAATACAAGGTGATAGCCAATTAAAACTTGTATAACTATCCAAAATATATTTATTGTACTCATTAATGATTTTTTATTAAAAAAGAAGAAATATGGCTTAGCATCTCATTAACGCTATTTTCCCATGTATGGGTAGATACAAATTCAATTCTATTTTGTATTTTAACCATACTATTCTCCTGAAAAGCAAGCTGTATTAGTTCAATATAATCTTTTGCAGATTTTGCTAGATATACATGCTTCTTAAAAACTTCCATAGTTTTGGTAGCAGTTGCTATAACAGGTTTTCCCAATGATAAATATTCATCAATTTTTCTAGGATAATTTCCAATAGTTACTTCATTAATAACTTGGGGGTTAATACATACATCAAAAGCATTAATATATGATGGTAGTAAATTAACTGGTCTTTGACCTAAAAAATAAATATTCTTAAGTTGATGCAAATTACTTCTCTTAAATATTTCGTCTTCGGGCCCAACTAAAACTATATTATATTCAGGATAATTGAGTGCAATATGTTCAATGGTATTTATATCTAATCGAAGACTATTCAAAGAGCCAACATATCCTATAATTTTGCCTTTTAGACTTTTTAATTCATTGGGTTTATACAAATTTTCAGGGTTTTGATAATCTTCTAAATCACAGCCTTGCCCAACGTAAAATGATTTCGGATTATATTTTAGGCAATAATCTGCTAAATATGTTGAATTGGCAAAGCACAAGTCACTTTTTGCAATCAATTTTGGTTCTAAGACTTCTCCATGCTTTTTCCAATAATCCACCGCTACCATATAATCTCTTGAATAATAAATACTCAAACTTGGTTTTAAGAAATCTTTTAAATAAAATCCCTTAAACATTTCATTATCATTAAATAATATAAAATTTTTAAAATTTAGGTTAAGTAATGCCTTCTTTATAGATTTAGTAAACTTTTTATTATTTCTAACATTTAACCAATTAAATAGAAATTTAGAATTAATCCAATTTATTGATTCCACGAGGCAGTCAGGATAGTAATTCCACAGATTTTCTTTTATTTTAATTAACCCAACTTCCTTTCCTTTAATAACATTCAATCGCTTTATAATTTTTGGATCGGTTTTGTTTCTCATTAAAGACACTCTATCCAAAGGAGAATTAATATATAAAACTCTATGATTTTTGCTTAGTTCAAGTGCTATATTTTTACAATTACTTCCAATCTCGGTATCCCAGGCCTGTTGTCCTATTATAACAAAATCATGTTTTGTGAAGATTTCATTCATATTAATCTTACTCAATTTTTTATTAAAAATAAGGCTGTGTAGTAATTGGTATATCGATAAACTAATCTAACTTGTCTGATAAAAAAATTATCACTATTTCGCCAAAAATTTCGTTTCATCGTACTTGGCTCTTCAGACGAGTTAGCCTGCTCAAGAACTGTTTTATGCTCATCGAAAAAAAAGGATTTTCCCCTATTTTTAATAAATGACATCATCATACCAAATTCAGTTTTATCACCAGAAGTTCCTTCTAAATATTTACCAAACTTTTGTTGGAATGTATTCCTTTTGAGGTGAGGATGGTCACTATAGTAAGCAAATTTTTTCAATCCGGGATACCACCATTTAAATATCATTTCAGAGAAACCGTTTCCAACTGGTTTTAAATACGGATACTTTTCATATGCATAAAATCTTACCATATCAAAATCAGGATTAGATTTTAGCAATTCATAGCCATTATTTAAATTGATAACAAAATTAGTTAATGGTATAAAATCTTCTTGAATGTATAATATAAACTTAGTTTTTATTGCACTCATACCTTTGTTCAGGTTATTTCCAAGCCCTTTATTCTGTGCACCAGAAATTAACCTAAAATTGAATTTTTTTTCAAGGGTGAGGATATAATCTAGATGTTCGCTGCTACTGCAATCATCAGAAACTATAATTTCAGAAAACTCACAACCGGCATTTTTCATTTCAATAAGTAACCGCTCCAGAGATTTACTTCTATTATAATGTGTAACTAGCAGCGTAATATCATGAAAGTTTGTTGCGATTTTTGTCATAATTAGAGTGTTTGATTGTTAACCTTCTCCCATGTTGAAGTAGTAAAGTTATATTTCTTTATAACCTTTGCTGGGTTACCAACAGCAATTGAAAACTCTGGCACATCTTTAGTTACAACACTTCCAGCGCCAATAATACAATGCCTACCCAAAGATACTCCTGCTGTTATCACGCTATTCGCACCAATCCATACATCGTCAGCAATAGTAATGTCTTTACATGAAACTTTTTGAAAAGCAGGAGAAATATTCACATCCTCATATCCATGATTCAAACCTGAAACAACAATATTTTGAGCAAGCATTACATTATTTCCAATTTTTACCGGACCTATTATTACATTGCTCATTCCAATAATTGTTTTGCTTCCAACTATTACGTTTCCAACCCCGTTATTAATAGTAGTGAAACTTTCGATAACGGAATTATCGCCCAGTTGAAACTCATTGAAAGGAAAAACATCAAGCCTTGTGTTAAATCTAATTATGGATCGCTTACCTCGCTTATGTTTAAATGGATTTAAAAATATTCGTACCCAAAGCCTTGGCCGATGGTCATTCATCGGAATAAGTAGCGCTAATGCTAGTTTTTTTAACCTTTTATCGGCTTTTATCTTTGAGATAATTGACATATTTAATAATATTAAAAGTCTTCCTCTTCATTTTTTAAATATCGTGAACCGTTAACAACGCCAATAATAAAAAATATAATTGCAGGTAAAACAAATAATTCCCAAGGCATATTTTAAGCTTTTAGTAAGTTATCTTCTTTAATCTTCTGTTCAAATTTAGGCATCAAATACATAAATGAAAGAGAAATATAAATAATAATAGAGCTTGGCATGTTGTTAATAACCTCATTTCCATAACTACACATTAAAATACCAGCAAAACCAGAAGTTAATGCAATTGCTTTTACTTTTAGGTCTTCGTCATTTAACCTCCAAACTATAGCACAACACTTACCCAAAATGTACATCATCATGCTAATCCAAATAATGAAGCCAACTATACCATACATCACCCATACCTTAACCCAATAACTATCTGGTTGAACCTTAGATAGAAATTTGTCTTGATTATATCCCATACCATTAGAACCTGTTACACCCAATCCTCCTCCAAAAGGAATTTTTTCCATATAATCTTTCAATATTCTCTGCGAATGTAACCTAACGTTTAGAGAAGGGTCATTAAGATCTAGTGCTGATCTGAACCTATATATTTGATAGTTTCCATTTCCAATTGTTGTGAATTTTAGAAAGCACAAAAATAAAACAGCTATGGTTCCACCAAGAAATAATATTTTAAATCTTTTACTCAATACAATAGCGACAAATGCTCCTGGAACCAAGGCAAATAATGCCCCTCGAGTACCCGATATTAGCATTCCATAAAACATCAAAGCAGAGCAAATAAGTAGTATTATCCTAACTTTTTTCTTGACTGGGCCCAAAGCTAAAATTAATGCAACCAAACATATATGTGCTTGAGAGGCACCGAACTGAGCTGCTTCCGTGTAAAAAGAGAAAACGCGTAACCTTCCCCAAAGTAAATGTGTAGACCCTCCGTATTGCAAAAAAGCTTGATCACCTTTAGATAAGCCAATATGTAGTTGTTTGATACCATCTAATGCGGCTAGAGTAGAAAAAACAACAACAATAATAAGGAATACATCCAAATCTCTTTTTGTTGTAAAAACCACAGATGATACCATTACAATTAATAAGGGATACTCTGCAGCAGATCTTATTTCTTTAAGCCAGCCAATAGTGCTAGCTCCGTATGGATTAAAAACTTCTAAAATGCTGATGATAAACCAAAATAAAAAGAGATAAAAAAGATCGGTATTTAAATTTTTCCAAACTTCTTTCTTTACCGTTACTATAGCAATCAAAATGGTAATAACAAGTAATACCTCGATTAGTATACCTATTGGGAAACTAACGCCAGATTCACGTGTTAATAACCAGCATATAAAACAATAAATTACCAATAAATGCAATACACGTTTCGCAGCCATTATTCTGAGTTAAGAGGTCGGAAGAAAACCAAATCTTTAAGATTAAATCAATTTTAACTGTTGAGGTGAACTTTATTCAAAACCCATCCTAAAAATCCAGGTGTTTTCTTGATATAATCTACCAGTTCTTTATCAGTATCTCTTAATTCTTTACCATATTCAAAAACAGCAATATTTTTTTCAGTAAATAATAACCACTCTTTGGCTATATTGATATCCCTTAGGCTATTTACATCAATAATTATCATATCAAACTGGTTACGCAAAACATCGAAACCTGCATGAAGATTTTTAATACTCTGCATTTCTAATAAAGAATTACCAGATGTATTTTTATTCATTATGGTGATTAAATCTTCCGTTTGAATCTCTTTCTTAATTAAAAACGTTTGAAAATTCTGACTTACAGCTAATGCTTTGCTATCAGATTTTACAACCGGGGCATCATCTGCAATTAGTAAAATCTTTTTACCCGTCATAGCAAAGCCATAAGCTAAACTATAGGCAACAAAAGTTTTTCCTTCTCCAGACACTAAACTTGTGATACCTAAAATTTTACTGTCATCGGCCGACATTAAACTATCCACTTCAAATCGAAGTGACCGAAGCATATCTCTATAAATGTCGTAATTTAAATTATCCGATTTATCATTCCAGATTTCGCGGATGCTTCTTTCATTACCCTCTATCCTATTAAGTACACCAATTGATTTCGAATTGGTAGCGCTTGCAAGCTGTCTCGATGATACAATTTTGTCATCCAGAAAAAATATCAATCCTACAAAACCCAGGCATAGAAAAAAACTACCAAATCCAGAACCTGCTAAATAAATTATCTTTTTTGATGGTTCAGCATTACCAGGAAGACCTAATTGTTCAATTTTAAGTTGCAAACCTGCAATTCTTCCGGCCTCATTCTGGTGATATTGGTCCAAAGCAGTCATGTATTCTTTAGTAGCCAAATCTGCCTCTCGCTGGTAATTTTGAATATCCGCATCATAGGGAACCATACTATTATACCTGGCTCTTAAAACTGATAATTGTCTATCTATTGTACTCACGCCTGCTTCAGCCTGTGCTAACTGAAGCTCCAACGCTGTTTTTTGAGTACCCAAAGCTTGTTTAGATGCCCTTGGGTCATAAACATTTTCATCATAGTTAGTATTACTCTTATCTTGGATTATACGAGTCAAAGAATCTACCTTTGCTTGATCGTTCGCTTTAAAACCGTTACTAACCCATACACTTGTCGCATTTTCGCGTTCCTTTTTTAACCTCACAATTTCCCGGTTATCAGCTCTTGAACTTCCAGCCGTTAATGGATCATTACCCCTAAGTTTACCATTAATTACTGATAAAGCACTTTGGGTAGATTGTATAGACCTAAGCAATTCAGTCTTTTGAGCTTCATAAGTATTGATTTGACCGTATACAGTCGCCGATTGCTCATCAAGATTCAAAACACCTTTATTTCTTTTAAAAGATGCCAGTGAATTATTCTTTGTGTTCATGATAGATTCCTTCTGTTTTAACACGGAATCCAATAAACCCATAGAATTATTTTGATTTACAGAAACTTCTCCGCTGTAATTCGTGATAAAATCAGCGGCATAATTATTTACAACATAAGCAGATAATTCTGGATTTTCGGAAACATACTCAATGTTTATATAATCACTATTCTCTAAATGTGAGATATCGATATTTTTCCTAAAGGTTTCTTCACCATATCCCATAGATTCAACTAAATCATATAGTTTATACTTACCCTTATTATCAGCCAAGGTTAATATAGATTTAGTTACTAATTTCTCCTGAAAAAGATTGATAACTTCAGTTCTTTGATTTGCATTCAAAGAGTCAATTTTATCACTATACTTTCTAAAACTCTTTTTAGGATTTTGAAGATCATGTAAAATTAAATTATAAGAAAGCAAATTAATGTTTCTTTTCATTTTAAATTTCTCTATGATGCTACTAAATTGTTGACTAACTTGGTATAAGTCGACATTTTCATTAGTAATTACCTTTTTAGAAGGATCGAGCAAACCAGTTGAGATTTGAACTGTTGAACTGTATTCTTTTGGTAAATTTTGTACTAAAAAATAGGTAATAACTACAACAGTAATTGGAACTAAAATTAGTAGCCATTTGTATTTTTTAACTACTCTAAGGAAAGATTTGATATCCATTTAATTTGTAATAGTCTATTTTACGTCAGTAAGCTTAACTCCAATAATTTCTTCTAATGAATCTTTTGCCTTTAAAAAAGTAGACTCTGCCTGAATTTTACCTTGGTAAGAATTGAACTGATTAATTCGAGATTGATTATATGCATCAAGGGTAATTTCACTTTTTTCAAATCTATTTCTTAAACTTTCTGCAACACCTTTATTTTCTTGTGCCATTTGCGTAGTTAATTTAACCAGGCTAATTGCTTGAATGTAATCGTAATAACGCTTTTTAACCTCAACTCCAATGGCAAGATTATATTCTTGCGCTTGTAAATCAGCAATTTTGGCATCAGCCTTTGCCTTTTTTAAGATAAAAGGTTTTTGTAAGTACGCTCCTAAATTAACATTAATACCAAACTGAAAGCCATTTACGTTATAAGGATTAAGCGGATCTAAAACAGCTCTACCTTGTGGTCTATAAAAATAAGATCCACTAAATGGGTCTAAAAAAGATAGGGCTGCAACAGGTACGGCAGTTTTAGCAGATTCTCTTTGCTCGTCATAGATTTTTTTCCTTGGAAAGTTTTGCTTAGCCAATTCAATATATTTTTCTAAATCAGAATATTTAATTTCCGGAATGATTGTTTCTTGTGCTGCAGCGTTCACACTGAAAAATACCAAGAGACCAAGCGTAATTTTTTTTAGAGTTTTCATCAATAATAGGGTTGTTTTAATTTTTTTTTATTTTGATAAATTTGGAATGAAACAAAAAACGCATAAATATACAATTAAACTTCTTCCTTTTGAATTAGTGCAGTGAAAGTTTTCACAATTATTTCAATATCAAGAAAAATACTGTAGTTTTTTGAGTAAAAATTATCTAATTCTTTACGCTCCAATTCAGACATTTCTTCCTTTCCACGTCTACTAATTTGCCATAAACCTGTTAATCCGGCCGGCCCTAAAAACCTTGTAGACCATTCATTCGTGGTTAAATTTTCTGCTTCATAGAGTGGCAGTGGTCTATTTCCTACTAAAGACATATCTCCGATAAGAATATTAAATAATTGCGGCAACTCATCAATACTGGTCTTTCTCAAAAACGATCCAAACTTTGTTATACGTGGGTCGTTCTTGAACTTAACAAAAGTACTTTTAAATTGTTTACAACCTGGGGTTGTTTGATATTGATTTAAGTCAGATATGGTATCTATCAATTTATCGGCATCATTACACATTGACCTAAATTTATAAAAATCAAATATTTTGTAACCAGCGCCTACGCGCTGGCTTTTGTAAAGATCAGTGCCTTTTGATTCTAATTTTATTATTAAGCCGATAAGCAAAAATAATGGTGAGAGCACAAAAAGAGATAAGCCAGAAACCACTACATCAAAAATCCTTTTTTGAATGGGTATTTTATATCTTTGGTCAAATCTGTCAGTTAAATCTACAAGCGTAGGTCTAATCAATTTAAATTTAACCAAAAAATTAATTCGCTCTATTAAATGAGCAGTTTGAAAAGGATAATAGTAATAGTCATCAACATGAAGTTCCATAGCTGCTTTTCTCATTGCCTTATCATCTCTAATGCCAAGCAGTATTATAATTAAACCACGTAGAAATGGGTGATTACGGATATAATCAATTTGATCAAAACAATCATCATTTTCATCAGCTTCAATAATGATTACATCTGGTAAGCTGAGTAATGGCTCATTATCAAAGTAATGTTTAAAATTTTCAACATAGATGATATTGTTTAGATATTGATTGAGTTCATCTTTAATTAAACTTTTTAATAGATGTCCAAAATAAACAACCTTTGTGTTTATTTGCGAGGGATTAATTGTAGAAATTACCATAGAGCAGAATTTATGGCCTACTAAGCTGTCAAATGTTCAATATTGTATTTAAGGGTAATCGGATTAAATGGTTTTCCCATATAGGACTCAACCTTAAAAGAAAAGGATTTGACAATACTTTCCAGGTTTTCATCACCAGAAATAATTATAACAGGTGTATTTCTGTAATAACCACTAATTTTTAGATTCTTAATAAAACAAGAGCCATCTAAATATGGCATGCGCAAACTAGAGATAATTAAATCTGGATCATTACCATCTGCAAGCCAGTGGAATGCCGCAACTGCATTTGTTTTAATAGCTAAATCATAATCTGGCGCTAGAATATATCCTAAAAGTTTTAATATATTTATCTCATTATCAACGATTAAAATTTTTTTCCTAATTCGTTTAGCAATAGTATTTTTTCTCTCCATGTTCTTCAAACAAAAAAAGGCGTGATAAGAGCTAATAAGGAGAATAACTTAAAAATGACTGCTTTTTAGGATGCTAAATACAAATAAAAATGTCTTGTTTTTTTCCAATTCACGCTTACATAACTCATAATATAAAATTGAAGTTTACCGTAAGTGTAATCAATAGCCCGATAGGGCTATAATTAAACGTTTAATTATTATTTAAACTGCTAAAGACTAGATAAATAACCATTATGTAATGGTAATATAAAACAGATAACTTAGTAATCTTAAAACTACATACCGAACGATTATTGATTAATTCTACACATATAATGTAGTGGAGGTATAATCTTAATAAAGCAACATGCATTACGCAGTAAAAAATGTTTTTGATATATTTTAATAAATTCTGAATATGATTCATTAGAATTTCTGAAATAGAACTGAAAATTATTATTTAAAAAGTATTCTCTTTTTAAATAATAATCATTGATTTACAAAGTAGAAATCAAATTTTAAGGCAGACACAAATGAGATGTAGATATAAAGAATTAAAAGCAAAAGAAAACCCTTTAAATTTATTATTTAAAGGGTTCTTTTAAACATCAATAATGTTATGTCGGGGTGGCAGGATTCGAACCTACGACCTCCTGCTCCCAAAGCAGGCGCGATACCGGGCTACGCTACACCCCGAAAATGGCATCGATCTTTTTTTGTAAAACATTCGCAAGTGCATCTGCAAATTTTTGTCGGGGTGGCAGGATTCGAACCTACGACCTCCTGCTCCCAAAGCAGGCGCGATACCGGGCTACGCTACACCCCGAACTTGGTATCTGTTTCCCTTTTTACAAGGGGTGGCAAAGTAACGGTTTTAAAATGATAATTCCATTTATTTGCCAATTTAATTTTGCGGAGAGGGCGGGATTCGAACCCGCGGTACCGTTACCAGTACGACAGTTTAGCAAACTGTTCCTTTCGGCCTCTCAGGCACCTCTCCTTTTTCCTTTCAACTTGTCATACCGACCTTGTTTTGAGGTCTGCAAATATAGTAAAACAAGTTATTCCACAAAAAAAAATTATAAAACTTGTTGATAATCTATACGCACATGATAGATACTCATCAGCATCGTCTTGAAAATCAATTTGATAGTTTCTATATCTTTTAATGTTAAATCGCAATTATCTAATTGATTTTGCTCCAATTTGTAGTTAATTATCCGTTCAACCAGGTCATTTATGTTCTGAGCATCCGGAATTTTAAGCGATCTTGAGGCTGCTTCTACCGAATCGGCTAACATTAATACACCAGTTTCTTTACTAAAAGGAATTGGTCCTGGGTAGCGGAAGATATTCTCATCAACAAATTTTTCAGGAGAATTTTTCAGAAATGATTGATAAAAATAATCAACTCTGGTATTGCCATGATGCGTTCTGATAAAATCGATGATAGCTTCTGGCATTTGATTTCTCCTTAAAATCTCTATCCCCTTATGCACATGCTGAATAATAATCTGAGCGCTTTGCTCATAGGGTAGTTTATCATGAGGACTAATTGCAGTATTTTGATTTTCTATAAAATATTGCGGGTTATCTACTTTGCCAATATCATGATATAAAGCCCCTGCTCTAACTAAGACAGAATTACCACCAATTTTAAATATAGCAGCTTCGGCAAGATTAGCCACCTGAAGCGAGTGCTGAAAGGTTCCTGGTGCTTTAAAAGCAAGCTCTCGAAGTAATTTATTATTGGTATTGGTTAATTCTATCAAAGCTACATCCGAAGTGATACCAAAAACACGCTCAAAAATGTAAATTAATGGATAAGCCAATAAAGAAAGTAATACACTAAATATAAATGGAACAAAATTAATCCATTCAATCTCATTAAATGTACCCTCCCGTAATAGCGCTATACCTACAAATGCAACAAAGTATGCAGAAAGAATAAATAAAGCTGAAACCAAAAACCGCTCCCTTTTTACAAAGTTTTTTATGCTAAATATTGCAACCATACCAGCTGTAACCTGATAAAAAACAAATTCGAAACTATTTGCAACGAAAAAGCCTGCAATTAAAATAACGAGCATATGTAAATAAAGCGCTAGCCTGGTATCAAATAAAATTCGGATAATTATGGGTACAACGCAGAACGGTATGTAATACAAACTGGCAATATTCATTTTTAACGCCCAGGTAAGGGAGAGCAACATACCTGTTGTAACAATTAAAATAAGGGATAGCTGTCTGTTATCAGAAAAAATATCCTTCCTAAATAAAAAGAGGAACGACATTAATATTGCTAGCACAAAACTAACTAAAACAACCTGACCTAAATATACAAGTGTTCGGCTGCCAATCGTTTTGGTCTGAGCATCGTATGTAGCTTTGTACGACTCAAGTTTTTGATAAATTTCTTCGTCGATGATATCGCTTTTGGCTACAATAAGTTCGCCCTTTTGCACCATTCCTTTAGTGGTAGAAACATTTTTAACAGTATTATTTCTTATAATTTCAGTTAACCTTTCATTAAATATTAAATTTGGCGTAATGTGATCTTCCGCCAGGTTATCTATTAAATCTTTTATAACTTGATTTGTAACCTCAAAATTCTGCTTAAAATAAAGCAAAGCGCTTTCTGCTGTATAAACATCTTGTGTGTTTTGAAGTTTTGAAATATTATTCTCTAAAAGGGAAAAATCATAATTCTTTCCGGCAGTTTGGTGTTTTACATTTAAACCGATTATCCCCTTGGTGTAAAGAAAATCTAATAACTTATAAGAATTAGTTCTGTAAGTCAATTTCTCTTTATCATCTAGCCCGGTTGAACGCCATTTTATATCGAACTCATTTAAATAGGCTTCTAAAGCATCCTTTTTAATGTCGTTATCAAACTGATAAACTGGCAGAATATCTCTTAAAGCATCCTTTTTATCTGAATTAATTTGCGGATTGGTTTTAAGAATTGCGAAAGGAAAAGGAGATATCAAATCCTTATTCATCCAAACTTTTCCCTTTTCAAACTCATAACGAAAGCGTGGTTGCTTAGGTAAAAATAAGGTTATAATGAAAACCGTAACCATCATCATTAAATATTTAAAGCTCGATGAATACTTACGGTACAGAATTTTATGTGAATTTTTCTTGATTTTAGCCAAAACGCTCCCTTTATGATGTTTTCAAAAATAACATTTTTATCTAATATACATTTTACTGATTTTTTTTGCAATTACCAATATTTATATTTTAATTTATGATATCAAATTAATATCAATTATGTATCAAGAAAAAATCATTAATCCACCATCGGGTTATTTAACATTCGCATTATTTTTAGCACTTTTAGGTGCCGCTGTCTTCTGTTTTGTAACCAAACATTTTATTTGGGGAGGCAGCGTATTGTCTTTCAATTTTTTTCTGGTTTTACCTGGGTTAATAATTAACAACCCCAATGAATCGAAAGTATTAACACTTTTTGGAAAATATGTTGGAACCGTTAAAACTGATGGTTTCTTTTGGGTTAATCCACTTACAAGCAAGCGTAAAGTTTCTTTAAGAGCAAACAACCTAAATGGTCAACAACTAAAAGTAAACGATAAATTAGGTAACCCAATTGAGATTGCCGCTGTTGTAGTTTGGAAAGTAAACGAAACGGCAAAGGCAATTTTTTCAGTTGAAAATTACACGCAATATGTTACCATACAAAGTGAAGCCGCAGTAAGGCATCTGGCCAATATTTTTCCTTATGACCATGCTGAGGGTGAGGAAGATAGCATTACTTTAAAAGATGGTGCTGAAAAGGTAAGTGAACTTTTAGAGAATGAGCTTAATGAGCGCTTATCAAGAGCAGGCATAGAAGTTTTAGAAGCTCGTATTTCTCACTTAGCTTATGCACCAGAAATTGCAAGTGCAATGTTACAACGTCAGCAAGCTACAGCAGTTATTTCTGCAAGAAAATTAATTGTAGAAGGCGCTGTAGGCATGGTAGAAATGGCTCTAGAGAAATTATCAGAAAAAGATATCGTAAACTTAGATGAAGAACGTAAAGCTGCAATGGTTAGCAATTTACTTGTTGTACTTTGTGGAGATAGAAATGTACAGCCTGTTGTAAACACTGGCACGCTTTATAACTAAAATATAATGGAATTTATTGAAAAGCAGGGATTGAAAATTTGGTGGCTGTACTTGATTACAGGCTTAACCATATTTCCAACAGCTGCTATACTATTTTTTTATGAGGGTGGACCAAGCATGCAGGAATTGAAAGCGATGTATTTTGTTCCTGTTGGCCTGCTTCTACTTCCCTTTCTTATTATCTTCATCATCCAGAAAAACCAACTTACCTTAAAAATCAATAGCAAAGGCTTTTCCTATCGGTATTTCCCTTTCCAGCAAAAACTTGTTACTCATTTATGGGATGATATAGAGGAAGCATATATAAGAAAATATGATGCATTTTCCGAATATGGCGGGTATGGTGTAAAAATGAGGCTTTGGTTTAAATTTATGGATAAGGCATATTTAATGAACGATAAATCAAGAGGGCTACAATTCATTTTAAAAAATGGCAGGAAATTATTGTTTAGCTCCAACAAAGTTGATGAATTAGAGTTATTTCTAATTAACCTTAAAACAAGGCATAATATTAAAGCAATAAGATAGCGAAATGATAGAAAAAGATAAAAAAGCTTTTGTTTTGAGAATTAACCCGGCTTTGTTGAAAGATATTGAAGCATGGGCAAGTGAAGAGTTTAGAAGCACAAATGGCCAAATAGAATTTTTACTAACGCAAGCCTTACAATCAAGAAAAAAAGGAAAAAGTAAAGAGGAGTAATTATGTGATTATGTTTAGTATTTGATTCATCATCGTATACCATTAATTCCTTCAAAAAATACAGGGTTAAAATTCATGGGTATATTCTAACGCAATTGAAAACACAATATATCGTTTATCTAATATTAAAAAATATATAACTTAGCGGCCTAACCAAAAATTCATAAAAAATAGTTTACATGAGAGAAGTTGTAATTGTTTCGGCAGTAAGAACCCCGATTGGAAGTTTCGGTGGCACATTAGCTCAATTTTCGGCACCGCAACTTGGCGGTTTTGCAATTAAAGCAGCCATCGAAAGAGCCGGATTAGAGTTGTCGCAAATCCAGGAGGTTTACATGGGAAACGTGCTTTCTGCAAATCTTGGACAGGCACCAGCAACCCAGGCGGCAAAATTAGCCGGTTTACCAGATTTACCTGCTACAACTATAAATAAGGTTTGTGCATCCGGTACAAAAGCTATAATGTTAGCAGCCCAAAGCATTGCCAATGGCGATAACGATATTATTGTTGCCGGCGGTATGGAAAGCATGAGCAATGTTCCGTACTATTTAGATAAGGCTAGAAATGGCTACAGATTGGGACACGGACAAATTACTGATGGCTTGGTTAAAGATGGGCTTTGGGATGTTTACAACGACTATCACATGGGCTCTGCAGCCGAATTATGTGCCACAGATTGTAACATCAGCAGACAAGATCAGGATAATTTTGCAATAGAATCATATAAGAGAGCGCAAGCAGCACAAACTGCCGGCAAGTTTAAAGGAGAGATTGTAAGCATTGAAGTAAAAGACAGAAAAGGTGAAGTAACAGTTGTTGATACTGATGATGAACCCACAGCTGTGAAATTTGATAAAATCCCAGCTTTAAAACCAGTTTTCAAAAAAGACGGAACAGTTACCGCTGCAAATGCATCTACATTAAATGATGGCGCAGCTGCCCTACTATTAATGAGTGCTGATAAAGCAAAAGAATTAAATGTTAAACCGTTGGCAAAAATAATTAGTTATGCCGATGCGCAACAGGCACCAGAATGGTTTACTACCGCACCATCAAAAGCAATCCCTTTGGCATTGAAAAAAGCAAATCTTGAGGTTAAGGATGTAGATGTTTTTGAAATCAATGAAGCTTTCTCTGTTGTTTCAATTGCAAATAATCAGATTTTAAATCTCGATGAACATAAAGTGAATATTAACGGTGGTGCAGTTTCTTTAGGTCACCCACTAGGCGCATCAGGTGCACGTATTGTGGTTACACTATTATCTGTATTGGCACAAACTAATGGCAAAATCGGTGTAGCTGGTATTTGCAATGGTGGCGGCGGGGCAAGTGCATTAGTTTTAGAGAAATTATAAATTCAATAAATGAAAAACATCAAGCATTATTTAATCATTTTACTTTGCCTGCAAACCTTTGTTGTAGCTGCTCAGCAAAATTTCGATAAACTTGATGTTTTTCAAGATAGCCTTATCAATATTACAAAGGCAATTTACAGCACGCCGAATGATGAGGTTAAAACTGCTTCAAATGGAAAATTTATAAAAACTTTAGTCGAAGCTTTAAAGCAACCTAATTCTTATAATTATAATTTCGATTCATTAAAAAATGTTTCTGTAGTAAAATCAAGTGATCAGGTATTTAGAATTATTTCCTGGTATCTTCCTTTCGAAAATGGAACCTACAGATATTTCGGAACTATACAAATGAATAATAAAGGCGGTTTAAAATTGTTTCCTTTGATAGACCAAACAGAGAATATTAGCGATGCAAATATGATTACCAATAACCAAAAATGGTATGGTGCCCGTTATTATGAAGTTATTCCAATAACATCCTCTGGTAAACAACCATATTATGTTTTATTAGGTTGGAAAGGAAATACCTTAGAATCAACTAAAAAAGTAATCGAAATATTATCATTTGATAGAGACAATGTAAATTTTGGAATGCCTGTTTTTGACGGCAAAGAATTAAAAGGTAAAAACCGTGTGATTTTTGAATATAATAAGCAGAATGCAATGGTTTTAAAAACAGATAAAAAAGCCGGCTTAATTGTTTTCGATCACCTCGCTCCTTTCGATCCTGAAATGGTTGGCAAATTTCAATTTTATGGTTCTGATGGTAATACCGATGCATTTAAGGTTATTGGTGGCCGACTTAAGCTTCAAGAAAATGTTGTTATTAATAATGACGCCAATGCAAATGATGCATTATATGCCGATCCGGCTAAAAATATAAAGCCCATCAGAAAATTTTAATGCATTATCTTTCCCTAACGTATTCATTACTTTACACATAAGTTAAAAATTTGTTAGAATCACCTCTGCTCGCTATATTGCGCTTTGTAAAACCAACTTTAGAACACACAAATTCTGAATTCATAAACTAAAACGAACAAATGTTTTATGCAAACATCCATTGAAACCAAAGACGATTTCTTTAGCAATAAGGTATTAGGTCATCCGGCCGGACTTTTTGTGCTTTTTTTTACGGAAATGTGGGAAAGATTTTCGTACTACGGTATGCGTGCCCTACTTGTTTTATTTCTAACATCTACCATCGCTGCAGGTGGTTGGGAATGGTCAAAAGCAGATGCCCTCTCTTTATATGGAACTTACACAATGGGCGTTTATCTTACACCTGTTTTAGGTGGTTTAATTGCCGATAGATTATTAGGCTATCGTTGGGCAGTAATTTTAGGCGCTTTGATTATGACTATCGGCCACGCCAGTATGGCCATAGAGACACCAATCTTTTTATATATTGGTTTAGGCTGTTTAATGATTGGAAATGGTTTATTTAAACCAAATATGACTTCAATAGTTTCTAAAATTTATAAAGATCATCCAGAAAAGAAAGATGGCGCTTACTCGATATTTTATATGGGTGTTAATGCCGGAGCCTTTTTAGGCATTATGATTTGCGGCTATATTGGTGAAAAAATTTCATGGAGCTGGGGTTTTGGTTTAGCCGGAATATTTATGTTTTTGGGGATGTTGCAATTTTATTTCACAAAAAATATTTTCGGTAGCATTGGTTTATTACCAAAAGAAGAAAAGAGATTACAACAAGCACAAAGTGATGCTAAATCCGAAATCGTAGAAGAAAAAGTTCCAGCGAACATTACAAGAGATAGACTAATAGTTGTATTTATTTTCTCAATTTTTACGGTTTTCTTTTGGGCGGCATTTGAACAAGCCGGTGGTAGTATGACCATCTTTGCAAAAGAAAATACAACCCGTATTTTAACAGGAAGTGCAGGTTTAACTTTTAAAATAGTTGATGCCTTGTTAACAATTGTACCACTCGGAATTATATCATACGTGTTGGTAAAACTATTCTCTCAAACCATATCTAAATACAAACTTGGTAATTTAATTTTAGCATCAAGTTTCATTATTATATGGGCTATAGTATTATGGAAAGTAGAACGCGAATTTTCTGCACAAACTACAGAAATTGCAGCTTCATGGTTTAACATACTTAACTCATTATTTATTATTTGCTTTGCGCCCGTTTTCTCTAAATGGTGGGAAAGTAAATACAACCTTCCAGGCTCATTAAAGTTCGGCTTAGGCTTAACTTTACTTGGTATTGGTTTTGGCTTTTTGGCTTATGGCTCAACAGCAATCACCTCGCCAGAAATTAAAGTAAGTATGGCCTGGCTTGTATTTGCCTATTTATTCCACACACTTGGCGAGCTTTGTATTTCTCCGGTAGGTTTATCTTATGTAAGCAAGCTTGTACCAGCAAAATGGATTGGTTTTATGTTTGGCGTTTACTATCTGTTTTTAGCAATGGGTAATAAATTGGCAGGTGTATCAGGAAGTATGATTGAAGAAATTACCCAAAAATATAGCTTAACAACGTTCTTTTTAATCTTTACCATTGTCCCAATTTCTGCAGGAATACTAATTGCAGCCCTACATCCTGTTGTTAAAAAATTAATGCATGGCGTAAAATAAAATGGAAATAGCTACAGAAAAAACGCCTTCTATAGAAACATTAGAAGCAATACAAAATTTTGACGGTAAATATCCAAAACAACTTTGGCATTTATCATTAGTAGAAATGTGGGAACGCTTCTGTTTTTATGGTATGCGTGGTGTTTTAGCTTTCTTTATGGTTGACCAATTAGGCTTAACTGATCAGAAATCTAATTTACAATACGGAGCAATACAAGCTTTTGTTTACGCCTTCACTTTTATTGGTGGCATTTTTGCCGATAAAATTTTGGGCTTTCGTAAATCTCTTTTTTGGGGTGGTTCTTTAATGATTATTGGAAACCTGGTGTTAGCTTTCTCTCCACAAGATTTATTTTACGTTGGAATAACCCTTTCAATTATCGGCACTGGCTTTTTCAAGCCAAATATTTCATCAATGGTTGGCGAACTTTACCATGAAAAAGATAATAGAAGAGATGCCGGATATGGTTTGTTTTACGCCGGCATAAATGTTGGTGGCTTATTGGGTGGCGCAATGTGTATCTATTTAGGCAAGTACGTATCGTGGCATTTGTGTTTTCTTTCTGCAGCATTGGTAATGATGATAGGCTTAGGCACATTTATTTTTACAAAAAAATATTTAGGCCCAATTGGCAATTCACCACTTTTACACCTCGAAAAAACCAAGCAAAAAACGTATGAAATAGCCACTTATGCAGGCTCTTTGTTATGCATTCCATTAATTTTTATAATGGTTAGAAACACGGCATACACGGATTACTTCATGTACACGATTGGCATTGTTGCCTTAATTTATTTCTTTTACGAAATGTTTGCCATAAAGGAAATTAAATCCAGGTACAAGCTTTTAGCAGCATTTATATTTATACTTTGCTATTTCATTTTTATGGCGATTTCTGAGCAAAGCGGCGGTTCTCTTTCCTTATTTGCTAAAGATAATCTTAACCATAATTTTCTGTTTTTCTCAATAGATCCTAATGTTGTAAATAACAGCGTAAACTCATTTTTTGTTATCGTTTTTAGTCCTTTGGTTGGTTTACTGTGGATTGGTATGCACAAGCGCAAAATTGAACCAAATACAGTTATTAAATTTGGCTTAGGCTTTATTTTCTTAGCGTTGAGTTTTTATGTTTTTTATGCAACAAGATTCTTTGCGAATGAGCAAGGCATAAGTTCTTTGAATATTTTTACACTCGGTTATTTATTATTAACGCTGGGTGAGCTTTGTATTGGTCCTATCGGGATGTCAATCATAACCAAATTATCACCTAAAAGGATGTTTGGAATGATGATGGGGATGTGGTTTTTGTTTAGCGCATTCGGACAATTAGCTGCAGGTAAATTGGGTGCAGAAATGTCGAGCATAGAAAATGCTTCGTTAATGACTAAACTAACCTCTTATACCGAAGGTTATAAATCCCTGGCGTTATATTCTTTAATTGCCGGAATATTCTTAATCGCATTTTCACAACTGATAAAAAAATTAATGCAGGAAGTTAGATAAAATGCATTTTTAACTTATTTTAACCCGTATCAACAAGCTTGATACGGGTTTTTATCATTAAAATATTTACTTTCGCTGCTTGAAAGTTTAAGTGCAAACTTCGAGGTTTACCATAAATAAAATATACGTGTCAGACAGTTTAGTTATCATACCAACTTATAACGAAAAGGAAAATATTGAAAAAATTATCCGGAAGGTGTTTTCATTAACTCATCCTTTTCATATACTAATTGTCGATGATGGTTCTCCGGATGGCACTGCTGCTATTGTAAAATCTTTACAAAATGAGTTTCAAGGGCGTTTGCATATAGAAGAACGCTCGGGCAAATTAGGCCTGGGTACCGCCTATATATATGGCTTTAATTGGGCTTTACAAAAAGATTACAGCTATATTTTTGAAATGGATGCAGACTTTTCTCACAACCCGGATGATTTAATACGCTTAAGAGAAGCCTGTGTTAATGATGCCGATGTTGCGGTTGGTTCAAGATATGTTAAGGGTGTAAATGTGGTAAATTGGCCAATGGGAAGGGTATTGATGTCTTACTTTGCCTCAATGTATGTTAGGTTAATAACTAGAATTAATATCCAGGATGCTACTGCAGGTTTTAAATGTTACCGCAGAATTGTTCTTGAAACTATTCCGTTAGATAAAATAAAATTTGTTGGTTATGCCTTTCAAATTGAGATGAAGTTTACGGCCATTAAATATGGATTTAATGTTGTAGAAGTTCCGATTATATTTACAGATAGAACAGAGGGAACTTCTAAAATGAGCACCAGAATATTTAGGGAGGCTTTTATTGGGGTGATACAAATGAAAGTTTGGAGTTGGTTCAGAAATTACAAGCGATAATTATCTGTTCGATTTTTCTGCCCTAATCATTGTTCCAAAATCCTGCTGATTATCCATTGCACTAACCGTCATTACTAAACGTTTTGTTCTTGTTGTTTCTGTTTTAGCTTCATTTATCCATTTAATAAAATAATTTTGGTGTGATTTTGCCAGTTTCAAGAAATTACTAATGAGGTGCTCCTCTTCTGATAAGCAAATTTCTAAATCTTCGGGCATATCAATTTTAAAATCTTTGTCTTCCTCAAGATAAAGTTCAACCGCAGAACCAGCTTCCTTTTTTAATTGTTTACGGAGTTCACTTTTAAGGGCAATTATAAAATCGCCTCCACCCATTGGTGTTGTAGCCATTCCATTGATTAAAACTTCATCAATTCTCCCTTTCACTCTAAAAGAAACTTTACAACCTGGCTTTATTTTATCAGCGATAGCGTTTGGAATAAAAACATAACTCCATCCGGTTTTGTCACCCATTTTTTCAAAACGTTCTATTTCAGCTTTAAAGTAATTCATAATTAAATATAAAATAAACAGGCAAAAATGTTCAATTAGCAAACAATATATTTATGGATTAAGAAATAAAATTTTCATTTATCATATTAATCAACCGCCACCGGATTCATGTGTATATCCAGCTTGGCAAAATTTAAAACCTCAATACTTTGAAAGCCAAAATCTTCTACCACTTTACCTAAAATCAAATAGCATCCCTTTCCTTTAAATGGATACATTGGTGTTGAATTAGGAAAATGTATGGTATCAAAAAAATCTCCGTTATTATCTAAAAAAGTACCAAACCACATTTTCGTCTTTTTAACCGTGTGAACGGTTTTTTCGCAAACATAGTTACCAACCATTTTTATCGTTTGGCCTACATGCTTGTGCAAATCAGCAGCCATAATATCCCCACGATAACTCGTTTTTAAAAAATCGAACATATTAAAATTTAAAGGATAACCGAGCAGTTCGAGTTCTACATAAGCATCTTCAATTTTCGAATTTTCTAAAGATGGTAAATGGTATGCTTTCTGCTGAATACTGAATAATTCGGCGTGGTTTAACTTTTTCTGATTGTGCCCGAGGTAGGTGTAAATATCCCAAAGCAGCGTTTTTTTATCCTTTCCGGTAAACCTCAATGCTCCTAAGCGTATTAACAAAATCGCCTGTTCTAAAGTTATCTGTGTTCTTTTTACAAATTGTTCCAGGTTAAGGTACAGTCCATTCTTTTGCCGCTCTTCTGGAATAAGTTCGATAAACTTATGCTCTAACCCTTGCACCCCAACAAAGCCTAAGTAAGCATCGTTACCCCTTATATTTACAATAGCATCGCTGTGGTTTACACAAGGTAAATGCACTTTCGCACCCGTTTTTTGAAGCTCGTGAACATAAACCCAACGTGTGTAAAAGCCGCCATAATTATTTAATACGGCTACCATAAATTCTTTAGGATAATAGGTTTTTAAATATAAGCTTTGGTAACTTTCTACAGCAAAAGAGGCCGAATGTGCTTTTGAGAAGCTATATCCGGCAAAAGATGAAATTTGCCGCCAAACTTCTTTAATCAATTCTTCAGCATGTCCTTGTGCCCTGGCAGAAATAAAAAACTTATTTACCAATTCATCAAAGGCAAGTTTTGAACGGTATTTACCACTCATCGCCTTGCGCAACACATCCGAATCGGCTAAATTAAGACCGGCAAAATAATGGCATACTTTAATTACATCTTCCTGGTAAACCATTACACCATAAGTTTCTTTAAGTTGCTCTTTCATTTCTTCACACAAATATTCAACTTTCTCGGGTGCATGGTAACGCTCGATAAAAGCTTTCATCATTCCTGAACTGGCAACACCGGGCCGTATAATAGAACTGGCTGCAACCAAGGTTAGGTAATTTTCGCATTTAAGCTTTTTCAGCAATTGTCGCATTGCCGGCGATTCGATATAAAAACAGCCAATTGGCTGCCCTTCTTTTAATATCTGATTAAGTTTTTTATCATCCTTAAAATTTTTGAAATCGTGTATATCCACAAAGTCGCCTTTGTTTTTTTCAATAAGACGAACGGCCTCTCGGATGTGGCCTATGCCCCGCTGACTTAAAATATCGAATTTTTCGTAACCGATAAGTTCAGCCTCATACATATCCCATTGTACGGTTGGAAAACCTTTAGGCGGCATATCTAGTGCGGTGTAATAGGTAATTGGTTCTTCAGATATTAAAATACCACCTGCATGAATAGAGCGCTGATTAGGCATTTTCTGCATCAGCTGATAAACAAGTCTTATTTTTTGATAGCTAGGATTTTTTGAATTCAGCCATTCTTTGGTCTGGTCGCTAAAACTATCTATTTCTTCTTTCGCCAAACCTAAAACCTTCCCTATTTCCCGAATAACCGCTCTATCTTTAAAAGTACTCATGGTACCTAAAAAAGCTACGTGTCCTTTGGGGTATTTATTAAAGATGTATTTCTGAATCGTTTCCCTTTCATCCCAAGAAAAATCGATATCAAAATCGGGCGGACTGGTTCTTTTTTCATGCAAAAAACGTTCAAAATACAAATCTAATTCAATAGGGTCAACATCTGTAATCCTTAAACAATAAGCTACAATACTATTCGCACCAGAACCACGCCCAACGTGATAGAACTTACATTTACCCATCGCGTAACGCACAATATCGAAAGTAATAAGAAAATAAGCCGAATACTTTTTAAAAGCAATAATCCTTAACTCCTTCTCCAGCCTTTTTAAAGCAACAGGATTATCTTTTCCATATCGGTATTCCAACCCTTTTAATGCTATCCGCCGCAATAACCTAATATCCATTTCCTCTCCACCTTTGGTATAGTAGAACTTATTTTTAGACTTTGCCTTTGCTTCGTAATATTCAGATAAATCGCAATTATCGAGTAATTTTTGGGTATTTTGGATGATGAAAGGATAGTTTTCAAAGTATGTTTTTAACTTCTCTTCTGAAATTAAAGTTTCATCTTTTAAACACTTTAATTCTGCTGGCACTTTAGTTAATAGCGTATTTAAATCTATTGCCCGCATATATTCATGCAAACGGTGCGAAATTTTATCTGCAACCGTTACCGGATGCCAAACCACCAGTTTATTTTTTTGCTTTAACAAAGGATGCTTGTAGAGGTAATTTAACTGTGTATAACGAATACCAACAAATTCATTTTCTGCCAAAGCATGTGTAAATTCCCTTTCAAATGGATAAATAATAAATACATTTTTAAATTTCGGAGCCTTGTCTGGCAGTGGAACATCATTGATGTTATGATAACTTAAAAATTCATTTAATTCCCTCATGCCTTCCTTGTTTCTGGCAATTCCAAAATAAAGTAAGCTGTTATCCTTCCTAAATTCAATACCTGTAATTGGCTTTAACTCGTAAGAGATGTTACCCTTTTGCACATCATCGGCTTTTTTATAAATACGCTGATTTATGCAGGTTCTGATAAATTCAATTGCACCTGTAGAATTATTAATATCAGTTAATACCAATTGGTGGATATTTAAAATTCTGGCCTGGGCAACTATGGCATCAATATCCATTACACCATATTTTAAGCTATATGAAGAGTGAACATTCAGAAACATTTTAGTTATCGCTTAATTTATTGGTCTGTGAAACATCAGAATTAATAAAAGTCCTGATTCGTGATTTTTTCTTTTCCTCTTCTTTATCTGCAGTTTTCTTTAACCGGGGGTTATACTTTACAACCTTGCCATTTGCATCTTTTTCGGGCTGTTTTACAATACATGCTTTTACAACCGATTCTACACCATAGCTTTGCCTAACTTTATCCATTGCCTGATATAAATCATATTCTTCTTCTGATGTATGATAAAGACCAATTTGTTCAAAACCACTAACTAAATGAGATAACTTTACGCCGATTAAACGCAGCATCATTCGTTTACTGTAAAGTTTCTTAAATAAATCATGTGCCTTTGCAATAAGGAAAGAATCTAAAGCAGTGTATGGTATACGGGCTTGTTGTGTTACGGTTTCAAAATTAGAATAACGAATGGTTACGGTGATACAAGCTGTTAATTTCTGTTGGCTACGCAATTCGAAAGTTAAATTGGTTACCATTCCGGTAAGTATTGATTTCATTTTATGAATATCCATACTGTCATTTTCGAAGGTGGTTTGTGTACCAATTGATTTCCGCTCACGGTAAGGAACTACAGGCGATAAATCAATTCCATTGGCCTTTTGCCACAAGCTGGTACCATGTTCTCCCAATATTTTATACAATAATTCCTGAGGGATTTGAGCAAGCGTTTCTATCTTCCTCACACCCATTTCACTAAGCTTTTTATAGGTTGCCTGGCCAATACCAGGTATTTTATGTACAGATAAGGGATTTAAAAACGGACGAACTTTAGGAAAAGGAATTTCGAGTTCTCCGTTGGGTTTACATTCGTTTGTAACTACTTTAGCAACTGTTTTATTAACCGATAAGCCGAAAGAAATTGGCAAACGCGTTTCCTTAATAATAGTTTGACGCAGCTCTGAAGCAAATTTCATGCAACCAAAAAATTTATCCATCCCGGTCATATCAATATAATGCTCATCAATGCTTGCCTTTTCAAAGAGCGGAACACGTTGCGCTATAATTTCTGTAATTTCATGAGATGCCTTTGAATAATCATCCATGTTGCCTCTTACAAAAATGGCTTGCGGACATAATAATCTGGCCGATCTGCCAGGCATTGCCGCATGAACTCCAAATTTTCGGGCTTCGTAGCTACAAGAAGTAACCACTCCCCTATCAGAACCACCGCCAACAATAACAGGTTTTCCAAGCAATTCAGGATTTTTACGTATCTCTACCGAAACAAAAAATGCATCCTGATCCATGTGAATAATACTTTTTCCTTCCATAATCTTATCACTTACAAAACAAATTTAAACTAAAGTTATTAGCATTTTAACTTTACAAGATGGATTATTACTAACATTTTACTAACATTATTAGTTTTTATAATTCTAAAACCTTTAGTATTTATTAATGTTGAATAGATGTAACCTTAAATAATTAAGCTATGAAAGACGATAAAAAAACATCCGATAAAGAGAAAACATCCGGAACATCGAAAGAAAAAGCAAGCTTTGATCAGAATGGAAAAGGGGCTTCAGAAAAATACGGACAAGCAGGCTCTACACCAAACGAAGCTGAAGAAGGTGGTCTTGGTACTACAGATAAACATAAGCACAAATAAAAAAGGAGCTGCCAAAGGCAGCTCCTCTAAATAGCATTGATGAAGATGTATTATTTTTCGTAAATGCTCATCTTTTCGGCTAATTCTATAATACTTTTAATTTTTAACTTTTGAAATAACCTTAATTTATATGTACTAACCGTACCCATTTGCAAACTTAGCTGATTAGAAATCTCTAAAACACCCACACCTTTAGTTAACAATTCGGCAACTTCCAGTTCTCTTCCGGATAGTTTTGTAAAAGGGTTATCAGCATCATTACCCAAAATACTGTTAAACATATTCTCTTTAACATTTCTGCTCGAGTAACGGCTTCCTGCTAAGATGGTAGTTATGGCAGTAATAATTTCAGATTCTTCTGCATTCTTTGTTAAATACCCAGATGCACCAGCTTTTAAATATGGAACAGCATAAATATTTTCATTTAATGAAGAAAATACTAAAATTTTAGCGTTGGGCTGTATTGTTTTGATTTGGTCAATTACCTTCAGGTTATTTCCGCCTGGTAAGTTCACATCAATAATAATCAAACTTGGAGATTTTTCAATCTCTACAAGGGCTTGCTCCAAAGTGGAAGCATTCAGAATTTGAACTCCCGTCCAATAATCTACGATTAGGTTCTTCAAACCACGACGAATAATTTCGTGATCATCAGCAATAAGTACCGAAAGGGTACTTACAGTATTTTTAGTTTTCATTGCTTGGTATGTTGGGATGATATACTTACTTTTTTTTCGCAATAGGAATATAGAATTTAATTTTAAAAACAGACTTTTTAATTTATTCTATTTGTATATGTAAATGTACGTATTTAATTAATTATGAAAAAAAATATTACACAAATCAGCTAAAGTATTAGACAAATAGAATTGACTTATATCAAGAAAGCTATTCGTAAAAGTAAAGTTTATCACATTTTTCAAAAAAACATGTTGAAGTTAACTAAGATTTTCAAATTTTCGTTCTGATTCTACTCAAAGTTTCTAACCTAATAGCAAGAAATGAAGCTATATATTTTAACGAAACCCTATTTATTAAATCGGGGAATGAAACAAGAAACCTCTTGTATCTTTTCTCTGCTGATGATATACGACATAAGTATGCCCTTTCTTCGGCAGCCCGATAATACAATTCCATCATTTTTCTTCCAATAATATTAGCCTCGATATGATTTTCATACAAATATTCTGAAAGTGAATGTGGTATAGCTATCAATTCTACATCTTCCAGCGCTTGCAAATACTCTTCCGAATCTCCATCTACCCAAAGATTCCTGATGGTGCCCACAACCTCATTTTCTTTTGCAATCCAAGTAGTTATTTCGGTCTTACCATCTTTAATAAAGCCTCTAACCACACCTTTTATAATTAAAAACAGGTATTCATTTCTATCTAAAGGAGAAATTAAAAATTTACCTTTTTTAAAATGCACCGGAAATGTATGCTGATTAATCTGCTCTTCAATATCATTATTTAAAGAATTGAAATTTTTAAAAACATTAATAACCGGAGAAACATCATTATATTTTCTCCATCTATCTTTTTCAGATAAATCAGCAAAAATCATAAATTAAAATAGAGGATAATTAAAATTTAGTTTGTAGGAAGATTATACTGTAAGTATAATAAGTTTGAATTTAAAAAAGAAGTTTAAATATAAAATTTAGCAGAATAAATCTAATTATAAGATTTTCTCAACGCCTAAACCAAATAGCGCAAAGTCATATTTAACCGGATCTGCTGTGTCAAATAATTTCAAATTTTTGGTCAGCTCCAAAGCGGTAAGCCAATCTGTTTGTTTACGTTGAATTAATTTCAAATGCCTTCCTACCCTATCTACATGTACATCGCAGGGGCAAATTAAATCTTCGGCTTTTAAAATCTCCCAAATGCCAAAATCAACGCCATTGTTATCTTTCCGAACCATCCATCTTAAAAACATGTTTAATCTTTTGCAGGTAGATTTTTGCTGAGGTGAAGAAATATGTTTCTTAGTCCGATGCGGAAAATCCTCAAGCGAAAAAAAATAGTTTCTAAAGTGATTTAACCCTTGTTCTATGGTGAAATTCAAATTTGGCAGCAAGCAATTTTCAGAATCTGGAGCGATGCTATTTAACGAGGTATCTGTTGATGAAAACTCGTTAAGAAATTCATTTTGCTTAGGTACGAAAGCCATTTCGAGGCTTGTATAGTTTTGGTAATGAGATTTAAAAAATGCTATAAAATATAGTAAATCGGTATCGTTAAATGTTCTGTGCTTGAAGTTTAACAGGCGCTTCAAATCGCTATCCTTATGATTTAAAACAAAATCATGTGGTGCATAGTCCATTCTAACTAAAAGCTCTTTACATTTATTTATTATAGTTTTTCTTTGTCCCCATGCTAAAATTGCAGCAAAAAAACCTGCAATCTCTATATCTTGCTTTTTAGCAAATAAGTGAGGGATACAAATTGGATCAAATTCTATAAAATCTGGTCGATTGTACTGTTCAACTTTTGCATCAAGAAAATTTTTGAGATCTAAAAAATCCATTTCTTTTGATTAAAAAAAATCCGGTGGCCAAGGCTTAGCCTCAATCACCGGATTCTTAAAATTATATGCTGGTTATTTTAGTGCATTTTCTAAATCTTCCAGTAAATCATCAATATCTTCCACACCAACGCTCAAACGTAATAAATTATCGGTTACACCAACTTTTTCACGCTCTTCTTTAGGAATAGAACCATGTGTCATCGTAGCCGGATGGTTTATTAAAGATTCTACACCACCTAAAGATTCGGCCAAAGTAAACACCTGAAAATTGGAAGAAATTCTGAAAGTTTCCTGCAAATCTGCGTCTTTTAAAGAGATGGAAATCATGCCTCCAAAACCACGCATTTGTTTTTTACCAACATCGTGATTTGGATGATCTTCAAAACCAGGCCAGTAAATTTTATCCACTTTTGGATGATTTTTTAGATAATATGCAATTTTTTCACCGTTTTCGCAATGTGCTTTCATACGAAGGTGTAGTGTTTTTATACCTCTTAAAACTAAAAACGAATCTTGTGGACCTGGAGTTGCGCCACAAGCATTATAAATAAACCAAAGGTCTTTGTACAATTGCTCATCATTGGTTACCAAAGCACCCATAACCACATCAGAGTGGCCGCCAATATATTTTGTAACCGAATGCATTACAATATCTGCACCTAAATCGATAGGATTTTGTAAATATGGAGATGCAAAAGTATTATCTACCGTTAGAATAAGATTTTTCTCTTTAGTAATCTTCGCTACACCCTCAATATCGATAATTTGCATAGTTGGGTTTGTAGGTGTTTCAATCCAAACCAACCTGGTTTTATCATTGATGTATGGCAGCATATTTTCTGGCTTAGATAAATCCAGGAAATGAAATTTTATACCATATTTAGTAAAAATTTTAGTGAAAATCCGATAAGAACCACCATATAGGTCATTACCCGTAATCACTTCATCGCCAGGTTGCAATAATTTTAAAACCGCGTCTGTTGCACCCATTCCACTTGAAAAGGCTAAACCGTATTTCGCATTTTCTAATGCAGCAAGACAATCTTCTAAGGCTTTACGTGTTGGATTTGTACCTCTCGAATACTCATAACCTTTATTGTCTCCAGGCGATTTTTGCCAATAAGTAGAGGTTTGGTAAATTGGTGTCATTACGGCACCTGTGGTTGGGTCAGGCTCTTGACCTGCATGTATAGCTTTTGTTCCGAATTTCATTATTGTAGTAGTATCAAGATATAATTATAAAGTATTAAGACTAACGTTTTAATCAAACAATCGAAAATCTAAATTCTAAAATCTGTTAATAGGCTCTTGCAAATAATACGCGTTGCGTAGATGGCTTACCAGAATAAATGCAGATTCCATCTTCTAACTTATTATCTAAAGGAATACAACGAATTGTAGCCTTAGTTTCTTCTTTTATTTTTTGTTCTGTTTCTGGAGTTCCGTCCCAATGTGCTGAGATAAAACCGGCTTTATCATCAAGAAGCGTTTTAAATTCATCGTAACTATTTGCTTCAGTAATATGCGCATCGCGGTAAGCTAAAGCCTTATCAAACATTGCCTGTTGAATTTCTTCCAATAATTTAGCAATATAGATATCTAAACCTTCCTGCGGAACAGTTTGTTTGGTCTTTGTATCCCGGCGGGCAATTTCTACCGTTTTGTTTTCAATATCTCTACCACCAATTGCAATACGAACCGGCACACCTTTCATTTCGTAATCTGCAAATTTAAAACCCGGACGCTGCGTATCTCTATCATCATATTTAACAGAAATACCAAAGCCTTTCAAACTCATACTTAGCTCATTAACATAAGCTGTTATTTTAGCTAAGTCTTCATCGTTTTTATAAATGGGAACGATTACCACTTGAATTGGCGCCAATTTAGGAGGAATTACCAATCCAGAATCATCACTATGTGCCATAATTAATGCACCCATCAGGCGTGTTGATACGCCCCATGAAGTAGCCCAAACATGATCCAGTTTACCATCTTTACCCGTAAATTTAACATCAAAAGCTTTAGCAAAATTTTGACCCAAAAAGTGTGAAGTTCCTGCCTGCAAAGCTTTACCATCTTGCATTAAAGCTTCAATACAATAAGTATCTAAAGCACCGGCAAATCTTTCGTTCGGCGATTTTCTTCCTCTAACAACAGGTACCGCCAACCAGTTTTCAACAAAATCAGCATAAATATGAAGCATACGTTCCGTTTCTTCGATAGCTTCTTCTGATGTTGCATGCGCCGTATGCCCCTCTTGCCATAGAAATTCTGCTGTACGTAAAAACAATCTAGTACGCATTTCCCAACGCACCACATTTGCCCATTGATTTATTAAAATTGGTAAATCTCTGTAAGATTGAATCCAGCCTTTATAGGTGTTCCAAATAATGGTTTCGGAAGTTGGGCGAACGATTAATTCTTCCTCGAGTTTGGCACTCTCATCAACAACAATATTTCCATTACCATCATTTTTTAAACGATAGTGTGTTACTACAGCACATTCTGTTGCAAAGCCCTCAACGTGAGAGGCTTCCTTGGAAAAAAATGACTTTGGAATGAACAAAGGGAAATAGGCATTCTGATGACCCGTATCTTTAAACATTTTATCTAAAACGGCCTGCATTTTCTCCCAGATTGCGTAGCCATTTGGCTTGATTACCATACAACCGCGTACAGCAGAATGCTCTGCCAAATCTGCCTTTATAACGATATCATTGTACCATTGTGAGTAATCTGCTTCTCTGCTTGTAATTTCTTTGCTCATGTTATGTATTTGGAACGTAAATTGTGTGTTAAATAATGTGAAATTAAGCTACAAATTTATAAATTTATGCCTACAAAACGATTGTTGAGATGAAGCATTAATTATAATGTTAATTAAGTGACTAACCTTTTATCGAAAATATCGTTTATTAATTATAGCACACACACAACTAAATATAAACACAATGAAACCAATTAAATTTTTACCCATTGTAATGATTGCAGCCGCTGGGTTGGTTGCATCATGCTCTACACCAAAATTGGCTCAAAATTCTTCAGCTGATGATGATGTTTACAACACCGTAGCGAAAGCTCGGGAAGTTGAATACCGTGCACCTGCACCATCGCAGCAGCAGCAACAACAGCAGTATGCTCAAGGCGATCAGGATTACGATGAATATTATGGAACAAGTAATCCTTATTATGATATGGATTATTCTTCAAGAATAAATCGCTTTTATAATGGCTCTACTTTTAGAGGATACTATGACCCTTACTATGATAACTTTGCTTACGGAAACAACTTCGGGTATGGCAGTAGTTATGGAATAACCAATTATTTAGGTTATGGTAACATGGGCTGGAATAACGGTTATGGCCTTGGCTGGGGCGGTGGTTGGTATGGAAACGGATGGGGCTATGGCAGCATCTGGAACAATCCTTATAACTTCGGCAACTTTGGCTACAACCCTTACTGGGGATGGAATTCTGGTTGGGGCTGGGGTATGAACTCTTATTATGATCGCTTTGGTTGGGGCGGCGGTGGCTGGTACGGTGGTGCCGGTTGGTTTGGTGTTGGAGGCGGCTATTACGGTGGCGGAAGTTACTCTAGCAATGGCAGACCAAGACCAAATAGAGATGGTGATAACCGTGGCTCTTACGGAAGTACAGGTTCAAGAACGCCTATCAGTGGTGGCAATTACGGCAGACCAGCAGTTTCTACAAATAACTCAGGTCGCCCGGAAAGATGGTCTAACGGAAACAATGGCAATACTACAAATAATGGTCAAAGCGGACGTACAAGTTCAAGACCATCTCGTGATGAAGGTTTCAGCAGACCGCAAATTCAACAATCTCAACCACAACCACAAAGCAGACCAGACCGTGGAAGTTACAGTCCTCCACCATCATCATCAGGAAGCAGTGGCGGCGGTAGTTCTAGTGGCGGCGGCGGCGGTGGCGGCGGCAGACCAACAAGAGGTGGCGGCAGATAATATTAACACATTCACACAATTTATAAGATGAAACTTAGATCAATTTTTATTGTGGCAGGAATAGTTCTTGCCAGCAATTCTTTATATGCCCAATACACAAGTGATGTGCTACGCTTTTCGCAACCAGAATTTGGTACAACTTCAAGATTTAAAGGCTTAGGTGGTGCACAAACTGCTCTTGGTGGCGATGTTAGTTCACTATCAGGAAATCCTGCAGGTTTAGGTTTTTTCACTAAATCTGAATTTACCTTTACTCCAGAATTTAACAATTTTAAAACCGGTTCTGAATATTTAGGCAATAATTTATCTGATAAGAAAAGCAAAGCTGGAATTAACCAGGTTGGTTTAGTATTTTATTCTCCAACAAATAAATCAAAAGGTTCTAATTTGAACGATGGATGGGTTAGCGTAAATTTTGGTGTTGCTTATAACAAAACCAATAATTTCAATCAAAACATCACCTATGGTGGTAGGAATACAAAAAGCTCAATGGCTGATTACTTCGCAAACATTGCAGGCACTACACCAGAGGCAAGTTTAGCATCTGGCTCATTAGAAAAAATGGCTTATGATAATTTCTTAATTGAATATGACCCTGCCGGCTATTTCCCAACAACTGCTTTAAATAATAATCAACAAAATATCATTACCCGCTCAGGTTCTCAATCTGAAGTAAATATTGGTATGGCTGGTAATTATGGCAATAAACTTTATCTGGGTTTATCATTAGGTTTAACAAACGTTAATTACAATTCTGATATTGCATTCTCTGAAAATGGTAATAATTTAACATATGCCGGTCAAGATCCTGTTTTTGTAAATGGAACTTACAGTTTAAATTATAACTCTATCCAACAAACCAGAGGTAATGGTATAAACGCGAAACTTGGTGTGATTTACAAACCAGTAAACGAATTAAGATTAGGTTTAAGTTTGATTACACCAACGTGGTATAGCTTAACTGATAATTTTTCAGAAAACTTAAATACCAGGTTCAAGAGAGCTGATGGAACGAATGTACCTGAATACACAAATCCTTTATCTAACTATAATTCTGAATACACGCTTAGAACGCCTTACCGTGTTAATGGTGGTATAGCCTATATATTGGGTAATAGCGGATTAATTACAGCAGATGCTGAATATGTTGATTACAGCAGTATTCATTTTTCTTCTAACTTCAGTAATGAAACAATAAATACAAATCGTGATATTCAAGCTTTATACAAAGGCAATTTTAACTACAGAGCAGGTTTAGAATTTAAATTGGTTAATCAGTTTATGATTAGAGGTGGATATTCTTATTCAGGTAGCCCATACAAAAATTTAGATTTTACAACGCAAGCCTATAGCGGTGGTTTAGGATATCGTTTCGATAACTATTATTTAGATGTTACTTACAGACATACTAAATGGGATTCTACAAATTCTCCATACACGATTTCAGCAGATTATCCTGATTATAGTTTTACAGGAGCCGGACCGACCGCAAACTTGAAAAACACTGCAGATAATGTTTTCTTAACTTTCGGCGTAAGATTTTAAAAGAATAAAATTTGAGTTTAAAAGTCCTGGTGAAAATCAGGACTTTTATTTTTTAACAGAAATTAGCTTTTCGCTATATACTGGTCCATTTTCTGTTACACCCTGAATAATGATTTTAAAATCGCCTGTTAAATCACCAGTGGTGAAAATTAATGGTGTTTCGGCTTTATTATCTATTACAGTTTGATAGCTCCAGTAAATTGTGGCAAAATTTATGGGTTCATTTTTATTGGTGATATCCGAAACATAAAATTCTTTCGGTAATTCTATGCCATTTAACACTAAAAAATTTGGACTGGTTTCTTTCTGCAAACACCCGGCATAAATAACCGTTCTGCCATTAGATGGATAAGTTTTTCCTTTTATGGGTAATGTACCAAAAGAATGATTATTGCAATTTAAAATTCCGTATTGGCATACATAATCGCCACATTCATTTACACCTGTTATATTTTGAAAACCAATCGAATTATCGTTAGATTTTTTAATGGTTACTTCATTTAATTTAATTCCATCAAAAGAAGATATATTTTCTGCCGATGCTAAAACATCCATCTTATTGAAGCTATTTTCAAATTTAAATTGCTTTAAAAAGGTTTTAATCTCATCAAAAGGGTCGCTGATTTTAACATTGTACAAAGCCGGATTTTTACCTCCGTAGCTTAACCAAATTTTCTGTGCAGACTCAGTAATCAAGCTATTGTAAGGCAGTTTAAAATAGCCTAAACTATCGGTAAAAACTTGATTTATGTTACTTCCGGCAATTGTGGTAAGTTGCATAGGAGATTTTATTACATTTTTGCCTTTGGAAATCGTACCAGAATATTCTAAAGAAGAAACATCGTTTTTTGCCATTATTTCGATATCTTTTTCATTAGGCCATTTATATTTACGCCAGCCTTTAATTAATAAAACATCTTCCAGATAATTTAAGTCATTAAGCTTTATGCCTGAAACATTTACAGGCAATAAACCCAAATTATTTTCTAAATAATTATAATCAACAATATTTTTCTTGTTTGCGAGATTAACCCTGTTTGATTGTACAACAGCAATAGAAACTAATCCTTTATTACGACTTTTATCCGTTGGATTTAGTTTCAAATTAAGCTTAACACTATCCCTTGTTAAATATTGTTCTTTAGCCCCATCGATATCCAGCTTTTCTATTTTATCATAATGAGCAAAGAAAATCCGTTCAGCAATTGGACGATACAGGCTATCTAATAAGGTGAGTACATTAATGCCTTTAGGAACAGAATCGAGTTTTATAGTAATTTTAGATGGTTTTGTAGGGCTTAAATTTATTTTGGCTAACGAATATAGATGCTCATAATTATGGATAACTACATGCGCTTGGGTTTTTACATTACTTTCGATAAAAAACTTAAGCTCATCATTTCCAAATGCGGCAGGAAATTTAACAATCGCACCAGAATTTAAGCTTTGCGGTAGTTCAAAATTCCCAATCAGAGTTTTATCTTTTATAAGTTTAACAATATACTTTACATTTTTTTCGGGCGATAAATAAAACCAACCCATACCTGATGATTTAGTTACAATCGTATCCAGAACTTTATCATTGGCAAACAAAACACCTTTTGCGCTGATGGCAGAACCTTCAATATCAGTTATCTCCCACCCTACCTTGCCTGGAATTCCGGTAACCATGTATCCACCTTCCGGATAAAAGTTTACCTTGTATTGAACCGACTGATTAAATGGAAGTTCAATTTTTGCATACCGGATGTATTTGTCCTTTTTAACAGTAACTGAGATGATATTATTTTCAGCAGTAATTTTATCAGCGGGAAAATCAATCATAACCTCACCAATTATGCTGGTTTTCGATTTTCCGCTAAGCAAAATCTGATGCTGCTTTCCAATTACATAACTTACCTCTGCATTTGGAATAAAACGATTATCACCGCTTAGTACCTTCAGCAAAACAGATCCATTGCCGGTTTTTTCATCTTTAGTTTTAAAAACAGACAAGTTAGCGGTTAAAGGATTTACTTTATTAGATTTTATAGCAATGGATTGTACAAACTCCACATCTGGCTTGCCATTAAGTTTTATATTAGTGTGTGCAATAAACTTAAAATTTCCGTTGAGGATAGAATCTGGCAACCTCAAATTACCTAAAACGAAGCCCTTTTCAATTAAAAACTTCTTTTGTACCACTATCGAACTGTCTGCATCGCTAAGCAGCGATAAATATAAAGTGTGGTAATTGCTTAAATCGGTCGCAGTTTTTAGCAGATAACCCGTAAACCAAACCTGATCATTATTGGTGTATACATTTTTATCAAAGTGGATAAAAAGAGTTGATAAAATGTTTTTTGAGGAATACCTATCTAAAACATTTGCAATACTATCGGCCTTATTTACCTGAGCATTTATTTTTGCTGAAAATAGTAAAATGATAAAAAAAACAGGTAATTTCTTAAGCATATAATAATTGGATGTTGCTTAAAAATGCTCATATTATTTTATAAATGGAAACTAAATAAGTCCTTGTAAAATGCCGCCCTGCTCTGCCATGCGATTAATTTTAGCTTCTACAGTTGCATCTTTAATCAATTCTGGCGCATGGTGTGGTTTTTTACGGGCATCAATAATCATCGAACCCTTACAACCCCAGTGCTTATCGATTGTAAAATCATTAATACCATAAATATCTGCTGCCGGATTACTTCTTGTAAATGCTACCCAAACCAAATTATTTGTTGTTGCAGCTGTAAATTCAGAATCATCGGCAATTACAATTAACGGCAAGCCTGATAAATCTTTATCAATTAAAGAGATATTTAATTTGGCAATCTCTGCTGCAGTTTTTTCAGCGTTTTGATATTTATCAGCCTGTAAAACTAAAACACCAGGCATTGCAATTTTAGGCTTAGAAAATCCTTCAGCGAGAACTAAGTCAGGAAGTTCATTCCAAAGTGCTCGTTTTTTATTCCCGGCTGCCGCGATAACAACTTTTGAACCACTATTTAATCCGGCGCCGCTATAATCTAAAGTATCTATCGTAGTATTGGTATAAAAGTGCAAATCTGTTTTTAAATCTATTCGTTCTAAAACATGCTGAATAAATTCTTCAATATGATGTGTGCTTAACGCCTCATTATCTTCCTTCGCCGCAATAAAGAGATATTTAGCTAAGCTTAACTGGTTTTTACCTAAAATATGATTCGCAATCGTTAAAATTTCTTGAGGTTTTCGCTCCTTCAGATATGGAGTATACCTTTCGCTACCGATAGCAAAAAGTAATGGATGTACACCTGCGGCATCTACCGCATGAACTTCTTTCAATCCATGAATTTCCTGAGGAATGGCAGAACCAGTAATTTCATGAATTAAGGCACCGAAACTTGTATCTTCCTGAGGCGGTCTACCAACTACGGTAAACGACCAAATCGCATCCTTTTTATGGTAAACGTTATGTACTTTCATTAAAGGAAAAGGATGCGTTAAGCTATAATAACCTAAATGGTCGCCAAAAGGCCCTTCGGGCTTATTCTCATTTGGATAAACTGTTCCGGTGATGATGAAGTCTGCATCAGCTGAAATACAAAAACCTTCATCATCATAAAAGTATCTGAATCTTCTTCCACCCAGTGCACCTGCAAATGTCATTTCAGATAAACCCTCTGGCAATGGCATAACAGCCGCAAGCGGATGCGAAGGTGGCCCACCTACAAAAATGCTTACTTTAAGTGGAATCCCTAATGCGTTAGCTTTAGATTGATGAACACCGATACCACGATGAATTTGATAATGCAAGCCTATTTCTTTGTCTTGAATGTAATCGTTTCCACCAAGTTGAATGCGATACATGCCAAGATTAGCATTTAAAACACCAGGTTTATCAACATCTTCGGTGTAAACTTGAGGCATAGTAACAAACGGACCACCATCCATTGGCCAATTTACAATTTGAGGTAATTTGCTGATATCTGTTTTCAGGAAATTACGTTTTGCCGAAGGCGTTTTCATTGGCAAAGCAGATAGTGCTGTAAGGGCCGAACCAGCGTATTTGAAAGGCTTTTTAAGCGCTTTCATTGGATCTGAACGCAACCCAACCAACTGTTGAACTTTCGGTAAAGTATCTCGAAAGATAAATTTGGAGCGTTCTAAAGTGCCGAATAAATTAGAAACTGCCGGGAAAGGACTTCCCTTAACTTTTTCGAAGAATATAGCCGGACCATTATTTTCATAAATGCGTAAATGGATTGCAGCCATTTCTAAATATGGGTCGACTTCCTCTTTTATCCTAAGTAAATGACCATGCTTTTCTAAATCGGTAATGCATTCTGCTAAACTTTTATACGCCATGCACAAAGATAAATGCTGAAGAACAAAAAAGCCACAGATTAGCAGATTTAAAACGAAATCTACAAATCTGTGGCATGAAATACTATTATCTTATTTTTTACCTGCAAACGAGCGAAGCATCCAGGTATTTTTTTCTTTAAATTGCATAAAGCGGTTTACCATATCGTTTGAACCATCATCCCCTGCTTTATCAGTTTCATCCAATAATTGGCGCTCAATATCTATTAAAGTTGCCATATCTTGTAAAATTTCATCAACCATATCCATGTCTTTCATGCCAATGGTGTTTACCTCTTTAATTTGCGATTCTTTGATGTAATCGGCAAAACGACTATGAGGTGGCTTGCCTAAGGTTAAAACACGTTCTGCAATTTCATCGATAGTTAATTGCGCATTTGTATACAACTCCTCAAACTTTACATGTAAGGTAAAAAAATTCTGACCTTTAACATTCCAGTGGCAACCTCTTAATTTTTGGTAGTGGATATGATAATTTGCCAAATAATCATTCAGAAGATCAACCACAGGTTTTACTTCTTTTTCATTTAAACTTATCTCTTTAGCGTCCATTTTTATATTTATATTTAATGTCTCTCTAACAAACAAATAAACTAAAAGTTTCGCGTAAAGTTTAATTTAAACAATACCGTAATTATATGTTCGTTTAATAATCATGGCTGCTAAAAACAGCACATTGTTACATAAATATAATTCATAAAAAATCTGGGAAAAGCATTACTTAATCGTATTTCAAACCGCAAAAAACCTATTCTAAGTTCAGTTGGTTTTAATATTATTCGTATAATTGCTACCCTTTATAAAAATTTAGATAAAAATAAATGTATAAAATAGGTTTATCAGCACTGCTTTTTCTTGCTCTAAATGCATCTAAAGCAAAGGCAAATCATATCGTTATCGATTCAATAGGCGTAGAAAACAACAACGGAAAAAAGTTAATTGTTCATCAAGCTGCAGCAAAAGATACATATTACTCAATAGGCAGGCGTTATAATGTTGCTCCAAAAGAGATAATGGCCTTTAACGATAATAAATATCTTCAGATAGGTGTAATTATTAAGGTGCCAACCAATGTTCCTTTTACAAACACTAACCCTTCAACCCTTACACAAACAACGCCAAACAATACTGGCGAACATATTGTAGTGGCAAAGGATAATTTAAATATGCTGGCCGAAAAATACGGTACAACTATAAATGAATTAAAATCACTGAATAACCTTACCAGTACAAATTTAAGAATTGGACAGGTTTTAAAAATTCCGGTTAAAAACGGAGCAACGCCAGCTCAAAAAACAGATGTTTCTGCTGTTAAAAAAGAAACCGCAACTGCTGCTGCAGAACCTGTAAACAATAACAGCGAAACATTAATTGAGCACGAGGTTAAACCGAAAGAATTTTTAGGCAAAATTGCTGAGAAATATGGCACCACCGTTGATGAAATAAAAAGATTAAATAATTTAAGTAGCATAAATTTACGCATTGGCCAGAAGTTAAAAATACCTGCCACCAAAAATATCGACGAAAATAAGGTAGTTACATCAGCAGAAGTTCCTGTAGCTAAAGTTGAAACGCCAATAACTAAAGTTACACCAGTTATTAAAGATGCGGTTGGCACGCATACCGTTAAACAAGGCGAAAACATTTTCAGCATTGCAAAACAATATGGCTTAACAGCTTATCAAATCAGGAGAAATAATAATCTCGAGGATAATAATTTGTCAACGGGTCAGGTTTTAAAAATTCCATCTGATATTGTTACAGATATTCCTCCGGTTAAAGAAACAACTGCACCGCCAATCGTTAAAGAAACACCAAAAGAAGAAAGCTTTATTTACAACGTAAGTGCTGGCGAAACGATTTTTTCTATTGCAAAAAAATTCAATCTTACGGCTTATCAAATCAGAACTGCAAACAAGCTGAATGATAATACGGTTACTGTTGGCCAAAAATTACTAATTCCAAAAGCACCGGAGCCTAAATCAGTTGCAGAGTTAGCAAAAGAAGATCAGGATAGTAACCCGGATAGCACTTCATTTAAAGACCCAAAACTTCGCGGAGCTCCAAGTAAATATGGCTTGAGCCAAATTGATGAAAAAGGAGCTGCTGTTTCAATTTCTGACCCGGATTTAGACGCAAGTAAAATGTTGGTTCTACATCGTACAGCGCCAATTGGCACGATAATAAAATTAACTAACCCTATGACAAACCGTACAGCCTTAGCCAAGGTTGTTGGTAAATTTACCGAGAACGAATCGACAAAAGATGTTATCATTGTAATGACTAAAGCAGTAGCAGATTCTTTAGGCGCATTAGATAAAAGATTTTACTGCAATTTAACGTACGGTGTGCATGAGCTTGAATAAAAAACCCTTTATAATTGGTATTGCCGGAGGAAGCGGTTCCGGAAAAACTTTCTTTTTAAACTGTTTTCTCCATCATTTTAAACAAGATGAAGTAACATTGGTTTCTCAGGATGATTATTACATCCCGGCAGGAGAAATGACCCAGGAAGAAAACAAGCTTTACAATTTTGATTTACCTTCTACCATTGATAGTGAACAATTTTTACGGGACATTAAACAATTGATGAATGGTGAAGTTGTTTATAAAAAGGAATATAATTTTAATAATCCATTAGCGGTTGTTAAAATACTTGAAATAAAATCTGCCCCTATTATTATCGTTGAGGGATTATTCATCTTACATTTTAAAGAAATTGCAGCATTATTAGACCACATGATTTTTATTGATGCTGATGAACAAGTTGCTTTAGATAGACGCATTAAACGCGATGGTTTGGAAAGAGGATACCCTGAAGATGACGTTCTGTATAAATGGCACAATCATGTTCTACCAGCCTACAAAGAATATTTGTTGCCTTATAAGGATAACTGTAATAAAATCGTATTTAACAATAGCGATGAACCCGATGAAATTATTTCGATTACAGAGGAAATATCTGTCGATTTAAGGAATAGAATATTAATTGATAATTAAGGGAGATATCAAGACCTGTCATCCTTAGCTTGTCGAAGGACTTACCGTAATTTTATTTACGGCGTTTCAACGACTTTTTCCGATACTTCGGGAAGCTCAGCGTGACAAGGAAATGGTAGGATAACAATTTAGTTTAAAGCCCTTTGTTTAATACCTAATCTAATTTCATTTCAGGAATTTCCCCTTCTACAATAAGTTTGCCCAAGGTAGATTGCCTGATGAAATCTACACTCACACCAGGAGCAATCTCTAAAAGTTTAAAACCACCTTCTTGTAAAATATCTAAAACGGCTAATTCGGTAACAACCTTTTTTATACACTTAACACCTGTTAAAGGTAATGTACAAGCTGGTAACAATTTACTTTCACCCGCTTTATTGATATGCTGCATGGCCACAATTATATTTTTTGCCGAGGCAACCAAATCCATAGCACCGCCCATACCTTTAACCATTTTGCCAGGGATTTTCCAATTGGCGATATCGCCGTTTTCAGAAACTTCCATCGCACCTAAAATGGTTAAATCAACTTTTTGTGCCCTAATCATTCCAAAACTCATAGCCGAATCAAATATTGATGAACCAGGCAATGTGGTTATGGTTTGCTTACCTGCATTAATTAAATCAGCATCTTCTTCGCCTTCAAACGGAAACGGACCCATACCTAACAATCCATTTTCAGATTGAAGTACAATATTTATGTTATCAGGAATGTAGTTTGCCACCAACGTAGGTATACCAATACCAAGATTAACATAATATCCGTCTTTTATTTCTTTAGCTATGCGCTGTGCAATTTGTTCTTTTGATAATGACATAATTTTAGAATAATTGAATTTTGAATTAAAGTATGATTGAATAAAGATTCAAATTAACTCTTCCTCACTGTTCTCTGTTCAATTCTCTTTTCATAATTTTTTCCCTGAAAAATTCTGTGAACGTAAATGCCCGGTGTATGAATATAATCTGGGTCTAAAGTTCCGGCTTCAACCAATTCCTCTACTTCGGCAATGGTAATTTTACCTGCCATTGCCATAACCGGATTAAAATTTCTACTTGTAGAACGGAAAATTAAATTTCCAGCGGTGTCTCCTTTCCAGGCTTTTACAATTGCGAAATCTGCATCAAAAGCAAATTCCATTAAATAATCTTTTCCATTAAAATTTCTGATTTCCTTACCTTCAGCTACTTCAGTACCCACACCTGCAGGCGTAAAAATGGCAGGCATACCATAACCAGCCGCTAAACAACGTGTTGCAAGTGTTCCTTGAGGGATAAGTTCTACCTCAAGTTCACCGCTTAAAAGTTGTCTTTCAAATTCAGCATTTTCACCAACGTATGAAGAAATCATTTTTTTTACCTGACGCTGCTTTAACATCAAGCCAATTCCGAAATCATCTACCCCAGCGTTATTAGAAATACAGGTTAAATCACTAACTTTTTTGCTAACTAATGCATTAATACAATTCTCCGGAATACCACAAAGGCCAAATCCGCCAAGCATTATTGTAGAACCGTCAGATATATCCCGGATTGCTTCTTCAGCGCCTGATACAACTTTGTTTATCATTTTATGAATTTTTGGTTAGGTCGCTAAATTACAAAACATAAATTTAAATCTACATTTTGACATAAAGACACCATAATGGAATAATCAATTGGAATTAATCTAAATAAGAACTATTTTTGTAGCGCAATGATTTACGAGCGAGAAGACATCACCTTTATTCCAACAGATCCTGAAATTCAAAAGGGCATTGGCTTTATTTTTAGCTGCATGGCAGATCATAAAAAGTGCTGCGAAAAATTTAAGAAAGGCAAACGCTGTAAAAAGTGCCCAGGCAACAAGAAAAAATAAAGCTTTAATATTCTTAATTTAAATACACATAGGTTATTCCATCTCCACCTCTATCTGCGTGTTCATCTTCCATCCTATCAACCTGGCTATATTTACGTAAATATTCACGAATCATTTTCCTTAAAATCCCATCACCTTTTCCATGAATAAGTTTAATAGATGGGAAACCAAGCATTATTGCTTTATCTAAATATTTTTCAACTTCAAATAGGGCATCTTCAGTTCGCTTACCTCTTAAATCTAATTCTGCTCTAAAACCAGAAACGGCATCGTTCATTCTGCCGGCAAAAGAATTACCTGAGCTTTGAACTGCTTTTTTAGCTTCGCGGTTACTAATTTTCTGAACCCTGCTCTTCTTTACATTGGATCGCAAATCGCCTATAGCCAAAACCAAATCGTTTCTGTTAATCTCTAAAACAAGGCCCGTGGTTTCGCTATCATTAAATTTTACGTAATCTCCTACTTCAATCTCGCCGCCTAACACCACAGGCTGAGGTTTAGGTTTTTCAACTTTTACCTCATGTTTTACCAGTTCTTTTTGCAAATTCTGCCTTAATTCTTTGGTTGCAACTTTATCTGCCTGCTTTTCTTTTATTTCAGCAATGGTATTTTCAACAAGTTTATTTGCATTTTTGATGATGTTTTGCGCCTCTTGCTTGGCTTCTTTAATCAAAACTCTTCGGTTTTCATCTAAGAAAGCCTTTAGCTTTTCGTTTTCTGCGACAAGATTTTTGGCTTTATTTTGTTGATTAGCCAGACTAACTTTTGCATCGTAAATGGTTTTCTTTTCACGTTCCAAATCAACCAGCATCGTATCAATCCGGTTTTGGTTAGAGCCTGTTTTTTCTCTCGCCAGTTGGATTACTTCTTTCGGTAAGCCAATATTTTGAGCAATCTCAAAAGCATAAGAACTTCCCGGTTTACCCATTTCAAGAATATACAAAGGCTTCATTTTTGAGTTATCGAAAAGCATTGAAGCATTTTCTAAACCATTTGTATTGCCTGCAAATAGCTTCAAATTTGAGTAGTGCGTGGTAATAACACCTCTAACTTTTTTGTTATTTAAAACTTCTAAAACGGCTTCTGCCATCGGCCCGCCAAATTGCGGGTCGGTTCCGGTTCCAAACTCATCAATTAAAACCATCGTTTTTGGCGATGCGTGTTCTACAAAATAACGCATCTTGGTTAAATGGGCGCTGTATGTACTTAAGTCACTTTCAATAGATTGATCATCACCAATATCTGCAAAAATATTATCGAAAATACCAACCTCGCTATTCGCATCTACTGGAATTAGCAAACCGCTTTGCAACATAATCTGCAGCAAACCCACCGTTTTCATACACACAGATTTACCACCAGCGTTCGGTCCTGAAACCAACACAATTCGGGTTTCAGTATCAATATGAATATTTAATGGTGTTACCGTTTTTTTATCAACTGCAAAGGATAAAAGCAATAAAGGATGTCTGGCATTGATAAGCTTCGCCTTTGGCTCTTTTAATAAACCCGGCATTTCTGCCTCAATTTCTATGGCGAATAATGCTTTTGCCCTAACAAAATCTAACTTCGTTAAAAACCCGTGATACGATAATAGCAAAGGAGAATACGGACGCAATTCATCCGTTAAGGCAATTAAAATTTTGATTATTTCTCTACGCTTATCAAATTCTAAATCTCTTAACTTATTATTTAAAGCAAAAACTTCTTCAGGCTCTATGTAAACGGTTTGCCCAGTGGCCGATTCATCGTGCACAAAACCTTTCAGCTTGCGCTTATTTTCTGCAAGAACAGGGATACACATCCGCCCATCTCTAATGGTTAAACTTCCATCTGCAACCCAATTGTTTGCAATTGCCTGCTTGTAAATGGAATCCATTCTTTTTCTTACATCTTGCTCTGCTTTGGCGATGGATGCAGTAATATCCTGCAATTCTTTTGAAGCATTTGGCTTGATTTTTCCTTTCGCATCAATCACCTGCTCAATTTTACGAAGTATATTTTTCTCAATTGGCAAGTGTTCAAACAAGGCTTCGAGTGTTGGATAAACTTCTGCTCTTTCTTCAAAAAACCTTAAAACAGAAAAAACAGTTTGCAACGAGGTATAAATCTGAAACCACTCCTCTTCTAAAAGATAAGTGCCTTCAACTCTAATTTTTTCAATTAAAGATTTGATGTCAAAGAAGGTATTAATTTGAAGTGGCTCCTGGTTTTGGATAATACTTTTAAACTCATTCGTTTGACGCAAAAATTTATCAATCTGGTCAAAACGATTCATAACCTGCATTTTCGATACCATAGTTTGCCCCATGATACTCAAGCAATGCCTGCTAATTAATTGCTTAACTTCTAAAAAGCCTAAGCGCTCTAAACAATTTTCGGGATATAACATACTTATTTCACTTCCAATCCTATACCCAATTTTGCTTTTCTGGTAGAATCGGCCTTTTCCATTACTTTCTTTTGTCGCTCCAATTTATTGGAGATTACTTTATAAACCTCAGCCAACTCTGTTGGGTGTGCATAATAATAAGCCATACTCTGAGCATGTTTTGCAGAATCAGTTCCGTACCTTTTAAAAATACCCTTGTAATAAGCTGAAGCAACTTTCTTTGATGAATCTGAATTCGCTATTGTTGAAATGTAGCCATCTACAACATGAATATCATACAAAATACGCTGCAGTTTTTCTGGAGGAGTTATATTTTCTGGTCTCTTTTCTTTGCAGGCCAATAAAAATGCTGATGCCAATACAAAGTAGATTAAATTTCTCACGCTTAATTAATTGTTATTTTTTGCCAAAATTGCGACAAGGTTGTTAATTTTACACAAAAATAGGTATAAATGAGCATAGCTGATAATCTTAAAAAATATAAAACAGAGGTAGAAACAGATAACGTGAAGCTGATTGCCGTTTCAAAAACACAATCTAATGAAGCTATTTTAGAAGCTTATAATGCCGGCCAAAGAATTTTTGGCGAAAACCACGTTCAGGAGCTTGCAGATAAGGAAGCAGAATTACCAAAAGACATCGAATGGCACATGATTGGGCATTTGCAAAGTAATAAGGTTAAATATATTGCACCATTTATTTCACTCATACACGGAGTAGATAGCTTAAAATTACTTCAGGAAATTGATAAACAAGCAAAGAAAAACAAAAGGGTAATCGATTGTTTATTGCAGGTTTACATAGCAGATGAAGACACCAAATTTGGTTTAGCTTACGATGAAATTATTGAAATTCTTCGTTCGGAGGAATTTTCTAAATTAGAAAACGTAAGCATTACCGGTTTAATGGCTATAGCAACCAATACAAAGAATGAAAAACAAATTACCATCGAATTTAATGAGCTAAAAGTGCTTTTTGATGGCATTAAACACAGCTTTTTTAAAGATGATGCTTACTTTAAAGAAATATCGACAGGAATGAGTGCCGATTATAAAATAGCCATCGAAGAAGGCAGTACCATGGTAAGAATAGGAAGCGGCATTTTTGGCAAAAGAATTATAAAACATTTTAAAGCCAATCCATCAGAAAATTAAATATGGAAGTAAACATTAGAGTTGCAGTTGCAGATGATTGTATTAGGCTCCTTGAGTTAATAAACGAGCTTGCCGTTTATGAAAAGGCGCCTGAAGAGGTTACCGTAAAATTGGATCATTTTATAGATGCAGGTTTTGGTAAAAACCCGGTTTGGAAAGCCTTTGTTGCCGAAGTTGATGGCATTATTGTAGGTTTTGCGCTGTATTACACCCGTTATTCTACCTGGAAAGGTTGCAGATTGTATTTAGAAGATTTTATTGTAACTGAAAGCTTTAGAGGTAAAGGAATTGGAAAAATCCTCTTTGAGGCCGTTATTAACCAGGCTAAAAATGGTAATTATAGCGGTATGGTTTGGCAAGTATTAGATTGGAACGAACCTGCCATTAATTTTTACAATAAGTACGCTGCAAATTACGAAGCTGGCTGGTTAAACGTAGCCCTATCTGAAGACCAGCTTAAAAATTTATAATCCATGGATATTTTTAAGTTCGGTGGTGCATCTGTAAAAGATGCAGAAGGTGTTAAGAATTTAGCAGGTATTGTTCGCGATTATAAAAAGGGTGAATTATTGATTGTAGTTTCTGCAATGGGCAAAATCACTAACAAATTAGAAGAACTTAATACAGCATATTTAAATCAGAGTGAAAACGTTCATTCAATTTTTGATGAGGTTAAGCATTTCCATTTTGAGATTATTGAAGCTTTATTCGAAGGAAAACAAAATCCCGTTTATGATGATATAGCAAATACTTTTGTAGAAATTGATTGGTTATTAGAAGATGAACCCGATAACGATCCGGATTACATTTACGATCAAATCGTATCAATCGGCGAGGTGGTTTCAACAAAAATTGTTGCAGCCTGGTTAAACGAAACCGGAAATAAGGCACTTTGGACTGACGCCAGAAATTACATTAAAACCGATAACACATACCGCGAAGGAAAGGTAGATTGGGCTAAAACAAATTCAATAATCGATAAAGATTTAAAGCCTCTAATTGCCAATAATATCATTGTAACACAAGGTTTTATTGGTGGTACAAGTGAAAATTACACCACAACGTTGGGTAGAGAAGGTTCTGATTATTCGGCTGCAATTTTTGCTTCTTGCTTAAATGCCGCGGCACTTACCATTTGGAAAGATGTGCCAGGAGTTTTAAATGCAGACCCAAAATGGTTTGATGAAACGGAAAAAATCGACCAGCTATCTTACCACGATGCGATTGAACTTACGTATTACGGAGCAACAGTAATTCATCCTAAAACCATAAAACCACTACAAAATAAGGGAATTCCGCTTTTTGTACGCTCGTTTATCACACCAGAAGGCAATGGAACGGCAATCACAAAAGATAATAACCCATTACCTGTTCCTTCATTTATATTTAAAGTAAATCAGGCACTGATTTCTATCTTCCCGAAAGATTATTCATTTATCATCGAAGAAAACCTTAGTAATATGTTCGATTTATTTCATAAACACAGAGTGAAGATTAACACCATGCTGAATTCTGCAATTAGTTTTTCGGTTAGTGTAGATGATAATGAAGAGAAAATCACTAAGCTGATTAAAGAGTTATCAACGCAATTTAATGTAAAATACAACAAAGAGCTAGAACTGGTAACCATTAGATACTATAACCAGCAAACCATTGATAGAGTAACCATAAGTAAAGATATTTTGTTAGAGGTAAAAAGCAGACATACTTGCCAAATGGTGATGAAAAATAAGGCTTTGTAAAGAATGAATATTGAGATTTTAGATAATGCTGTACAAGCGTATATCAATTTAAACTTAAACAATGATGTAAATAAAATTGCATTATCTAAATCTCCTTTTAAAAACATTTCTGCTGCAGAACTTGCCAATCAGATTGTAGCCAAAAAAAAAGCAGAGAGGAAATTACCTTCCTGGTACCACACCGAAAAAATTTATTACCCTTCTTCCCTATCTATCGAGCAAACTTCATCAGAAATTACGGCAAAATACAAATCCAGGTTGGCCAAAGGCAATAGCCTTATCGACCTTACCGCCGGTTTTGGTGTAGATGCTTATTATTTCTCAAAATATGTTTCTGAGATAACACATTGCGAAATCAACGAAGGCTTATCTTCTATTGCAAAACATAATGCAGTGCAGCTACAAATAAAAAATATCATCTTCAAAGCTGTAGATGGACTGGAATACCTCGAGAATTCAAAAAATATATTCGATACTGCTTACATTGATCCGGCGAGAAGAGCAGAAAAAGGAAAGGTATTTTTATTAAAAGATTGTACGCCTGATGTAGTTAGTAACCTTGATAAAATCTTAACCAAAACAAACAGACTATTAATAAAAACTGCTCCCTTATTAGATATAGCTGCTGGCTTAGCTGAATTAAGATACGTGTCTGAAATCCATATTGTAAGCGTAAAAAATGAATGCAAAGAATTGGTGTGGGTTATAGATAAAGCTGTTTCAGGAGCAGCAAAAATTATTGCGGTTACCTTAAACGATACTGAAAAGAAATTCAATTTTTCTTTAGCAGAAATGAATGTTGAGGCACTTTATGCTGAGCACATAAATGGTGGCGAATACTTGCATGAGCCCGATGTAGCGCTTTTAAAATCTGGTGCATTTAACCTGATTGGCTCAAAATACGGTTTAAAAAAACTGCACCAACAAACTCAACTATATGTTTCTTCAAAGATTGAATCAACCTTTCCGGGTAGAATTTTTAAAATCATTTCAATAATAAAAGGTAATGAATTGAAGAAAATTAAAAATTTATGCGGTAATGTCATCGTTAGAAATTATCCTGCGAAAGCAGAAGACTTGGTTAAGAAATTTAAAATAAAGAGTGAAAAAAATGAATTTTTAATTTTCACCAGGAACGTTCAAAATGAATTAATCGTAATATCAGCACAGATAATTCAATATTATTAACCATATAAAAAGTCTTCCACTGTTAGGAAAGACTTTTACAGGGATGTTAAAAGTATATGTTGTTAAACCTTTTTAACGTTTACTGCTTGCAAACCTTTTCTACCTTCTGCTACTTCAAATTCAACCTGATCGTTTTCTTGCAAACTCTCAATTCCACCCAAAACATCCTTAAAATGTACAAATAAATCTTTATTGTCTTCTTGAACAATAAAACCAAAACCTTTCTGCGTATTAAACCATTTAACTTTTCCGGTTGCCATAAAAAAAATAAAAAATAATATAGAAATTAAACCCTTATTGCTTTGTTTCTAATTTTTACACCACCAATTGAAAAGAAAATCACTTAAAACAATCAGAATATGCGCTAATACCGAAATAAAACTATCAAATATAATTAATCAGCCGCAAAAAGGCAATTAATTATTACTAAACACCTAAAAATAATAGCTTATTTGTTCGGCTGAGGCGTAGTTCTTAAATAAGTTTTGATAATTTTATGTCCTTTCGGGAATTTTTCTGGTATATCCTCAGTTTTGATACTATTTACAACAATAACATCGTCACCATCTTGCCAGTCTGCCGGTGTTGCCACACTGTAATTGGCTGTTAACTGCAAAGAATCTATCACTCTTAAAACCTCATTGAAGTTTCTACCTGTCGAAGCCGGATAAGTGATGATAAGTTTTACCTTTTTATCAGGCCCAATCACGAATAAAGAGCGAACGGTTAATGTTTCGGAGGCATTAGGGTGAATCATATCGTATAAATTCGCTACAACTTTATCCGGATCGGCAATAATAGGAAAGTCTACCGAAGTATTTTGTGTTTCATTTATGTCGCTAATCCACCCTTTATGTGATTCTGCAGTGTCAACGCTTATGGCTAAAACCTTTACATTACGTTTTTCAAAATCACCTTTTAAAGCTGCCGTACGTCCGAGTTCTGTAGTACAAACCGGTGTGTAATCTGCCGGATGCGAAAATAATACACCCCATCCATCACCTAAATGCTCGTAAAAATCTATTTTACCTATCGATGTTTCTGCCTGAAAATTTGGTGCGACATCGCCTAATCTTATGCTCATAATTATCTGTTTTTTTAAAGTTGATAAACAAATCTAATCAATAGAATAGTAAATACATAGATTTTATATAATTAAAAAACAATATGTGGTTAAACAAAAAAAACCTTGAAGGTTTTAGCCGACAAGGTTTTAAGCATATTAATTTGTTTGGGTAAATTAATTATAAACTTTAATCATGAAAACATAATCTTGCAGTTTTTCTATCTGCTTGGCACGTTTTAATCCTGATAATGCATTTTTACGGTTAGCAGAAATTTTCTTACCTAAAGAATCTTGAGGAATCGCCCGCATAGCATCTAAAATATATTTTGATTTAATTGCAAATGATGCACCTTCAGCCGAAGTTTCTTTACCACTGATAATACCAACAAGGTTACCATTATTATCAAGCAAAGGACCACCACTGTTGCCTGGGTTTAAAGGAATAGCCACCTGATATTGAGTTGTATCGCCAACAAAACCGCTTTTAGAACTTACGTAACCTTCGCCAAGCACGGCATCGTCTTTTGGATAACCCCAGGTGTAAACATTTTCTCCAACACCTGTGCTGTTTCTTTTAATAGTATAAGGCAAAGCAGATAAGTTTTTGAAATTCTTATCATCGATTTTCAAAATTGCGATATCATATTCAGGGTCTTTAAGAATAACCTTCACTTTAAAAGATTCTCCCTGGTTATTTTGAATGTAAACAGAATCAGCACCTGTAATCACATGCAAATTAGTAGCGATATAACCATTGGTAGAAACCGCAAAACCTGTTCCGCCGAAGTTTCCCGGATTAGCAGGCAATTTACTAGCCGTAACAGCAGTGCTGCTAATTTTGCGGATTAAGTTATTTTGCGTTTTTACCGCGTTAGTAACTTGTTTGCTTAACTGAACATATTTATCAGCCTGTTGGCTATTATGTTGAATAGAATATATCGAAACAAATGATAATACTAGGAAAGAAGCCGCTACAGCAATTGCTGATCTATGTTTACGCCACAATTGAATTACGCGAGATGGATGAGGCCTAACTGATGCGGCCAGAGTTTCCACATCAATTTCTGCATGAATTTTATCTAACTGCTCTTTCAACAACAATTGTTGCGCATATTCTTCCATAGTATGTAAGAATACTTTATGCGAAACCACTTTATGATCAACACTTGCATCATTGCGGCGCAGTTGCTCAAAAGCTTCAACCTCCTGTGCAATAAGTTTACCTAATAGATAATCTTCAATAATTGCATCTAACTCTAAATCGTTTCTCATCTCTGTTACTAATGTTGAAAAAATATTTTCTTTAACCTTTGCAGGCACTTGTATTTCTGTGTTTTTGCATTGTCTGTATTGGTATAGCCAAACTTCTCGCAAATATCCTGCATGGATAAATTGTGGATATAAAAATCCTGAATAATGGTTTTACAAGGTTCGCCTAAATGGCCCAGAGCAGATTGCATTTTAACAAAAGCAGCATCCTTCTCTTCATGTTGCTCTACATCCTCCTCTACCGCAAACACATCCTCATAATCGGTTATATTACCTGCCTTCTTGCTATTTTGCGCTAATTTCTTAAGCCAAATACGCCGGCATACCGAATAAATATATGTTTTAAGTTTACTGCTTAGCTCAAAATCTCCTTGTTTTATCTTATTGTATAAAACAATTATGGCTTCCTGATAAACATCTTTCGCATCATCTTCATCCCCATTGTTATTAAGTATAAACTGCAAAACCATTGCATAATATGCTTTATATAACTTGTTAAGGGCATCTTCTGAGTTATTTAGAATACCTAAAATAACCTCTCTATCTGTTGGAACTGAACTCTTTAAACCGTTATTCACTAGTTAATACTTTTTTCTATAAATAGTAACCCAATATTAGATAAAAAAAATATCTATCGCTACCTATAGTTATTAATACTATCCACAATTGAACGGTAACCCATACCAAAAAAAATAATTTCACTTTTTTTAAAATAATCGGGTTACCTTTTTACCTTTGCGGCATTAACAGTAAATTAATTAATACTTAAAAAAATTTCAAAATGAAAAATGCATTCAAATTAGGCTTTTTAGCTTTAGCTTTATCTTTATCAGTTGTAGCTTGTAACTCAGAGAAAAAAGCTGAAGGTGCTGATTCAACTGCTGCTGATACTTCAGTTTCTGCAACTGCTGATTCTGCTGCTGCAACTATCGATTCTGCTGCTGCTAAAGTTGATTCAGCTGCTGCTAAAGTTGATTCTGCTGCTAAAGCTCACTAGTCAATATTTAAAAGACAAGAATAAAAGGCTTTTGAGTTTTCTCGAAAGCCTTTTTTAATTCAACCCATTTTTATTTTAACCAAATTTTATCCTAAAATGAAAAACACCTATAAATTTGGCTTTTTAGCTTTAGTTATTTCTTTTACGGTTGCCGCTTGTGGCTCAGAAAAGAAATCTGATGAAATTGACACAACATTGGTTGATTCTTCTACAATTGCGCCACCTGTAACAACATCAGTTGATACAAATACTGTTGATACTGTTGCTATAGACTCTACCAAAAAGCCATTGTAGCGCCAGAAGAAAAATATTTTTAAAAAAAATAAATTTTTTGGGTTACCTTTTAAATATTCAGGTATTAACTGGTAATTAAAACGTTTATATAAACCTTAAAACAAATCCAAAAATGAAAAATGCATTCAAATTAGGCTTTTTAGCTTTAGCTTTATCTTTATCAGTTGTAGCTTGTAACTCAGAGAAAAAAGCTGAAGGTGCTGATTCAACTGCTGCTGATACTTCAGTTTCTGCAACTGCTGATTCTGCTGCTGCAACTATCGATTCTGCTGCTGCTAAAGTTGATTCAGCTGCTGCTAAAGTTGACTCTGCTGCTAAAGCTCACTAGTCAATATTTACAATATTTAAAGGCTTTGATTAATTTCAAGGCCTTTTTTGTTTTTATAGCAATATTCTTAGTAAACAAAACTCCTCAAAATCCATCAATTGTAGTAAATTTGCGGCTTAAATATATTCCGCATAATGAATTTAACCTCGCTACAAGCAATCTCACCAGTTGATGGTCGTTATAGAAAAACTACAGAAAATTTAGCCGCTTATTTTTCAGAAGAAGCGCTCATTAAATACCGTGTTTTCGTAGAAATTGAATATTTCATTGCATTATGCGAAATAAACCTTCCCGGTTTAGAAAAATTTGAAAAGTCCCTTTATCCCCAACTTAGAAAAATCCACGAAAATTTTTCAGAGGCTGATGCTTTAGAAATTAAAGAAACAGAAAAAGTTACCAATCATGATGTTAAAGCTGTTGAGTATTTTATCAAAAGTAAATTCGACAATTTATCATTACAAGACTACAAAGAGTTTATACATTTTGGCTTAACCTCTCAGGATATAAACAACACAGCAATCCCATTTTCCATCAAGTTAGCCTTAAAAGATAGCTATTATCCGGCTATAAAATCCCTGATTCAAAAAATAGAAGAACTTTCTGTTGAGTGGAAAGACATCCCGATGCTTGCACATACACACGGACAGCCTGCATCTCCAACTAAACTGGGTAAAGAATTTTTAGTTTTTGCAGAGCGATTAAACATCCAGCTTGAAGCACTAAAAGCAATTCCAAATAGCGCAAAATTTGGTGGTGCAACCGGAAATTTCAATGCACATCATATTGCTTATCCACAGGTAAAATGGGTAGATTTTTCGAATAAATTTGTTAACGATACTTTGGGTTTAACTAGAGCGCAACACACAACCCAAATTGAGCATTACGACCAATTTGCCGCACAATGTGATGCTTTAAAAAGAATAAACAACATCATCATCGATTTAGATAGAGACATCTGGACTTACATCTCCAAAAACTACTTTAAGCAAAGGATTAAAGCAGGTGAAATTGGTTCATCGGCTATGCCGCATAAAGTTAACCCGATTGATTTTGAAAATGCAGAAGGAAATGCTGGAATTGCAAACGCTTTATTTGAATTCTTTGCAGCTAAACTTCCAATCTCTCGCTTACAAAGAGATTTAACAGACTCTACCGTTCTAAGAAATGTTGGCGTTCCGTTTGGGCACACTTTAATTGCTATAAACGCTACGCTTAGAGGGTTAAATAAGATATTACTAAATGAAGCTGCCTTAAACGCCGACCTGGAAGATAACTGGGCGGTTGTTGCCGAAGCCATTCAAACGGTTTTAAGAAGGGAAAACTATCCAAATCCATACGAAGCTTTAAAAGAATTAACCAGAACAAATTCAAAAATAAATGCAGAAAGCATTGCACAGTTTATTGAAGGATTATCAGTTTCTGAAGATGTTAAAGCAACTTTAAGAACCATTACACCATTTAACTATACCGGCGTTTTTTAGGCGATTAAATTGACGCTAAACAGACAGCAGAAAAAAGCTTTATTAATCTTTATTGCTAATTTTGTGTATCAAATTGATTAGACATGACCATTAACGTATATACAGAACAAACTCCTAACCCGGCAACCATGAAATTCATGGTGAATAAGCTGTTAATTAACGGAAGTGAAGATTTTGCAACAAAAGAAAGTGCGGAAAATTCTCCTTTTGCAAAAGAGTTATTCAAATTCAACTTTGTATCGGGTGTATTTTTCGCGAGTAATTTCGTTACCATAACAAAAGCTGACGATGCTGAATGGGCAGATATTGAAGCTATTTTAAAAGAGTTTGTAAAAGGTGCAGTAGAATCTGAATTAAAAATAAAAGAAGCTACGGCTGATGAAGCACCTAATTTTGAAGGTTCTGAAACTGAAATTAAAATTCAGCAGATTTTGCACGATTACGTTCGCCCTGCGGTAGAACAAGATGGTGGCGCAATTACTTATAAATCTTTTGATGATGGTGTTGTAACGGTAGAACTTCGCGGTTCTTGCAGTGGTTGCCCTTCTTCAACAATTACATTAAAATCTGGTATCCAGAATTTACTACAAAGAATGGTTCCGGAAGTTACTGATGTAGTTTCAGAAGCACTTTAGAGATTTCAATCATATCCACAAAAAAAGCTTATCAACCGATAAGCTTTTTTCGTTTGTGCTCATTTTTTGGGGCTTAATAAATATAGATTCGTCATTGCGAGGCACGAAGCAATCTTTTAAAAATAAATTATTATTAAGTATTAAAATATCTACCCGAAATATTTTTTAATTGCCACTAACATCTCATTTGTTATTTTTCCATTTGTAGCCAAAATTTCTCTTTTACCGAAAAAATCATCGCCGCCGGCAAAATCAAAAACCTCACCACCGGCCTGCTGAACAATAAAGCAGCCTGCAGCAAAATCCCAGGGTTGTAAATTATATTCAAAAAAAGCATCAAAGCGACCAAAAGCCACGTAAATTAAATCTGTAGCGGCAGAACCCATACGCCTTAAGCCATGCGTTTTCTGCATCATCTCTTCTAATAACTTTAAATATTGCGGCTGCTTATCAAACTGATAATAAGGAAAACCGGTTGCCAATAAGCTGGATTTTAAATCGGGATTTGATGATACTTTTATCTCCTTCTTATTCATAAATGCGGCTGCATTTTTATAGGAGTAAAACATTTCACCACGGTTCAATTCATATACAACACCTAAAACGGCCTTATCATCCTCGTACAAAGCAACACTAACCGCATAAGTTGGCAAACCATGAATAAAGTTTGTTGTACCATCAAGCGGATCGATAATCCATTTATAAGTTTTCCCTTCCCTATTAATGGTTTTTTCTTCTGTTAAAAAGCCCGCATCTGGTATAAGTTTTTCCAGATTTTGAACAAGCTTCTGCTCAGCGGCTTTATCAACATAAGAAACCATGTCGTTTAAACCCTTATATTCAATCATTTGCGAATCAAATTGCATGGCTTCTTTACGGATAAAATTTCCCGTAAGCCTAACAATTGATATCACTTTATTGCATAGTAATTCGTAATTCATAATGATTTAACAAGCAATTTTAAATGTTGTTGGTTTTAAATGTTGTTGGTTTTAAATGAAATAAAGCATTTTAGGCAAGCTTGTTTTTATTTCTTAATGAATAAATACATAAAGCGATTCCGCCAACAACTAAGAAAGTAGAAATCATTTCGGCTTGTGTAAAGCGCAAACCAAATACATTATATTTAGAGTTAACGCGGATTAACTCTATCATAAAACGCTCAACACCGTTTAAAATCATGTAAATACCAAACATTAAACCCGGCGCTTTTATTTTATCCCTAATGCTCCATAAAAAAGCAAACAAAATTAAACATATAATAACCTCGTAAATTGGTGTTGGGTAAACACCCTGAGCAAGCTCATTACAAAATTTACCCGGTCCACAGCCAGGTATCGGTATACCTTCGCCTACAACATTGTTAGGATATTTATAAGACCATAACCAATCTGGCAACCATGAAAATGGCTTTGGATCTGGATTAACAATACCCCAATCGCCATCGCCAGATAAATGACAACCAATCCTGCCTACAGCATAAGCCAACATCATACCCGGTCCGCCAACATCAAGCATGTGCAAAGGTTTTATACCATTCTTTTTGGCGATGTACAAAACTGCAGCGCCACCGCAAATTAATCCACCGTAAAAAGTTAAACCGCTAAAGGATAATAATCTTTCGATTGGATTTTTTACAAAATCATCCCAATATTCTAAATTATCAAAGAACTTTGCACCTAAGAATCCCCAAACAGCAGCCCAAACAATTAAATTGCTCATTAACTGATACGGACGAATCTTTACAACCGTTTCTTTCGGATTAGCAAGTTTGTGCTTTTCTTTCTCTTTATAATCCCAATAGGCAAACAAAACGCCTAAAAACAAGCCGCCAAAAATATTTCCTTTGGTCGACATTAAGATAGATTGCGCATCGCTTACAAACAGGCTGTAATTAAGTAAAGCGTACAATAATTTATAGCCAATAATGAAACCGAACAAGCCGTTCATTATTAAATCTGTGGTTGTTGCCGGCTCACCAATTATAATCGTTTTTCTTATCGGATGTAAAATCCCTAACGCTTCTTTGCGCCTTAATTCCTGCGTAAAAGCCCAATAACCTGCAACAAAAGCCAGCGCCACAAAAACACCAAAAGTATTAAACGGTAGCGGCAGATTTATGCCTAAAAGATATTCTAAAAAGTGTGAAACGGTAGGAAACATACAAATAATTTGTTGCGAAGATAGGAAAGAAAGATGAAAGACTAAAGCTGAAACATTAAAGCTGTAAATGCTAAAATTTTAATTTGAAAAGCAGGTTTCTGTTATCATGGGTTACGATAGTCCTGCGCTACGCTCCAATCTTTTTTATGAAAAATAAAAAAGGATTTCTGCTTCGATCAGGTTTAATTTACTTCTGCAGTTTTCTATGGCAAATTGCATGGAGCAGGCCGAAGTGATTGGCATAAACCAGCGTTAAATAAACGGGATAGCAGCGATATCCATTTTGGCTACAACCAAACTTAGGAAGTTTAAAACCCAGCGTTCCGTTAATCTTTGTAGCTTTTTCAAGCCAAAAAGATTAAGCGAATAGCCCGGCTAACCTTAAAAATACTTGTAAATTGATTTTCTATTAAATATTTAGATTTTAATGATGTGCGTAAACCGTATCCAGCTCTGCAACATCAACATCGCCATCGGCGGTAATTTCCAAAAGCTTAACCGCCTTAAGCTCATTAACCATAACCGGATCGTATTTAGCCCTAACCTTTACATAGTTTTTGGTAAAACCATGCATGTAACCCATTTTCTGGTCGGCCTCAAATAGCACCTCTCCTGCTGTACCAATTTGCGATTGGTAAAAAGCACGGCGTTTTTTATCTGATAAAATATGAAGCATTTTGCTACGCTCGTTACGTTCACTGCCCGAAACAACGCCCTTCATTTCTGCGGCAACGGTTAATTCGCGTTCAGAGTAAGTAAAAACGTGAAGGTAAGACACATCAAGCTCATTTAAAAACTGATAGGTATCTAAAAAGTCTGCCTTCGTTTCACCAGGAAAACCTACAATAACATCAACACCGATGCAGCAATCTGGCATTACTTCTTTTATTTTAGCTACACGTTCTACGTACAAATCTCTACGGTAACGACGACGCATTAAACCCAGAATTTTATCAGAACCTGATTGCAAAGGAATATGAAAATGCGGAACAAATCTTTTTGAAGTGGCTACAAATTCGATAATTTCATTGCTCAAAAGATTAGGTTCAATTGAAGAAATACGTATCCGTTCGATCCCCTCAACTTCATCCAGGGCTTTTACCAAATCAAAAAACTTATCTTCTCGCTCGCCATTGCGAATGCCAAAATCGCCCAGATTAACACCTGTAAGTACAATTTCTTTAACACCACTTTCTGCAATTATTTTAGCTCGGTTTACCACATTTTCAATGGTATCGCTACGACTGGCGCCACGAGCCAAGGGAATGGTACAGTAGGTACAAGGGTAATCGCAACCATCCTGAACTTTTAAAAATGTCCGGGTTCTATCGCCTATAGAATACGAAGCGATAAAATTATGGTTAACTTTTTCTATACTTTGCTGATGAACAACAGCCTTCGGCTGTTTGGTTAAATCAGAAATAAATTCTACAATTCTAAATTTTTCGGCAGCACCTAATACCATGTCAACGCCTTCAATTTCGGCAATTTCCTGAGGTTTTAATTGTGCATAACAACCAACAATAGTTACGTAAGCATTTGGAGAATGCTTTAAAGCTTCCTTAACTACTTTACGGCATTTTTTGTCGGCATTTTCGGTAACCGAACAGGTATTAATTACATAAACATCAGCCGAATCCTGAAATTCGACAACAGCATAACCTGCATCGGTAAATAAACGACCAATTGTAGAAGTTTCAGAGAAATTAAGTTTACAACCTAATGTATAAAATGCGACCTTTTTCATTTAGCCTGCAAAGATACAATTTTGATTTAAGAAAGGTAACCCGCGATTTTAGCTTTGCGTAAGCTTAGGGTAAAATAATATCGACAAGTAACTTAGTCCTCATTCCATCTGTAGCTTTTTTGCTCAAATCCGGCTAAGTCCAAAATCCTGCTCACAACTGTTCCGGCAACTTCTTCAATGGTTTTTGGTAAACTATAATAGGAAGGGTTTGCCGGGCAAATGATTCCTCCAGCCTCGGTTACGGTTTTCATATTGTTAATGTGTATCAAACTAAAAGGTGTATCTCTTACTACAGCAATTAATTTGCGGCGTTCTTTTAAAACAACATCGGCAGCTCTGGAAATTAAATCGTTAGAGATTCCATGCGCAATCCTGCCAAGTGTTCCCATCGAACAAGGTACGATTATCATAGTATCATATTTAGCCGAGCCAGATGCAAATGGGGCATTAAAATCATTTTTGTGATAGAAATTGAAATCATAATTTTCGTAATCCTTATTTCCAAGTTCAAACTGCCAAACTTCTTTTGCATTGTCACTCATCACTACACCTACAGCTTCAATCTGACTTTGGAGTTCTACCAATTTATCAAATAGCACTTTTGCATATACAGAACCACTTGCTCCGGTTACAGCTACTATTACTTTCTTTTTATTCATCTCCACGCAAAAATAAGATTTATTAAACAGACCTAACAAAAAAGGGCCAGAACAAAGTTCTGACCCTACATCTACCTATGAAAAACATACCCTCGAAAGGGTAAGAACAAATATATATATTATTTTAAAAAAAGATAATGGCAAGGCGTTAAAATGAATAAAAAACACAATTATTTATCAAACAACAACTCAAGTTACTGATTTTCAGTTAATTATTTTTGATAATTATCAAAACAATTGACTAAAAAAAGTGTGCATTCTACACTAAGTAAGTCAAAATTGTACACCGTATTATTACGCAAACACTAACAAATAATACGTAGTACAAGCCATTTAGAAATTAATGTTTGATTTTGAAGCAATGGTTGTTAGTTTTTTATATGAAAAAATTAATTTAAATAAATTCAATTTAGGCAATAAACAAAAAAACCTCCTGATGGCTCAGGAGGTTTTTTTCTTAATAATTATTGCTTAGGCGCTGTTGCAGCTGGTTGCTCGGGCGCTTTGCCTATCAGTTCCATAAACTGATCTAATTTTGGTGTGATGATAATCTGAGTTCTTCTGTTTTTCATTTTACCTGCAGGCGTGTTGTTATCTGCAATAGGATTATATTCACCCCTACCGCCTGCGGTTAAGCGTTAAGGATCAACACCGAATTTAGTTTGCAATGTTTGCACAACTGATGATGCCCTTAAAGCACTTAAATCCCAGTTGTTTCTAATGTTGGTTTGTGCAATTGGCACATTATCAGTATTACCTTCAATTAATACATCATAGCTATCATAATCTTTTATGATTTTAGCAATCTTACTAAGGGTTTCAGCAGCCTTATCTGAAATTTCGTAACTACCAGATTTATACAACATATTATCCGCTAGTGAAATATAAACTACTCCTTTCAAAACCTGAACATCAACATCGCCCAACTCTTCTCTGCTTAATGAACGTGTTAAATTGTTTGTAAGCACCATATTAAGCGAATCACTTTTGTTTTTTGCGTTTATTAATTGTTTGATGTACTTGTTCGAACTGTTAATTTCATCTACCAATTTCGAAATGTTAACATTTCCCTGGTTGCTCGAATTTAAACATTTCGTTAATGCATCTTGTAAAGCTGCGGTGTTCTTTTTTTCTGAAGCAATTTGTTCTTCTAAACTTTTAACCCGGCTTGTAGCGCCCGTAAGCTCTCGCTGACTATCCTGATATTTATTACTTAGCTCCTGATTTCTTTCTCTTAATTTATCGAAAGTGGTTTGCAATTCGGCGTATTTCTTATTACTAACACATCCGGAAACGAGGATAATGGAAAGCGCCAATAATGGGATTGATTTGTAAAGTTTCATAACTCTTGTTTTAAATTATAAATTTTATAATCAATTACAACAACCGTTCCCTTTTAAAGTTTTCTCTTGAATTTTAAGCATTATTAACTTTTAATCAGGCCTTTATTCCCTTACTAATTGTTGTGCTTTTTGTCATTTATTATTATTCTGAATTAAAACTTCTAACATATTCACATAAAATATGTTATTTACGTTAAATATGTGGTTCAATTGATTTAGATGATGATTATTGTTTGATTGTTCAACCTAAAAAAATTATCTTGCATCCATAAAAAGAAAATAAGACCGATTATCTATGACAAAGCTCTTTGTAGGCGGGTTACGACCTGATATTAGTGAAATGGATTTGGCCATGCTTATTGGTCTTTATGGAAATATAGAAACCATAAAAGTTGTTAGGGATAGAGCTACAAATAAATGTAAAGGTTATGCATTTGTAGAGATGTTAAAAATTGATGATGCACAAAAAGTTATCTCCATCTTAAATGGCGAATCGTACAAAGGAAATGTTTTAAATATTAAGATTTCTGAAGATGAACCAGCAAAATCACCTAAGGTTGTAAAGAAATTTATCGCCAGAAGGCCGATTAAATAGTTACAATTCTCTTAGCAAATATGGCCACCACGGGCGTTTTTATTTTTTACTCTAAAATAGAATTAAAAATACTTTGCATGTATTAGAAAAAACACTTATCCTTACATATCATTAATTATTGTTTTGATAAGCACTGATTAATTGTTTGTTAAATGGAGGATATTACTGTCCTCCATTTTTTTTTGAAAATATTTTTTTCTCAATTAAATTACAATGATAGTTGGTTTATTTAATGGCTTTAAGCTATTTTATTTAATTGATGAATACCAATTGATTGGATGCGAGCGAAGATTCATTCCATCACTTTCTATGTGATATAATATGATAGGTTCAGAAAAATCAACCAAACGTTCAATTTTTTTCGAAAGCTTCCCCAAAAAATCCATACTCGAAATACCTTCTTTAAGGTGTACATAAATTACCGTGGCCGTTTTAAATTCAAAGCGTTCTACAAGACCAGGCCATTCAGCTTTTATCTTATTTAAGAAAGCCGAAATTTTCTTTTGATTTTTTAGCACATCCATAGCTTAAGGTTTTAACAACCTTAAATTAATCAATATTTAACCTAAAAAATATTTTAAAGCAATGCTCGTTATAAAAATTACAGAGTAAAAAAATCGTCACATAAATTCATCACTAGCAGATAATTATGAAAGCTCTATCCAAACCGGACCATGGTCGCTGGTTTTCTCCCAACCTCTAACCTGCCTGTCTACACCACCAGATTTTAACCTTTCCAAAAGTTGGTCATTTAATAAGAAATGGTCAATTCTTAAACCGGCATCTCTCCCGTAAGCATTTCTAATATAATCCCAAAAAGTATAAATTTTATCTTCCGGATACAGTTTTCTTAAAGCATCTGTCCAGCCTTGCGCAATTAAATTATGAAACGCATCTTTAACTTCTGTGCGAAACAACGCATCATCAACCCACCTTTCTGGTTTGTAAACATCAAAATCTGTTGGGATAACGTTAAAGTCGCCACAAATTACTGTTGGCAAATCAAAGCTTAAAAGTTTTTGAGTATGCTTGGATAAACGTTCCATCCATGCCATTTTATAATCTAACTTGGCGCCCGGAGCCGGGTTTCCGTTTGGGAGGTACAAACAGCCAATAACCACATCATCAACCATTGCTTCGATATATCTGCTTTGCAAATCCTCATCATCGCCAGGTAAACCTTTACGCAGTTCTTTAATTTCGTTTTTAGCAAGAATCGCAACACCATTCCAGCTTTTTTGTCCGTGCCAGATGGCATGATAACCCGCATTATTGATAGCCTCTAAAGGAAATTTCTCATCGGGCGCTTTAAGCTCCTGCAGGCAGGCAACATCTGGCTGGGTTTCTGCCAGCCAGCGCAACAAAACCGGCAAACGGCCATTTATACCATTAACGTTATAGGTAGCAATTTTCATTTCACTAATTTATAGATTATAATCTTATCTGGGATTTAAATCAATAAATTTTAGCTACAACAAAACGACTTTTGGCTACAACCCGCAATTGCTTAAAACCGAACTTTGAGTATCAAAATATTCGAAATATGGATTTAAGAAATAGTACAGTGTTAATTACCGGCGGAACAAGCGGTATTGGTTTGGAGTTAGTAAAACAATTGACTGAACTAGGTGCAACAATTTTGCTAACAGGCCGCAAGCTTGATGCCCTAAACGAAACAAAAGCGCAATTCCCTAACGTACATACATTTCAAAGCGATGTGAGTAAGCCAAATGACATAAAAGATTTGTTTGAGATGGTTACCACACTTTTTCCAAACCTAAACATCATCATCAATAACGCAGGATTAATGCGCTTAATTGATTTGCAAGACACATCTATAGATTTAGAAAACATTAATCAGGAAATTTCTACCAATCTAACCGGCACCATCCAAATGGTCCATCAGTTTCTGCCACATTTACTAAAACAGCAATCTTCGGCAATCGTAAATGTTTCTTCAGGCATAGCTTTATTGAGTTATTCGGCTGCGCCGATTTACAGTGCTGCAAAAGCTGGTGTTAGGGCCTATACACAGGCATTACGTTTGCAAGTGGAAGACACAAATGTTAAAGTTTTTGAAATGATTCCGCCGGGAGTAAAAACCAATTTACAAAACGATTGGGAGAAACAACCTAATCAAAGCATGATGATGACTGCAGAAAAGATGGTTAAAGTAGCTATTGATGGACTTATAAAAGATAAAAAAGAACTGAAACCCTTCATGATTCGCATCATTAAATTTGCAAACAGACTAATGCCCAATGCTTTATTAAAATATGGACATCGGGAATTTAAAGAGATTAAGAAAATAAAAATTGAAAAACAGATATGAAAATGATGCTTTTTGCAGGCTTAATAATGCTTGGCACTTTAACTGGTTTTGCGCAGCAGCCAGCTGATAAAATTATCGGACAATGGGAAAGTATAGATGGTGATGTAAAATTGAAATTCGATATTTTTAAAGAAAATGGAAAGTATTCCGGAAAACTTCTGTGGGCATCAAACATGTATGAAGCTGATGGAATAACGCCGAAGAAAGATGATAATAACCCCGATAAATCTCTAATAAACCGTTCGAGAAAAGGCATTGTAAATATTACTAATCTAAAATTTGAAAATGGCGAATACAGTGGCGGCAAACTTTACAATCCTGGTGATGGCAATACTTACAGCCTGAATGCAAAGTTGAAAAATGATAAAGAACTTCATTTCCGCGGTTATTTAGGCATTTCTATTTTAGGCAAAACGATGAAGTTTAAAAGAATTCTGTAAATTGATATACAAATTAAAACCAACAAATGATTAAAAGTATAATTTCTCTGCTGCTACTATTGGTTTCAGCAGGGCTTTCATTCAAACACGGATGGGACACGCTGAATTACAAGAAACATCCCGAATCATTAAAAATGATGAATGAATTGGGGATTTCTGAAGGAATGATTCCTTTCTTTGGTGTATTAACCATTCTAATCGGCACACTTTTGCTGATTCCAAAAACGTTTTTTTTGGGTAACCTGCTAAACGCAATATCAATTGTAATAATAATGGCGCTGGCTGTAAAAGCAGGAAATTTTAAAATGGTACTGATGGAAATTCCATTCTTAATATTGCCATTGATAATGATTTGGTTAAAATATCCATTTCTAAAAAATTCGATTTAAGAATGATACCAGTTCGCATAAAATCTATAACCCAAATCCATCAGCTAACAGGCTTAGCAAAACCAAACCATCCATTAATTAGCATCGTTGATGTATCAAAATTCAGCAACGAGAGCGAGGTTAATGCTGTAGTTTTTGATGTGTATGCAATATCTGTAAAACGTGGCTGTAACAATTTATTGTATGGACAACAGAAGTATGATTTTGATAATGGCTTAATGGCTTTTATGTCGCCCGGACAAGTTTTACGTGGAGAAGAAGGTGGACTACCGCCAAATTTAGAAGGTTGGATGCTTTTTATTCACCCCGATTTCTTATGGAACACGCAACTCGCTAAAACGATAAAAAAATACGAATATTTTGAATATTCAGTAAATGAAGCTTTATTTCTATCGCCTAAAGAAGAGCTTATAATTAGTGGTGTTTTGGAAAATATTAGAAATGAGTACGAATCTAACATCGATAAATTTAGTCAGGATATTATTGTTTCTCATTTGGAAACTTTGTTAAATTATGCCGAAAGATTCTATCAAAGGCAATTTATCACCCGAAAAATAACCAATCATCAGGTATTAGACCGGCTGGAAGCCTTGTTAGACAAGCATTTGAAAGATGAGAACTTAATTTTGAAAGGTTTACCAAGCGTACAATATATAGCCGAAAATTTAAACATGTCGGGCAAATATTTAAGCAGCTTATTAAAACAGCTAACTGGCCAGACAACACAGCAACATATTCACGATAAATTGATTGAAAAAGCAAAAGAAAAATTATCGACAACCAATTTATCTGTTAGCGAAATTGCCTACCAATTAGGATTTGAACATTCTCAAAGTTTCAGCAAATTATTTAAAAGCAAAACCAATAACAGCCCCTTGCAATTTCGCGATAGCTTTAACTAAATAATACACCAAAACAAGTAATCAGCTGTAGCGTAATTTCAAATTTGAACGTTTTATTCAAAAACAATTATGATGAAAATTAAACCCCTGTTATTATTAAAAGCAATTACTTGTATTTTATTAATAATTACGATAATACAGCTTACAAAATAGCATAACCATAAATGATTATGCCAGCCATTTAAGCAGTAAAATCTCTTGAGGTCTGCTAAGCGAGTTTCCAGTCTGGCCTTTCAAAATGGCAGGTATAACCGTAAGGAATTTTTTGCAAATAATCCTGATGATCTTCTTCCGCAATCCAAAAATCAGTAGCGGGTACAACTTCGGTTACCACTTTGCCAGGCCAAATACCCGAAGCATCCATTTCCGAAATTAATTCTTTTGCAATGCTTTCTTGTTCTGGTGATAAATAGAAAATAGCCGAACGGTAAGAAGTTCCAACATCATTACCTTGCCTATTCTTGGTACTCGGGTCATGTATCTGAAAAAAATACTCCAGAAGTTTTCTGTAAGATAATATGGATGGATCAAATTCAATCTCAATCGCTTCTGCATGCGTTCCGTGATTTCTGTAAGTTGCGTTTGGCACATCACCACCAGTGTAACCAACCACTGTAGATTTTACACCAGGCAAATGCCTGATAAGTTCTTCAACGCCCCAAAAACAGCCACCGGCTAATATTGCTTTCTCAGTATCCATAATATTATATTTATGATGAAGGTACGCAGTGCCAAAACGTTAAACAAATAGATATAGCCTATTTACATGATAAAGACAATTTTGAGATGAAATACGCGATTTGAAAGAGATTTCAAGATTGGAACAAAACAAAAAAGGAGATTAAAAAATCTCCTTTTTGCTGATGCGGAAAGCGAGGGATTCGAACCCCCGGACCTATGACAGTCAACAGTTTTCAAGACTGCCGCATTCGACCACTCTGCCAGCTTTCCGCTGCAAAAGTAATCATCTAATTGATATCTGCACAATAAAAAAACAGATTAACCATAGAATTTTTATAAGACTATGATTATCAAGCAAAATATTTTGATTTATAATCTCCCTCTGTCATCAGAATTTACTTCTATGAAAATATGAATCTAAACACACCAATATTTTTTTACGCTGTAGCTTAAGCAGTTACAATTTCTTAACAAATCAGCAATAAATAAAAAGCTAAAAGCCTTTAATTTTGCACTATGGCAAATCAAAACATCAGCAAATTATTGCAGAACAAAATAGAGTTATTAAAAATTGAAGTAGAAAATGCGCAGTTAGAATTAAAAAAATGGGAAAGCATGGCTGATGAATATAACGCACAACCCGATAAATTTGAGCTTATTGCTACCTTACTCGTAGGCGAAGCGGCCGAAAATAAAAAATCAAGAAAAAAGGCATAGCGGTAAAACTTCCTGAATTTTAGAAATGATGATTGCCAATTGCAAATGGAGTAATCATCAATTACATGGCGCTAACTGAAAGCGCTGTGTTGCGCTCTGCACAATTAAATTGCAATTGATCTAAAAATTCACCGTCATGATTCAAAATAAATAACTGCAGCGGATGGGGAAAATCTACCAGCGCACCAAGTTTAGGCATTAGGCTAGACGTAAAAGCATGCTCATCAACATTCTGTAGCAATTGAATAAAAACCAAACTGTTATTCATAAAGCGAACTACATCAATAAAACCCGGCCATTCCAATTTTATTTTATCGATAAATGCATGGGTATTATGTCTTTCTATCAATCTGAGCATGGCTTTAACAGGATTATCAGCAAATATAACATCACCAGATAGTAAAACAGATTTAGCGAAGAGAAATGGACAAATAGCTTTTGACTTTTATCATCACCTAAATGAATAAAATTTATAAATCCTGATGGTAACAAAATTATAAATCTAAATAATCCATAATCGGGTATATTTACGGTAGAATTAAAACTACATTATACTACCTTTGTGTATATGGAGTCGCTGATAAAAATTAATAAATTAAAATCGTTTTTGAAGAAAATACAACTGCTTCAAGGCTATGGCGATATGAATTCTTATGCACTGGCGCAAGAGTATAAAAAATTTGCAAACGTTTCGGAGATTAAGCTAAATAAAATAGTGGATGCTTTTTCTTCACCAAGAACCTGGCATTCGGGTAAAAGAAAATTTATTGATGATATTGAAACCCAAATTGGAGATGCACATAATTCTTAAAATCAACAGCTAAAAACAACTGGAAAAATGTTATTGTAATTAATTTTTACAACAAATATTCGATACAACAATAAACATGATTTAGGCAACTAGCATCCAAAGAAATAAATTTTGTTGCTTAAAAGATTAAACCACTAATGCTGATGCGAGCGAAAGCGCATTTTTTAAGTTGTTTTTGCATTTCAAGAGATAATCTACACTGCCCAAATCGTTTTTTATCTGAGTGCTGTTATCCATTTTTGCATCGGTAAAGAACATGCTGTTTGAAAGTTTAGCTTTAAAACCTGGAGTAATCTTTGATTCTATTTCTATGGCTGTAGCTTTCATCGGGTTTGACTTTACGCAAATGTACATTTAATATTAAAGTAATAGATTAATTTAATATTAAATCTCCACTCCTGCAAGAAATACAAGTATTGATTAACAAAAGATTAGCCTGGATTGAGTATAAATAAGCATCGCCTAAATCTGGCTGTATAGTAGCAATTATATATTCATTCGTTATATTTGTATTAGTTTATGACAGACTTTACAAATAGTTCTACTACGACATTTAGCAATGAAACGCTTCTCGAAGTTCTTCAAAACACTCAGGAAGCTACAGCAATATATACAAATGAAAACCTCTTTATCCGCTTTGCAAACAATGCAATGCTCAATATATGGGGTAAAGAACGAACTATTGTAGGTAAAAATCTCGAAGATGCTTTACCAGAAATTGTTGGTCAGCCTTTTATAAATATCCTAAAAAACGTTTGGAGAACCGGGGTAAGTTATTATGCATCAGATACTGCTGCAGAGCTTATTGTAAACGGCGAACGACAAACCTTCTATTTCGATTTTGAATACCGGGCAATGCTGGATGAAAATCAGAAAACTTACTGTATTATCCACACCAGCCGGGATGTATCTCAAAGAAGAGCATCATTAATTTTAATAGGCGAAAAGGAGGAAGAAGAGCAGGCAATTAATGAAGAAATGGCTGCTACGGTTGAAGAATTATTATCAACAAACGAGGAATTAAATAAATCGATGGTGTTGCTCGCCGATAGCAGGGAACACATCAGAACAATTATAGAACAGGCTCCTGTTGGTATTTGTGTTTTAGAAGGTGATGATTTGGTTATCGACATTGCCAACAAAGTCATCTTAAACATCTGGGGACGAAAAGAAAGTGAGGTTATTGGAAAACCACATGAACTTGCTCGTCCGGAACTTAAGGGCCAGCCTGTTAACAAATGGCTTAGAGACGTTTATGAAACCGGAATAGCAAAGGTTAATAATGTTTTCAGGGTGATGCTTTATCAGGAAAATGGTTTGAGAGAGGCATTTGTAAATTCTATCTATCAACCAATAAAATCATCTTCTGGCCAGATAACCGGCGTATTAGTGATACTGGAGGAAATTACCAATCAAATACATGCATCCAGAGCACATGAAAAAGACCAGCTAATGCTTGCAATGGCTATTGATGCCGGTGAACTTGGAACCTTTTTTTATGAACCCGAAAATAATCTCTTCTCTGGCAATGATTTATTAAAAAGCTGGTTCGGACTCTCATCAGATGACAAACTGGATTTAGGTATCGCACTTTCCGCCATCCACGAAGAAGACAGAGAATTGGTGAGCAAATCCATCAGCGAAGCATTAATGCAGGAATCTGGTGGCCGCTATGCGATTGATTACCGAATCAGGGCTAATCCCGATGCTGAATTCAGAACCGTTCAGGCCATTGGCAGAACAACTTTTGATACGAATGGCAAGGCTTTAAGTTTAAATGGAACCGTACGAGACATTACCGAACAAAAGAAAGATGAACAGCGTAAGGATGATTTTATTAGCATGGTTAGCCACGAACTAAAAACACCTTTAACATCCCTGAATGCATATATTCAGCTTTTGCAACGAACAGCAATTAAGCAGAAAGATAAAGACCTGGAGGGTGTTTTACAGAAAGCATTGAAGCAAATAAGAAGCATGACTTCTATGATTAATGGTTTTCTGAACGTTTCGAGATTAGAATCTGGTAAAATGTCTATTGATGCTACAACATTTGATGTGAAAGGACTTTTTGATGAATTAGAATCCGAACTTTCGGCCACTATTCATACACACCATCTTGAATTTATAACGGCTGACGACGTATACCTTAATGCAGATAGAGATAAAATCGCCCAGGTGGTTCAAAATTTAGTAGGCAATGCGGTAAAGTACTCGCCTATGAGTTCGACCATTACAATTGGCTATGCTGTAAAAGATGACAAAGTGGTTTTCTCTGTTGAGGATAAGGGAATGGGCATTGCCGAAGAAGATCAGGAGCATATTTTCGAAAGATATTATCGTGTAAAAAATCAGCAAATGGGCTCTATTGCAGGTTTTGGAATTGGCTTGTACTTATGCAAAGAGATTATAGAAAGACACGGCGGCAATATTTGGCTAAACAGCGAATGGAACACTGGAACAACATTTTATTTCCAGCTATCTTTAGTAAAATAATCCGCCAAGTTATTTATAACGATAATATGTAGCCTCATTTTTACAGGATATCTTTTTCACATGGCTTATTTTTAGCAAAAAAATATCCTATGATTAATAAAATATCCAGCATTGCACTGTTTGCCTTATTTTCCACAGCAGCAATAGCGCAAACCTCACCTAAGCCTGCTGCAGCTCAGCAACCACAACGCCGCAACGCACCGCGACCTTATGCCATTACAATTGATAATAAGACTAAAGTTAGTCTGGATACTGCAAAAGTAAATGCAGCCTTTAGGGCAGCTTACCCTGCTTTTGCAACCGCAGATGGCTACCGAACCAAACGTGAAGTAAACATGCGGGTTATAGATACGGCCGGCAAATTTACTTTAAAAGCAGTACCCGGCGAGATTGTAGTGAATAGCAAATGGATTAAAAAGAAAAAGAATTTTGATAATTTTCAGGCAAGTTTACAGGAGGCACTTCACAAAAACTGGTCATCGGTAGATACCATAATAAAGGACGATTATCAGTTGGTTTTCATCAATAAAAATTCTGCTTTTAATCCAGTAATACAGAAAGAATTAATTGAAACCTATTTTAAAGTGTTCCCTACCTTAGTGAGCACTTTTAATGATAAAACCACGCACCAGGTAATTTTTGTAACCGATACCGCTTACAAAGGTGTTGCAGAAGCCAGCGGAAATCGTATTCTGTTTAGCACAAATTACATGAATGCCCACCCTACCGATATCGACATAGTAACGCATGAAGGTATGCACCTTGTTCAGGGTTATGGTTATGGCTCAGGACCCGTTTGGCTAACCGAAGGTATCGCAGATTTTATCCGTTACAGATACGGTGTAGATAATATCGGTTCGAAATGGAAATTGCCGGATTTAACAGAAAAACATAACGAGAAAAAATATGAAAACAGCTACAGAATTACTGCTCGTTTTTTTGAATGGATAGACCAAAAAATTAAGCCCGGTGTAATTATCGATATAGATAAAGAACTGCGAAACAAAAACTATACGCAAGATACATGGGTAAAACTTACAGGAAAAACGATAGATGAGCTTTGGGCAGAATATGCTAAAAACCCTGAATTAACCTTAAAATATAGCGGCAAAGAAAGGGCTTAGCAAAAAATTGTATTATAAACAAAGGCCGGTAATTAACAAAATCGGCCTTTGTTATTTATATTCTTGTATATCCTGGTTACCTTGAAATTATTTGATTAGCACCTTTTTACCGGTTTTAGCAGAAGTTTTAGCCGCTTCTAAAATCTTAACTACAATCAGGTTATTTTCTAAAGAAGATAAATCATGCTCAGGTTGGATTTCATTTCTCAAAACCGCAGCAAGGTAAGTTAAACTGTTTGCGTAAGCGGGTGCTAAAGCTTTTGCTTTATACACTTTATAATCGGCATTGCCATTTTCTTTTAAACGAAGTTGATGCTCGTTTACCGCCTGTATATAGCCAGTTTTACCAAATACCTCCATATCCTTAATGCTGAAAGGCCAATTCCATGACGCTTCGATAATGCCTGTTGCATCAGGATACTCCAAAAGGATAGTGGCATCATCATCTACATTTGGGTAAACATCTGGTTTGATTTGATGTGTAATTGCCGATACCGAAATCGGGGCCTTACCATCCATTAACCAGGTCATGAGGTTTGCGCCATAACAACCAAAATCATTTAATGCACCGGCACCATTTTTTTTAGGGTCGGTTAACCAGCTCAAAAACTCCTTACTTACGCCAATTTCTTTTGGCCCTTCATGCCCATCATGAACAATCATTTTACGCACCGTTCCTATCATTTTTTGCTGTTTGATATTCAGGTAAGCTTCCTGGTTACTCGGATACCAGGTGGTTTCGTAATTGGTTAACAAATGACTATTATACTTCAGCGCCAGCTGAGCCATTTTTTCGGCATCCTTAACTGTTGTAGCCAGGGGTTTCTCTACCATTACAGAGATACCCAGAGGCGCTGCTGCTTCTACAACGGCTAAATGATCACTTATTGCATTATAAGCTAATACTGCATCAGGTTTGCGTTTTTTTAATAAGGCAGGTAAATCGCTAAAGAACAAACTATCTGCTAATTGGTAGCGCTTTTTAAACCTTTGTATTAAATCCGGATTATTTTCTGCAATGCCGATAATGTTCACTTCACCCTTTTGAAAACTGTTCATAATCAAATAAATGTGATCATGATTCAGTCCGGCAACAGCAACATTTAACTTTGGCTGCTGTGCTTGTAAGGTAGAAATGCTGATGAAGGAAAACAGCAGCACAAATGCTATTTTAAGTGTAAATTTATGGCTCATTTTAAACGATTTATATTTTGAAAAACATCAAGGTAGAAAATTAATTTTAAGGCGAATCTGTAGCTAAGCATTATAATATCACAATATGCTAAACTATCTTTAAGGCGTTGGCATAAGAAGCTTCAGGCGCTTGCGCCGGAAAGAAGACTTCTAAACCATCAGCCTTTTGTTCAAACTTTAGCTCAGCTCCGGTAGCCACCAGCTTAACACTACGCACTTTCTTTTGGTAATGTTCGCTATTGGTTCCCAAACTTTTTATCAGGCTCGAACCATTTGCCGGCCACGCCATTACAGTTGCAAACAGTACATCACCCTTAGTACAAAAACGTACATCTTCGCTGGTGAAAGCTTTACCCTTACCCTCATTAAAACCCTGAGCGGTTAGGGCTGCAGCCTGTTGTTGCGCCGGACCTTCGCCAAAAATCTTCCATGGCCTTGTACCAAAAACACTTTCGCCATTTGCATTTATCCAGACGCCAATTTGCTCCACAATTTCACGCTCCAATTCATCCATAGTGCCATCTCCTCTTAGCGGAATATTGAGCATCAGGTTCCCGTTTTTGCTCACTACATCCACCAGTGTATGGATTATCATTTTAGGCGTTTTGTAGCCCTTTCGCTCGTATATACTTCGGTCGTAATGCCAGTCGCCAATGCAGGTATCGGTTTGCCACGGAAGCGGTTCAATATCATTACTTTGTCCCCTTTCAATATCCCAAACCATCGCTTTACGTTCTTGCTCATTCAATATTTTACCGGTAATAACGGCTTTCAGTTTGCCATTATCCTTAATGCTTTTATTATAAAAATGCGAAGCTATCTTTAATCCGGCGTCACTTACCGGCCATAAAGGAAACTGTGAATCGTCAAAGTAAATCATATCCGGTTTATACTTGTCAATCAAATCGATTGTCCGGTTAAAAAACTTATCGATATATGCCTGCGTAGGGGGCGTTACACCATTTCCCCAATTCCACTGGCTATGAATTGCTCCGTTGTTCTCACTATTTTTACTTAGTGCATGGTTTTGCTCATAAAGCTCCTGAGGGTCTAACCCATCCCACCATTTACCTTTTCCATCTTGCCTGGTTAACTTACCATCGTATGGGATGCCTGCAAAAGCACCCTGTTTATCGGAGCGTTGAGCCGTTTCCATCCAACTCCAGGTATGTGCTGCATGCACACTCACCGCAAATGGTAAATCATTTTTCTTCGCTGCCGCAGCCCAACCTTTTATAATATCTTTTTTAGGCCCTACCTTAAGCGAATTCCAGTTTTTTTGATATTTGCTATCATACAAATCTAAATTATCATGATGATTGGCCAGCGCCATAAAATATTTGGCACCAACTTTTTTATATAATGAAACCAGCGCCTCAGGATTCCATTGCTCCGCTTTCCAGGTATTAATTACATCTTTAAAACCAAATTGTGAAGGGTGACCATACTTTTCGACGTGGTATTTGTATTTTCTGTTGCCCTCCATATACATTTCCCGGGCATACCAATCGCCTGCTTCGGGCTGGCATTGCGGCCCCCAGTGTGCCCACATGCCAAACTTAGCATCCCTAAACCACTCAGGTGTTTTATAAGTAGCCAAAGATTCCCATGTGGGAGAAAATGGACCTTCAAAAACTTTTGCTACAAAATCTTCAGCATGTTTATTTTGTAAAGTAAGTGCTGATAAACGATCTGTAAACAATAAGGTAGGTAAGCCTATTGCCAAGCTCTTCAATAATTTTCTGCGGTTCATATAATTGGTTCAGGATAATTATGGTCTTCGCAAATGTATATTATCTACGTTAAAATCTATGTAAGTTAAAGGCTTTTAATGGGAATGTTACGTATGGCCTCATGCCGAAAGTTCCAAGTACCAAATCCTAAACTTTCAACATAACCTCCCCTGTCATCCTGAGCTTGTCGAAGGACTTCCATCTTAAACCCTTCACCTCCCTCAAAGGGGGATAGCGAGTGCTATAGAAATCAGCATGACAGATGATTAAACATTAGCACACTCCACTCACTCCGCTCATTTTAGAAAACCGAGGGGCTCTGCACCCTGCTCTCCGGCATAGCAGATATTCGTAGAATTGAGCATTGAAATTTGCGCAGTAACATGCAATTTTATGTGAACAAGAGGAAACCATTCTTCACCAACTATGCAGCTCCCTCTCTTCAAAGAGATATTATCCCGGCAATCCGGGGGGAGCGGGGGGTGAGGTATTTTATAAAATCACAACCCAACCACCCCTTCCATCTTAAAAATCTAATAATTAAAACCCAATTAAAAAGATTTCTCCACTACGGTCGAAATGACGATTGTGCATCCCTACCCTGCTTTCTTTAAAAGGTTGGGGCTTTAATTCCAACCCCCGCCTAAAGAACGATACAAACCAACAACCGCATTTAACTGCTCGGTTTTAATAGTGGTTAATTCCAGTTCGCTTTGCAACAAATTGCCTTGAGCGGTAATCACCTCTAAATAATTGGCCATACCACTCTTAAATAACAAACTTGCATTTCGCGAAGCTTGTTGTAAAGTCTGCGCTCTTTTCTCTGCAATGCTGTATTGACTCTTCAACTTCTCTACCTTAGTTAATTCGTCAGAAACCTCTCCTACTGCGTTAATTACAGATTGGCGGAATTGAATAACGGTTTTCTCCCTGTCGATTTTTGCCAATTCCAGATTTGATTTCAGTTGACCTCTCTGAAAAATGGGTTGTGTAATACCACCTGAAACTAAACCAAATAAAGATGCAGGCACACTAAACCAGTTACTGGCTTTAAAAGAATTGATGCCTCCGCTTGCCGTAATCACAAGAGAAGGATATAAACTCGCTTTTGCAACGCCAACCTTCGCATTTGCCACATTGAGTGCTAATTCAGCAGATTTAATATCTGGTCTGCGGCTTAGCAAAGCTGATGGAAAACCAGCGCTCAAATCCTGAGGGATGGCCATTTTATCTAAACGGCTGGAACGGTTTATCGCCTTTGGCAAAGTACCGATTAAAACACTTAAAGCGTTTTCCTGTAAGGTAACATTTTGTTCTAAACGTGGGATAAGCTGTGCTGCATTAAGCTGCTGTGCCTCTGCCTGTTGAATGGCTAAAGAAGTTACCTGTCCGGCATCGAACTGTAAATTAATGATTCTTAGCGTGCTATCATTCAGTTTTAAGTTTTTCCTCGCGATTTCCAATTGTGCATCCAGCATCAAAAGATTATAATAACCTTGTGCAACATTGGCGACCAAACGGGTTTGAACCGCTTTACGAGCTTCTTCGGTTTGTAAAAAACTGGCTAAAGCACCAGCTTTTTGATTGCGGATTTTTCCCCAGATATCAGCTTCCCAAAACACACCCAGATTGGCATTGTAATCTTCAATGTGGGTAGAACCCGTAAATTGATTTAAGCTCAATCCGTTTAAACTATTATCAGAGGGGCGGCTCGAACTTGCCGCTACCTGTAATTTCAACTCAGGTAAATAACCTAATTTTGATTGTTTGAACAACACTTCAGCCGCATCAATATTTTTTAATGCAATTTGCATGTCGTAATTTTTAACCAGCGCTGTATCGATTAAATTCTGTACAGTGAGGTCGCTGATAAAGTTCTTCAAAGGCAAATCGCCTACACTTGAAGAATCTGCTGGTGCCGAATTTCTAAACATCTTTGGCGCTAAACTTTGTGGTAAAGCTAAATCTTTAGAGATTGAACATCCGCTCCAGATTAAGGCAAGGAGCAGGATGCTTAAAATATTACACCGTTTCATAAACTACATGATTTACAGGTTCTTCATTGTGATGATGAACAACCTCATTTGATTTTCTTGAAATTTTTTCTTGTAATGCCTGGAAGATGACAAAGAGTACCGGAATAATGAACAATCCTAAAATTACTCCTGAAACCATCCCTCCTGCTGCACCAATACTGATGGAGTGGTTACCTTGTGCCGACGGACCAGTTGCCCCCATCATTGGAATTAAACCAACAATAAAAGCAAGGGAAGTCATGATAATCGGGCGTAATCTTGATTTAGCAGCTTCTAATGCTGAGGCAGCCAATGGCTGTCCGCTTCTTCTTCGTTGAACTGCAAACTCTACAATTAGAATGGCATTTTTAGCGAGTAAACCGATAAGCATAATCAGGGCAACTTGCACATAAATATTATTCTGAATGCCGGTTAAACCTATTGCTACAAACACACCGAATATTCCGGCAGGGATAGATAAAATTACCGATAGCGGCAAAATATAACTCTCATACTGTGCAGAAAGCAGGAAGTAAATAAAAACCAGACACAGTAAAAATATCACGGTCGATTGCCCGCCTGAAGAGATTTCTTCCCGTGTTTGTCCGGAGAATTCGTAACTATAACCTGATGGTAAATGTTGCTCCGCTACCTCTTCAATGGCTTTAATGGCCTGACCAGAACTAAAGCCCGGTTTTGGAATGGCATTAATTGAAATCGAATTGAACAGATTGTATCTTGAAGCCGTTTCTGAACCATAAATGCGGCTCAGTTTTACTAAAGTATTAATTGGCACCATTTCGCCGCGATTACTTTTCACAAAAACACGGTCGATGGATGATGGGTCTGCCCTATCCTGAACATCTGCCTGAACAACCACACGGTAATATTTACCAAAACGGTTAAAATCTGATGCCTGTGCGCTACCGAAGTAAGTTTGCATGGTTTGCAGAATATCTTTCACATTTACACCCAATTGGTCGGCTTTTTCATCATTAATATCCAATTGTAATTGTGGATAATCTGCTTTGAAACTCGTGAAGGCCACTGCAATTTCCGGACGTTTCATCAGCTCGCCAATAAATTGTTGGGAGATGCCGCTGAATTTATCAAGTTTACCGCCGGTTTTATCCTGCAATACCATATCCAAAGCTTCAACATTACTAAAACCCGGAACAGTTGGAAAACTAAACACAAAGAAACTGCCACCAGAAATGGCGCCTAATGTACCACGAACCTGGTTCATGATTTCTTCGATATTTTTAACTGCGCCACGTTCTTCATTCGGTTTTAAGAGTACAAAAACTACAGCTGATGACGGACTTGTTGAGTTGGTTAACAAGTTAAAACCTGATATTGCTGTTACATCTCTCGAGGCATCGAGTTTACTCAATACATTTTCGGCTTCAGTCATTACTTTCTGTGTGCCTTCTAACGATGTTCCGGACGGTGTATTAACAGCAATGGCGATAAATCCCTGGTCTTCAGTAGGGATAAATCCTGCAGGAGTCGTTTTCACCATAAAAACTGTAGCCAAGGCAATCAAGGCCAAACCGCCCATGCTTAACCATTTGTGGCGAACTAAAAACTTCAAACCGCCAACATACCGATTGGTAAGGGAATTGAAACTGTGGTTAAATCCGTTAAAAAACCTTTGCTTAAAGTTTGGCTTCACTTCCGGTTTATCACTATGTGAAGAATGATTATCTTTTAAGAATAAGGCAGCCAAAGCCGGACTTAAAGTTAAAGCGTTAACCGCTGATATCACAATTGCAATAGCCATTGTAAAGGCGAACTGGCGATAAAAAACACCTGTAGAGCCTTCCATAAAACCTACCGGCAAGAACACCGCTGCCATAACCAATGTAATGGATATAATGGCTCCGGTAATTTCGTGCATCGCTTCATGGGTAGCCGCTTTCGGACCTAAACCTTTGTGCTCCATCTTTGCGTGTACCGCTTCAACGACCACGATGGCATCATCCACTACAATACCAATGGCTAAAATCAATGCGAACAATGTCAATAAGTTAATCGAAAATCCAAACAACTGCATGAAGAAGAATGTACCTAAAATAGCAACCGGAACGGCAATCGCCGGAATTAAGGTCGACCTGAAATCCTGAAGGAATAAGAACACCACGATAAACACCAGGATAAAGGCCTCAACCAAAGTATGCTCTACCTGCTCTATAGATTGATCTAAGGCCACTTTTGTGCTGTAGAAAATATTCTTTTTTATCCCTGCCGGAAAACTTTTTTCAGATTTCTCCATCAGTTTATTAATCGCGACTTGTATATCATTTGAGTTTGAGCCCGCCAATTGAATAATACCGATTACAATTGCTTTTTTCCCGTTAATACGGGTAATACTGTTATAAGAATAAGCACCTAATTCTACCCTAGCTACATCTTTAAGGTGTAGTATAGAGCCATCTGCATTGGCACGTATAGCTATATTTTCATATTCTTCTGGTTTGGTTAATTTCCCTTTATACTTAATTACGTATTCGAAAACTTCCTTACTTTTCTCACCAAATTTTCCTGGGGCAGCTTCCAGACTTTTATCCTGAATGCCTTTCATTACCTCATTAGGCGTAACTTTATAAGTAGACATTTGCGTTGGATTTAACCAGACACGCATAGAATAATCTTTTACGCCACCAAAAATAGCTGCAGAACCTACACCGGGAATACGTTTAATTTCGGGAATGATGTTAATTTGTGCATAGTTGGCTACAAAAGTCTGGTCGTATTTAGATTCATCATCTGTGTACATACCAATTGCCATGATGAAACTGTTCTGCTGTTTCGCAGTAGTAACCCCTTGTTGTACAACTTCAGCCGGTAGCTGACTAGTGGCCTGAGCAACACGGTTTTGAACATTTACGGCAGCCTGGTCGGCATTTGTACCTAATTTGAAGAAAACAGTGATGGCCAAAGAACCATCATTACTAGCCGTAGAACTCATGTAAGTCATGTTTTCTACACCATTTATAGATTCTTCGAGCGATGGCGCTACTGAACGTAGAACCGTTTCGGCATTTGCACCAGGATAAACCGCAGTTACCAAAACTGAGGGTGGTGCAATATCAGGAAACTGTTGTAAAGGCAATTTCGTTAGACCAAGTACACCGAGTATCACCAACAAAATGGAGATAACAGTTGCCAGTACAGGCCTTTGTATAAATATCTTAAACATTTTTTCTATTATTTAAGCCCCAGCCCTCCCCGGAAGGGAGCGAGTATGAAGCGTATATTATTGAGAACTAATTTTTGTTTTCTTTTTGTATTTTCAGTATCAGCCTTTTAACTTTTAAGCCTTTAGTTTAGCATCCAAGCTTTTGACTTTCAACTTTTAACCTGTGACTTTCAACTTTTTTACTTTCAACTTCTGACTCCCAAGTATTTCACCATCTAAGGCATCTAAGGTCATCTAAGCTTTTAGTTTAGCATCCAAGCTTTTAACTTTCTACTTTTGAATTTCTACTTTCTACTTTTGACTTTTTACTTTCAACTTTTGACTTTTGACTTTCTACTTCAAACTCGCTGCTTTATCACTTGCTTGCTCTGGTGTAATCACTTGCCCTTCCTGCAAACGGTCTAAGCCGCTTAGTACAATTTGGTCGCCTGATTTTACACCATCTTTAACCAGATAATTGTTACCGCTTTTACCGATTACCGTGATAGGCATTTTGCTAACTTTATTGCCTTTATTTAGTGCGAATACGAAAACTTTATCCTGCATTTCAACTGTAGCCGATTGAGGAATTAATATGGCATCATCATGTTTTAAACCTAAGCGAAGTTTACCGGTATTACCGGAACGTAAAGTCCCGCTGGCATTCGGAAAACTAGCTCTTAGTGTTATCGCACCAGTATTTTTATCAAACTGACCATCTATCATATCAATTTTGCCTTTAATCGGATATTTAGTGTTATCCGATAAAAGCAACTCTACGGCAGGCAAATGTTTAATCCTATCAGCAGGAGATTTACCCGGATAATTTGCGTTGAAACTGTTGAAATCATTTTCAGCCAAAGAGAAATAAACATGTACTTCATGTATGTCTGACAATTGAGTTAAAGCTTCCTGGTCTGTTGGTGCAACCAAACTTCCTTGTTTTTTAGGAATACGACCGATATAACCACTTACAGTAGCTTTAACATTGGTATAACCTAAATTAATTTGAGCTGATGCAACACTTGCTCTGGCCTGTTCGGCATTTGCCTGAGCTATTTTATAGGCTGTTTTTGCCGTTTTCAACTGAAACTCAGAAACTACCTTATTTTGAACAAGAGGTGTTAACTTATCAACTTCCAATTGTGCATTAAGTATAGCAGCTTCAGCTGCATGTAAGCTTGCTTTAGCATTATTTAAAGCTTCTCTATAAGGATTTTCATTAATTTTAAAAAGTGTTTGCCCGGCAGATACATAAGCGCCTTCATTAACTAATACCTTTTGCAAATAACCGCTAACCTGCGGACGAACATCAATATCCACGGCTCCCTGTATAGCAGCCGGATATTCAATAAAAGTAGTTTCGGTACTTTCATGTATCTGGCTTACAGGCAATACCGGCGGTGGTGGTGCAGCTGCTGTTTGGTCTGGAGAGGATTTACAACTAATAAGAACGATTGAAAATAATGATAGAACGAATAGAGACTTAACCTGATTAAATGGTTTAACACTGTTAAGTAAAATGAATAAACGATGGATAGCATTCATATGATTAAAAATTATAATGGATTTATAGGTTATAAACTATTTAACACCGTTAAATAGAAGTTAAAAAAATATTAACTATTAATAGATAAGGTAATACCCTTAATAGCGTCTTTTAAAATTTGTTGGTTTAGTTCGTCTGTAGTTCTTCCGTTTGGCCTTACCAGGTTAATAGAAATCAAGCCATGAATAATCGACCAATAGGTATAGTACTTCATGCAAATATCATCATCTGATACTGGTTTTTTAGTAAATAAAGATTCAATTACATCGCCCAGCATAGTGCTAACATGTTCTGCTTCTGGCATAGCGCTTTTAACGTTACAACACACCATATCTACACCATACATCAACTGATAAAACTCCTTATGCGAAAAAGCGAAGTTCCAATAGGCAACCCACATGGCTTCCATTTTATCTTCCGGGTTTTCGTATTTATCGCGGGCTTCCTTAATATCTTTTGAAAGGATTAAATAACCTCGCCTGGTTAATTCTAGTAAAATGCCTTCTTTATTTGGAAAGTATTCGTAAATAATCGGTGCGGTGTATTCAATCTGGTCGGCAATTTTACGCATACTTAAAGCCTGCCACCCTTCATTTTGAACAATGTTCAGGGCTGCATCCAGAATACTGGTTCTGGTTTCTTCTTTCAATCGTAAAATTCTTTCTTTACTTCCCATGACGGAATTTATTAAGTGTAAATAATCTAACACCGTTAAGCAAATGTATAACCAATTCAGAAATCAACAATCATGCAATTGTCAAATAGATTTCACCTCCATAAAAAGTCCTTTTAAAGGCATTCTAACAAAGATCTAATATGAAATATTTTTTAAATATATTTTTGCTATTACTCAAATTTCCTGACAAGCCTATTTTTTTTGTATTTGGAAAGCAATGTCTGTAGTTCTTTTGGAACAGCAGTCCCGCCCTTTACTTTAATCTTTTTGGCACATTACTGCATCAATTGCCGTCATTGCGAGAAGGAATGAAGAAGCAATCTCTTAACTAGAGCTACAAAAAGTATTTCCATTTCGGTCGGGTTTAGAAAATGGGGTAACTACAAGTAACAAATAAGCCGGCCCCAATCCTCATTAATAATTAGGACAAATACTCTATAAAAATAATGACGGGAGTTTACCTTTAAATTTAGGCATATTGCAATTCCCCTCTGCAAGAGGGGTGCCCGCAGGGCGGGGTGTTGAATAAATTAATTGAAAATCCACCCCCAACCTCCAGAACTGTCGGGATAAACACTATTTGAGAATAAGGAGGAAGTTTTCCCTCTAATGTTACTACTCACACACATAAATAAAATCTAGCGCAAAACTTTATCTTAGATTATGATTTATCGTGAAGCCAAAACAACCGACATCCCGCAAATTCAAATCGTTAGACATGCTGTTAAAGAAAACACCTTATCCAACCCGGCACTTGTAACGGATGCCGATTGTGAAGAATTTATTACTGTACGTGGCAAAGGATGGGTTTGTGAAATTGATAATGAAATTGTTGGCTTCTCTGTTGTCGATTTGAAAGAAAATAACATTTGGGCACTTTTCTTAAGACCGGAGTTTGAAGGAAAAGGCATTGGAAAAGAATTACATAGGCTTATGGTAGATTGGTACTTCAATCAAACAAAAAAAACAGTTTGGTTAGGAACGGCACCAGATACCAGAGCACAAAAGTTTTACGAATTACAGGGCTGGAAAAATGTTGGAATGGTTGACAAAGGCGAAGTAAAATTTGAAATGTGTTATAATGATTGGGTAAAATAACATAATTCGTCATTGCGAGGCACGAAGCAATCTTTTACAATAGAGTTGCTTACCCGAACTGTCGTTTAAAACCGTAATTCGCAATGACGACCGCTTTTTCTTGCTCAGAATTAAGTTAAATAGCCCCGACAAAGCGGAAAGCCCACAATGTAGCGCAGGCGGAATGAGGACTTGAAGCGGCGGCGGGACTGCTGTAAGCCAAAAGACACAGGTTTTGCGCTTCAAAATATATTAATATTCAAAGCACAAAGCAATTCTTGTTTATAGATTGCTTCGTGCCTCGCAATGACGGGTTTTTAACTACCCCTTAAAATTCTTCATAAAATCACTTACACTTTCTTCAATATTTCCACTTTCAATTGCCTTAACGAAAGCAGTTCCAATAATAGCACCGTTTGCATACGAACAAGCTTTATCAAAGGTTAGCTTATCACTAATACCAAAGCCAATCATTGTTGGATTTTTAAGATTCATGCTTTTAATGCGGCTGAAATAATTTTCTGTAGTATCGCCAACTTCCAGGTTTTTACCTGTGGTTGCAGATGATGAAAGCAGATAAATAAATCCGTTAGTTAAGCCATCAATTTTATGGATACGCTCCTCAGCTGTTTGAGGTGTAATTAAAAACACATTGCTCAAATTATGTTCCTCGAAGCAAGTCTGGTAAAACTCTTCATATTCTACCATCGGCAAATCAGGCACGATACAGCCATCTACACCTACTTCTGCACAAGCTTTACAAAAATTCTCTACCCCAAATTGCAAAACCGGATTAACATAACCCATCAATAAAACCGGAATGGTTACATTCTTTCTTAAATCTTTCAATTGCTCAAAAAGCAATTTTAAATTCATGCCCTGGTCTAATGATTTTTTACTACTTGCCTGTATAACCGGACCATCAGCAACCGGATCGGAATACGGGAAACCAATCTCCAGCATATCTGCACCAGATTTTTGTAAAGCTTCAGCAATTTGAATGGTATCGTCTAAATTTGGATAACCAGCTGTATAATAAATTGATAATATATTTTTCTTCTTTGCGAAGAGTTCTTTGATTCTGTTCATACCCTTAATCTTTCCCTCATTGCGAGGTACGGTTTATCCAGGAGAGTCGGGATAAACCGTGCCTCGCAACGACGACTTATCTCTATAAATTAAAATATTTAATGTAAGTATCTAAATCTTTGTCTCCCCTGCCGGATAAACAAATCACGACATTTTCGCCGCCTTTAAATTCCATTTTTTCCAGATAAGCCAATGCATGTGCGCTTTCAATCGCCGGAATTATGCCTTCTAATTGGGTGAGCAATAAACCCGCATCAAGGCTTTCCTCATCTGTAATAGATACATACTTTCCGCGTCCGGTTTTAAATAAATGTGCATGTTGCGGACCAATACCAGGATAATCTAAACCAGCTGAAACCGAATGTGGTTCAACGACCTGTCCATCTTCTGTTTGCATCAAAATACTTCGGCTTCCGTGTAAAACACCTTCCTTACCCAAATAAGTTGTTGCAGCAGAAAAACCACTCGATACGCCTTTACCTGCAGCTTCAACCGCAATCAGTTTAACATCTTCATCATCCATAAAATGATAAAACATGCCCATTGCATTACTGCCACCACCTACGCAAGCCAACACATAATCTGGTTGGTCGTTTCCGGTTTGTTCTATCAACTGTTTTTTAGTTTCTTCTGAAATGATGGATTGAAAAATAGCAACCATATCGGGGTAAGGGTGCGGACCAACAACTGAACCAATGATGTAATGCGTATCAACCGGGTTATTAATCCAATCACGCATGGCTTCATTTGTAGCATCTTTTAAAGTTTTACTACCAGAACTTGCCGGCACAACCTTTGCACCCAGCATTTTCATGCGGGCAACATTCGGAGCCTGACGCTCAATATCAACCTCGCCCATGTAGATTACGCATTCAAGATTACGCAAAGCACAAACGGTAGCTGTGGCCACGCCATGTTGTCCGGCGCCTGTTTCTGCAATAATTCTCTTTTTACCCAACTTTTCGGCCAGTAAAATCTGACCAATGGTATTGTTAATTTTATGTGCTCCGGTATGATTTAAGTCTTCTCTTTTCAGGAAGATATTTGCACCATACTTTTCAGATAGCCGATTCGCTAAATACAAAGGCGAAGGGCGACCTACATAATCTTTTAACAGCTGATGAAATTCTTTCTGAAAGTCAGCATCATCAATAATCTTCAAATAATTCTGACGCAGTTCTTCTACATTTGGATAAAGCATCTCTGGGATGTATGCTCCTCCAAAATCTCCGTAGTATCCTTTTTCGTTTACTTTGTATTTCATATCCTTAATCAATATTCCGTCGGCAGAAACCAACGGCAATGAATTCTATTCTATTTATTGCCCATGATTGAAATCTTGGGTTATTTTTCAACTTCAAAATTTGTCATTCCATCTAACTAAACCTTAACTATCAAAAGAGAAGAGCCCGTTCGGTTAGGAGAAATACCTAAACTCCTCCCCCTGCCCCCTCCAAAGGGGGATAACATCATGCAGAAACTAATTTTCGAGCTTTGCGAAAAAAGCCTCAATCTTTTCTGCATACTTAAAACCCGGTTCAGTCTCAAACCTGCTGTTTATGTCTAGAGCAAATAATCTTGAATCGTCTATTTCAACTATTTGCGAAACGTGTTCCATATCAATACCACCACTTAAAAAGTAAGGCTTATCTAATTTATAGTTAGCCAATATCTTCCAGTCGAAGGTTTTTCCGGAACCACCATGCACTTTTGTTTTAGTATCGAACAGAAAATAATCAACCTGATCTACATAAGTATTTAGTGTGTTAAAATCAAAATCCTCATCAATGCCAAAGGCTTTTATAATTTCTAAACCGTTAAAACTGTCTTTTAGTTCTTGGCAATATTCAGGAGTTTCGGCTCCATGCAATTGAACAGCTTTTAACTGATGTAATTTTACCTTTTGCTTAACCGTTTCTAAATCTTCATTTACAAATACGCCAACCGTTTTAATTTCTGATGGAATATATTTTATCAGTTCTGCCGAAACATCATTTATAAAACGTGGCGACTTATCGTAAAATATAAACCCCAAATAATCTGGTTGCAAAGCCGCAACCGCAGCAATGTTCGCCGCGAACTTCATTCCGCAAACCTTAAGTTTCAAACCACTCATTAGGCTACAAGTTTTTTAAAGCTTTCTAAAGCCTTTTTACTAACTAAAGCTTCTTCAGCTTCGTAAAAACAATCGGCAAATGAGGCTGCTGGTTTTATGGTTTTAATCGCTAATGCCGAGTTACAAAGCACAACATTGTTTTGCACGTCTGTAGCCCCACCATTAAGTACATCCATAAATATTTTTGCCGACGATTCTATGGTATCACCACCTTTTATATCACTTGTAGAAACCTTTTCAAAACCCATATCGTCCAAGGTTAAAATGCTTTCTCCTTTATTGTTGAATGTTTTCACATCACAGGTTAAGGAGATTTCATCATAACCTTCAAGCGCATGCACAATGGTATAACTTTTTGTTGTATCCTGGTATAAATAGTTGTATAAACGAGCCAATTCTAAACTAAAAACACCAACCATCTGGTATTTAGGTTGCGATGGATTAACCATAGGGCCTAACATATTAAAAAAGGTTTTTATACCTAAATCTTTACGAATTGGTGCTACAATTTTCATTGCCGGATTAAACAATGGCGCATGCAAAAAGCAAATTCCTGCATCATCAAGATTACGTTTTAAAATACTTTGGTCGTTTGTAAAAGTATAACCTAAATATTCCATAACATTTGATGAACCACAACCCGAAGAAACGCCGTAGTTACCATGTTTAGCCACTTTATGACCGGCGCCGGCAACCACAAAAGAAGATAGCGTAGAAATATTAAAAGTATCTTTTCCATCACCTCCGGTTCCGCAAAGGTCGATTAATTCGAAATCAGAAAAGTCTGTTTTTATCCCTAAATCAAGCATAGCATCGCGAAAACCCTGCAACTCATCAACCGTAATATTGCGCATGGCATAAGCCGTAATAAATGCGGCAATTTGCGATGAATTGAATTCGCCCTGCGTAATAGATATCAGGATATTTTTTGCCTCTTCCCTACTAAAGCTCTTATTTTCAAATAAATGATTTAATATTTTTTTCATGTTTATGCTTTCCTTTTCCGTCATTCTGAACTGTTTCAGAATCTATTCTATCAGATGCTGAAATAAATTCAGCATGACTATAGCCCATAAAAAAAGGATTGCTTTTTGGGCAATCCTTTTCATCGTTTATAAAATATTTTAAAATATATAACAACAGAATTTGCCTAACGAATATCGTTATGCCACCACCAATTGTTATTTAAGTTTTTAATTATCATGTTTGTAAAAACAAATATTGATATAATTTTTATAAATCCAAAATCTTTCTAAAATATATGGCCTTTTTCAAAAGAAAAGTTCAGTTTAATGACGATTTAGGTTTCGGCTCTGTTCCCGTTATCAAAAATCAACGCGTTTTAAATACAGATGGTTCTCCAAATATTGAACGTACAGGCTTGCCCTGGTTCAAATTTGATGATACTTACACCCGCCTGGTTACCATGAGTTGGACCAGATTTTTCATAGTGATTTTAACCGCCTATCTTATTGTTAACACGATTTTTGCCATTGCTTACAATTTAATAGGCATTGAAAATTTAAATGGTGCAAAAGGCTTAACCCTGCGAGACCAGTTTTTTGATGCTTTCTTTTTCTCTGCTCAAACCATTTCTACCGTTGGTTACGGACATATATCGCCGCAAGGTTTTATAACAAGTGTTTTAGCCGCTTTTGAAAGTATGTTGGGCTTACTTGCCTTTGCATTGGCTACAGGTTTACTTTATGGTCGTTTCAGCAGACCAACATCAAAAGTATCATTTAGCAAAAAGATGGTTGTTGCGCCTTATCAAAACCATACCGGTTTAATGTGCCGTTTGGTAAATCTTCGAAAAAATTCTTTAATTGATGTTGAAGCGCAGATGTACATGACCTTTAACGAAACGGTTGATGGTAAACTAAAACGCAGTTTTTATCCGCTTGAATTGGAGCGAAGTAAAATAAGCATGCTCTCTTTAAACTGGACATTGGTTCATCCGATTAATGAAGATAGCCCCATTTTTGAGAAAAGCCTTGCAGAGCTAAGCAATGCCGAGGTAGAAATTTTTGTAGTTTTAAAAGCGTTTGATGATACTTTTGCCCAAACCATTCATAGCCGTACAAGCTATCAGGATGAAGATATTGAGTGGAATGCGAAGTTTAAAATTATGCATTACCATAATGAAGACGGCAAAATGGTTATGGATTATAGCCTGTTTGATAAAACAGAGAATATGATTGCTGATTGAAAAGCGATTTATTTCAATCCTATAAGGTTTTGAAAACCTTATAGGATTAATTAAACTTATTAAGAAAACCTACAATCTCTTGATACAGATCATTTCCACCAAATATCATCTGACTAATCATCGGTACATGACTTTTACCTTTTATTTCTTTCATCTCTGCAGGAACATTGTTTGCTTTTAATATTTCGTACAAACGCGGTGTTTGTAATTTTATCGCCGGATAGGTTTTAGCACCGTAAAAAAGTAAGTGTGGATTGTGAATATTTTTGGTGTAATTTAATGGCGATGCCGATTTCCAAACCGATTGTTTATCGGTAAAAGTTCTTAAAAAATCATAGTAATAATGGTCTTTTTCTGCTGATGTTAAGTATTCAAAAATATCCAGACCAAAAGGGTCATTTAATATCATGCCTTTAATTGGATTTTTAATCCCAACCTGCTGAAAATATTTTGGATCAGCATTAATTAACTCGCCTAAATGCGCACCGGCAGAATGCCCCATCACATAAATTTTATCGCCACTGGCTTGATAGTCCGCAATATTTTTTTGTACCCATTTTACGGCCAAAGCACAATCGCCAGCCATTTTTTCGTATTGCGCTGCTGGCGCTAATGGATAATTTATAATTACGGTAACAATGCCTTTTCTTGCAAAATTTCTGCCTAGCCACCAATACGTTTCCTTTTTGCCACTACTCCATGAACCGCCATGTATAAAAACTAAAACAGGCTTATTTTTCACATCGTCATTTTTGTAGAAGATGTTAAGTGTATTACTTTCGTCAGAGTTATTAGCATAGCTAATGTTTTTTACTGTTTTTACCTGAGCGGATGATATTAGGGTTTGAAATAAGAGCATTATAAATAACAATTTCTTGAGCATATTGAAGCTTTTCCTTTTTTGAACAGTAAATTAACGAAATTGTTGGTCAATCAGATTTTCTTTACGTTTTAGGGATAAAAAAAGATGCCTGCTCTTTTACAAACAGGCATCTCAAAAAATGTTATGATTTAAATAACTATGATAAATGTTGAGGCAAATCTTCAACACGCTCGCAGCCCAGCTGGTCCATCACTTGTTTCAGTTGCGTTTTCAGCATACCTATTGTGTGGTTTCCACCTTCACTACCTAAAGCGCCAACACCATACATAAAGCTTCTACCTAGAAACGTAAAATCTGCACCGGCAGCAATACTTCTGGCAATATCAGGACCAGAGCGAACTCCACTATCCATCATCACCGTCAGCTTATCTTTAAACTTAGGTGCAATCTGAATTAGAGGTTTAATGGCTGATTGACCCGCATCGAGCTGTCTGCCACCATGGTTTGAAACAATAATTCCATCAAGCCCTAAATTTACGGCCATTTGTGCATCTTCTTCGGTTGCAACACCCTTTAAAACTAATTTACCTTTCCATTTATCTCTAATGGATGAAATTCTGTCGGTATTTAATCGACCAGAAAAGGTACGATTCATATATAAACCAAGCTGCTTCATATTTAAACCTTTCGGCATATAAGGTTTCATGGTTTCAAAAGCCGGCTGACCATGGAATAGTGTTCTTAATGCCCATTCTGGCCTGCCCATGATTTGAAGCATATTTCTTACCGACATTTTTGGCGGCATTGCCAATCCATTGCGAATATCTCTTGGTCTGAAACCAAAACTCGGTACATCACAAAGAATAACCAGAACTTTGCAACCAGAAGCTTCTGCCCTGTTTATAATATCGTCTTTAATTAGTTCTTCTGCCGGATGATAGAGTTGATACCATGCATTTCCTTCGGTGATTTCTAAAATTCTTTCTATTGATGAGGTACTTACCGTACTCAGAATAAAAGGAACATTATGCTCAAAAGCTGCTTTAGCTAATATTTCGGGTGCATTTGGCCAAATTAATCCTTGTAAGCCTACAGGTGCGATGCCAAAAGGTGCATCATAAGTATGCCCGAATAAATTTGTTTTTAATGATGCTTCTTTAAAATCTCTGATGTAAAAAGGCAAAAGTTCTAAAGCTCTGATGTCATCAGTATTACGAAAAAGGTTTACATCTTCGTTACAGCCTCCATCAAGATATTCAAAAGCAAACCTTGGGATTTTAGATTTTGCTTTGTTTCTTAAATCATCAATAGATGGATAATCTGCATTATATTTCCAGCTCATTTGTATTTATATTTTAGAATTGCATGCTGCGTTGTATGGCAGAATAATATTTTAATTGAATGATATCACTTGGTGGCGGATTTGAATTCCAGGAATCGTGAATGGCCAATGCTGTACCAATGGCAGTTGCCTGAGATACAGATGAAGCATAAACTTCAATATCTGGAATAGAAGTTGCAAGCAAGTGCATGTAAATGGCATTTTTACCGAAACCGCCATCAACAAAAATTCTTTTTACGCCTGAGTTTAGTACAAGTTTTAAAGAATAAAGCTGTTGTTTAACCAGGTCGAATATTAATTGATGATAAGCTTCTTCGGCCGTTTGGAAAAGATTTAAATCACGTTCAGCAAAGGCTGACTTTTCAGAAAACGCTGTTTGAGGTATTTGATTTTCAGGAACCTTATTTGCCAGTTTTAAAATCATACCCGGATTAAATTGTAGGTGCTTAAATAAATAAGCGGCTCGGTCGAAATGTTCGGCAATTCTTTTCAGTTGTACTTCATGTTCGTAACCGGCAAAAATACGCGAAGCCTTTACTGCCTTGCCTTTAAAATGCATGTAACAAAGGCAATCCTGTTTCAATTCCTCTTCTGTTAAAACTTCCTGATTAAATGGATTTAAACTAATGCACCAGGTTCCGGTAGAAAGTAGAATAAAGGGCACCGAAAAATTTGCCAAATATGGAATTAAGGCTGCCGAACTATCGTGCAAACCAACACCAACCTTAACATCAAGACTTTCAAATTTGGCATCAAGAACAGCATCCGCAGCTGTAAAAGTACCAAATTTTTCTTCTAAACCTTCTTCAAAAACCCATTGGTGGTATTCATTTTTAGCAAAATCCCACAGATGGGTATGGCAACCAATACTGGTAATATCTGCAACTGCTTGTTTTGAGATTAGATAACTTAAATACTGAGGTAAATGAAGCGCATACTTTATTTTAGCAAATACCTCTGGTTTTTCCTTTTTCAGGCGATACAGTTGCAATCCCGAATTTAAACTTCCTAAAATCGGGGAAGCGGTTTCTAATGAAATTTTTGCCTCACCGCCATATTTGGCATAAAACTCTTGCTTTAAAGCTTCAGGATATTCTTTTAGATAATTGTAAAGTGGAGTTAAAGGCTCTCCATTTTCATCCAGGTAAACAAAACTTGCTCCATAAGATGAAAAGTTAATCGCTTTAATATCGTATTCCTTTAATTGCATAACCTGATTTAGCGAATCAAATACCGACGAACGCAGACTTTCAAGATTTTCGCAAACCTCTCCATCTTCATCTTTTGTTTCTACAAAACGAGCCGAACGCTCATAAACGATGTTATATTTTTCATCGATTAGAAACAATTTTTTATTGGTTTTTCCTACATCAAATATGGCTGCAACAGTTTTTGGCATTTTTTATTCTCCTCTTATAAACCTGTTGCCACCGTTCCTAAACCACGATGTTTAACTAAATTTTCTCTAACTTTTAGGTCGCGATATAAACCAATTGGCGATAGCGCTGCATTGGTTCTCAACCTTGCTTCGGCAACCAAAGCCCTTAAATCGCTACGGAAAGTATGCTGAAGAATTTCCTGCGCAGCAGCAACATCGTTGTTATCTTGCGCAGCATTCAGGCTTTTTCTATCCACCAACAATGCCTGTGCGTAGGCAATCGTAATGGCTTCAACAGATTGCAATAAATCTTCCAGAGGATCTTTAACGTTATGCGAAGCATCAATCATCCATCCTAAATCTTTTGCATGATTCATTCCCTTCGCATCCATACCTTCAACCAGTTCGTTAAAAATTAAGAACAATTGATATGGTTTAATGCTTCCTGCAGTTAAATCGTCATCACCATATTTCGAATCATTAAAGTGGAAACCACCCAACTTGCCTTCCATTAAAAGTAAAGCAACAATTTGCTCAATATTTGCATTGGGTAAATGGTGCCCTAAATCGACTAAAGTATATGCTTTATTGCCTAATTTGTTAGCGTAAAGTAACGATTGACCCCAATCTCCAACAGTTGTTGAATAAAAATTAGGCTCGAAAGCTTTATATTCAACAAACATTTTCCAATCATCTGGCAAAGCCGAATAAATTTCTTCTAAACTTTCGAGGGTATTTTCGAATGCCTTACGAAAATTGAGCTGACCAGGAAAGCAAGAACCATCTGCAAGCCAAACCGTTAAAGCATTTGAACCTAATGCAACGCCCTGCTTAATTACTTCAATATTATGTTCAATTGCCTGTTTACGAACAGCCTTGTTTACATTTTGAAGTGAACCAAATTTGTAACTATGCGCACTTCCGGCCTGGTCTTGAAAGGTGTTCGAATTCATTGCATCGAAAGTTAAGCCATAGCTACTTGCAAGGCTTTTTAATGCCTCTGCATTTTGAGGAATATCCCAGGGTATGTGTAAAGATATTGCGCCACTTGCACCATTTAAGGCATGTAGCAAACCAACATCTTCAATCTTTTCTTCTATTGTTCTTGGCTCACCGCCCGTTATTGCGAAACGACCAAAACGAGTTCCACCGGTACCTAATGCCCAACTCGGTATGGCAATTTGAAAATCGACCAATTTCTGGATGACGCTTTCTAAATCAACATGACTCCATTCTTCTTTTAAAAAATTAAGCTTACGCTGATGCGAGGTTAAAAGGGCATCATTGTGTTTTTCTATATGGTTCTGCTCAATATTCATTATTTATTCGGTTATACAGTTTTAAAAAACTGAGGTTAGGTTAATGTATTATTTTATTTCACCCGTGGTGAAAATTAATCATTTTAAAAGTTATTTCGGCCCGCAATGAGCTACGGGCACTTGAAACAACTTACTAAAACTAAATTTAAAGAACTTTATCAGTCTGTGATGACACAAGCCGATTATATTTTCCATGTTTTGGTCTGTGAAGACACAGACCAAGGCTAATGGCTTATAATCTATCTTACAAATGCCATAGCAACACCGCCATCAACATTTAAAACGTTTCCTGTTGATTTATGCAATAAGCCACCAACAAAAGCGAAACATGCATTTGCAATATCATCAGGCAAAATAATTTGATTTAACAAAGTACGTTTTGCATAATAAGCGGGCAATTCAGCAACAGTTATACCATAAGCTTTTGCACGGCCTTCAGCCCAGCCGCCTGCCCAAATGTTACTATCACTAATTACAGCATCAGGATTTACCACATTAACACGGATGTTATCTGCACCAAGTTCTGCTGCATTTAATCTGCTTAAATGAAGTTGTGCAGCTTTAGCACTTCCGTAACCTGCATTATTCGGTCCGCTAACCAATGCGTTTTTACTAACAATGTTAATGATATCGCCACCAATTGCCTGTTTTTGCATGGTGTTTGTAGCCGCCTGCGTTATAAAGAACTGGCCTTTAACTAAAACATCATAAAGCAAATCCCAGTCTTTTTCGGTATGGTCGGCAATGGTTTTTGAAATGGATAAACCTGCATTGTTTACAATAATATCTACACCACCAAAAGCCAATGCTGCAGCATCAAAAGCAGCTTTAATATCCTCTTCGCTGGTTACATTTAAAATCGCTGTTGCGTAAGAGTCTTTACCAAACTGCGCTTTAAACTCCTCTCCGGCTGCTTCCAAACGTTCGGCGTTCATGTCGTTTAAAATCACTACACCACCTTCAGCAACAAACTTTTTCGCGATAGCTTTACCAATACCACCTGCACTACCTGTAATTAAGGCAATTTTACCGGTTAACGGTTTTGGTTTCGGCATACGCTGAAGTTTTGCTTCTTCCAGCAACCAGTATTCTATGTTGAAAGCTTCTTGATGTGGTAACGAAGTGTATTCAGAAACCGCTTCCGCACCTTTCATTACGTTAATTGCATTGGTGTAAAATTCGGCAGCAACGCGGGCGGTTTGTTTATCTTTCGAAAAAGTAAACATGCCAATACCTGGATATAAAATTACGACCGGATTGGTATCACGAATCGCCGGACTATTTGAATGCTTGCAGTTTTCATAATAATCGGTATACATTTTTCTATAAGCCTCAAAAGCAGGCTCCAAAGTTTCTTTTAAAGCTTTTGTATCCGATAAATCTGCATCAGGTGCTAAAGTTAAAACCAAAGGACTGATTTTAGTTCTTAAAAAGTGATCCGGACAACTTGTACCCATTGGCGCAAGTCGGGATAAATCATTGGAATTTATAAATTCCAATACCCGAACATCATCAGTAAAATGACCAATCATGTATTGTTTAGAAGAACATAAACCACGTAAAATCGGTGCTAAAGTTGCAGCTTGTTTCTTGCGCTTATCGGCCTCAGCACTAGCCATTTTCTGTCCGCCAAAGACCGGAGCTTTTTTGCCGTAGTTTTCTTCAAGATAAGCTGAGCAAATTTCGATAACATCTAAAGTATTTACATAACTTTCGTAAGCGGTATCGCCCCAGGTAAATAAACCATGAGAACCCAACATAATACCACGAATGCCCGGATTTTCGTCTAAACATTTTTTCAATGTTAAGCCTAACTCAAATCCTGGTTTTTTCCACTCTACCCAACCAATTGTGCCCCCAAATAATTCTTCAGTAATTTTTTTACCATCTTTTGCAGCAGCAATTGCAATTGCAGCATCCGGATGTAAGTGGTCGATATGTGCAAATGGTAAAAAACCATGTAAAGGTGTATCGATAGATGGCGCTTTTGAGCTTAAATCGAAGATACAGTGATTAAACAATTCCACCATTTCATCTTCATGTTCTACTCCACGGTAAATATTTTTTAAGCTTCTTAATCTATCCACATAAAGGGCCGCTAAACCACTTTTTTTAAGTGTTCCTAAATCTCCACCAGAGCCTTTAACCCACATTACTTCAGTTTCCGAACCTGTTAGTGGGTCTTTTTCTAACAACTTGCAGGAAGTATTTCCGCCGCCATAATTGGTCAAACGTAAATCGGCACCTAATAAGTTTGAACGATAAATAAGCAATGCAACTTCATCTCCAGCCAGTTTAGCGGCTTCTTCCTCGTTCCATAAGTAACTAACGTGTTTATAATTTTTAGTATCTACTGACATTGTAGTATATATTTATTTTTAAATTTTATGCTTTAATTGAATTACCATAGCCAACAATCAGAACGGATATAATAATGGTTAAAATGCCGGCAAGGATAGTCATCATCGTTTTCTTCGATACACCTTTCCATTCCTTTAATATTAAGCCCCAAACGTTGGCAATTAATATGATAAAGGCCATGTGTAATATCCATGAGCTGGCGCCATTACCCATTTTACTTTCGCCCATACCGTAAAAAAAGAATTGTAAAAACCAGGTTGTTCCGGCTAATGCCGAAAAAATATAATTTTTTAATAGTGGCGTACTTGCTTTGGTATAATCGCCAAAAGTTTTATTTCTGGCATTTAAAATCATACACCATATAAAGTTAGTTGTTAAGCCACCCCAAAGCACAACCACATACGTTACATTATTTTGGAAGAGAAAATTTCCTGTTTCTGATGGATTTGCGGCTTTCCAGATTTCATTTGCTGCATCAGCCATTGGTTTTCCGGCCTCAATACCAAAATTAAAGCAGGCACTTAAAACGCCAGACACAATTCCAACAAATAAACCCAAACCAAACTTAAATTCGGTTTTTACCTCCATACCATGCGGGTCTGTAACATCGGCTTTTATCTCTTTCTCTTTCATCATCCCGGCTTTGCCGCAAATAATAATACCAATAACACAAACTAGCAAACCCAGAAGAACCATTCTTCCCCAATCTGTATGGATAAACATGCTGAAAGTATCTTTACCTTCCTGAGGGAAAAAATCGAAATAAATTGATGGTAAAATTGAGCCGAGCACCATACAAAGGCCCAGAATGATGCTACTACCTAACGAAACGCCTAAATACCGAACGCCCAAACCGTATGTTAAACCGCCAATTCCCCACAATATGCCGAAGAAATAAGTTAGCCATAAAATACTCCCGCTTGTGCTGGCAATAATGTCGGTAAAGTTTGGGATGGTTAAAAATGCTGCCAAAGGCGGAACAATTAACCACGAAAATATTCCGCCAACTATCCAATAACTTTCCCAGGCCCAGCCTTTAACTTTTTTATAAGGGATATAAAAACTGCCGGAGGCAAAACCGCCGATAAAATGGAATATTACACCTAAAATTGCTTGCATAAAACTGGTTTTATATTTGGTTTTCGAATGTATAGATAGATTCAAACTTAACTGTTATGTACTGTTATGGCAGTTACGATTAAATAAGAATGTGTTTGCTATATTTGGGAAATATAAGGCCGAAACCGTGAAATCTGAAGATTTATTAAGTCACATTATTATTGATGAATATTCTGCAACCCCAAAATATAAGCAGTTAGTTAATGCAATTTTGTATGCAATAGAAATCGGAAAAATTGAAAAAGGCAACCTTTTACCATCGATAAATGAGTTGAGTTTTGCTTTAGAAATATCGAGAGATACGGCCGAAAAAGGTTACAGAAGGCTGCGTAAATTAGGTGTAATTGAGTCGATTCCGGGAAAAGGCTATTTTGTAATTAACACAGATTTTTCTAGAAAACTTAAGATCTGCTTGCTTTTTAACAAGCTTAGCACGCACAAAAAAATCATTTACGATTCGTTTAGCAAAGCGATTGGTGAAAGTGCAGCAATAGATTTATACGTTTATAACAATGATTTTACACTTTTCAGAAGTTTACTAAATGCAAAAAAAGATGATTACACACATTATGTAATTATTCCACATTTTAACGAAGGCGATGAGAAGGCTCAAGATATTATTAATACAATCCCAAGGGAAAAATTAATAATTTTAGATAAGTTGCTGCCAGGAATTTCGGGTGATTACGCTGCAGTTTATGAAAATTTTGCACTTGATATTTACAATGCTTTAGAACAGGCGCTCACACCGCTTTCAAAATACAATACTTTAAAAATTATTTTCCCAAAGGGAAGTTATTTTCCCAGAGAAATATTAGATGGCTTTTACAGATTTTGTCAGCAATATGCATTTGAACCCAAGGTAGTAGATAAAATTGCTGATGAAGAAATTAATGCAGGCCAAGTTTATATAAGCTTGATGGAAGATGATTTGGTTTATCTTATCGAAAAGATTATTTCACAAAAACTGGAAGTAGGCCAGGATGTTGGGGTAATTTCTTACAATGAAACACCCTTGAAAAGAATCATATTGAATGGCATCACCACAATTTCTACTGATTTTGCCATGTTAGGCACCGAAACCGCGAATTGCATTTTAAATAATATTGTAGGTAAAGTTCAGGTTCCTTTTTATTTGAATTTGAGAAAGTCGTTATAGATTTTGTTGAGAAGCGTATAAGTTTTCCCGCAGATTTACGCTGATTTCTATAGCAAACTTAAAATGATTTTTTTCTTTTTTCCTTAGCCGTGAAAATCTGCGAACCTTATCTTTTTAAATCTGCGGGAGAATAATCACGTAAACCGTCCTTCGATTACGCAGATTTAGTCTGATTTCTATCGCAACTTAAAATGATTTTTTTCTTTTTTCCTCATCGGCGAAAATCTGCGAACCTTATCCTTTTTAATCTGCGGGAGAATAAGCCTCAAACACCTTCCATTACAGATGTTGAAATTTAACAATGTTAAAAACACATTAAAAATTTTTAATTGTAAATAAATAAACGTTAATTAGACATTTATTTATTGTTATGAGCACAGCAAACTATGTAATCGGTGTAGATTACGGGACAGATTCTGTCCGTTCGGTTTTGGTTGATACCGCCAACGGAAAGGAAATTTCTTCTTCCGTTTTTCTTTATCCAAGATGGCAGAAAGGTTTATATTGTAAACCATCACTTAACCAATTCAGACAACATCCTTTGGATTATATTGAAGGATTAACCCATACCATTAAAGATTGTATTTCGAAGGCGGGCGGAGATTCCATCGCTGCACTTGTTAAAGGAATATCTGTAGACACTACAGGTTCAAGCCCGGTTGCGGTAGATGAAACTGGTACTCCATTAGCTTTGAAGGCAGAATTTGCCGAAAATCCAAATGCAATGTTCGTGTTATGGAAAGACCATACATCGGTTAAAGAAGCTGCAGAAATTAACAATCACGCTAAAAAATTTGATGTTAACTACCTTAAATACGTTGGTGGTACTTATTCTTCAGAATGGTTTTGGGCAAAATTACTTCACATATTAAGAACCGATAAACAAATTAAAAACAGTACCGTTTCATGGGTTGAGCATTGCGATTGGATTCCATTTTTACTTTGCGGAAATACCGATGTAAAGGAAATGAAACGCAGTCGATGTGCTGCCGGGCATAAAGCTTTATGGGCTGAAGAATTTAATGGACTTCCGCCTGAAAATTTCTTTCAATCTTTAGATCCTGTACTTAAAGGTTTCCGCGATAAACTTTTTACAGATACTTATACATCAGATGTATCAGCTGGTAATTTAAGTGCCGAATGGGCTGAAAAATTGGGTTTAAGTACCAGTGTTGTAATAGGTGTAGGTGCTTTTGATGCGCACATGGGCGCTGTGGGAGGGCAAATTGAGCCTTATTACCTTAGCAAGGTTATGGGCACAAGTACCTGCGATATTCTCGTTGCACCTAACACAGATATGGAAGGCAAGTTAATTAACGGTATTTGCGGACAGGTTAACGGCTCCGTTATTCCGGGCATGGCAGGTTTAGAGGCAGGTCAATCGGCTTTTGGAGATGTTTATGCATGGTTTAAAAAACTGATTAGCTGGCCACTTGATAATTTATTAACCGAATCTAGCTTAATTGATGAGCAAACAGCAATTGCGTTAAAAGAAGAACTTGAACATAAAATTATAGCTACGCTAAGCAAACAAGCTGCAGAATTACCAAACGAAGATTACGCAGAGTTAGCAATTGATTGGCTAAACGGAAGAAGAACGCCAGATGCAAATCAGGAGTTAAAAGGTGCAATAACCGGCTTAGGTTTGGGTACAGATGCGCCAAGGTTTTTCAGAGCTTTAGCGGCCGCTACTTGTTTTGGTGCCAAAGCCATTGTAGAAAGATTTAAAGATGAAGGTGTTCCGGTTAAAGGCATTATTGGCATTGGTGGCGTTGCTAAAAAATCGCCTTATATTATGCAAATGATGGCTGACGTATTAGAAATGCCAATTCGTATACACCGTTTTGAGCATACTTGTGCATTAGGTGCGGCCATGTTTGCAGCGGTAGCGGCCGGCCTTTACCCTGATGTAGAAACTGCTATGAATGCAATGGGAACCGGATTTGAAAAAGAATATAAGCCAAATATCAAAACTCAAAAGCTTTACCGTCAGCACTATCAGCAATATTTAGGCTTAGGCAGATACCTCGAAAAATACAACAAGAAGGATATAAAACCATATATATCATGAGCAACTATCTAGATATAAAAGAGCAGGCCTATGCCGCAAATATGCAGTTGCCAAAATTAGGTTTGGTACTGTTTACTTTCGGAAATGTAAGCGCTGCTGATAGAAATAAAGGCGTTTTCGCCATAAAACCAAGCGGTGTTCCTTACGAAGATTTATCACCAGAAAAAATGGTGATTGTAGATTTTGATGGTAAAACAGTTGAAGGAAGTTTAAGACCATCATCTGACACCAAAACCCACGCAGTTTTATATAAACACTGGGAAGATGTTGGTGGAATTGTACATACACATTCTACCTACGGTACGGCTTGGGCACAGGCGCAAAAGGCAATTCCGATTTTTGGAACTACACATGCAGACCATTTAACAGTCGATATTCCATGTGCACCACCTATGGACGATGAAATGATTAAAGGTAATTACGAGTACGAAACCGGTTTCCAGATTATGAACCACTTTAAAAATTTGCGCTTAAGCCACAAAGAAGTAGAGATGATTCTGGTTGGCAACCACGCTCCTTTTACCTGGGGCAAAACTGCCGACAAAGCGGTTTACAACAGTGCCGTGTTGGAAGCGGTTGCTCAAATGGCTTTGCTTACGCAGCAAATCAACCACCAAGCACCAAAACTGAAAGATTCGCTTATTAAAAAGCATTACGACCGCAAACACGGAACTGATGCATATTATGGGCAAGAATAATTTTTTGTCATGCTGAGGCACGAAGCATCTGTTTTATAGGTTGCAGATACTTCGTTCCTCAGTATGACAGCAAATTCCTGGGTTGCGGCAAGTATAAAGATAAATTTGTCCTATTGGTTAGTCTTCTCACCCAACGAAAAAAACAAATGAAACAATAAAATAATTTGAAATGCAATTGCAGTAATACTTAGGGAAAAGCAGTCCCGCCATTTGCTACAATCTTTTTGTTACTGTCATCCTGAGCTTGTCGAAGGATCTACAAAAAGGATTTCCGCTACTGTCGGGTTTAGGGTTGAATGGTTAACCTAAATAAAATAACCAAATTGAAAAGATGAAATTAGAACCGTACTAAATCATCGCTCTTTAAAGACATGAAGCTTAAAGTTGTCAGTCTGAGCTTGTCGAAGCATTTAAATAAAGGTCTTCGACAAGCTCAGACTGACAGTTTTAGATGTCGGGTTTAAGGTTGAACGGTTTACCTAAGTAAAATAAACCTGATTGCAGTGAGCTCGAAAGCCGATTTTTCATCGGCTGAGTAAAACGGAAAGCCTGCCTACCGCAGGCAGGGCTATCGGAACCAATAAAACCGAAGCCTGCTTTTCAAAAAAAATAAAAATTATCTGTGGAAATACAAACCATAGAAGAGAAACAAAAAATAATATAACAGCAATGATTGATTTAAAAAAGTTACAAGTTTGGTTTATTACCGGTACGCAACATTTATATGGTGAGGAAACCTTAAAACAAGTTGCAGAACATGCAGAAGAAGTTGCAAAATCGTTAAGTGCAAATAAAGAAATTTCGGTAACAGTAGTTTACAAACCAATAGTTAAAACTACCGAAGAGATTTTTGAGACTTTGCAGCAAGCCAATATCGACGAAAATTGTATTGGTGTAGTTACCTGGATGCACACATTTTCGCCTGCAAAAATGTGGATTAGAGGTTTAAATGTTTTGCAAAAACCTTTGTTGCATTTACACACTCAGTTTAACCGCGATATTCCATGGAATACGATTGACATGGATTTTATGAACCTTAACCAAAGTGCGCATGGCGACAGAGAATTTGGGTTTATGGTATCGCGTATGCGTAAAGACCGTAAGGTTGTGGTTGGGCATTGGCAAGATGAAGATGTTGCCAAACAAATTGATGTTTGGGCAAGAGCTGCTGCTGGTTGGCACGATTGGCAAGGCGCAAAATTTGCTCGCTTTGGCGATAATATGCGTTATGTTGCGGTAACAGATGGCGATAAAGTAGAAGCTGAAATGAAATTTGGTTTTGCTGTTAATACTTATGGCATTGGCGATTTAGTAGCGGTTATTAATTCGATAAGTGAAGATGCAATTCAAAACTTATTGAAAGAATACGAGGAAACTTATGAAATGAGTGCTGACTTAAAAACTGGTGGCGAAAGACATGCTTCGGTTTATGAAGCAGCTAAAATTGAATTAGGTTTAAGAAAATTTTTAGAGGATGGAAATTTTAAAGGTTTTTCTGATACATTTGAAGACCTGCACGGTATGGTTCAATTACCAGGAATTGCTGCGCAAAGATTAATGGCCGATGGCTATGGCTTTGCAGGCGAAGGTGATTGGAAAACTGCCGCTTTGGTACGTGCCTGCAAAGTGATGGGTGCTGGTTTGCCAGGTGGTAATGCCTTTATGGAAGATTATACCTATCATTTCGACCCGGCAAATGCAATGGTTTTGGGTTCGCACATGTTAGAAGTTGATGCTTCTTTGGCAAAAGGAAAAGCAAGTTTAGAGGTTCATCCATTAGGTATTGGTGGTAAAGCAGACCCGGCTCGTTTGGTATTTAATGTTGGTAGCGGCGATGCTTTAAATGCATCATTAATTGATATGGGCAACCGTTTTCGTTTATTAGTTAACGAGGTTAAAGCCGTTGAAACTGAAAATGAGTTACCAAATTTACCTGTAGCTCGTGTATTGTGGAAACCGCTTCCGGATATGAAAACAGGTTGTGCGGCATGGATTTACGCAGGTGGAGCACACCATACGGCTTACAGTCAGAATTTAACAACCGAACATTTGGCAGATTTTGCTAATATTGCCGGATTAGAATACGTAAATATTGGTGCAGAAACCAAAATAAACCAATTCAGAAACGAGCTTCAGTGGAACGAAGTTTTTTATAAATAAACCAAATAACCAAAATAAACTAAATTATGAACAGATTTTCGACGGTTGATTACACCGTTTTTATCTTCTACTTCATCCTAATTTCTGCCTATGGCTATTGGATTTACAGTAGTAAGAAAAATAAAGCTACATCAGGGAGTCACGACTTCTTTCTTGCTGAGGGTTCGTTAACATGGTGGGCAATTGGCGCCTCGCTTATTGCATCAAACATTTCTGCAGAGCAATTTATTGGAATGAGCGGGCAAGGTTTCCAGGTGGGAATGGCTGTAGCTGCGTACGAATGGGTAGCTGCAATTGCCTTAATTATTGTGGCCGTTTGGTTTATTCCGGTATATCTGAAGAATAAAATTTATACCATGCCTCAGTTTCTGCAAACGAGGTATAATGAAACGGTAAGTTTAATAATGGCCATTTTCTGGTTGTTCTTGTACATTTTTGTAAACCTAACTTCTATATTATATTTAGGTTCTATTGCTATTAGTAGCATGGTAGATCCAATGTATTTTAAATACATCGTAGTTGGTTTAGCTGCCTTTTCGTTAATTATTACTTTAGGCGGAATGAAGGTAATTGGCTTTACAGATGTAATTCAAGTAGTTGTACTAATTGCCGGAGGTTTAGTTACCACATATATTGCGCTTACCATGGTGAGTGACCACTTTGGTTTAGGTAAAGATGCAATTGCAGGTTTTAAAATGTTGATGAAGGATTCTCCTGATCATTTTAAAATGATTTTAGATAAGCCAACAGCTAATTCATCTCAGGAATACGTTAATAAATACCTGGCTTTACCTGGTATCGCTATGTATTTTGCAGGTCAGTGGATTGTTAACCTTAACTATTGGGGTTGTAATCAATACATTACACAGAGAGCATTGGGTGCAGATTTAAAAACAGCCAGAACAGGTATTTTATTTGCAGGTTTCTTAAAATTAGGAATGCCGATTATTGTAATGTTACCGGGTATTGCAGCTTATGTTTTACACAGAAATGGGGCTCTACAACATGAAATGGCTCCAGATGGTAAAGTAATTGCAGATAATGCGTATTCTGCTGTATTAACTTTCTTGCCTAACGGATTAAAAGGTTTATCATTAGCAGCATTAACCGCAGCAATTGTTGCATCTTTAGCCGGTAAGGCAAATAGTATTTCAACTATCTGGACTTTAGATATTTATAAAAAATATATTAACAAAAATGCTGACGATAAAAAATTAGTTGTAGTTGGTAGATTAAGTATTTTCTTTGCAATATTATTATCTGTTGCGCTCACATGGGATGATTTGCTTGGCATTGGTGGTGAAGGTGGTTTCACTTTTATCCAGAAATATACCGGCTTTATTAGTCCGGGTGTTTTTGCCATGTTTATTTTGGGTATGTTTTGGAAACGTACAACAGGTACAGCGGCAATTGCAGGTTTAGTTACCGGATTTTTGCTTTCTGTAGTATTTAACAACTACGCACCAAGCTGGTTCGGACACGGGAATTTCTTGTATACCGCATATATAAACAAAGACGGCATTTATGAGATTCCATTTTTAATATGCATGGGTTTATCTTTCTTGTTTACCATGATTGTTATGGTTAGCTTAAGTTTATTAGGTCCGAAAGTAAATCCTAAAGCTTTTGAATTGGATAAATCGATGTTTAAAGTTGAACCATCTACATTGGTATTAATTGTAATTACTTTATTGTTGATTACATTGATATATGTAAAATTCTGGTAGACAGGATAATTATGATTACGAAAAAGGGCAGTTTCTTTATCAGAAATTGCCCTTTTTGTTTTTCCTTTGCTTGCTCATTCGTCATTGCGAGGCACGAAGCAATCCCATTATTGAATTTCGTTAAAGATAGCTTAGAGATTGCTTCGTGCCTCGCAATGACGTGGTGTTGATGTGCACTTCCCAAAATTCAGACCATTTAAAAGTAGAATTCTAGACCGAGCGCAGCGAGGCTATTAGAAAAACTATTAATTTTAATTGGCAATATGAAAAGAATCAAGTTTACGGAATCCCAGATTG